>JAHQVJ010000033.1 GCA_019634415.1 Myxococcales bacterium
CGCCAGGTGCAGCCCGAGCTGGCCGTCCCCGAGGCGCTGAGCACGCTGGCCGCCCCCGATCGCTGGTCGGCCGACGCCCAGGTGCAGCAGGATCTGGGTGGCGATCTCGTCGCGGGGCTGAGCACGGCGGTCACCCACGAGCGGCTGCCGTTCGTGGCCTCACCCCTGATCACCGACACCATGCCGGTCCCGGAATCCCGCGCGACTCCGTCGCGCTACGATTCCCTTGGGCCCTCGCCTTCGGCTGCGGGCCTTCCGGACACCCCGAACGTCGAGCGCACGCTGGTGCGGCTGCAGATCGATCTGGCGAAGGCCCTCAGCAACCGCACGGAGGGGACCGTGCGGTACGCGGGCACGCTGGGTGCGCGAGATCCGCTGGCCCTCGATCCGCGAGCCCCCTGGGTGCCGGGGTTCCTGGACCCCCTGCGGCGACACCAGCTGGATCTGCTCGGCGCCTGGTCGCTGCCCACCGATCCATTGGCGCTGCGGCTGCACGGACAGCTCGGCTGGCGCAGCGGGATCGACGCCGGGCTGGCGGCGGGCACGGCCGTGGACGACGCGCCGTGGCTGCGACCGGTGTGGCTGGCGGCGGTCAACGCATCGCAGCGGGTGCCCATCTCCCGTCAGCAGCTGTGGATCGATCTGGGCGTGTCGGTGGTCCGCAACGCGCAAGGCGTGGGCTTCGTGCCGCTGGAGGCCACCGTGATGCTGCCCGCCGCGCAGGCACTGGCGGAACCGCCCTTTCGGATCCGGGGCGGTGTGCGCTATGAGTTCTAGGGTGAGAACCTCATCGACGGCGCTGATGTGCGGACTGCTGCTCGGGTGCCGACCCACACCGCCCGAGCGCCCTGCCGACCCCGACTACGGCACGGTGCCCACCGACACCGTTCCCCAGTTCCGCGGGTGGGTGCCGCGCAACCTGATCATGATCTCCATCGACACGTTCCGCAAGGACCACCTCGACCGCTACGGAGACCACGAGGTCACCCCGTTCCTGACGTACCTCGCCGACAGCGGCATGGCGCTGGACGACTTCGTGCAGTGCTCGAACTGGACCTTCGCCTCCACCAGCTGCACCCTGGCGGGCCGCTACAACGTGGAGGCGGGCATGGGCCCGGCCCTGCGCAAGCCCGCCCGCGACCGCTGGCCGGAGGGCACGCCGTTCCTCGCCACCAGCCTGCGCGACCACGGCTTCTACAACATCCTGGTGAGCACCAACGGCTGGCTGTCGCAGGAGTGGGGCAACACCCAGGGCTACCACGAGGCCTTCCACCCCTACGTGGGCACCGCCGAGAGCACCTTCGCCGAGGGGCGCACCCAGCTCGAGCGGGCCATCGCCCGAGGCGTGGCCGACCGCTGGTTCCTACACATCCACCTGGTGGAGCCCCACGCGCCCTACGCCCCGCCAGAGCGCTACCTCGACGAGACCGACCAGCTGCCCGACGTGCCCTACGATCTGAACGTCCGCACCGAACACTACGATCAGCGCGACCTGTACCGCAGCCTCTCCCCAGAGGAGCAACAGCTCCTCGAGCAGCACCTGCGCACCCGCTACCGGGCCGAGATGCGCTACCTCGACGACCAGATCTTCTCGATCTTCCAGGACCTGGAAGGCGCCGACCTGCTCGACGACGCGATGCTCATGGTGTGGACGGACCACGGAGAGGCCTTCTGGGAGCACGGCTTCCACACCCACGCCTACACCCACCACGGCGAAGAGACCGACGCCGTGGCGCTGCTGTGGTCCAAGAACATCGTGACCCAGGCCTACCCTGCCCCCACCTCCAGCATCGACCTGGCCCCCACCCTGCTGCACTTGTGGGATCTGCCCGTACCGGAGCACATGACGGGGGTGCCCCTGGGCACGGCCGACACCACGGACCGGCCCCGCTTCACCTGGTCCATCGCCCGGCTGGGCACGGGCCAGTCGGTGCAGCAGAACGGGTTCAAGCTCACCTACAACTGGAACGGCACGGTCAAGCTGTACGACCGCAACATCGATCCGCTGGAGACCACGGATCTGTTCGATCGGCTGGATCCTGGCGAGCCGGCCCTGTCGCTGTGGGAGACGCTGCGACCCGTGGCGGAAGAGGCCTCGGCCATCGCCCCCGATCAGCCCATCGTCTGGCCCTCCACCCTGCCCTGAAGGATCTGGGCGGCCCCGTCCATCAAGAACCAGGCGATGGCCTCGGCGTCGCGGGCCTGCCAGGACTGAAGCGGGGTGCCCTGAACGGCCCGGTTGAAGGCTCCGAGCGCCGAGCCGCAGCGGATGGCCACGTCCACCTCGTCGTCGGGCACCGTGGCGCGAGCGCGCTGCAGCGCCTCGTCCAGATAGCGCTGGAAGGCCTCCGCCCCGTCCGCTCCCAGCTCCCTGTGCATCGCGTGGCTACGGGCCACGAACAGCGATCCGCGCTTCAGGAACAGCTGCGGCTCCGAGTGCGGCCCCGCCACCGTGGGCGCCGGAGCGAAGTCGGACACCACCGCGGCGGCGAGCCTGTCCTGTACCCGCTCGCCGAAGGCGGACTGCGGGGAGCAGGTATGCACGGAGCCGGTGAGCACGAAGTCGGCCCCCATGGCGAAGGCGCCCGCCACGGCGCGCGGATCTCCCAGCCCCCCGGCGGCACCCACCCGCACGGCGTAGCCGTGCTCGGCCACCGCCGCCTCACGGGCGTACAGCACGGCCGGGAGCAGCGTGAACGGCGAGGCACCGAGCCGGTGTCCGCCCCCGTCGGCTTCGGCGCACACGTCGTCGGCCATGGCGAGCCGAGGCGCCAGCGCCGCTTCGGCGGGGGTGAGCAGCCCCTGGGCGCGCAGCGCGGCCACGAGGCGCTCCGGAGGTGAGCCCAGGAATCGACTCGCCAGATCCTCGCGCGGCACCTTGGCCAGCAGGCGACATCCCGGCCGCACACGCCCCTGCCCGTCGAGGCGGGCCCCACAGAGCCGCGCGCGCACCAGCGCCTGGGTGAGCCCCGGATACCCCGACACCTCCACGTGCCGCACCCCCGTGGCCACCACCTTCTCCAGCAGGGCATCGGCCTGCTCCGGCGCGTCCGCCCGCCAGCGCACGCTCACGCCCCAAGGCGCGCCCTGGGACAAGGCTCCCTGCAGCTGGGCCACGGCCGTGTGCACCGCAGCCTCGGACACGCCGTCGGTGCCCAGGAACGCCAGCACACCCCGCGACGCCGCCCGCTGCACCAGCTCGGCCGTTCCCACCCCCCAACCCAGGCCCCCGATGACATAGGCGAGCTGTGCACCGTGGTCCGTCAGGAAGCTGGGATCTCCCAGCGTGGCCCCCGGCCGGCGGCGCAGCGCCACCACGTCGTCGGGCGAGCCCACCATGTGGACCTCGGTGCCCACCGCTGCGAAGAGCTTGGTCAGCACGGGTCGAGGCCCCACCTCCACCACCCGCCGCGCACCACGCCCCAGGGCGGCCATGTTGTCGAGCCACCGCACCGGCGCCGAGATCTGAGCCACGAGGTGGTCCAGCAGCGTGTCGGGAGCATGGAAGCCCCCCGTGTAGTTCGACGTCACCACAGCCGCCCCGCCCCGCTCGAAGGCCGCCGCCTCCTCCTCGAGCACAGCTCGGAAGGGCCCCTCGATCCCCTTCATCAGATCCGAGTGGAACGGAGCGCTGACCTGCAGGGGCACGAAGGTCAGATCCGGAAGCGCCCGAGCCAGGCGAAGCCGGGCCGCCTCCACGCTGTCCGTGGTGCCGCTGATCACCAGCTGCGACGGGGAGTTGACGTTGGCCACCTGGGCGCCCGCGGCCACCACCTCCGCCTCCGCACCGGAGCGCGCGATGTCGTCGAGGAGGAGTGCCGCCATGGTGCCCTGCCCCACGGGGACTGCCCGCTGCATCAGCGCACCACGCTGGCGCACGATCCGCACCGCTGCTGCGAAGTCGAGCACCCCCGCCGCCACCAGGGCGGTGTACTCCCCCAGGGAGTGGCCTCCGAACAGCACCGGACGAAGGCCCTGCTCCTGCGCTGCGCGGAACGCCGCGATCTGGGTCGTGAGGATGCAGGGCTGGGTGAACTCCGTGAGGTGCAGCCGTCGATCGGCGGTGAAGCAGAGCTCGGCCACGTCGAGATCGAGGGCCTCCGATGCCTCGGCATAGACCCAGCGCACCACCTCGAAGGCCTCGTGCAGCTGCGCACCCATGCCTCGGACCTGGCAGCCCTGCCCCGCGAAGACCACGGCCTGTCCTGCTCGCGTCATCGGGCCGCCACCTCGACTGCATCGTCGTGGTCGGGCGGCGGCAGGTACCCCACCTCGATGCAGTGAGCGAGGTAGGTGGGCACGAGCTGTCGGATGGGCGGGCACACGATGCCCACGGGCTCGAGCAGGCTCCGGGTGTAGGTGCAGTCCGCGTACGAGCTCTGCTCGTAGTGGATCATGCCGAACATCTCGACGCCGTACTTGAACATCTCCAGCGTCTGGCTGGTGTAGGGCGTGCGGCTGCCGGGCAGGTACACCGCACCAGCGCTGATCATGCGGTGGAAGTCGTGCAGGTCCACGAGCGTCACCTCGTAGCCATGGTCGCGCACAAGGGCGACGACCTCGGTGTAGCGGCACACATCGGGGTTGGTGAGGTGGTAGGTCTCGCGGTAGCTCGGTCGCTGCAGTGCGAGGTGCAGCATGCCGGCGCTCACGTAGTCCACCGGCGAGATGTCCCAGTGAACGGGCATGTTGCCCGACACGCCGGCCTCCACCGCCGTCTTGAAGATGTCGTAGTACACCCCCTTCACGCTGACCTCGGCGAAGGGATAGCGACCCGTCTCGGCACACCCCATGATGTTGCCCGGCCGGAAGATGTTCCACAGAAGCCCCTGCGCCGACGCAGCGCGGATCAGCTTCTCCGCGTGGTACTTCGTCTGCTGGTAGGGCAGGTGGTCGTAGGCCTGACCCAGCTCCAGATCCCGCTCCCGGAACGGGGGATTGTCGAAGTTCAGCCGGTCCCCGAGGGCGGAGAAGCTCGACACGTAGACCAGGTACTTCTGGGGCGTCTGCAGCGCGAAGTCGATCATGCGCCGCGTGCCCTCGACGTTGATGGGAGCGAGCGCGTCGTAGAAGGTGACGAGCGTGGTCTTCCCGGCCACGTGCAGCGTGACGTCGGTGGTCCGCACCAGCTCGTCGTAGACCTCGGGCGACAGCCCCAGCCCGTCCTGAGTGACGTCGCCGAGCACGACGAACACCCGCTGCCGGAGAGCGTCCGCCAGCTGATGCTCGGGGTCGTAGGTGTGCAGGAAGTAGGCGACGCGGCGCCGGGCCTCCTCCACGTCCGTGCCGCGCACCAAGCAGGTGACGACCGCGTCGCTGTCGGCCAGCAGGTCGTGGAGCAGCCGCCCGCCGAGCACCCCGGTGACCCCAGTGACGAAGATGCGATCGGCGCGCAGGGGTGCGTCGAGCGACAGCGGCTCCACCTCGACCGCCGGCTCCCGGAGCACGGGATCGAGGTCGCGCATGCCGGACTCGCCGCGCAGGTACCCGGACGCCATCACGTGCTCCACGAAGCCACGGATGGTGGTGTGCTCCTGGATGGTGGCAGCGGGGATCTTCACGTCGTAGCGCCGCTGCAATCGGTTCAGCATGCGCACCGCCGCCACCGAGTCGAACCCGAACACGCTGAAGTCCACCTCGGGATCGATCTCGTCCACCCGCAGCTTGGCGAGATCGGCGAAGATCTGTGCCACCTCCTGCTCCAAGGTCTCGGCGTCCTCGGGCACCGCCACGGACGACTCGACCCCCAACTCGTCGCCCTCGACCCGCTCCCGAGGGCCAGCGAGGCTGGGCCTGGCCTGCACGTACTCCTCGGGCCGGATCCAGTAGCGCTCGCGGGCGAAGGGGTAGCCAGGCAGCGAGACGACACGCCCCTCGGGGACGAGCAGCGGCGTGAGCACGAGCCAGTCCATCTGCCAGCCCTGCGCCCACAGGGCGGCCAGCGCCGACAGATCCTGCGCCTGGGCGAGCTGCAGAAGACGCTGTCGATCGACCTGCGCCTCTCCGGGGAGCTGGTCCATGTCGCGGTGGGTGGGGGCCACGCCCGTCCAGGTGGGCCCGGAGCGCAGGGCGCGCACGGCCTGCTCCGGCGTCGAGGCGATCAGCGCCAGCCGATGCTCGAGGGGCTCGCGGCCGACCTGCAGGGTGAAGGCGACGTCGCGCAGCTCCTGGGTGCGCCCCACCTCCCCCTCGAGGAAGGTCGCCAAGCGCTGCACCAGCTCCGCGAGCCGCTCGGCGTCGCGGGCGGAGACCACGAGCAGGTGGTCGGAGACGGTGGGCGCCGGGACGGGCGGGCCGTCCGGAGGATCCTCGAGCACCAGGTAGGCGTTGCCGCCTCCTGCCCCGAAGGAGCTCACCGACACCCGACGAGGGCGCGTCTCGCCCGTCCGCGGATCGACGGGCCGCGGGAAGGGACGCAGGGTCTGCACCACCTCGAAGGGGCTGTCCTCCAGCTCGATGGCCGGGTTGGGCGGCGAGGCGTGCAGCGAGGGCACCAGGGTGTCGTGCTGCAGCTGCAGCAGCGCCTTCACCACGCCCGCCACGCCCGCTGCCGCCTCGAGGTGCCCCACGTTGGACTTCAGCGACCCGATGGCGCAGAAACCGCGCTCGTCGGTATGGCGCCGAAACGCGTGCGTGAGCGCTGCGATCTCGATGGGATCCCCGAGCGAGGTGCCCGTGCCGTGGGCCTCCACGTAGTCGATGGTGCAGGGATCGACGCCGGCGGTGTCGAGCACCTCCTCCACCAGCGCCTGCTGGGCCACCGGGTTGGGCACCGTGAAGCCGTTGGTGAAGCCCCCGTGGTTGATCCCGCTGCCGCGGATCACGCCGTAGATCCGGTCGCCGTCTTCCAGCGCGTGGGACAAGGGCTTCAGCAGCAGCGTGGCGACGCCCTCTCCGGGCACGTAGCCGTCGCCGCCCGCCCCGAAGGCGCGGCAGCGGCCGTCGGTGGAGGCCCAGCGTCCGTAGCCGAGGAGCAGGTACTTCCCGGGATGGATGGAGACGTTCACGCCTCCCGCCAGGGCATAGGCGCACGCCCCGGTGCGCAGGCCCTCGGCGGCGAGGTGGAGTGCGGTGAGGGAGGCCGAGCAGGCGGTGTCCACGGCGAAGCTCGGCCCGTCGAAGCCCAGGTGGTAGGAGACGCGGTTGGGCACGGCCCAGTACCCGGCGATGGGCACGCCCACGAAGGCCTGGTACTCGGCGTAGGTCACCCCCGCGTACACGCCGACGTCCTTCAGCCCGCGTGCCCGCGCGGAGCGACGCAGCCGCTCGGGCGTGTAGCCAGCGTCCTCGAGGGTGTGCCAGGCGATCTGCAGGAACAGCCGCTGCTGCGGATCCATGGACTCGGCATCTCGCGGGGTGATGCCGAAGAAGCGCGGATCGAAGGCGTCCACGTCGTCGATGAACCCGCCCCAGCGTGCGTAGGTGCGCCCCAGCGCGTCGGGATCGTCGCTGACGTAGGCCCCGTGGTCCCAGCGCTCGGGGGGCACGGTGCGGATGCAGTCCTTGCCCGCCACCAGGTTGGCCCACAGCTCCTGGTGATCGGCGGCCATGGGGTAGCGGCCGTCCATGCCGATGATGGCGATGGCGTCGTGGGGTGCAGCGGCGGCGGGTGCGGGCACGGGTGCCGGTGCCGACCGGGGCACGGAGGCAGCAGACGCCTGGCCCACGACGCGCGCCAGATCGGCGGCGTGACGCGTCGCCAGGTACTCCGCCACCTCGGCGATGGTCTGCACCTCGAAGAACAGCGTCTTGGGCAAGCCGCCGATGGCGGCCTCCAGCTTGTCGTTGAGGTTCTTGATCATCACCGAGTCGATGCCGAAGTCCGCCAGGGGCACCCGGGTGCGGATCTGATCGGGCGCCAGGCGGCACTCGGCGGCCAGCACCTCCTTGAGGTAGACCTCGGCGCGCTGGGCGAGCACCGCTGCCTCGGGCAGCGCCGTCGGGGGCGGCGGCTGGCGCTCCACGGACGGTGGCGCGGCATCGCCGAGCTCCAGATCGGCCAGCCGCACCTCCGCTGCGAGCCACCAGGGCGGGTGCTGCAGCCCCAGGGCCTCGTCGATGCGCTCCACCAAGGCGGCCCGTCCCACCTCGTCCAGGCCGAGCTCCGCCACCGGCACCTGCGGATCCACCGCGGCGGGGGGGACGCCCAGCACCTCGGCTGCGAGCCGTACCACCACCGACAGCCCCTCGTCGGGGTCGGCCGGGGGCTGCACCCGAAGGCCCGCAGCCGAAGGCGAGGGCCCAAGGGAATCGTAGCGCGACGAAGTCGCGCGGGATTCCGACGTCGCTCGCGGCTCGGACTGGGCCACCACCCAGCACCGCTGCGGATCGAAGGGATCCGCGGGCAGGGAGATCCGCCGCCCCGAGGCGAGCAGCTCCCCGGTGAGCACGCCCGGCGCTCCCCGCACCCAGGCGCGCGCCTTGGCGATGTCGGCTGCCGTCGCCTCCGGAGGCGGCACGTCGTCGGGCTGCACCTCGCCCAGGGCCACGTGCAGCGACCCAGCGGGCGCCTCGAGCCCGCGCACCAGGTCCTCGAGGGACTCCGCCACCACCGCCAGGCGAGGGTGCAGCTCGGGCCGGCCCCGCTGCAGCGTGGCCGCCACGTCGTCGAGGCTGGGGCGCCGGTGCTTCAGCACCCGGGCCAGCTGCTGCGCCTGTCGCTGCAGGGCAGCGGGCGTGCGCGCCGAGAGCGGAACGAGCACGGGTCGGCGCCCAGGGGGCGTCGGCGCCACGCCGGGGGCGGCCTGCACCACCGCGTGGCAGTTGGTGCCGCTGAACCCGAAGGAGCTGACGGCCGCGCGCCGCGGGCTCGGTCCCTCGAAGGGCATGAGCCGCGTGGGCACGAAGAACGGGCCGTCGTCGAAGTCGATGAGGCGATTCGGCTGCGTCAGGTGCAGCGAGGGCGGGATCTGGCCGTGCTCCAGCACCAGCATCGCCTTGATGAGCCCCGCCACTCCCGCCGCATGCGACGTGTGGCCGATGTTGCTCTTGACGGACCCCACGGCCACGCGCCGCGGCACCGTCGCCGACGAGCGGAACGCCTGGGCCAGCGCCTCCATCTCGATGGGATCCCCCAGCTTGGTGCCGGTGCCGTGGGCCTCCACGTAGCCGACGGTGCCCGGATCGAGATCGAAGGTGCGGTACACCTCCTCCTCGAGCGCCGCCTGCGACCGCGCGCTGGGGGCGGTGATCCCGTTGGTGCGCCCGTCCTGGTTCACGGCGATGCCCTTGATCACGCCCCGGATGGGGTCGCCGTCGGCAAGCGCCCGCTGCAGGGGCTTGAGCACCACCACCCCCACGCCCTCGCCGATCACGAAGCCGTCGGCGGACTCGTCGAAGGCGCGGCACCGCCCACCGGGCGACAGCATGCCCAGCGACGAGGCCAGCAGGTGGTACTCGGGCGTGACGAACACCGACACGCCGCCCGCCAGCGCCACCTCGCACTCCCCCGAGCGCAGGCTGCGGCAGGCTTGGTGCACCGCCACCAGCGACGACGAGCAGGCGGTGTCCACCGACAGGCAGGGGCCGCGCAGATCGAGGTGGTAGGCGATCCGCGCAGGCAAGACGGCCGGTGAGTTGCCGGTGAAGGCGTGGTGCGACTCGAGGCCGCGCTCCCGCACCAGGGTGGCGTAGTCGGAGCCGGTGGCCCCCGCGAACACGCCGCAGCGGCTGCCCGCCAGCTGTGTGGGGTCGAGGGCGGCGTCGAGCAGCGCCTTGTAGGCCTCCTGCAGGAACAGGCGCTGCTGCGGATCCATGAAGTCGGCCTCGGCCGGCACCATGTCGAAGAACAGCGGATCGAAGGACGCCACGTCCTCGAGGTAGGCGCCGTAGCGGGAGTTGGTGCGGCCCGGCACCACGGGCCCCGGCTGGTACACCGCCGCGACGTCCCAGCGGCTCGCGGGCACCGTCGTCACCGCGTCGTGGCCGGCACACAGGTTGGCCCACAGCGCATCGAGATCCGCCGCCCCCGGGAACTGGCCCGCCATCCCGATCACCGCGATGTCGAAGCCCCCCACCTCGGGGCTCGCGGTGGCCGCCACCGCAGGCGCGCGGCCTTGGTCCCTCGCCTTCGGCTGCGGGCCTTCCGGAGTGGCTCCCTCCAGGTGGGTCGCCAGGGCGCGCACCGAGGGATGATCGAAGAGCACCATCGGCTTGAGCTGTAGGCCCAGCGCTTCGTTGACCTGCTTCACGATGGTGGCGGCCATCAGCGAGTCCACGCCGTAGTCGGCGAAGGAGCGCGCCGGATCGAGCTCGCCGGGGTCTGCCCCCATGGCGCTGGCCACCAGGGCCTGCACCTGCGCCTGTAGGGCTACGGGCGCCGCCACAGGAGCCGACGCGGCGACGTCCACCACAGCGGGATCCACAGTGGCCAGGATCAGCCGCTGCGAGGGGTGCGGATCCTCGGACAGACCCAGCCCATAGGCACCGAACGCCGTGAAGCCCGTGCGCGCCGTGGCCTGCTGCCAGCCCTGCACCGACAGCAGCGGACTGTGAGCAAGCCGCCGCTCGGGATCGGTGTAGTGGTGCCAGCCGTCGAGCAAGCCGAAGGTGAGCGCCAGCACCTCCGGATCCACCACCGACTCCGTGGCCAGCAGCACGCCGCCCGGCGCCAGCAGCCGCCGCACGTTCCGCAGCGCCACGTCCACGTCGGGGGCAGCGTGCAGCGCGTGGGCGGCGAACACCAGGTCGAAGCCGTGTGGAGGCAGCCCCTGACGCACCGGATCCTCGCCCACGTCGAAGCGGGTGAAGCGCACGAACGGATAGCGCTCGCCGAAGGTGGCCCGCCCATGGGCCAGGAAGCCGGCACCCACGTCGCTGAAGGTGTACTGCACGGGCAGCTCGGCGGCGGCGAGCACCTCGAGGAGGCGCGCGGTGGTGCCCCCGGTGCCCGCCCCCACCTCCAGCACGCGCAGCACCTTGCCGCCGCGCTGCCGGTGCGCGGCCGCCAGCGCGCCACAGAAGCGAGCCGCCAGCTCGCTGAAGAAGTCGTACGCCCGGTTGCCGCGGTAGATCGCCCCCGTCAGCTCGAAGCTACCCTCGGGGAACAGCACCTCGGTGGCGGGCCGCTGGCCGCGCAGCACCTCGGGAAACGCCGCCAACGCCACGTCGAGCAGCGCCAGGTAGGGCGCCACCTCCGGATCCGACGACAGCGAGCCCAGCTCCCCCTGGGCGGGCGCCTCGAGGAGCTGCACGCCCCCCGCCGCGCGCCGCGCCAGCCCATGGCGCACCAGCATCTGCACGCAGCCGGCGAACAGGCGCTCGAAGCGCCCGTCGATGCGCAGCGACGCCTGCAGGGCAGCCAGCGACAGGGGCGGATCGACAACGCCCCACCCCATCGATGCGAGCGTGGTGGCCAGGCACTCGGCGGCATGGCGCGCCAGCGCCTCGGCGTGGGCCTCCAGGGCGGGCACGGGGGCTCCGAGGTCGTCCTCGAACCGATCCAGCGCGTCGTCGAGCAGCCCCTCGGCCGAGGCATCGCCCAGGTCGATCCAGCAGCGCCTGCGCTGAAGCGGCGGGCCGGGCAGGCCCACCCGCCGCGGCGGCGGACCGAACAGGGCGCGCCAGTCCACCTCCGCCCCCTGCGCCCACTGGGCGGCCACACCCTCGAGGTCTCCCGCGGCGTGGGGCCGCACGCGGCCGCGGGAGTCGCCCGACGCCTCCGTGCCCAGGTGCACCTCTCCCCCACCCTCGCCGAAGTCCGTCAGGCGGCGCACCATCTCGGCCCGATCCCGCGCCACGAAGGCCAGCCTCACCCGCAGGGCGGGACGTCCCACCTGCAGCGTGCGCGCCACCTCCGACAGCGTGGCCACGGAGTCCGACAGCGCCTGGGCCATCTCGGCGGCATAGCGGCGAAGTCCCGCCTCCGTCTGGGCCGACAGCACCACCACCTCCGCCGCACCCGTCGACGCGACGGCTGGCTGTGGGGGCGGCTGCTCCAGCACCACGTGGGCGTTGGCTCCGCCCGCTCCGAAGCCGCTCACCCCCGCTCGACGCGGCGCGCCGGCCTGGGTCGGCCAGGGAGCGGGCTGTTGCGGCAGGTAGAAGGGCGTCGCCGCGAAGTCGATCCGCGGGTTCGTGCGGTCGGAGTGCAGCGTGGGCACCAGCTGGCCGTGGTGCATCTGCAGCACCGCCCGGGTGACGGCCGCCACCCCCGCCGCCGCCTCGAGGTGCCCCAGGTTCGACTTGACGGAGCCCAGCGCGCAAGGCCGCGACCGTCCCTGCAGCGCACCGAGCAGGCCCTGCACCTCGATGGGGTCACCGAGTGCGGTGCCCGTGCCGTGGGCCTCCACGTAGTCGAGGGACTCCTCACACAGCCCCGCCTCGTCCAGGGCACGCCGGATGGCATCGGCCTGAGACGCAGGATGGGGCACGGTGTAGCCAGCGGTGCGGCCGCCGTGGTTGATGGCGCTGCCGCGGATGACGGCGTAGACCGTGTCGCCGTCGGCCAGCGCCCGCTGCAGGGGCTTGAGCAGCAGCGTGCCCACGCCCTCGCCGGGCACGTAGCCGTCCGCTCCCTCGCCGAAGGAGCGGCAACGACCGGACTCCGACGTCATGCCGAGCTGGCGCAGGAACACGTACTTGTCGGGGTGCAGCACCAGGTTCACCCCACCGGCCAGCGCCGCATCGCACTCGCCCGACGCCAGGCTGCGGCAGGCGAGGTGGATCGCCGTGAGGGACGAGGAGCAGGCAGTGTCGATGGCCATGCTGGGGCCGACGAAGTCGAAGTGGTGCGACACCCGGTTGGCGGTGGACGACAGCAGCGACGCCGACGACGTGCGCGCCCCCTCCCGCGAGTGCTCCACGCCCAGCAGCCGGTAGTCCGACCACATCACGCCCACGAAGACGCCCACCCGGTTGTCGGGCCCCGCCAGCTCGGCGGGACGGTAGCCCGCGTGCTCGACGGCCCGGTAGGCCGACTCCAGGAACAGCCGCTCCTGCGGATCCATCTGCGCCGCCTGCGCCGGTGGGATCCGGAAGAACAGCGGATCGAACTGGTCGACGCCCTGCAGGAAGCCGCCGTGGCGGCAGGTGGCCTGCTCGCCCGCACCCAGGGCGGCAGCGTCCCAGCGCTCGGGGGGCACCTCGGTGATCGCGTCGTGTCCGTCGAGCAGGTTGCGCCACAGGGCGTCGAGATCGGGGGCATCGGGGTAGCGCGCGGCGATCCCCACCACGGCCACCTGCAAGCCACCCTCGTCGGCGACCGCGACGGGGGGCGCGAGCCGTCCTCGCAGCTGTTCGACGTGGCCCCAGGCCACTGCCCAGTGGGGCCGCGACTGCGACAGCGCCTCCTCCACCAGCGCCACACCGGCATCGTCGGGCAGCGGCCACAGCCCCTGGCGCCGCAGCGGCCCTGCCACCTCCTCGGGCACGCCCATGCCGCCGGTGGCCCACAGCGGCCAGCCCACGCTGATCACGCGGTGTCCGATCTGCGAGCGCCGCCAGGCGGCGTGGCGCGACTCGGCGAAGGCATCGAGGAACCGGTTGGCAGCTGCGTAGTCGGCCTGCCCGGGGTTGCCCACAGCGGCCGAGAGCGAGGAGAACAGGAGCACGACCTCCAGATCGGGGCCAGCGGCCGCCGCCTCGAGGTGCACGGCCCCGAAGGCCTTGACCCGCACCACCTCCCGCCACCGGTCGTCGCTGGGTGCGCCGAGGACCCCGTCCGCGAGCACCCCCGCGGCGTGCACCACGCCGTGCAGCGCCCCGAAGTGCTGTCGCGCCTCGGCCACCGCGCGCTGTGCTCCCTCGCGGGACGACACGTCGGCCGGCACGTAGACGGCCTCGCCGCCCAGCGCCTCGATCTCGGCGAGCAGCGACGCCACGTCGGCATCCAGGGGGCGCCGGCCCACGAGCACCAGCCGCGCGCCGCGATCGGCAGCCCAGCGCCGAGCCAGCAGCCGCCCGATCCCGCCGGCCCCTCCCGACATCAGGATCACGGCCCCACGCCGCAGGGCCGGCTCCGACTCCCCAGGCGCGACCTCGGTGAGCCGCCGCACCTCGAGCCCGGTGGAGGTCAGGCGCGCCTCGGCATGCCCGCGACAAGCCGCCACCGTTGCCAGGGGCACGTCCGCAGGCGCAAGCACGCTGCCGACCGCGATGTGAGGCACCTCCAGCACGGCGGTGCGCGCCAGCCCCCCCAAGGCAGCCGCCCACAGCGGACCCTCCCCCACGTCGGGCACCACCGCTGCCAGGTGCACCCCCGCCGCTCGTGCCGCCGGGGAGCGGTGCAGCCCGCGCACCAGCGCTCGAAACGGAGCCAGCACCGCGAGCAGCTCCGTGGCTCCCTGTGCCGGGCGCAACGCCCACAGCTGCTGCTCCGACTCCGCCAGGGTCCGCGCCACGAAGGCGTCCACCGCAGCATCGTCCAGTCGATCCGGCCCGGTGATCCAACGGGTCTGCGCCGGGCTCGGCGTCGCCTGCACCGGCGTCCAACGAAGCTCCATCCGCACAGCGTCGTGGGGCTCGACCGCCGCCTCGGCGGGAGCACGGGTCGGAATCCCGCGCGACTCCGTCGCGCTACGATTCCCTTGGGCCCTCGCCTTCGGCTGCGGGCCTTCCGGTGTGGCCGCCGTCAGCGCCGGCACCTCCGCGCGAAGGAACGCTGCGAGGGCGTCGATGGTCTGGTGCTCGAACAACAGCGTGGGGAAAAGCTCCTGCCCCGATCGCTCCTCGAGCCCCCGCACCAGCGCCAGCAGATCCGAGGAGTCCAGCCCCAGATCGTAGAAGCCCACGTCGGTGGCGATCTGCGCGGGCTGCAGCCCCTTGCGGTCCGCCACCATCGCCACCAGGGTGCCGACCAGATCCATCGCCTCGGGCTCGCCCACCGCAGCCGGCTCTTCCACCAGCCGCTGGATCAGCTCCTGGGTGCGCACGCGCTTGATGGTGAGCCCCTCGAACTGGGCCACCGGACGCCCCTGAACGTCCATCAGCAGCAGGTCCGCGCGCTCCACATCGGAGGTCCCCGCCGCGCCGCGGGCGCGGGTCCAGGCGTACACCACGCGGCCCGCCGGCCCCCAGCAGCGAAACCGCTTCACATACAGGGGGATGTAGGCAGCGCCGGGCGTGGCGCCGCTCAAGGCGAAGGGGAGCAAGGTAGAGGTGTCGAGCATCGCGGGGTGGATCAGGAACCCCTGCGACTGCGCCCGTCCCTCCTCACCAAGCTCCAGGCGGACCAGCACGTCGTCGCCCAGTCGCGCCACCTGGCCCACGAGGCGCATGAAGCCGCGATGGCGGATCCCCATCTGTTCGGTGACGTCGTAGATCTCGTCCAGTTCGTGCAGCTCCGCCCCGTGGAGCAGCTGCGCGACGGGCATCGAGGCGGGCTTCACGCCGTCGGTGCGCCGCAGCACGCACTCCCCCACCCGTGCGTCGGCGGCGTGCTCCTCGCGGATCTCGAAGCGCAGCGCATCGCCGTGGGGGGTGGGCTCGAACACCAGCCGGCGCTCCGCCCCGGCGACGTCCAGCGCCACCGGCCGGTGGAACAGCAGGTCGTCCACCATCAGCTCGGACGGATCGTGACCCGCCGCAGCAGCCGCGCGGAGCAGGGCGTCGAGGTAGGTCGCCCCTGGCAGAATGCGCACCCCGTGCACGCGGTGGTCCCGCACCACGGCGTCGTCGAAGCGCACCCGCATCCGAAAGCCATCGAATCGCAGCGGACCGTTCATTCCAGGGGCTCCAGGGCCAGCAGCGACGGACCGCCCGAGGAGGGAGCGGTGACGCGCGCGGTGGCCGGCAAGAGGGGGCCACGCGTGCGCAGGGGCGGCGCGGGCAGCGGGGTGCGGACGGCGGAGCGGCGCTCCTCCATGCCCTCGAGCACCACGTGACAGTTGGTGCCGCCGAAGCCGAAGGCGCTCACCCCGGCGCGGCGCGGGCGATCGGGCGAGGCAGGCCAGGGCCGGCGCGCCCGGTGCACGTAGAAGGGCGAGTCCTCGAAGGCGAAGCGAGGGTTTGGCTGTGCGCAGTTCAACGTAGGCGGAAGCAGGCGTCGATCCAGGGCAAGCGCCGTCTTGATCACCGAGGCGATCCCCGCCGCCGAGAGCAGGTGCCCGATGTTGGTCTTCACGCTGCCGAGGCCACAGAAGCCCACGGCATCGGTCTGCGCGCGGAACGCCGTGCTCAGGGCGCGCAGCTCGATGGGGTCACCGATGAGGGTGCCCGTGCCGTGGGCCTCCACGTACGACACATCGGCAGCGCTCACCTTCGCGGCCTGCAGGGCCGACCGGATCACGTCCACCTGCGCTTCCATGTTGGGGGTGGTGATCCCCATGGTGTGGCCGTCGTTGTTGACGGCGGAGCCGCGCACCACCGCCAGCACGCGGTCTCCGTCGCGCAGGGCGTCGTCGAGGCGCTTCACCAGCACGGCCCCCGCCCCCTCCCCGGGCACGAAGCCGTTCGCACCTTGGTCGAAGGCCCGACACACCCCATCGGGCGACAGCGCCCCCGCCGCACTGAGGGTCAGGTACGTCCGCTCGTCGAGCAGCAGATCCACCCCGCCCACCAGGGCTGCGTCCACCTCGCCGGAGCGCAGGGCCTGACACGCCAGGTGCAGGCTCACGAGCGACGACGAGCAGGCGGTGTCCACGACGAGGTTGGTGCCCCGCCAGTCGAAGAAGTCGGAGATCCGCGCGGCGATGAAGTTCTGCCCGACCCCGACGATGGTGTGCCGATCGGGCGTGGCGATGCGCCCGGCATAGGTGGAGGACCGGCTGCCGACGTAGACGCCGACCCGCTGACCGTGCAGCTCCTCGCGCGAGTAGCCCGCCGAGAGCGTGGCCCCGAGTGCGGTGGTGAGCATGAGCCGCTGCAGGGGGTCCATCTGCATGGCGAGGGCGTCGGACACCCCGAAGTAGTCGGCGTCGAAGGCCTCGAACGCCTCTAGGAAGCCGCCCCACTTGCTCGTGGTCCGGCCAGCGGCTGGCTCGGGAGCGTAGTAGGCATCGGCACTCCAGCGATCGGAGGGCACCTCGCGCACGGCACACCGACCCTGCTCGAGGAGCCCCCAGAACGCGTCGACGCCGCCCCCACCGGGGAAGCGGCAGTCCACCCCGACGATGGCGCAGGCCACGGGCTCGTGGGAGGGCACCGCCGAGCCCACGCCGTTGCACATGGGCACAGCCACTTGCTCGGCTGTGGCGGCGGGCTCGGCCGGAGGCGACGGCTCCGGGGCGTCCGACGGCGACTGGAAGGCCTCGCCATGGTGGGCGACGAGGTAGTCCGACAGGGCGTCCAGGGTGTCGTGCGAGAGCACCGCCGACGGATCGAAGGCCCCGCCCACGAGCTGCTCGATGCGGCGCACCGCCGAGGCGATGAGCACCGAGTCCGCACCGAAGGTGTCGAGGGGCACGTCGGTGCGCAGACGCTCGGGCTGCAGCTTCAGCTCGGCGCTGAAGATCTCCATGAGGGCGCTCGAGGCACGCTGGCGCGCGTCCGTGGACGAGGAGGGAGCCCGAGCAGGAGCAGGCGTCGAGACGGAGCGGGTCTCGCGGGCCACCGGCGCACGCAGCCAGGTGTCGGGATCCACCGAGCGGGTGAGCGGGCACACCAGCACCACGGGCTCGTCTGCGAGGGTGAGCACCCGATCGAGCACCGCCACGCCCTGGTCCACCCCCAGGGTGTCGAGCCCCGAGGCGCGGTAGGCCTCGGTGGTGACGGCACCGAAGCCCTCGTCGTGGAACGACGGCCAGGCGACGGAGCGGAAGGCCGTGCGGGAGCGCGCGTGCATGTGCTCGGCGAAGCGGTCGAGGAAGCCGTTGCACGCGGCGTAGTCCGACAGCCCCACCGCCAGGGACGGGGCCGTGGCGCTGACGGAGGAGAAGAGCACCACGAAGTCGGGCTGATCGGCGCGCAGCGCCCGGGCGAGCGCCAGGGTGCCCGCCACCTTGGGCTCGGAGACGGCGGCGAGTCCCGCAGCGGTCTTGCGCAGGAAGGCCGGACTCTCCGACGAGGTCACGCCGGCGCAGTGCAGCACCCCGCCGAGGGGACCGAGCTGGGTCCGGACCTCCTGCAGGAAGGGCTGCAGGCCCTCGTCGACAAGCGACCCGGTGTACAGCCGCAGCTCCACCCCCTCGGCCTCGAGGGCGAGCAGGTGGCGGACCTTGTCGCCGTCGGCCCCGGGGCTCTGGCTCACGGCGGGCCAGGTGGATCGCTCGGGCAGGGCCCGGGCCCCCAGGATAGCCAGCCGGCGGGCGCCGCGGCGCACCAGATCACGAGCGAAGGCCGCCCCGAGGCCACGGGTACCTCCGGTGACGACGTAGGCGCGAGCGGGGTCCACCACCACCCCCCCTGCAACGGGGGCGACGGGGGCGAGGTGCACGGTGCTCCGGGTGGAGCCTCGATACGCCACGCGCACGGGTCCGCCATCCCGCACGTGGGCGATCTCCTCGCGCACGATGCGCTGCAGCACCTGGGGAGCACGCGCCGCCTCGTCGAGGTCCACCGTGCGCACGGACAGCGCCCGCGCCTCGGCGTTCAGCGCCCGCGCCAGCCCCTGCATGGTGGCGCCGGCCATCGAGGTACCCGCGCGCAGATCGGGGGTGAGGTGCAGCCAGATCACGCTGGACCGCTCCAGCACCTGCTGCAGTGCTTCCACCCGATCGGCGTCGAAGCCGGGCACATGGGCCACCAGATCGCAGGCATCGAGGAGCACGAGCTCGCCCGGTGGCAGCGCATCGACCGCCTCCGGCGTGGCCTCCACCACCCGCCCGACCCCCAGCCACCGCGCGACCTCGCCGCGCTGCTGCTCGCTGGCTCCGCGCGGCACCCAGACCACGGCATGGCTCAGATCGAGGGCCTCGGCCTGGGGCAGCGGGGCGAGCCGCCAGCGAGGGGCGAAGCAGGGCACGTCGGCGCCGGCGGGCACCTCGGGCGTCGGCGGCGACGGAGTCGCGCCAGACTCCGGAATCCCAGACAGCCAGTAGCGCTCCTGGGCGAAGGGATAGGTGGGCAGCCCCACCCGCCTGCGGCCTGCGGGATCCAGCAGCGCCTCCCAGTGCAGCTGCGCCCCGGCCACCCAGAGCTGGCCGATGCGCTGGAGCTGACCGGCCGCCACCAGCGACCGCAGGAAGGCGCGGTCCTCGTCGACCTCGGTGGACAGGGGCAGCGCCCCCGCCGCTCCGGCGACGAGGCCCTCGGCAGCGCCGTCCGCCACGAACGCCGCCAGCCGCTCACGCAGCTGCTCGGAGCTGGACGCCACCACCGCCAGGCGGTGCGACAGCGCCACCCGCCCCACGCGCGAGGTGTGCGCGAGATCACGTAGCGGCGGGGGCTCCGGCTGCTGCAGGAGCGCGACGAAGCGCTCGGCGTAGGCGCGCAGGCGCTCGGCGTCTCGGGCCGAGAGCACCACCAGATCCCGCTCGGAGGCGACGGCGGCGGAGGGCCTGTGGGGCCCCTCCTCCACCACGGCGTGGGCATTGGAGCCGCCGGCCCCGAAGGAGCTGATGGCGGCGCGCAGCGGGGCGTCGCCGCGCGGCTGCCAGGGGGTCGCCTCGGACACCACCTGCACGGGAGCGGCGTCGAAGTCGATGTGGGGGTTGGGGGCCGCGGCGTGCAGCGACGGCGCCAGGGTGCGGTGGCGCATCTGCAGCAGCACCTTGGTGAGCCCCGCGATGCCCGCCGCCGCCTCGAGGTGGCCGATGTTGGACTTGACGGAGCCGATGGGCCAGCGCTCCCCCGAGGCGGGACCGAGGGCCTGACTCAGCGCGGCGATCTCGATGGGATCGCCGAGTGCGGTGCCCGTGCCGTGGGCCTCCACGTAGTCGAGGTCGCTGGGCTGCAGCTCGGCCCGCTGCAGCGACCGCCGGATCAGCTGGGCCTGGGACCGCGCGCTGGGCACGGTGAAGGCGCTGGCTCGACCGCCATGGTTGACGGCGGTGCCCCGCACGACGCCGTAGATCTGGTCGCCGTCGGCAAGCGCGTCGGCCAGGGGGCGCAGCACCACCGCGCCGATGCCCTCGCCGGGCACGTAGCCGTCGCCACCCTCGCCGAAGCTGCGGCAGCGGCCGTCGGTGGACAGGAAGCGCCCCTGGCTGAGCACAGCGTACTTGTAGGGGTGCAGCGACAGGTTCACGCCCCCCACCAGCGCCAGCCGGCAGCTGCCCGCGGTGATGGCCTCGGTGGCCAGGTGCAGCGCCGTGAGCGACGACGAGCAGGCGGTGTCCACCGCCATGCTGGGCCCCTGGAAGTCGAGCACGTAGGACACGCGGTTGGCCACGCCCCAGTACGACGAGAAGGGCAGCGCCGCGCGGCCGAGCCGCGTCTCGGCGCCGTTGAGCTGGGAGGTGCTCCACATCACGCCGACGTAGACGGCGGCTTCCTCGGGCGAGAGCCCGGCGCGCCACAAGCCCTCGGGCGTGTGGCCGGCGTCCTCGAGCGCCTCCCAGGCGGTCTGCAGGAACAGGCGCTCCTGAGGATCCATCACCTCGGCTTGGCGCGGTGAGATGTTGAAGAACAGCGGATCGAAGGCGTCCACGTCGTCGACGAAGCCGCCCCAGCGGCTGTAGCTGGTGCCCTCCCCGGCGCGATCGGCGTCGAACCAGCGCTCGGCGGACCAGCGACTGGCCGGGATCTCGGTGATGCAGTCATGCCCCTGCACCAGCACGTCCCACAGCTGCCCCACGTCGCGCGCGCCGGGGTACCGGCCAGCGAGGCCCACGATGGCCACCTCCACCGTGCCCGCCCTTGGGCGCGAGGAGCGCCGCAGCGCGGGCTGCGGCTCGGCGGGCGCGGGGGGCGGAGGTGCGGTAGGCGCCTGCGGCGGCGCGGCGGACGCCGTGCGCTGTTCCACGAACTCCGCGATGGCGCTCACGGTGCCGTGGTCGTAGGCCAGCGAGGCCGGTAGCTCCAGGCCCAGGGCGGCTGCGAGCCCGTCGCGCAGCTCCACGGCGTTGTAGGAGTCGAGCCCGAGCTCGTGCAGGGGCCGGTCCACGGCCGCACCGGGCCGGAGGCCGAGCGCGAGGCGGACCTGCCGCTCCACCTCGTGCCGCACGGTCTCGCGCGGGAGCGCAGGGGCCGATGCCGGGGCTGCCGCTGCCGCTGGGGGACGCGCCGCGGGCGCGCTGCGCGCCCGCGCGCCCGCGCGGCGCAGCGACACGCCCAGCAGCTGCGCCGTGGTGCGGCCATCCTCGTCGAACAGGGCCACGTCGGCGACGATCTCGCCGGGCGCCTGGTGGCGCACCTCCGCCACCGCCCAGCGGGCGACGGCGGAGGATGGCCGCACCACCCGCTCGATGGCGACGGGCACGTGGCGCTGGCCCTGCAGCTGCGGATCCACTGCAGCGAACACCAGCTGCAGTGCTGCGTCGAGATCGGGATCCCAGGGATCGGAGGCGGGCCGGGTGGCGAGGCGACCCAGCGCCCGACTGCTTCCGCGCCACAGCGCCTCGATCCGGCGGTAGCGGGGACCGTAGCGCAGGCCCACCGCCGCCAGATCGGCGTAGAACGCTGGAGCCGCGAGGGCCTCCGAGCAGTGCTGCTGCAGCTCCCGCAGAGCGAGACCGCGAGGGGGCTCCGACGCAGCCACGCAGCGGGCGCCCCCCACCGCGGGATCGGTGGACCCATCGCCGCACACGAAGCGCAGCTCGTCGTTCGCCTCGATCCGGGCGGTGAGCGCCTGGGCGTCGCGCACGGGCAGCGCGCGACGAATGCGGAGATCGACGAGCTGCTGGGAGCCCTCGAGCGCCTCGAGGGCGAGGACCACGAAGGCGGCTGCAGGCACCACGGCCTCGTCTCCGACGACGTGATCGGACCAGTGGGCGCTCCCCCTTCTCCCGGCATCGAGCCAGAAGCGCTCTCGCTGGAAGCGATAGGTGGGGGCCAGCACCCGGCGCAGGCCGCGGGTGGCGCCGATGGCGTGCCAGTCCAGGGGCACGCCGTGCACGAACAGGCGCGCGAGGGCGTCGGCCAGCCCGGCCCAGGGGCCCGGCGAGGTGCCGCCCAGGGTCAGCAGCAGCTGGTCCGCGCCCTCGAAGGCCGCCTGCCAGCCGGTGTCGGGGGGTGGCTGGGGGTGCTGTAGCGCCTGCCGGAAGGCGGTGGCGAGATCGGTGCGACCGGAGGCGGCGTCGGCTGCGAGCTGCCCGATCCCCACGCCGCTCACGGAGGCGGCTCGCAGACCCCACGAGCGCCATAGGGCGAACAGCGCCACCCCCTGGGCGAAGCCGGTGGCGGCTGCGGACGGGTTGGGGATCAGCGCTGCCAGGTCTCGCAGCGCCTCGTCGAAGACCGGCTCGTGGGCTTGCAGGTCGCGGGCCACGTCGCCTGGCAGCGCCACCCCGTCGAGCAGCACCCCCACGGACGGCGGCGCGCTGGAGCGGGCCACCTGGCCGCGGTGGCCCACGGCCTCGTCGCGTGCGAGGGCGTCGAGCACCTCGATGGCCTCGGAGCGCGTGGCCACGGCGGCCGCAGCGCGCACCTCCAGGTGGCTGCGCCCCGTGGCGGCGGTGTGGGCGAGGTCGCCCAGATCCGCATCGGGGTGGGTGCGCAGGTGGTCCGCCCAGGCCGACGCCAGGTGGCGCAGGGCCGCTGTGTCTCGGGCCGACAACACCAGCGGATGCACCGGGCGCGCCGCCCGCTCGGGCACGTCGCGAGCAGGGGCGTGCTCCACCACCACGTGGGCGTTGGTGCCCCCGATCCCGAAGGCGCTCACGCCCCCGATGCGAGGGTGCGCCGTCCAGGGCGTGGGGCGATCCACCACGGCCAGCGGCACCTCCTACCAGGGCACGTGGGGGTTGAGGGTGGAGGCGTGCAGGCTCGCAGGGATCTGCCCGTGCTGCAGCGCCAGCACGAGCTTCATGAAGCCAGCGATCCCCGCAGCCCCCTCGGTGTGGCCGATGTTGCTCTTCACCGAGCCCAGCCGCAGCGGCTGATCCGCCGGCCGTTCGGCGTGCACGGCAGCCAGCGCCAGGGCCTCGATGGGATCCCCGAGGGGGGTGCCCGTGCCGTGGGCCTCCACGTAGCCGACCTGCGCGGGCTGAACGCCCGCCAGCTCCAGCGCCCGCCGCACCACCGCCTCCTGCGACGGTCCGTTGGGGGCGGTCAGGCCGTTGGAGCGACCATCGTGGTTGACGGCCGCCCCCCGGACCACGGCGATCACCGGATCGGCGTGGGCGTCGGCGTCGGACAGGCGCGACAGCACCACCACGCCGCAGCCGTCCCCGCGCACGTAGCCGTCGGCCTGGGCCCCGAAGGCACGGCAACGCCCCGTGGGCGACAGCGACTCCATGCGGCAGAAGGCGATGGTGGTCTCGGCGGCGAGCTGCAGGTTCACTCCGCCCACCAGCGCCAGGTCGCAGTCCCCCGCCTGCAGTGCGCGCACGGCTAGCTGCAGCGCCACCAGCGACGACGAGCACGCCGTGTCCACCGACATCGTGGGCCCTTGCAGGCCGAGGGTGTAGGCCACGCGCCCCGCCACCACGCTCGCCGAGGTGCCGCTGCCCGTGTAGGGCGTGATGCGCTCGGGCTGCGCCATGGAGAGCTGGGCGTACTCCGACAAGCACACGCCCACGAACACGCCGGTGCGGCTACCCCGCAGCCCCTGCGGGGCACGGCCAGCCCGCTCCAGGGCCTCCCAGCACACCTCCAGCAACAGGCGCTGCTGCGGATCCATCGCAGCGGCTTCCTTGGGGGAGATCCCGAAGAAGGCGGCGTCGAAGCGGTCCACGTGGTCCACGAACCCGCCCCAGCGGGTGTACACCGTGCCCGGCACGCTGCGGTCGGCGCTGTAGAGCGCCGAGGCATCCCACCGATCGGGAGGCACCTCCGTGATGGCGTCCCTCCCCTCGCAGAGCAAGGTCCAGAGCGCCTCGGGGGTGGTGACCCCGCCCGGGAAGCGACAGGCCATGGAGAGCACCGCGATGCCCTGCTGCGCAGCCCCTTCCGGCACAGCCCGACGAGGGGGCAGCGCGGGCAGGGGCGCCGCTCCGTCGGAGTCCTCGGCTCCCAGGTCGAGCCCCCCAAGCACGAACCGCGCGATGGCGCGCGCGTCGGGGTGATCGAACACCAAGGTGGCCGGCAGGCGCATGCCCACCAGCGCAGCCAGCGCGTTGCGGAGCTCCACCGCCGCCAGCGAGTCGATCCCCAGCTCCCGCAGCGGGCGGTCCGGATCGAGGGTGCGACCGTGCCAGCCCAGGATCCGCAGCACCTGGGCACAGATCGCCTGCACGGCGCGCTGCAGCCGCTCGGAGGCGGGTGCCCCGCGCAGCTCGGCCACGAAGTCCACCTCCGCCGCCCGGGCCTCGCGCACGGGCTCGGCGGGACGCAGGGCGGCCAGGAACGGCGAGGAGGCCATCTCGGGCTGCGCCTGTGTGAAGCGCGCCAGGTCCAGCTCCGCCACCGCCGCGTGCACCGCACCGCGCCGTAGGGCAGCCCGCAGCGAGCGGTGGGCGTCGTCGACCTGCAGCCCCAGCAGCCCGGCCTCGGCCAGCCGTGCCCCCCGCGACGCGCTCTCCGCCGCCATGCCCTCACCGGCCACCGGCCCCAGGCCACGCTGGTGGCGGGTAGCCCCTGGCGGCGGCGCCACTGCGCCAGCGCATCGAGCGCGGCATTGGCCGCGGCGTAGTTGGCCTGCCCCGGCGAGCCGAGCACCCCCGCGAGGGAGGAGTAGGTCACGAAGACGTCGAGGGGCCTGCCGAGGGTGTGCTCGTGCAGGTGCAGCGCGCCGAGCACCTTGGGCTGCAGCACGGTCCAGAGGTGCTGCCCGCTCTGGCGGTGGAGCATGGCGTCGTCGAGCACGCCGGCGCAGTGCCAGATCCCGCGCAGCTCCGGCTCGCTGTGCACGAGCTGGCGCACGTCCTCGCTCACCGACACGTCGGCTCGCTGCACCCGCACCGCCACCCCCTGCGCTTGCAGGGCCGCGATCCGCGCACGCACCTGGCCCTCGGGCTCGCGACGAGACACCAGCACGAGCCGCTGCGCCCCGCGCTCCACCAGCCACTCCGCCAGCCGCAGCCCCAGGGCCCCCAGGCCGCCGGTGATCAGCTGTGTGCCCGCGAGGCCCTCGGCGTCGCCGTGGGGCGCGGTCACCACCACCTTGCCCACGTGCCGCGCCAGCGACATGTGGCGGAAGGCGTGGGTCACCTCGCGAGCGTCGAAGGCCACGTGGGGCAAGGGCTCGATGGCCCCCTGCTGCAGTAGCTCCATCACGCGGGTGAGGATCCGCTGCAGGCGCTGGGGACCCGCCTCCGACAGATCGAAGGCCCGGTAGCTCACGTCGTCGCGTAGTGCGGCCACCTCCTCGGCCGAGCGCACGTCGGTCTTGCCGAGCTCCACGAAGCGGCCGCCCGGCGCGAGCGCGCGCAGCCCGGCGTCCACGAAGTCGCCGGAGAGCGCGTCGAGCACCACGTCCACACCCCGCCCCTCGGTGAAGGCGCGCACGTCGTCTGCGAACTGCACGGTGCGGGAGCTGCTCACCCCGGCCACGCCGAGGTCGCGCACGGCCTGCTGCTTGGCCTCGCTCGCGGTGCCCCAGACCACGGCCCCCGCCCAGCGCGCGAGCTGCACGGCGGCCATGCCCACGCCGCCGGCGGCCGCGTGCACGAGCACCACGTCGCCCTCCTCGAGGCGCGCCAGATCGAACAGGGCATACCAGGCCGTGGCGAAGGCCATGGGCAGCGTGGCACCCTGGGCGTCGGAGAGCCCCTCGGGCAGCGCCACCACCTGATGCGCGTCCACGGTGACGTGCCGGGCGAAGCCACCGAGGGTGAGTGCGGCCACCCGCGTGCCCACCCGCGTGCCGTCCACGCCCTCTCCCACGGCCACCACCTCCCCCGCCACCTCGAAGCCCAGGGGCGTGTCGGCGCCGGGGTACATGCCCAGGGCCAGCAGCACGTCGCGGAAGTTCAGGCCCGTGGCGCGCACCGCGATCCGGACCTCGCCGGGCCCAGGCGGCCCCCCGTGCGCAGGGCTCCACGCCAGCGCATCCAGCTCGCCGGGTACGCGTCGGTCGAGGCGCACGTCCCCCTCCGGGAGGGACGGCACGTGGGCGTGGACACGCAGGCGCGCCCCGAGGAGCTGCCCGTCCCGCAGCGCGAGCTGCCCCTCCGGCGTCTGGCCTGCCAGGGCCCGGGCCACCTGGGCCGCATCTGCAGCCGGCTCCAGATCCACCAGACGGCAGGGCACCCCGGGGTGCTCCAGCATCAGCGTGCGCCCCAGGCCCCACAGGCCAGCGGCCACCGGCTGGGCCACGTCGGACACGACGGCGGCCACGGCCCGATGGGTCACGATGCGCAGCGGCACGGGCTGATGGGTTCGGTCCACCAGCACCTGGATGGCCTGCAGCACGGGGTGCAGCAGCGCCTCTACGTCGCCCCGCAGGCCAGCAGCGGTGGGATCAGCCCCCTCGCCGACCACCAGCACCACTCCGTCCACGGCGTCGCGAAGGGCCTCGTCGGTCAACGACGGAACCCAGGTGATCTCGCCTCCGCCCTGGGTCAGGGCGTGCTGCACCACGTCGCGGGCGGACAGGGCACCGGCAGCCACCCCCACCCAGCGCCCCGCAGGGCCGCTCGCCACCTCGACGGGCTCCCAGCCGATCTCGAGGGCCCGCGGATCCCGCACGTCCTCGACGGCGAGCCCGCCGGTGCGCGCCAAGCGAACGCCGTCGAGCACGGCCAGGACCGTGCCCTGCTCGTCCGCCAGCGTGGCGCGACCGACGATCTGATCGGGGGAGACGGAGGTGATCTGCGCGTGGCACAGGCCCGCGGCAGACGATGCAGCGGCGTGCAGGGTCACGACGTCGATGGACGCGGGCACGAAGGTGCCGTCGACGGTGTGGTGCACCGCCGCCATCACGGTCTGCAGCGCGGCGTCGAGGTGGGTCGGGTGCGGCACGGGGCCATCAACGGCACGGATCACGGGCGGACGCTGCAGGCGGGCACGCGCCCAGCTCTGGCCCGTGCGCAGCACCTCGATCCATCGGAAGCTGGGCCCGAAGCGCACCCCCCGAGCGGCACACCAGTCGTAGAACCCGTCGACGGAGGTGGTCTGTCCGGCGACGTCGTGCACGTCGAGGGGAGACGGCGCGGCGTCGGGCGCGGGCTGTACCCGTGCGCGGGCGCACAGGGGCCCCTCACCGGCCTCGTCCACCTGATGGAAGCGCACCTGCAGCACGTCTTCCCGCTCGGCCACCCGGCGCTCGAGCACCGCCCCGGGCTGCACCACGAGGGGCCGCAGCAGCTGCAGATCTCGCACGACTGCCCGGCCCCAGCGACTGCATCCGAGCTGCAGCGCCATCGCCAACAGCTGGGCGCCGGGCACCACTGGGTGGCCGTCCACCAGGTGATCTGCCTCGGTGAGCTGGGGACGCACCGGCGCCGTCGGATCCCGAGAGGCCGAGCCGTCCACCCAGTGGCGCTGCCGCTCGAAGGGGTAGGTGGGCAGCACCACACGGCGCGCCCCCTGTGCCGCCACGGCGGCCCAGTGGATCTCGGCACCGGCGAGGTAGAGCCGGCCGAGGCTGGTCAGCGCGGTGGTGCGGTCGTCCTGACCCCGGCGCAGGCTCGGCAGCCAGCGCACCCCGGCGTCGGGCACACAGCCCGCCCCCATTCC
>JAHQVJ010000034.1 GCA_019634415.1 Myxococcales bacterium
AGGAGCCGCCTCCGGCCAGGGTGTTCACGATCCCGGCGGCCAGGCCGACGACGAACAGCACCCCGGCCATCTGTGCATCGGGGAGCTGCAACGCGCGCCTCCTGGGGATGGCCCCCGACCCAGCTGGATCGGGGGCCGGTGTATCACGAGGCCGCAGCCGCGTAGCCCCGAGGCTCCATGGCGAAGGTGCCGCCCCCCGCCGTGGCGCTGCGCAGGACGGCTGCGTAGCCCAGCATCCGAGCCAGGGGCACGTCCGCCTCGGCGCGGGCCAGGCCACCCGCCTCCGATGCATCCAGCAGCGATCCGCCCCGCGAGAGCAGGGTGGACGCGAGCACGCCGGGGCGTACCTCGGGGGCCTCGGCCACCACGCGCATGATGGGCTCGAGGACCACGGTTCTGGCACGCTCCGCGGCTTGCTTCAGGGCTCGGCTGGCCGCCATGCGGAAGGCGTCGTCGCTGGAGTCGTTGGGATGGGTCTTTCCATCCGTGACCACCACCGCCACGCCGATGAGCGGCCAGTCGCCGCCAGCGCCGTCGCGCATCGCTGCCAGGAATCCCGCCTCCACCGCACCGCGGTAGCGGCTGTCCACGGCACCACCCGCCACCTCCCAGCGGAACTGGAAGGCATCGGCCGGCTCCACGCGACCCACCAGCTTCGCGTACATCCCGGGACCGCCGGTCTGCTTGCTCAGCGTGAAGTCGAAGCCCGCCGCGCCCGCCAAGGCCAGGCGATAGGCCACCTGTGGATCGCCCAGGGCCACCACGCAGTCGTGGCGCTGCTCCAGGTGCTGCGCGGCCACCTCCAGGTGCAGCTCCCCCATGCCGCGGATCCGGGTCTGCCGGGACTCCGAGTCGAAGGACACCTGAAGGGTGGGATCCTCGCGCACCAGGCGCATCAGCCCCTTGGACAGCTGGTCGCGGTCGCCGCGAACGAGCCGCAGCGAGCGCTCCACCACCGGCTCCGGCACGTGGAGCGCCCCGATGAGCACACGCTCGGCGGGATCGCACAGGGTCGTGCCCGACGGCAGGTCGAGCCCGAACACCGCTACGATCTCGCCAGCGCTGGCCACGTCCACCCGCTGCACCTCGGCGCCGTCGATGCGGCCGAGCCGCCCGATCCGGAGCCGAGTGCCGCGGCGACCGTCCACCACGCGCATGCCTGCCCGCAGCTGTCCCCGGTGCACGCGCACCCAGGTCCAGGACCCGTGGTCCGTCCCCTCCGTCTTGAAGACGTAGGCGACGAGCGTGCCCTCGGGATCCGAGGCCACGGTCACGGCGTCGCCACTCTCGGGATCGGACGCCTCCACCATGCGCTCCTCGGGCGCAGGCAGAAACGCCACGATGGCGTCGAGGAGTGGCTGAACACCGATCCCACGGGCCGCGGAGCCCACCAGGGCCGGCACCAAGGCGCGGGACACCACCGCGCGACGCACGGCGGCGAGCAGCTGCTCCTCGGTGGCCTCACCCGTGGTGAGCACCGTCTCCAGCAGCTCTGCGTCCACCAGCGTCGTGGCATCCAGGAGCTCCTCCCGGGCTGCCTCGGTGGCAGCCACGAGGGTGTCGGGGACGGGCGTCGCCGTCGCGGTGGCGCCGTCCTCGGAGAACGTCCACAGACGTCGACCGATCAGGTCCACCACGCCGCGATGCTCGCCCTCCAACCCCACCGGCAGCTGGATCAGGGCGGTGTGCACGCCCAGGCGCGTCCGCAGCGACGCCACCGCACGAGCCGGATCGGCTCCCACCATGTCGCACTTGTTGACGAACGCCAGGCGCGGCACGCCGTACCGCTCCATCTGTCGCTCCACCGTGCGGGTCTGGGCTTGCACCCCGGCCACCGCCGAGATCACCAGCACCGCGCCGTCGAGCACCCGCAGCGCGCGCTCCACCTCCACGGTGAAGTCCACGTGCCCAGGGGTGTCCACCAGCGCCAGCGTGTGCTCGCCCCAGGCCACCGTGGTGGCTGCGGCGTTCACCGTGATTCCGCGGGTCTTCTCCACGGCGTCGTGATCCAGCTGAGTCGGCCGGTCACCCTTGATGGCACCTCGCACGTGAACCCGTCCGGTGACGAACAGGATGTGCTCGGCGAGGGTTGTCTTTCCCGCGTCCACGTGGGCCGCGATTCCAAACGTGCGTAGGCGAGCCATGGTTCCTCCTGGTGCTCGCTAGAGGGACAGAGAGGGCCCACACACGGTCCTGCTCGAGGACACAGCTGTCCCCTACCGGACCGGGCGGACCGAAGGGACGGGATTGTTCGAAGGTGCGTCGACGGACTACAGACGCACGGAGATCCTCACCGCCCCTGGTCGGGCGGCGGCCATGCCTGCTTGAACGGAAGGCAGAGGATTCGCATAGCGGTCGCCTAACCCCACCGCCGAGGTTCGTGCCAATGTCCGGCGTCCGCCTGCATCCGTGGAACATCGAGATCAGCAAGCTAGGAGCGCCGGTTCTGCCGCCCTCCGACTCGCTGCAGCGGCCGCTCGTGCCGCTGAATCCGGACCCCCATCCGGACCTGCCCTACGAGAACCTCGCCTTCGAGGGAGGCGGGATCAAGGCCATCTCCTACATCGGAGCGCTGGAGGTGCTCGAGGAGGCCGGGCTGTATCCCCAGCACATCCGGCGGGTGTCTGGGGCGAGCTCGGGCAGCTTCCTGGCGGCCATGGTGGCGGTGGGGGCGACCTCGGCGGATCTGCACGTCATGCTGGCCGACACCAACCTCGGCTCGGTGATGCGGGACGCCCGCTTCGGGGTCTTCAGCCACATCTACAACATCTTCACCGTCTACGGGCTGAACCCGGGTTCCAAGCTGCTGGACTTCCTGGGGGAGCAGCTGCGGCAGCGCACCGGCAGCGCCGACGTGACCTTCCAGCAGGTGCTCGAGCGGTGCGGGCGCGAGCTGTGCGTGCCCGTGACGAACCTCACGCGGATGTGCACCGAGTACTGCCACCCCAAGACCACGCCGCACATGCCGGTGCGCCTGGCCGTGGGCATGTCCATGTCGCTGCCCGTGCTGATGGCGCCCTACCGATTGGTTCGCGCGCTCCGGAACATCCGCGAGGTGGACCTCTACACGGACGGGGGCTTGCTCTGCAACTACCCCATCCATGCCTTCGACGGCTGGTGGCTGTCGCTGGACTCCACCGACACCTTCCTGTCGCGGCTGAACACGCGCATCGATCTCGCGGATCAGATGCACGATCACGTGCGCTTCCGCCCGCGCAACGACAAGACGCTCGGCTTCACCGTGTTCGAGCACGGCGAGATCGACATGACGAAGCGGTGGGCGCTGCCCGGCGCCATGCCGCCGCTGCGACCCGACACGCCGCTCGCCTGGGCGCGCAACAAGAAGGAGCAGCGCCTGCGGGAGCGCACGCGCAAGTCCGCCGATCTCGCGCGCGCCGCCACGCGCCTGATCGATGCCATGTCGGAGATCGAGACGGACGGGGACGGCTACGTGGACGTGGCGGAGGCGAGTCGTCTGTTCGAGTCCGGTCGCATGACGGCCGAGGACGCCCAGGTGTTGTTCGACACCGTCGACATCGAGCAGATCTTCCGGCAGCTCGATCACGACGAGGACGGTCGGATCTCGTACTCGGAGCTGCTGCGCTTCGTCGACAGCAGCAACGTGCCGCTCACGGCCCACCTGGCGCTGGTGCGCAGCGATCCCAACGGGGTGACGGGCTTCTTCTCGCGGCTGTTCCAGACGGTGTGGGCACACATGCGGCGCGTCACGCTGCACCCCGAGGATCGCCACCGCACGGTGGCCATCGACACCGACTACGTCTCCACCGCCGACTTCCACCTGCAGGCGCCGGATCGAGAGTTCCTGATCGAGACGGGCAGGCGGGCTGCACGGGCGTTCCTGGCGCATCGGCGCGCGTCGGTGTCAGAATAGGCCTTCCGGAGGACCGATGGCCTCACATCTCGACGACGACAGCCCAGCCGCCCTCGTCCGGCAGATGGGGGAGCGACCGGTGCGATGGGGCTGGGCCTGGATGCTCCTGGTGCCGGTGGCGGTGCTGGTGGCGCCTCGCCTCGAGCCAGGCACCTGGCAGGCGGACGCGACCGTCGTCGAGAAGGACGACTGCGAGCTGGGCTCCATGCTTCCGCTGGGGGTGCCGCAGGCGCCGATTCCTCCGACCTCCGTGGTGGAGGTGCTCCCTCCGGAGCCGGATCTCCGCGACGACGTGGTGCATCCCGAGCGGCCGGGCATCGAGCCCGGAGCGCTGCTCGGAACCTACGTGTGGGACGGCTGCACGCTCGCGCCGGCTCGGCTGCCGGAGCACCAGGCGCGCGACGATCTGCACGTGCGCACGTCCTACATCCCCGATCACATGCTGCCCGGCGTGCTCGCGCGCATCGACGAGGCGGGGATCCAGGGGCTGCACCTCGGCTTCTACACCGCGCCCCGCAGCCTCGAGGCGCTGTCGAAGCGGCGGGAGCTGCGCTACCTGACCTTCGAGGGGGACCACCTGGCCGACGCCACGCTGGCGCCCCTGGCCGATCTCGAGGCGCTGCGCATGCTGGAGATGGGGGTGCGCCCCTACGAGGCGAACCACGTCACCGACGACGGGCTGCGCCACCTGTCCACCCTGCGCCACCTCGAATACCTCGGGGTGCACGGGTTCGAGGGCGTTCGCGGCCCTGGGCTGCGGTACCTCGCGGGGTTGCGGAGCCTGCGCGAGCTGGAGCTGTCGTACACCCAGGTCGACGACGACAGCCTGCGGTACCTGGCGGATCTGGAGCAGCTCCGCACGCTGTCGCTACAGCACACGCGCGTGACCGATGCCGGTGTGGGGCGGCTCGCGCACCTGCCCAACCTCAAGACGCTGGATCTGCGGCAGACGGCCGTGAGCCCTGCCGTGGCCGACGTGCTCGCCACCTTCCCTGCACTCGAGCACGTGGTGCTGCACCACAACCTGCAGTTCGACGTGATCGAGGCCGTGCGTGCCAAGGGGCTGCGGGCCGATGGCTTCGGCTGGATCCGCGGCACGGTGGGCTGTGAGCACTGGCCCCGTGGCTGACGCGGGCGCCTTCCGCAAGGGTGTGCTCCGCTTCCTCCTCAAGATCCTGTGGTCGGTGGGCGGGGTGGGCGACGATCGCGATGGTCACCCCCGCGTGCGTGGGGCGGACTTCCAGCCCGTGCTGCAGCAGATGCGAGCCGCAGACGTGGTGCTGCTGGGCAACAACGGCCTGTTGAGCCACATCGGCGTGTACGCGGGCGACGGCAAACTCATCCACAGCATGGCCACCGACCACACCATGCGCGGGTGGCTGGGGAGCCTGCGCGACATGGTGATGCGGCTGCTGGGCGCGCCCGATCAGCTCACGGGCGTGATCGAGGAGGAGCTGACTGGCTTTCTGGATCGCTTCGAGCGCGACGCCTGGGTGGTGCTGCGCCACCCCGACATGAGCGCCGAGGCCACAGAGCGCGGGCTCGCCCGGGTGCGGGACCTGGTGGGGCGCCCCTACGACTACGACTTCTCGGCGGGCGACGACGAGTACTACTGCACGGAGGTGGTGGACGAGCTGCTGCAGGCAGCGCTGGGCGACGACGCGCCCACCTTCGAGACCACCCACCAGACCGTCCCCATGCTGCTGCGGGCGGACGTGCTCGAGCCCGTGGCGGTGCTGCGTCATCCCGCCATGACGGTGGTGGCTGCCAACGACGCAGCGCGTGCCGAGTACCCGGAGCTCGAGTCCGCCTGACGGCCCCGGGATCAGTCGCCGGGAGGGATGGCCCACAGGGTCGGCAGGCCCGCGTTGCAGTGAACGGCTCGAGACAGGCCGCCGAGGCACACCCAAGACAGCGTCAGCGTGTTGCGGGCGATCCGGTAGGGCACCCGGGCGGGCAGCGGGGTCGTCGGTGCATCGAGTCGGCTCGACAGCGACGGCACGGGGTGGAAGATCGCCTCCACGACGTCGGGGCGAGTGGGCTCGTCTTCTTGGCGCGCGTCCAGGATCGGCAGTGCTGCGTGCAGCGTGGTGCGCGGTAGCCCAGCGGCCACGGCGGCCGCATCCACCGCTGCAACGGCAGGGCGGGCACGGCTGGGTAGCGTGAGCAGGCCCAGGAACGACCACAGCGTGAACGTGGCGCTCACGACGAGGAGCCCCCCCGCCGTTCCGATGGCCTCGCTCGGGACCATCCACAGCGCCAGCCCCAGCCCGACCACGTTGAAGACGAGGGCCGAGGCGAGCCCATGGGCCCGCCACCCCCGCGCCCGCGCCTGGGCTCGACGGGTGAGCTGGGTGACCCAGACCGAGTCCGGCAGCCCGAGCCACGTGCCCGGCACGATCAGCGTGTCGCGACCCGGCAGGCCGACCCATCCCCCCACGAATGAAGGCTCGGGAGCGGCGAGGAGCTTCACGCGAGCCGGATCGAGGCCAGCACGAGCGAGCATGGGGTGCAGTCGATCGGGCACGGGGCGGAGGGAGCGGCCCGAGAGCAGCTCGGTGAGGGGCCCCTGCAGCGCCACCACCGCCGCCATGCCCGCTGTCCCCACGGCCATGGCGCCGAGCCAGCCGCCTCGCGCCTGGGCGAGCAACAGCGCGAGGCCTGCGACGCTCCACACCGCGGAGTGCACGGCCACGCCCCGGGCCCACTGCGACAGCCAGGCGCCGAAGGGCTCGACGGCGCGATGGTAGGTCCGCGGAAGCCACCAGCCTCCGACGAGATCGAACGGAGCCTGGGCCAGCGCGAACAGCCCGACCATGAGCAGCCACCTCGCGCCCTCGCTGGCGGCGCTCGCCGAGGGTCCCGCCCACACAGCGGCCAGCGCCAGCACGGCCGTGAGCACCCAGAACCCCACGTTGGCCATACCGAGGCGCAGGCGTGCCTGCGCCCAGCTGAGGCGGCTGTCCCCGATGAGTGTCGCCATGCTCCCTCCTGCAGAGGGCGTATGGCTAGTGGGAATGAACCGGTCAGAAAAAGTTCACCAGAATAGATCTTGGTTCGAATCCGGGTCGTCAGCGCGATTAATGCTCCGGCGCTTCGCTTTTACGCGCCCAGGATCGGGTGGTCGTCTACCTGCTGGACATGCCCCCTGGAGGAGCCATGCGCCCACCGTCGGTCCCCGTCTTGCTCGTCGTCGCCTGCTCGGGGCCGGAGGTCGCCACCGATCCGGACGGGTCCTCCTCCGAGCCCACCACCACTGCGCCGTCGACCTCGACGCCCGAGCCCACCGAGCCCGGTCCCACGCCCTTCGACGGGCTCCAGGCGGCGTCGGACGGTCCGGTGACCTGGCACGTCGCCCACGGAGTGCCCGCCACCGTGTCGCTGCAGGTGCCCGTGGCGTCGGCCGATCCCATCGAGCAGTCCTGGACGTTCCTCGAGCGGTTCGCCGAGCTGTACCGGCTGCCGCAGCCGCGGACGCAGCTCTTTCCCCGCAGTACCCGGCAGGACGGCTCGGGCCACCACGTGCGCTTCGTGCAGCGCTCCCTTCCCGAGCACGGTGGCCTGCCGCTGCTCAACGGGGGGCTGTCGGTGCACGTCGGCGACGACGTGGTGTACCTGACCAGCGGCCGCTGGGTGCCCGAGCTCGTCTCCGAGGCGCCGCAGCTGTCGGCCGCGGACGCTCTCGACGCCGTGGTGTTCGAGCCCGAGCTGCGCGACTTCGAGGTGAGGGGCGAGCCGCGGCTCGGGATCTACGCGGACTGGACGCGCCCGGGGGCACCCGAGCTGCACACCGTGTGGCGTGCCACGGTGGAGGGGCGCTTGGCCAAGGGCGCGGAGCCCGTCAGCTGGCAGGTGGACGTGAGCGCTACCACGGGTCAGCTGGTGCATCACGTCTCCCTGCAGAGCAGCTGCAACCAGGCCCTGCACGTCGGGGGCGGATCCCATGACGAGATCGGATTGTGCTGGGTGGGAGCCGATCTGTGGTTCGACGAGGACGGGGTGACGTCGGGCTACTCCGCCACCGCGGATCACAACCTCGACGGCTCGGATCTGAACGCCCACGTGAACACGGTCTACGACTACTTCGACCAGGAGCTGTCCTACTGCTCCTACGACGGCTCCGACGCTGTCGTGGTGGCCGTCAGCCATGCCGATGTCGCGAACGCCAGCGCGTCGACGGCCTGCGACACCATCCAGTTCCGCGACGGGTTCGTGCACCTCGACGTGGTGGCCCACGAGTTCGCCCACCTGGTGGACGCCGCCAACAGCGACCTTCAGTACGAAGGTCAGTCGGGGGCCCTCGACGAGAGCTTCGCCGACGTCTTCGCCAGCCTCGTCGACGGTAACTGGCTCATCGGAGAGGACCTGTCGGGGGGCGCCATCCGGTCCCTCGCCAACCCGCCCGCCTTCGGCGATCCGGACCACATGCAGGCGTCGCTGTCGGGAGACGGTGCAGGGCTGCGCAGCACGGCCAACCCCAACGGGGACAACGACTGGGGCAACGTGCACACCAACAGCGGCATCCCCAACAAGGCGGCGTTCCTGGTGACCGTGGGCGGGGTGCACAACGGCTACGTGGTGGAGGGGCTGGGGCGCGACAAGGCGCAGCACCTCTACCACGCGGTGCACACGGGCATGCTCGACGGCGACGCCAGCTTCGTCGACGCTCGCAACGCGCTGGTGGGGGCTGCGGTGTTCTGGGGAGCCGTGGGCTGGTTCGGCTTCGACGAGGACGACTACTGCGAGGTCGGCAAGGCGTTCGCCTCGGTGGGGGTGGCCGTGGCCCAGGCCGACAACGACTGCGACGGCACGCTGGACGGCTGGGACGGCGACGACGACTCCGACGGGATCCCCGACGGCAGCGACAACTGCCCGCTGCTCTACAACCCCGCCCAAGACGATCAGGACCTCGACGGGCTCGGCGGAGCCTGCGACAGCGACAAGGACGGGGACGGGGTCGACAACCGGCAGGACAACTGCGTCGGCTGGGTGAACCCGGCCCAGATCGACAGCGACGGCGACGGGGTGGGGGATGCCTGCGACGACGAGGACGGTGACGGGGTCCTCGACGTGGTCGACAACTGCCCCGACGATCCCAACTGGCACCAGCAGGACACCGACGACGACGGCCAGGGCGACGCCTGCGATCCCGACATCGACGGCGATGGCCTGGCCAACGCCAGCGACAACTGCCCCGAGCATGCAAACGGCGACCAGGGTGACGCCGACGAGGACACCGTGGGCGATCCCTGCGACAACTGCCCCGACACGCCCAACGTCGATCAGCAGGACTGCGATGGCGACGGCATGGGGCACGCCTGCGACTTCGACGTCTTCGAGCAGGGGCTGTGCGAGGACTGGTTCGAGCTGGCGATGAGCGCCTACGTCGATCCCCTCGACGAGGTCACGCTGCCCCACGTGACGTGGAAGGATCCGGTGTCGCGGGAGGGCTATCGCCTGGGTCTGACGGTGGAAGGCACCACGCAGCCCTGGCTCGTGCGCGACCATCGGGGCCGCGTGGTGGCGCGCAGCCAGCCGGTGGCGGGGGCGCGCGTGGTCCAGGAGGCGGTGTGGGTGCCTGCGTTGGACTACCACCTCCGCGACGACGAGCAGCGCGTCGACTTCGCCACGGACTACGCCTTGCAGCTCGGGCCGTTCGGATCCGGCATCGAGTTGGACATCACCGTACAGGCGCTCCAGGCAGGGGTCGGACCCTGACCTGGCTGTCGTGACCTCGCGGCGTGCGCTCCTCGCGATCTGCGTGTGACGGGCATTGTCGCGTTGGCCCCCACCTTGCATAGGAAGTCTGGCAATGGAGGTCAGATGTTGCTTGGGTGGATGGTGAGCGAGGCGATGGCGCTGAGTTGTCTGTGGGGCGTCCACGACTTCAACCTCGACCGTCTCGACGGCATGCAGGTGCCCGCGAACGTCGTCATCGTCGGGTCCCATACCTACGGTGACTCCGAGGCTGTCGAGACCTCGTTCCGGCTGTTCGACGAGGCGGACAACGAGGTGTCGATCACGGTGGAGTGGCAGGACTACTCGCTGCGGATCACGCCCGATGCGGACCTCGAGCCCGGGGACTACCGGCTCATCGAGGAGAACAGCTACTGGACCGACGAGTACGGGCGGCAGTTCACGGTCTCGGCCCTCGACGACGAGCCGGCCGAGCTGGACGCACCGGTGGTGAACGCTCGTCGACGTGTGGAGCGGGATCTGACGTGGGGAGACTCCCATGGCGTCGACGTTCGGTACGATCTGGTTCCGTGGGCGGCCGCCTACGAGATCGAGCTGTCCGACTCGTCGGACTTCACGACGTCGTCGCTGGCCGTGACCACCTGGGATCAGGCCTTCCTGGGCGACGTGCTGTGTGGACCCAACATCGCCGACTACGAGCACGGTCGGACCAACTGGGTGCGCGTGCGCGCCATCGGCTGGGACGGATCGGCGTCTGCGTGGAGCGAGCCCGCGTTTGCCGAGGCGGCGTTCCTGGGCTGCTCGGTGCAGCCCGGAGCCCCCGTGGGCGGGGCGGCGCTGGTGTTGATGTTGGCCCTGGCCAGCGCGCGTCGCCGCCGGCCCTAGCGCCTCGCGACCTGTGAACGGTCAGGATCACCAGGCGCAGATCACCCGGCCGCTGTTGCCGAAGGGCGGCACCACGAAGTCGCTGCGGCCCGTGGCGAGCTGGGTGTTCATCCACTCCTGGAGCTCCGAGATGGCCCGCTTGCCGGTGCCGGTGGAGACCGCACACACGGCGCCCCGGCTGGGCTGCTGGGCTGCCGCGGTGGGGGTGGCGGCGTAGGCGATGGCGAGGGCGAGGACGAGGATGGCAGCGGGGAGGAGGTGACGGGTCACGGTGACTCCTGGTGTGACGACGCATCATCGCGGATGGAGCCCCGCGGTGTGCGATGGTGGCAGGGGAGGTCCGATGACGTGGATGGTCTGGGCGGCTGGGTTGGCGCTCGGCAGCCCGAACGCCGAGTGGATGGCTCGGGTGACCGAGGCACAGATCGGGCCCACCATGGCGATCGACTGCCAGCCACAGGGGCTCGCCCTGGAGCGTGCGGCGGCCTGGTTCCTGGGCGGGAACCGGGCGGCGCTGCCGATCCCGCCCGAGGTATGGCAGTCCCTGCGTTCCGGCTCGGAGCGCTCCCGGCTGCGGCTGCAGGAGGACGGCCACCTGAGGATCGCCATCTCCGACGGCGGTGCGGGGGCGTTCGAGTGGGGCTTCGAGGGGACCACGACTGAGGCCGAGGTGTTGCCCTCCATCCTGGGAGGCCCCCCGATGGTGGATCCCGTGTGGGAGAACGGCGCGCTGATCTCGGTCGACGGGAAGCCGCCTCCGCCCGGCGTGTCCATTTGGGCCAAGGAGGGGGTGCTCGGCTTTGCCATGCGCCGCGGAGCCAGTGCCGAGCAGGGCTCCATCGTGCAGCGAGTGAGCACGGCGGACCCGGCACGGGATGGCTGCACGCTGACCATGGATCTGACGGCCATGACGGGCAACGCGCCCGATGGGCACCTGAGGATGGTCTTCCCCTTCGATGCGAGCAGCCCCATCCACGGCACCCTGCACCCTCGCGAGATGCCGTCGATCCCCGACGAGCAGTCCGCTCACGCGCCGCCCGTGGCGGCCACCACCCGCGTGCCGGCGATGGTGCTGGCGGTGCGGATGACCGAGGCGGAGCGCGCGTCGCTGCGGCCCCTGCTCACCCCGGACATGATGCGCCCGCTGCTGGATCTCGATGCCTACACCATGGCGGTGTACGACGGCGACGTCACGGCCATGGTGATCGTGGTGCCGGGCTCCCTGGCGGGTGTGGATCTGGGCAAGGCGGGCTTGCTCCGCCTGATGAACCAGCTGTTCGACGTCGAGGGTGGCCGTCTCAAGCGCGTCCGCAACGGGGTGTACAAGTCCGTGGGCACGCCGCGCACCGTCTATGCCGGCGTGCGGTCGCGGCGGGTGGTGTTCGCTCGAGAGGAGGCCGTGGTGCAGGAGCTGCTCGAGGATCGAGGCACGCCCTGGCTCGACGAACGAGACGCCGCCGTGGCCCGAGACGTGCCCCTGGTGGTGCGCATCAACGATCTGCCCATGGACGCAGGGCCCATTCCACCGCTGACGCTGGCGCTGGGTCGTGGGGCGGACCACTGGCGCTTCCAGGTCCATCCCGACGACACTGCCCTGCTGCTGCGCACCCTCTTCGATCAGGGCGCGAAGGGCACGCGCTAGCCGTCGTCGAGCTCGCGGAGGAGCACGCGTAGGCGGCCGATGGGCACGCGGTCGATGGGCTTGCCTTCGATGCTGCAGATGGAGACGCGGTGTCGCTCCTCGGGGGCGTACACCGACAGCTCCACGGGCGCCTCGTCGACGTCGAAGCGGTAGTGCACGAACAGCTGTCTGCGGCCGTCCTTGAGCACCGGTCGCTCGATGCACTCCGCGTCCCATCCCGCGAGCTGCAGGGTGTCGCGCAGGGCGCCGTGATCGTTGACGAACACGTGTAGATCGATGTCGCTGCCGGCGTGCACCGCCCCCGAGGCCACCGAGCCGATCAGCCGTGGCTCGAAGGCGGCGAGCTGCTCCATCACCGTGAGCGCGGTCTCGCGCAGGTACCGCAGGAAGCGGCGTCGCGCTTGGCCGTCCATCGAGGTCATGGCCACGATCACGGATCGGATCTGTCGATTCGAGGGCAGCTTCCGTGCGCCTAGGCGCTCGGCCGCCAGGCGCTTGGCGGCGTAGTACTCCTTGATGCCCTCCTCGAGCATCAGCCGCGCGGCCTCCACCGCCACCGCTTCGCGGTCGGGACGGCGCTTCATGGCCTCCACAGGGCGGGCAGCACCGCGCTCACGGCCTCCTGCACCGTGCACACCGTGGCGCGCGGATCCCGGCCAGCCAGGTCCCAGCGCCTGAGCTGCTCGAGATCGCGCAGCCGAGCGGTGCCCCGCAGTCGGCGTCGTGTGCGCCGTGGTGTGCGCAGCAGGTCCAGGTGATGGCGGACGAGCCAGATCACGCGCTCGGGAGCGAGGTCGGCCAGCATCTCTGCCCCCTCCACCTCGTGATCACCGGGCAGACCCTTCCCCACGTCGTGCAGAAGTGCTGCGGCCCACAGCTCGGGGTCGTCCGTGCCCGCCCGCGCATGGGCGAAGACCTGCAAGGAGTGGAACAAGGCATCCCCTTCGGGGTGCCACACCGGATCTTGCTCGACCCCATCGAGGTCTTCGAGCAACTCCACCAAGATGTCGTTCAATGGTCACCGCGGACCAGCCCGCAAGTGTCGGGCTGCCGCTGGAAGGATCCTAGCCCTTGCCAGCTGGCAGCGCACGTCGCTGGTGGGTCAGGGTGACGACGAAGGCCTCGGTGCCCGCTCCGTCATCGTCCACGTCCACCTCCATGGCCAGGCCCACCTCCGCACAGGCGTCCTGGAGCTCGGGCAGGTAGGTGCGGCCGGGATCGGCGAGCCATCCCACGCCATGTGGCGCCAGGGTGCGGGCGAAGGTGCGGGCGACGAGCGCCGGTAGCTCGCGGCTGAACAGCACGTCGCTCGCCCACACCCGCTCGAACCGAGGCAGCTCGCCCGGCCTGCGCCAGTCCAAGGTCTGGAAGCGCACCCGATCCTGCAGCCCGTTACGCGCCAGGTTCCGCGCGAGCAGCGGTCCGGCGTCGGGGTGCTGATCGGTGGCCAGCACCGTGGCGCCGCGGCGAGCGGCCACCCAGGCGGGCAGAGCCAAGCCGCATCCCAGCTCCAGCGCGTCGACGCCGTCGAGCTCGGCGTGGTGTAGCCGCCGGGCGAGCACGCGCGCCGAGCCCCAGATCACGCCGAACATGGGTGACAGATCTTCGCGCGCCGTCTGCGTGGTCCGGACCTCGTTCCGTGACAGCTGGCGGTAGGCCTCCGCCGAGGCCCGCTCGAAGGAGGGGAGTGCCTCGAAGGCGTAGGTCTCGCCCTCGATCTGCACGGTGCGCCGCACCAGCGTCCAGTGCACGGGTGCGGCTGCAGAGCGCACCTACCGGACCTCGAGCCGAGAGAGGGCGACGAAGCTTGTGAGGGGCAGGTCGGTGGTGTCTGTGTACACGCCGCGCACGGACACCTTGTAGATCCCCGGGAAGAGCTGAGTGGGACCGAAGGTGTGGTCGTCGGTGCAGGTGCTCGACGCAGTGAACATGTAGCCGTCGGCGATCTCGACGAAGGTGACGCGCGCGGTCTCGTAGTCGTCGACGCCGCAGGAGGGCCCGTTGGTGGGTGTGGCTCCGTTCAGGGTGATGGCGCCGCTGACGTCGATGGTGGGCACGTCGAGCACGAGGTTGGTGGTGTCAGCGGTGAAGGAGCGGCTGTCGATGGCGACGAAGCTGGTGAGGGG
>JAHQVJ010000035.1 GCA_019634415.1 Myxococcales bacterium
CGTCGACGAGGGGAGCGGCGAGGGTCGCCACGGCTCCGAGCAAGACGCGGTCAGCGGAGGGCGACGCTCGCGGTCAGGCCCGCGATGGTGGCGAAGCCGGCATAGGCGGCGGCGGGCACCTCCGCGCCGGAGGCGATGCGCACGCCGATCCGTAGGTGCTCGGCGAAGGCGTCCACGCGAACGCGCTCTCCCACACCGACGCCCGCGCCCAGGGTGGCCGCCAGCCGGGTGCCGTCGGGGGAGGTGGGGGAGAGCCAGCGAGCCGGTGGAGGGGCCTCGGGCAGCCCGTCGGCGTAGGCGCCCGCTCGCAGCGCGACCGGCCCGAGGAGCACTTCGCCGCCGAGGCGCACGGCGAGGGTGCTGCGCCACGCGTTCTGCTGGGTGACCGTGGCGGTGGCGGGATCGTCGAAGACGAGCCGCAGGCGCTGGTTCACCGACCACAGCGTCAGCCCCACGTCGGCGAGCAGCAGCAGCCGCTCCGTCTGCACCGAGGCTCCGGCGGTGAGGCGGTCGGGCAGCATCCAGGTGGTGGCGACCCCCTGATCGGGCAGCTGGGCCGCGAACGCCGCGGGCACGTCGAAGTCCGCCCAGCCACGCAGCGCGAGCTGGGTGCGGCCCTTGTAGGACAGGCCCAGGGCCACGCCCTCGACGCCTCCGCGCAGGTCCAGATCGATCAGGCCCTCCTCCACCACGTGGTCGGTGGCCCTTTGCAGGCGGAGCCCGCCCACGTCCACGTGGGCGCCCACGGACAGCTGTAGGGTGCCTGCGCGCACCCCCGCGAAGGGAGCGATGCGGACGAAGCGAGGGGCCGACTGGATGCTCGTGAACCGCAGCGGTCCGTCCGCGGGCCACCGCACGCCCCCGGCGAAGGCCGTGTTGGTGGAGATCCCCGCCAGCCATCTCCCCCGCGCGTAGCTCGCGTAGAGGTGGGGGGGCGTGGCCAGCGTGGGCTCGGTCTCGGTGAACCAGGACTGATCGGCATCGGTGGAGCGGGCCTGGATGGTGGCCGCTGCCAGCGCTCCGCCGATCGCCAGGCGCAGTCCCTTGTCGTCGGCGAGGGCGGCTGGGTTCGCCCACGCCTGGGCTGCCTCGGCAGCACCCGGATCGTCCGCGCGCGTCACGCGCGCCACCGACGCGTGCCCCGTGCCCCCCGCCACGGCTCCTTGCTGCGCCACCTCGAATCCACTGGCGAGCGCGGTGGCGGCGCACCACAGCCCGATCACGGTGTGCCCTGCGCCAGGAAGTCGGCCAGATCCTCGAGCATGGCGTCGCCCAGCAGTGGAATCACCAGGTCCCCGTGCAGCGCGGACCGGTACTCCTCCACCGGCAGCCCCGAGACCTCGGCCAGCCGATCCGTGCCGCTGTTGGGGATCACGAGGTCACCCAGGGAAGCGTTGACCCGATCCATCTGGATCAGCGCGGGAGGGCCCTGCTGGTAGCTGTGCGCCACCGAGAGGGGGTCCACACTGTCGATGAGCCAGCGAGCCACGTCCAGCAGCCGCTGGTGCTCCCAGGTGCCCTCCTCGACGTCGATGCTGCGCAGGTACTCGGACATCTGCGGCCCGAAGAAGGTGCTGTCGACGAAGACGTCCACCAGGCCGCCCCCCGGCACGTTGAACACCGCCCGACCGATGGTCGGATCCGACGCCACGTAGGACATGCCCAGGATCGCGCCCAGGGACTGCCCCGTGTACAGGAAGCGATCGGTGCGGATCTGCTGATCGAGCGCCGTCGACCAGCCCCCCGTCTGCAGCGAGTGGCGCAGGGCTCCCAGGTCCACCAGCGCCTGGCGGAACCGGTCGGGGATGTGCGGCAGATCGTGCACGTCGAGGAACGCTGCCCCCGCTGCGGGCAGCACGTCCACGATGGGGAAGCGGTTGAAGTCCTCGGGGATCCCGTTCGCGTCGAGGCACTCGCCGGTGGCGGCACAGGTGGCGTCGTCGCCCGAGGCGCACGGGGGCAGCCAGATCATGGGCTCGGTGAAGCCCACCAACGGCTGCAGGGGCTCCGGGAAGAAGTTGGGCACCGCCACGAGGCTCGCCTGCACGCAGTGGGTGCGCTCCCCATGGTAGGGCAGGTCCAAGCTGATGGTCATGAAGCCGCGCTTGGCGAGCTCTCCCGAGATGGTGAGCACGAACCGGCGATCGGTCACGATGGCGTGGCCGAAGATCACCACGGGGATGGGCGTGCCGGGATCCACCCCCTCGGGCAGCGTCGCCATGAAGTGCACGTCCACCAGCTCGGGGGGCTCCCGCCAGCGACGGGTGGTGCCGTGGAGGTACTCGGGCACGGTGAGGGTTCCCTCCACCACCTCGGCCACGCCGTCCAGCCGCGGCAGATACAGCGGCTCGGCGGGGTTGAGCACACCCGGAAACAAGTCCGAGAGCGGATCGTCGCCGAAGAGCCTGGTGGGGGGGCCCCGCCGTGTGATCACGGGGGACGCGTCGTAGGACAGCCCAGTGGGCAGTGCGGTGGTGTCTCGCAGGCGAGGGAGGGGGTCCATGGTGGTGGCGGGCCAGGCAGCCACCACCTCGTCCCCGAGCTGGGCCACGAGGGCGGCCACCTTGCTGCGAGAGTCCTCCACCCGCAGGGCGTCTGCGTCGGCCACGCTCGGTAGCTGGCTCTGGCCTCCGATGGCGACGGGGTGATCGAGCAGGAGTAGCTGGCCCAGGGGCATGGCCAGCAGCGCCTCCCCGTCGCGATCCGTGATCCCCTCGCGCACGACGACGGCGTAGGTGGCGCCTGGCTCGAGCACCGGCGCCGTGGGGTCCAGGTGGATGTGCACGCAGCCGTCGTCGGTCGGGGCACAGCGCCCCGCCTCGCTCCACACGCTGATGGTGGCAGCCACTCGCACGGGCGTGGACGACACGTCCCACAGCTGCACGGTGGCATCGGTCACGGTGGCGGCGTCGAGGGGGGCGCTGGCCTCCACGCTGAAGCCCGAGGTGAGCCCGAAACCGGCGAGGGTGTTCGCAGCCTCCTTGGCCTCCGCCTCCAGGTCCGTGTCGTCGGGCGAGGGAGGCAGGCTCACCAGCCCCGTGGCGGGATCGAGGAGCAGGTCGGCGGGCACCGGCATGCGCTGGCTGGGCCGGTCGAAGGCGAGCTCGGGGCGTGCGGTGACGCGGAAGGTCCACGCTGCTGCCAGCTGGTCGCGCGTCGCTCCCTCCGCCGCCGCGCGTGCGAGCACGGGCTGCAGCTGCACCCGGGTCTGCTCGAGGGCGGCGGCGGCCTCCGCACGCTCCTCCGGGCTTCCCGTGAAGGCGTGGGGGTGATCGGTGAGATCGCTTCGGGCCAGCAGGTAGGTCATGGCGGCATCGGGCGACAGGGGGACGCCCTCGGTGGTGCGCATTCCCTCGGCGCCACCCACCACGGCCACGCCATAGCGACCTCGGCGCTTCCATCCCCCGACGGGAGGCGTGAGCGTCACGCTGTGCTGGTCGCTCGACAGCTGGGTCGACCAGCCGGTGACGGGCATTGGCTCCGAGCCGAGCTCCCACACGCGGATGGCCGGCGCGACCGTGGCCTCGTCGAGGGGAGCCGACGCGGTGAAGGTGACGTCGGAGATGGTGGAGAAGCCGTCCTGGTGGTTGAGGCGCTCCCGCAGGCTGCGCTCCACCTCGCTCGGAGCCTCGTCGATCGGGAGCGCGAGCCGTTGGGCTTCGGCATCGAACAGCAGATCGTTGGGAAGTGGAACGTCTCCCGAGGCGGGATCGTAGACGATCCACGCGTAGGGTGGAATCGGATCGACCATCCACGATCCCCGACACGCCACAAAGGTGGCCAGCCAGAACATTCGCTCGTCCCCCACGGCGAGGGGGTGGACCGCAAGAGGCGGACCCGACCCCCGAGGGGGGAGTCTACGCGAACTCGGGTGCGCCCATCTCGAAACGGAGCACGGTGGACCCCACGATCAGCTCCTCGCCCCCGGACAAGTCGCGCGGGGTGCGGGCCTGGAGGAACTCGCCGTTCACGAGGGTGCCGTTGGCCGAGCCCAGATCCTCCACGCACCAGTTCGTGCCCGAGCGGAACACGCGACAGTGCACGCGGGACGCCCGAGAGTCCTTGAGGCGAATGCTGCAGGCCTTGCCACGACCCAGGCGAATCTCCCCATCGTCGTCGAGGGAGAGGACCTCCTCGTCTTCGGTACCCGCATGGACCACCAGCATCGGGCGATCCTGGGCCACCTCGATCTCCAGGGAGCCGATGTCGTCGTCGCCGTTGTCGTCGGGCAGCAGGTCGAAGTCGGCTCCCGAGTCGAGCACGAGCTCCTCTGGCTCGTGGGCCACGATCAGGTCGTCGTCGGCTTCGGCGGGCTGAAGGTCGGGCGCGCCGAAGTTGAACACCAGCCGGTTGGGATCCTCCTCCTGGCCGATGTCGATCATCGAGTCCTCGACTGCATCGTCGAAGGGCTCCACGTCGACGTACTCCGAGGCGTGGCCCGAGGTGTCCGAGACGTAGGACGGAGCCTCCGCCGAGTAGGCAGGGGGCTCCGCTGAATAGTCAGGGAGCTCCTCGATGTAGGACGGCGTTTCCGACGAATGGGCGGCGGGTTCGTCCACGTAGGAGGGGGTCTCGTCCACGTAGGAGGGGGTCTCGTCCACGTAGGACGGGGTCTCCGAGATCTCGGGCTCGGGAAGGTGCTCGGGTTGCTGTGCCGCCGGTGGGGTGGCGCGAGCAGCGGCGGCCACGGAGTCGGCGGGAGCGGTTCCGCCCAAGGCCTCGATGCGGCCGATCAGTGCCGAGCGCACGCGCTGCGCCACCTCGGGCTGGACGCGCCACGATCCCTCTTCGAACCGTGCTAGCTCGTCGAGGGCTTTCTGCAGCTTGGGGTCGTTGCTCATCGGGGGGGCCCTCCGGAACCAGAACACATCCACATCGAGAACCATGCCTGTGGATCCACCGTCCACTTGCATGGTTGGATTTTGCCCTTTTTTGGTCCATCGTGCACCCCAGCGGTCTGCTGAGCGGCCTTCTGCCGGAGCTAGACTGCAGGTCCTTCGAACGGGAGATGGGATGAAGACGCGGGCGGCGGTGGCTTGGGAAGCGGGCAAGGACCTGGAGATCACCGAGATCGACGTGGCAGGTCCGAGGGAGGGCGAGGTCCTCGTCCGGATCGTGGCGACCGGAGTGTGTCACACCGACGCCTACACCCTGTCGGGGGTCGACCCAGAGGGCCTGTTCCCCGCGGTGCTCGGTCACGAAGGAGGCGGCATCGTGGAGGAGGTGGGACCGGGGGTGACGAGCGTGGCCGTCGGCGACCACGTCATCCCGCTGTACGTCCCGGAGTGTCGGGTGTGCAACTTCTGCACGTCTGGCAAGACCAACCTCTGCCAGTCGATCCGTGCCACCCAGGGACGGGGTCTGATGCCCGATGGCAGCTCGCGGTTCTCCCGTGGCTCCGACGCCATCTTCCACTACATGGGAACCAGCACGTTCAGCGAGTACACGGTGGTGCCCGAGATCTCGCTGGCCAAGATCGCGCCGGCGGCGCCGCTCGAGAAGGTGTGCTTGCTGGGGTGCGGCATCACCACGGGGATCGGTGCTGTGCTCAACACGGCCAAGGTGGAGCCGGGCGCCACCGTGGCGGTGTTCGGCCTGGGTGGCATCGGCCTGTCCGTGGTGCAGGGGGCCGTCATGGCCCAGGCCTCTCGCATCATCGCCGTCGACGTCAACCCGGCCAAGTTCGAGCTGGCGCAGCAGCTCGGGGCCACCGACACCGTCGATCCGCGCGCCACACCGGACACGCCGATCCAGGACGTGATCGTGGAGATGACGGGAGGCGGCGTGGACTACAGCTTCGAGTGTGTGGGCAACGTGTCGCTGATGCGTGCTGCGCTGGAGTGTTGCCACAAGGGATGGGGCGAGAGCGTGATCATCGGGGTGGCGGGTGCAGGCGAGGAGATCGCCACTCGGCCCTTCCAGCTCGTCACCGGTCGTGTGTGGCGGGGTACCGCCTTCGGAGGGGTGAAGGGCCGCACGCAGCTGCCGGGCATGGTGGAGCAGGCCATGCGCGGTGAGATCCAGATCGATCCGTTCATCACCCACACGATGCCCCTCGACCGCATCAACGAGGCGTTCCACCTGATGCACGAGGGCAAGTCCATCCGATCCGTCGTGACGTTCTGATCGGCGCGAGGAGCACGCACATGTTCGAAGAGGTGTCCTCGAATCGATGCCACGGAGGGTGGCAGCGGGTGATCCGTCACCACTCGACCCGGCTCGGCTGCCCCATGCGTGTGGGGGTCTTCCTGCCGCCAGCCGCAGCGTCGCGTGCCTGCCCGGTGCTGTACTTCCTGTCGGGCTTGACCTGCACCGAGCAGAACGTCATCACCAAGGGCGGCGCCCAGCGGTGGTGTGCCGAGCACGGAATCGTCCTGGTGACACCCGACACCTCGCCACGCGGGGACGACGTGGCCGACGATGCGGCGTGGGATCTAGGCCAAGGCGCCGGGTTCTATCTGTCCGCCACGCAGCCGCCTTGGGCGTCGAGCTTCCACATGGACGCGTACGTCACCGAGGAGCTGCCCCAGCTCGTGCGCTCCTTCACCGACAACGAGCGTCGGTCCGTCACGGGACACAGCATGGGAGGTCACGGCGCAGTCGTGCTGGCCCTGCGAAATCCTGGGATGTTCGACAGCGTGAGCGCGTTCGCGCCCATCCTGACCCCGAGTGCGGTGCCGTGGGGCCGAAAGGCCTTCTCGGCCTACCTGGGGCCCGACGAGGCCACCTGGGCCGAGTGGGACGCCACGGCGCTGGTGGCACGGGCCCCCATCCCCACTCCCATCCTCATCGACCAGGGATCGGCCGACGACTTCCTGCAGAATCAGCTCCCGAGCGAGCCGTTCCTGGCGGCCGCTCGGGCCGCGGGGCAGGCGGTGGAGTACCGCCTGCAGGAGGGCTACGACCACAGCTACTACTTCGTGTCGACCTTCATGGAGGCACACGTGGCGCACCACGCCCGCGCCCTCAACCGGGGCTGAGGGAAACCGCGAGCTCTCGGAAGGCGTCGGTGATGGCCTCGGCCATGGGCTCCTCGGGACGGCACTGCGGATGATCCGCGAGGACCACGGCCCGACCGTCCCAGCTGCCTGCGGCGTGCACCCCCACGTCCCTTCGGGGTCCGAGGCTCGGGCCCAGGGACTCGAGGAAGGGCTCGGCCCAGCTGGCCCCCGTCAGAAAGAGCACGCGACGGGGCCTCAGCCGATGTAGGTCGGCCCTGAGGAGCTCCGTGCAGGCGCCCCGCTGCACGCGGCTGAGGGGAGCCGAGGGGTTGCCCGAGCGCTGGCCGGCCACCCGATACAGGTGGCTCCACGCCAGGTGGTGGGCCCAGTCGTCGGAGCCGCCGATCTGGAGGGCCTCGCACACGCGCCATGCCATGCGCCAGAAGGCGGATCGGCCGCTGCGGCGCCGCCACTCCCGATGTACGAACGCGAGGGGCTCGTCGTCGTCGGTGGCGCGTGCCGTGGCCACCACGCGCCGTCGCGACTCGGGCTCGGCGAGATCGTCCAGGCTGACGTCGGGTGGCCAGCCGTTGATGGCTCGGCCGATCACCATCAGCTCGCCGTCGTAGCTCCCACCCACCTGGGTGGCGAACACGCTCAGGGGCACGGGCACCTTGATGCCTGGATGAGCGGCGTGCACCGCCGCCAACAAGGCGTCCCACGCGGAGTCGGATTCCGTGATGTCCACCGTCGCGGTCTGGGTCATTGCCATCGGATCGGCACACCGCTGACCGGCTTGACGGTGAACCACGAAAAAGCCGGCCCCTACCCGAGAGAGTGGGGGCCGGCCAGTCGCGTCCTGCGTTCGCAGGGGCTAGCGCTTGCGGCGCCGCATGGCCCACGGCATCAGCAACAGGAACGCCAGCGGCGCGGCGGCGGTGCCCGTGGAGGTACAGCCCTGGCAGCCGGTGGTGGGCTCCGGATCCGTGGGCTCGGGCTCCGGATCGGGGTCCACGCCGATGGCCGGGCAGTCCAGCGACGCCGGGTCGGCCACGCCGTCGCAGTCGTTGTCGAGTCCGTCGCAGACCTCGATGCCGCCGAGGCGCACGGTGGCCTCGCGGTCGTCGCAGTCGTCGGCGTTGTCGACGTAGCCGGGGGGACGCGTGCAGCCAGCCAGCGTCTGCAGCTCGTTGCCCTGACCGTCGCGATCGTCGTCGCGGTAGTAGGTCATGGGGTCGATGGGATCGTTGTCGACCTCACCGTCGCAGTTGTCGTCGAAGGTGTTGCACACCTCGTCGGCACCGGGGAAGGCGGTGGCGATTCCGGGCGCGCAGTCACAGGCGTCGCCGAAGGAGTCGTCGTCCAGGTCGTTCTGCGTGGGGTTGTAGTCCAGCTCGCAGTTGTCGCACACGTCCGGCACGCCGTCGTCGTCGATGTCGGGGCCGCCGTCGCCGCCGTTGGGGCAGATGTCGTCGCTGTCGCAGATCCCGTCGCCGTCGCTGTCGTCGTTGAAGTCACGCGGGCAGGGATCGCAGAGGTTGGGCTGGCCGTCGCCGTCGTCGTCGAAGGGGTCGAAGTAGCCCGGGCAGGCGTCTACGCTGTCACAGACACCGTCGAAGTCGCTGTCCAGCGGGTCCTCGGCCGTGGGGCAGACGTCGCAGGCGTCACCCACACCATCGGCGTCGGTGTCGAGCTGGTTCGGATCCGACACGAGCATGCAGAGGTCGCAGTCGTTGGGGATACCGTCGAGGTCGGTGTCGGTGCGGTCGTCGAAGCCCGGGCAGGCGTCGGCGTTGTCGCAGACGTCGTCGCCGTCGGAGTCCGTCGGATCCTCGGGCCAGGGGCACACGTCGCAGACGTCACCGGTCTCGTCGAAGTCGGAGTCCATCTGGTTGGTGTTGGCATCGACGGGGCAGTTGTCGCAGCCCGTGGGGATCTTGTCGAGGTCGTCGTCCTGCAGGTCGTCGAAGCCCTCGCACTGGTCGACGTTGTCGCAGATGGTGTCGCCGTCGGTGTCGAAGGGGTCGGCCTTGGTGGGGCACACGTCGCAGACGTCGCCGTCACCGTCGCCGTCCGCGTCTTCCTGCTTCGGGTTGAAGTCGACGGGACAGTTGTCCTCGCTGGCGTCCAGGCCGTCCTTGTCGGGGTCCGGATCGACGAACTCGTAGTAGGTGGTGCCGGCGTCGCCCGACTCCGGGTTGATGGAGTTGAACGTGGTGATGTGAGTGCCGCGGACACCGCCGTTCACGGCCACGCTGATCTTCTTGGACAGCGCGCCATGGAACACCTTGATCCGGCCGCCGGAGCCTCCGCCGCCTCCGGTGGCGAGGCTAAGGATGGCGTCGCCGCCGTTGCCGCCGTTGGCGTCCACGTCCCCCGAGCCCTGCAGGTCGAAGGCCTCGAGCACGATGGTGCCGCCCGAGCCTCCGCCCGCGCCGCCGTTGTAGGAGCTGGGCTCCGACAGGCCGTTCTCACCGTTGGCGGACACGCTGCCGTCGATCGTCATGGTGACGGACGACAGGTAGATCGAGCCGCCGCCGTTGCCGCCGTCTTGGGCGTCTGCGTAGCAGCCGCTGCCGGCACCGCCGCCGCCCGAACCCATGGGCCGGTCGAGCAGGTCGTTGTCGGAGCCGTAGAACTCGCCGGGCTCTCCCGAGCCAGTGGTGAAGTAGTAGCCGCCCTGGCCGCCGTCGCCGCCATAGCCGGCACCGCCACCGCCGCCGCCGTGCACGCACGGGCCAGCGAGGCCGCCACCGCCTGCACCGTCTCCGGATCCGTCGGAGCCCATGGACGCCGGGGAGGTGGGCGCACCTGCGCCGCCCGCGTACCCAGCGCCGTCGCCGTCGAGCTCGCCTGCGATCGTGATGTCGTCGGCGTGGATCTCGAGGGGAGTGCCCTGAACCACCGTGACGGTTGCGTCCGCCGGGATCAGGAAGTCGCCGACGTTGGTGAAGGTGCCCTCGAGGGTGTCACCGTCCGCCAGGACCAGATCCGAGCCGGCGTAGTCGGATCCGACGTAGTCCGTCGCGAATGCTGTGGTTGGTAGAGAAAGGAGAACGACGATGGGTACACGCATGGGCCAGCCTCCGGCGGGCCACCCTACCACTTGGGAGAGGGGGAATCCAGAGGGCGGATTCGTTCACGGAACAGTCGAGGTTCTCTCTCGCCAATCTGGTCGTGGTGCGGCATCTGGTACCACCGCCGCGTGGCCGATCCAGACGAACCCCACGATCCGCTCCTGCGTGGCATCGATCCTCAAGATCTCGTAGGTCCGAGGATGGGTCGTGACCTTGCCGGTGCTCCACTTGCTGTGGAACCCGTCTGCGTGCAGCGACAGGGA
>JAHQVJ010000036.1 GCA_019634415.1 Myxococcales bacterium
GGTGCTCCCTCGCACACCAACACCGGATCGCCCGGCGCTGGGTAGCCGTCACCGTCGCGATCCACGAGGCCGAGGATGCCCTGAGCGGGCTCGTCGTCCACCACGCCGTCGCAGTCGTCGTCCTCGCCGTCGCAGCGCTCCAGGGCACCGGGAAAGCGCATCGGATCGCTGTCGTCGCAGTCGCCGCCGCGATCCGCCTGCCGGTTGCCCAGGGGCCCACAGTCCTGGAAGCTGTCGGTGGCTCCGTCGCCGAAGCCGTCCCCATCGGCGTCGATCCAGCGCAGCGACCAAGGGCCGCTCTGCTCGTCCACGACCCCGTCGCAGTCGTCGTCGCGGCCGTTGATGCACGACTCGGGCTGCCTGCCGCCCACGGTGTCGTCGCCCTCGTCGCAGTCATAGAGCCACAGGTCGCCGTCGCCGTCGGCGTCCACGAGCCAGCGGTCCGCGACCAACGGCCCGCCGAAGGCGCCCACGTCGCTGAAGCTGCCATCGGGTTCGGGCACCCGCGCCACCAGCTCGGAGGCGGGATGCAGCCGCAGGTCCTCACCACAGGCCACGGCGGCGCCCACGTCGAGCTGCAGGTAGTCGGCCGACGCTGTGCCCACGCCCGGCACCGTCTCGACGGCCCCAGCATCGGTGAACACGTGGGCGAGGGGCTGCACCGGCTCCACCACGTCGAAGGCGCGCCGACTTCCCAGGTCGAGCCACGTCGCCTGGACCGTGAGGAACACCGACGGGCCTGCGTGGATCGCCGCTCCGAGGCTCGCCGGCACGCGCGAGCCTCGCACCGTCAGGTGGTCCAGATCCACCTCCGCAGCCCCGAGGGACGTGGTTCCGGCACGGATCGACACAGCATCGCCGGAGGTACCGGCACGGGCCCCATCCACGATCTCGTTGGTCAACAGGCACGGCAAGCCGCCCACCCCGCAGCTGTCGACCAAGTCCACCGCGCCACCGAAGCTGCCCGCGACGGTATCGCAGTAGGCGTTGCGCACCAGCTGCACGTCGTCCACCGCGCGCAACGCCACCGCACCGCCCACGCCCGCTGCACGGCCCGACACGAAGGCGCTGTCGACGATCCGCACCAGATCCACGGACTCGGCGAACACCGAGCCCCCGTCCGTGCCGGCCTCCCCCTCCGCGAACGTGTTGCCGTTGAGCGTGACCTGGTCGGCTCCCTGGATGCTCAGGTGGCCGCCCGCACCGCTCGTGGCCTCACCACCGGTGAAGGTGCTGGCGCGCACTGACACGTCCCGTGTGCCCGACGCCTGCAGGAAGCCCCCCCACTCGGCCTCGTTGGCCAGCACCTCGACCCCTTCGATCAGCACGGCTCCGGGACCCAGTACGTCTACACCGCCCCCCACCACAGCCACGTTGGCCTCGAAAGTGGAGGCCGTCAGGTGCACCGAGAAGTCCTGCTTGGGGCCCACGAGCCCGTCGGCGTGCACTGCACCCCCCGCAAGCGCAGATCCGAGGACGAAGGAGGAGCCCACGTCGGCGTAGGCGGCAGACACGAACACATGGCCGCCGAGCAGTGCATCGTTGCCCACGAACGCCACGGCCTGGGTGACCAGCGCTGCTCCCTCGCCCACCCCGACGGCGCCGCCACGACCCGCTCCGCCAGGTCCCTGAAGCGCTGTGTTGCCGTCGAAGGTGCCGGCCGACACCACCACCTTCGTACCGCCGTCGACCCACAGCGCTCCGCCGCTGGGAGCGATGTTGCTGCGAAAGTTCACGTCCTGCAGGACCGCGCTCGTTCCCGCGGACAGGTGCATCGCTCCGCCGACGGCGTCGGGCCTGCCTTCGGCCACGACGTTGTCCTCGAAGGCGACGGTGGATCCGGCGACCGCCACCGTGAGCAGCGTGTCCGCCAGCGCCATCGCCCCACCGGAGCGCGTCGCCTGGTTGCCCACGAAGCGCGTGGTTCCCGACACGTCCAGGGTGCTCGACGTCAGGTGCACCGCGCCCCCGGCCTCCGCGACGTTGGCTTCGAGGTGTGCATCCACGAGGTGGACCACGGCACCCGCCTTGTCGGCGAACGAGGCAATCGCGCCACCCACCAGGGCCTGGTTGCGCTCCATGGTGCCACCACGGACGATCAGCGTGCCTGGCCCCCGCACCGACACCGCGCCCCCGCTGGGCAGATCCGCTGCCCCCGAGTCGCGCACCGTCATGCTGTCGAGCTCCACGGTGGCGAGCCCCCTCAGCTCCACGGCCGACGCGCCCGGAGCCACGAGCTCGAACCCCGTGAGCACCACGTGGTTGCCGTCCACCCGTAGCGCTGGCTCGCCCACCCCCTGCACCACAGCAGCGGCCTTCGCCACGATGTCGATGGGTCCTGGGTCGTCGGAGGCGACCGAGATGGGAGCATAGGTGCGCGCGTCGGTGAGCACGATCTCGGTGTGCCCGGCCGCGATGGCAGCATCCACCTCGGTGTACGTACACTGAGCGCACACGTCCACGGCCTGGGCCACATTGAGGAAGAGCCACCACATCTCGGCGGCAGCGTATCAAACCGCCGGCGAGCTACGCCGAGCGCCGCCCCAGCACGTGGGCCGCCAGCTCCGCGAACCCGTGGCCCCCGGGCGAAAGGGTGATGTGGCTGGGGTGGTGCGTCATCCGGTCGAGGAACGCCGCCACGTTGGCCACCCCCACCGATACGGGGAAGTAGTCGAACAGGGGCTCGTCGTTGGGAGAGTCCCCCACGTACAGCCAGTGCTCACGCATGGCATCGAGGTCGTCCCCGAGGATCTCGGCGGCGAACCGCCGACAGCCCGTGAGCTTGTCGAAGTCCCCGTACCAGCCGTTGACGTGGATGGAGCTGACCTTGCATCTTGCGCCAGCATGGTGGAACAGCTCCACGATCTGCTGCACTGCCGCCTCGTCGAGGCGCGGCACGTCCTCGCAGAAGTCGATGGCCAGATCGAGGTCCCGATAGGATTGATCGCTGGCGAGGGCAGACCCGGGTACGCGCTGCAGGATCAGCGGAGCCAGCTCGGTCAGCCGCTCGCGGTTCCGGGAGCGCTCCTCCGCGGACTGGGCGAACCGGCGCACCATGCGGTCCCCCTGCATGGCGAACCACAGCCCCCCGTTCTCCCCCACCACACCCGCCACTGGCCAGGTGCGAGCCACGTGATCCACCCACCCACCAGGCCGACCCGTCACGGGGACCACGGCGATGGATGCCTCGCGCAGCGCATGCAAGGCCGCGAAGGCCTCGGGCACGAGCTCGCCCTTCCAGGTGAGCGTGTCGTCGATATCCACGAACACCCCCGACAATCCCTTGCAGAGATCGTCGGGGAGCTGGGAGAGGGCGGCGAGCGCCAAGGGCTCTACTGGCCCGGGACGTGCCAGGTGTCGCCTGCGTGCAGCAGCCGCCGCAGGTCTCCCGTGCCGAGCTTCTGCTGAGCCTGGCTCACCTGCTCGGTGAACTGGGCGTCGTAGGGCGCGCGCTCTTCCTTGTAGAACAGCCCGATGGGCACCGGATCACCCTTGGTGGGGTCCAGCGACGCCAGCATCGTGGCCAGCAGCTTGTTGCTCGGATCGTGGCGGAGCACCCGAGCTTCGTCCTCGGGCGTGTTCACGGCGATGCGCTGCAACGCGAGTCCCTCGAGCACGAGGCCGAAGCGGGCCTCGGTTCCCCAGATCAGCGGCTCGCCGGGCTCGAGGTAGAGCACGTTCTCCTTGCGGGCCTGCTTCTCGGTGACATTGTCGAAGGCGTTGTCGTTGAAGATCAGGCAGTTCTGGTAGATCTCCACGAAGGAGGTGCCCTTGTGCTCGGGCATGTCCAGCAGCGTGGCCTGCAGGTGCTTGGCGAAGATGTCCACCGAGCGCGCCACGTACGTGGAGCCGGAGCCCAGCGCCAGGAGCAGGGGGTTGAAGGGCGCGTCCAGGCTTCCCATGGGCGTGGACTTCGTCTTCTTGCCCACCTCGGAGGTGGGGCTGTACTGACCCTTCGTGAGACCGTAGATGCGGTTGTTGAACAGCATCACGTTCACGTCGACGTTGCGGCGGAACAGGTGGATCAGGTGGTTGCCGCCGATGGACAGCCCGTCGCCGTCGCCCGTCACCAGCCACACCGACAGCTCGGGTCGGGTGACCTTCAGGCCCGTGGCGAAGGCCGGAGCCCGCCCGTGGATCGTGTGGAATCCGTAGGTCTCCATGTAGTACGGAAACCGACTGGAGCACCCGATGCCGGCGATGACAGCGAAGTCCTCCTTCGGAATGCCGAGCTTGGCGAAGACCGTCTGCACCTGGGCGAGGATGGCGTAGTCGCCACAGCCCGGGCACCAACGCACCAGCTGGTCGCTGGCGAAGTCCTTCTTCTTGTAGGGCGCAGGTGTGGTGGTCATCGTTGCTCCTGCGTGGCGTGCTGCTCGATGCCTTCGATCAGCTCACGGGTGAGGAAGGGCAGACCCTTGATCTTGTTCAGTCCAACGGCGTCGACGAGGTACTCGGCGCGGATGATCTTGAGCAGCTGCCCCAGGTTCATCTCCGGCACCAGGACCTTGTCGTATCGTGAGAGGATGTCACCCAGGTCGTTGGGCAGCGGATTCAGGTGGCGAAGGTGCACGTGGCCGACGCGCAGCCCACGAGCCCGGCAGTCCTTGACGGCCATGGAGATGGCGCCCCAGGTGGAGCCCCAGCCGAGCACGAGCAGGCCGTCGTGGTCCCCCACCACCTCGGTGGGCGGCAGGCTCTCGGCGATGCGCTGCACCTTCTCGGCGCGCATCTCGCACATGCGCTGGTGGTTGTCGGGGTCGTAGGAGACGTTGCCCGATCCGTCGGCCTTCTCGAGGCCGCCGATGCGGTGCTCCAGACCCGGCGTGCCCGGCTTGGCCCAGGGGCGCGCCAGCGTGGCCGGGTCCCGCATGTAGGGCTGGAAGGTCTCCGGATCGGTGTGGAACGCGGGCTTCATCTCCGGGATCCGATCGATGTCGGGGATGGGCCAGGGCTCGGCACCGTTGGCGATGTAGCCGTCGGAGAGCAGCACCACGGGCATCATGTAGGTGATGGCGATGCGCACGGCCTCGAGCGCGACCTCGAAGCAATCCGAGGGGCTGCGGGCGCAGAGGATGGCCGTGGGAGCCTCACCGTTGCGACCGTACATGTTCTGCAGCAGGTCGGACTGCTCCGTCTTGGTGGGCAATCCTGTGGAGGGTCCGCCGCGCTGCACGTCGATCACCACCAAGGGCAGCTCGGTGATCACGGCCAGGCCGATGGCCTCGGACTTCAGCGCGATGCCCGGACCGCTGGTGCCCGTGACGCCGATGTTGCCACCGTAGGACGCGCCGATGGCCGCGCACACGGCGGCGATCTCGTCTTCCGCCTGGTAGGTCCACACGCCGTAGTTCTTGAACGGCGCCAGCGAGTGCAGGATGTCGGAGGCAGGCGTGATGGGGTAGCTGCCGTAGAACAGCGCCAGCCCAGCCTTGTTGGCCGCGGTCGCGAGCCCGATGGCCAGCGCGGCGTTGCCCGTGATGTTGCGGTAGTCCCCGGCCGGGAACTCGGCCTTCGGCACCTCGTAGGTGGCCTGGAACAGCTCGATGGTGGCTGCGAAGTCGTGCCCTGCGGTCAAGGCGGCCACGTTGGCCTCCTTGTAGGGAGACCGGAACTTGCCCTCGATGTAGTCTACGGTGGTCTGCGTGGACCGGCTGTACAGCCAGTACATCATGCCGAGGGCGAAGAAGTTCTTGCAGCGATCCGCTTCTTTGGTGTTCAGCTCGAACGGGGCCACGGACTCGCGCGTGAGGGTCGTGATGGGCGCCTGAACCACGCGGTAGTCCATCAGGGAGCCGTCCTCGAGAGGGTTCGACTCCAGGCGTGCCTTCGTGAGGTCGCCCGACTTGAACTTGTCCGAGTTCACGACGATGACGCCGCCCTTGCGAAGCGCGATCAGGTTCTTGACCAGCGCCGCAGGGTTCATCGCCACCAGCACGTCGACCTCGTCGCCGGGCGTGTGGATGTCGTGCCCGGCGAACTGGACCTGGAACCCGGAGACGCCCTCGCGGGTGCCGGCGGGGGCTCGGATCTCGGCCGGGTAGTCGGGAAGGGTGGCGACATCATTGCCGATGAGTGCGGAGGACCTGGTAAACTGCCCGCCGACCAGCTGCATGCCGTCACCCGAGTCGCCGGCGAACCGGATGACGACGCGGTCGAGCACCTGAGGTGCGTTTTGGGTCATGGTGCCTTGTGCTCCTTCCAAGGAGGCCCGCCCAGTAACATGGCCAGTACCATCGGGACCGCAGGTTAATGCCCCCCTGCAATGAGTGAGCACATCCGGACCTGGGGGCCGGTGGTCGTGGTGGTGGCCTTGTTGCCCGCTGCGTTCGTGGGCCTCCGCGCGTGTCTGCCCCCCATCGGCGAGTCGGCCGACGTCTTGAGGGAACCCCCAGGAGCAACGTCACGTTCCGGGGTTTGCCAGGGGTGTCACCTCGATGCAACCGAGGCTTGGCGGCGATCCACCCATGCGGTGGCCGAGGCCACGATCGTCGCGAGTTCGGATCCGGCGCTGGCCGACGGCGGGCCCTGGGCCGACCAGCGGGAGGGCGAGCGCACCCAGCTGACGGTGGTGCGGAGCATCGGCGACACCCCGCTGCGGCAGTACCTCGTGCCCCTGGACGACGGGCGGATGCAGGTCACTCAGGCAGCCTGGGACCCGATGCGCGAGGAGTGGTTCGACGTCTTCGACGACGATCGCCAGCCGGGCGAGTGGGGCCACTGGACGGGCGGCGGCATGACGTGGAACAGCCAATGCGCGAGCTGCCACAACACCGGCGTGCGCAAGGGCTACGACGCAGCCACGGACACCTACGCCACCACCATGACCGAGCACGGCGTGGGCTGCGAGGCCTGCCACGGCGACGGGTCGGATCACGCCAGCGGCGGCCCACCGCCCGAGGTCGCGTCCGAGCGCTGGCTCGACGTGTGCGCCTCGTGCCACGCCCTGCGCGCGGAGCTCACCGGCGCCTTCGCTCCGGGCGAGGCGTTCCTGGACCACTTCGCGCCGATGGTGGTGGATCTCACCGACCGCACCTGGCCCGACGGGCAGATCCGGGCCGAGGCCTTCGAGTACACGGCGTTCGTGGGCTCGCGCATGGCACAGCTGGGCATGACCTGCCTCGACTGCCACGACCCGCACTCGGGGTCGCTGCTGCGGTCGGGCGACGCGCTGTGCACGGACTGTCACGCGGCCTTGCCGGACTTCGCGTCCCACGACCGCCACGAGACGGGAGTGGGCTGTGTGGGATGCCACATGCCCACCACGGTCTACATGCAGCGCGATCCCAGGCACGATCACGGATTCCCCGTGCCGAGCCCCAGCGGCGAGCCCGGTGCCCCCGACGGCTGCACCCACTGCCACGACGACCGAGACGGAGGCTGGGCCCGCCAGCAGATCCGCGACTGGTACGGCCCTTCGGACGCAGCGCGTCGGGCGCGGGCGGAGGCGGTGGTCGCAGCACGGTCTGCCAACGCCGCTGCGCGCACGGTGTTGCAGCCCCTGCTCGCCGACGCGGAGGCACCGGTGGGCTGGCGTGCGGCGGCGGCCTCCACCCTGCAGCCGTTCCTGGCGGAGCCCGAGGTGCGCGAGGCGCTGGTGGTCGCCCTGCAAGACGAGGCCGCCCTGGTGCGGTTCGCGGCAGCGGGGGCGCTGGTGGCGGCGGGGGGCGATCCCGAGGTGGCGGCCGCCCTCGACCAAGCCCTGGCAGATCCGGTGCGTGCGGTGCGGGTGCAGGCGGCCCGAGGTCGGCCGGTGCACGATCCCAGCGACCCGCGCATGGCGGACTACGCAGCCTACCTCGCGCTCAACGCCGACCAGCCCACGGCGCTGCAGGAGGCCGCGAGCTGGCAGCTGCTGCAGGGACGCCCGGCGGCAGCGGTCCGGTCGCTGCGGCGGGCGGTGGCGATGGACGAGCGCTCTGCCATGCTCCGGGACACGTTGGCCGTGGCCCTGTCCGTGGCCGGAGACGCCGCTGGAGCCACGCAGCAGCTGCAGCGGGCCACGGAGCTGGCCCCCGACGACGCGGCCCTGTGGATGCGACTGGCGCTCGCGCAGGCGGGGTCGGGGGAGCCAGCGGCGGCCGCGACCTCGCTGCAGACGGCGGCACAGCTGGATCCGACCTTCGCACGAGCCTGGTACAACCTGGGCTTGCTGCAGGTACAGCAAGGGGACGCGGAGGCGGGTGTGCGGTCGCTGCAGCGCGCCACCGAGGAGGCTCCGGGCGACGCGGAGCTGGCCTACGGGTTGGCGGCCACCCTTTGGGAGCAGGGCGACGCGCAGCGGGCGGTGCGTCAGGCACGGATCGTGCTGGAGCTTCAGCCGGGTCACCTGGGGGCTGCACGCATCCTGGAGCTGGGGCGGTGAGCGGCTGGCGGTGACGACTGTCGTCGGTTGCCGACACCTGTCGAGGACGCTGCTTTCACCTAGATCGACGGCGTCATCACACCGACAACGGCGTCGAAATTTCCGGCGCCGCTCGACGGTGGAACCAAGACGTTCCTTGGCACGACCTCTGCTCTCGTCTTCCATGCCGCATCCTGACGATGAGGGCCCACCCGGCACGGTGGAAGTGTGTCGCCCCAAACACAGCGAGGCTCCGTGATGGCATGGCACACAGACCTCACTCCGACCTGGCAGGCTATGGTTCGGGCATGCAGGCCTCCGCAGTCATCGACACCAAGCGTGAGCGACGTCGTCAGCGCGACATGGCGCTCACGCCGGCCGATCGATTCCGCCTGGGCGCCTTGCTTCGACGGCGTGCGGTCTCGATGTTCGCCAGCGCGCATGGGCTCACGTACGGTGCCGCACTGCACCGGCTCGGCGGCCGTCCGGGCGCTGCAGGAGCCGGCTCCATGACCACCACGCCGCGACTCCTCGCCATGGTCCATCAGCGACTGGTCGAAGAAGGGATCCAGTACGCGATCGTCGGCGCCACTGCGATGCAGCTCCACGGCTATGTTCGTGCCACCATGGACGTAGACCTGTTCACGGATTCCGAGCGAGTACTGGACCAGGCGATGTGGGCAGACATGCCAGACGGCGTAGACGTCAGGGTCATCGACAACAGGCTCGAGGACTCCGATCCGCTGACCGGCTCGGTCCAGTTCGAAGCCGAAGACACAGACGAGCTGGTCGACCTCATCGTGAGCAGACCTGGAAGCGGTCCTCGTGGGATCGTGTCCCATGCCCGGCCGATGGCCCTCTTCGAGGGGCTCGAGATGCCAGTGGCCAGCCCCTTGCACCTGGTGATGATGAAGCTGTTCGCGGGCAGCAGACGAGATCTCGCCGATGTAGAAGAGCTCTGCGTTGCCGTGCCCGATCTGGCCGAGCAGGTGGATGCCTCGATGAGCACCATGGACGAGGAGGAGCGCCGCCGCTGGATGGAGATCCGAAGCGGCCCTTGAGTCCGCTTCGGACATCGCGGTCCTGCGCCAGGGGGATCGCGTGGGCCACGACGGTGAAGCGGCGTCGGGTGCCGTGCAGGATTCCCCCTCCCGACCCCCAACCCGCTCGCCCCAACCCGCCCGGAATCACGCTGTCGTCTCGCGACTGGGATGATGTCCCTCAGACATCGCCCATGTGGAGTGGTTCATGGTCCTGTGGCTCGTCGCCTGCACCGCCGTCCTCCGTCCGGAATCACCCGCTGCCGACCCCGACACCCACGTGCTCGTGGTCGGCGCCGGCATGGCCGGGCTCACCGCCGCTCGGGTGCTGCACGACGCAGGCGTGTCCGTCTCCGTGCTCGAGGCCAAGGACCGCATCGGGGGACGAACCTGGACCAGCGACGTCGGCCCCGCCACGCTGGATCTGGGAGGAGGCTGGGTGCACGGCGTCAACGGCAGTCCCATCGTGGACCTTGCCGAGGCCGAGGGCGTGGAGATCGTGCCGGATCGGGAGATCGACGAGGGCTTCCTGTACGACGAGGCAACCGACGAGCGCGTGCGGTGGCGCCCCTACGAGACCGCCATCGACGAGTTCATCGGAAGCCTCGGCGACCTGCGCCGCGACGAAGGCCCCGAGGCCAGCTTGAGCGACGGCGCGGAAGCCTGGCTCGACGGTGAGGGGTGGGAAGGCCTCGACCGTCGGCTCGGGCGCTACGCCATCGAGCACGGCCTCGGCACGCTGGAGTACGCCGCTCCACCGGCGCTGCAGTCCCTGGCATGGTTCTGGGAAGACGACGAGGTCAGCGGCGGAGACCACCTCCCCGTCGGCGGCTATCGCACCCTCGTCGATGCGCTCGCTGCCCCCCTGAGCATCGAGACCGACGCCGCCGTGCAGCAGATCACCGCGAGTGCCGACGGTGTCACACTACAGACCACCCAGGGGGAGCGCACCGGCACCCACGTGGTGGTGACCGTGCCACTGGGGGTGCTGAAGGCCGGCCACATCACCTTCGAGCCCGCCCTGCCCGACGACAAGCTTCAGGCCATCCAGCGGATGGACATGGGCAACCTCGAGAAGGTGGCGCTCGTCTACGACGAGGCGTGGTGGGCCGACGACGGTCCCCTGTCGTTCGTGTCGGCCGACGAGGACGGTGCTTGGGGCTGGTTCGCCAACCTCACCACCACCGCCAACGCCCCCACCCTGGTGGCGTTCACCGGAGGCCAGTTCAGCCGCGACACGCGCGCCACCTGGACCGACGAGGAGATGATCACCGACGCCCTGGCCGCCCTGCAGGCAGGCCACGGCGGCAGCCCACCCGATCCCGTCGCCACGTTCGTGACCCGCTGGACCACCGATCCGCACACCCTGGGTAGCTACAGCTACGTCCCGGTGGGCTCCTCCCCGGACGACTGCGAGACGCTCGCGGCCCCGGTGGGCGAGCGCCTGCTGTTCGCA
>JAHQVJ010000037.1 GCA_019634415.1 Myxococcales bacterium
GTACGCGGACTGGCTGCAGGAGCGAGGCCATCCGCGCGCGGAGCTGATCCGGATCCAGCTGGCCCTGGAGTCCACGCCGAACGACCCCACACTGCTGCAGCGAGAGTCGGCGCTGCTGCACGCCCACGGCGAATCCCTGATCGGCCCCTTCGTGCGCTGGATGCGTCGCCCCGACGATCGCGAGGCGCTGACCTGGCGCCGCGGCTTCGTCGATGGCGCCCTGCTCAACAGCCGCGGTGATCTGAGCGCGCCGCTGCAAGCATTGCTCGAGTCCCACGCGGCTCAGCATCTCCGGTGGCTGGGCCTGGGAACGACCCCCCGCGGATCCGTGACCCCAACCCCCGTCGCGGACACCCTTCGACGGCTGCTGGCCACGACTTCCCTACGACGCCTGGATCTAGACGACTCCTTCGCGGGGGAGCTGACCAACCAGCAGTGGGAAGACCTACTGCAGGCGGGCCTTCGGCATCTCGGCTTGAGAGAACACGTGTCGGAGCCCACGCTGGCTCACCTGGCCAAGGCACGAAACATCGACACCCTGCAGTCCCTGACGGTCACGGACCGTCCCCACGCGCCCCAGCGGGACCTCACACTTCGCCAGCGAATGGCTCACCTGAGGGCGGGTGAGCAAGGAACGGATCCGATGCTACCGCCACATCTCCTCTATCTGCAGGAGACCGACACGCTGCATCACGTTGCACTCACCGTGCTGACGGCCGACATGCCCGAGCGGGTGAAGCCGAATCTGGGCGCCTTGACCTTGCGGTACGCTGACCTGACGGTACACCGAGAGCCCAGGTGGCCCACCACGATGCGAGACCGGCGCACGTTGGACCAACCCGTGCCGTGCCCGAATTGCCATCACCCACAGCGTTGCGTCCGCAGCCTGGGCGACGTCTGGGTCTGCGAGCAGTGCGGGCGCTCCTTCCCCCCGAAGGCGTAGCCTTCAGCAGTCCGGAGGCAGCTTCCCCTCGCCCACCCCAGGCGATCCCGACGCCGGAAGCGACACGAAGCACCGCTCAAGCCGTGCTCCCAGCTGGAGGCGAAGCCACCCGAAGTCCGGATCCCGCTGCCCCTGGCTGCCGCCCGCCGTGCCCACGACCACCTGCTCCACCGGCCCGCCCGTCATCTCCATGCGCGCGTGGATGTGGCCCGCCAGCAGCAGATCCGCCTGGTGCGCCGCCAGCTCCGCTAGCAGGTGGTGCGCTTGGTCCTCGCGGCGGAACCCGTTCGCCGTGTCGGCTGCATAGGGCGGGATGTGGGTGCCCGCGATCAGGTGCTGCGGTGCATTCGCGAGCCACCCCTGCAGGCGCGCCTGCACCGAGGGCGCCAGATCCGCGCTGCCCGAGTCCAGCATCACCAGCCGGGTGTCGCACACGTCGAAGGCGTAGGAGCCTGGCCCGAAGATCTCGGTGAACACCGGCTGCGCCCGGGAGTACACGTCGTGGTTGCCCGGCGTGACGGCCACCGGCACGGGGCTGCCCTGAAGCAGCTCGGCCACCCGCTGCAGCTCCTGCGGGCTGCCGTCCTCCGACAGATCTCCCAGCAGCAGCAGCCCCATCAAGGGCACGCCCGCCGCCTCCGCGGCACGTGCCTCGCCGTGCAGCGCCTCGAGCAGGCCCTCGAACACCACCGTGCCCGTCTGCACGTCGCCCACGGCAGCCAGCCACATCCCCGCGCTGCAGGCCTCCGCGGGCAGTTCCCCCTCGATGCGCACCCCCGCGTCGGGCAGCGGCAACAGCAGCTCGCGCACCAGCCCACGACGCCGCAGCTCGCCGGGCAGCGCCGGCACCAGCGGATGCACGTTGTGCACCTGCAGCGACGCCACCTTCGGCCCGCCTGGCGCGCGCCGCACCGACAGCGCGAAGCTCCCCAGCGTGGCCACCCGCGCCACCAGCTGCCCGTTCCGCTGGCCGACGTGGCCCGTCACGCCGTCGAACGACACCTGCACGCCCTCGGCCCCCGTGCCCGACGACAGCGCCAGCGCCGCCTGGCGCCGACACTCCGCCGAGCGGTAGTCCACCGGTGAGCACTCGGGCCGCGCACAGCCCACCGCGGCGACCACCGTCCCCACCAGCAGCCATCCGAGCTTCACGGCTCCTCCCCCGGCGCCACGCCCAGCGTGAGCATCACGGCACTGTCCTGCGCCACGGTGGCCTGCAGCCCCAGCCACGCCCCCACCCGGGCTCCGGGGCGGTGCAGGTGGGTCTCCCAGGTGAGGTGGACTGGGCCCAGGTAGCCGATCACCGCGCCCACATCGATCCCTGCTCCGTCGAAGCGCGACGTCTCGTAGGTGAGGCGCAGCCGGGACCGGCCGTCGAGCCCCGCCAGCAACCCCGGATGGGGCACCTGCACGTCGTAGCGCGCCACCACGAGCAGCGGCGCCGGCAGCCAGGCGCCCGTGAACGCGCCATCGGGCTCGGCCCACGACAGCCAGTCCAGCCGCGGACCCGCGATCACCTCGTAGCGCTGCCGCTCCGACAGGTTCCACCGAGCACCCACCGCGAGGGGCACGATCTGCCCTCGACGCAGCCGCCGACCACCGCCCGCCGCCACGAAGTCCAGCCGCTCGAAGCGCAGGTTCGCCTGCACCTGCCCCACCAGCTCCACCCGCCCCGCACCCAGCAGGCGCTCACTGGGATCACCGGGGTAGCCGCGCAGCTCCCAGGCAGCGTCCACGCCCCACTGCGTCTGCGACAGCACGGGCTGCACGTCTCCCTCCCCCGTGGCCTCCGCCGACACCCGCGGCCCCAGCTGCACCCGCACCGCCGTGGCGGGGGTGAAGCGCAGCCGGTCCGTGAACCAGATCCGCGGCTGGGTGGACAGGATCGGCACGGCGGGCGCGGTCTCGCCGAAGGTGGGGGTGCCCCAGCTCCCGAGGCTGGCAGCCACCCACGGCGCCGATACCCGCGGCCCGACCTCCTCCTCGTGGATCGACAGGCCACGCGCACCGGATCCCAGGGCCGCGCCGGCGACCCCGAGCAGCCCCGCTCCCATCAACGCCACGCCGGGATCCCCCGCTCCGGGAATCCCGCCATCGAAGAACCAGACCGCCCCTGCGGCAGCCGCCGCCGTGCCCGCCACCGCCAAGATGGCCCGCTCGGGGCCTCCACCGGGACGAGCCGAGGGCTCGTCGGCGTGGGCGGTGCACAGCGACAGGGCGAGCAGGCTCGTCATTTGGGATCGAGGGTCAAGGTCCACAGCGTGTTCGCTGCGACGTCTTCCTCGTCGAACCACAGCGGCAGGGTGCGGCCGTTCACGAAGTGCGAGTAGTGCGACGTGTACAGCGGATGCCCCGGATGACCGGACTGGCCCCCGGGCATCACGAAGGTGCTCGCGCCGAGGTCGCTTAGCGGCATCACGATCCGCAGCGAGGGCATGATCCCCACGTCGAGCAGCTCGTCAGCGGAGAAGCTGTAGCCAGTGGAGGCCACGGCGGCGCTGGTGCCACCGATGGGCACCACCGGCATGTTCCAGCGCGCGAGCAGCTTGGGACGCGTGCGGCCGAAGGGGTGCTGCAGCCGCAACGGGTGCAGGGCCCCCCACGTCCACGTCGACGGATCCTCCCCCAGCAGCGTGGTGAGCTGCCGGCACGTCTGCTCCAGCGCGAAGGTCACGCTGCGCGCCCGGTCCTGCAGGAAGGTGTCGAAGGCGCCCGAGTCGAGCAGGCTTCGCCCGGGGGAGCCCACGTGGAAGTAGGTGCGCACACCGTCCGCGCCCACGTCGTCTTCGATGGCGTGGCGGATCACCTCGCGATGGAACACCGCCCACACCGCAGCGCCCGCCGAGTCGGCGCTGGCCACCTGATCCCACTCGGTGAGCAGCCGGTGGCAGGTGCGCCCCGGCCCGGACTCGGGCTGCACCCCGTCGAGCAGGCGACTCAGATGGCGCGCCGCCGTGCCGTCCGCCCCGTCCAGCTGGATCCGGTGCTGGTCGCCGGGCTGCTGCCCCTCCCCCAGCTCCGACAGCAGGGTGCGGATCCGCTGGTAGCGGTGGTCGGGCACGTAGCCCGTGGAGATGGCGTCGGCGTCGGGGTGATCGGGCCGGCTGTTCGCCGTCACCACGAAGCCCTCCTCCGGTGCCTCGCTGGCCGGCAGATCGGTGCGCCACCCCGCCCAGCCGTGCGCCGGATCGGAGCCCGGGTAGGGCACGCGCCCGCTGTGGGCGCGACGAAGGGGCATGGTGCCCACCACCCGCCAGCCCCAGCTCCCCTCGGTGTCGGCGTAGACCACGTTCTGGCTCACCGGCAGCGGCAGACCCGCGCTCGACAGGGCCTCGGCGGCATTGGTGGAGGTGGCCAGCGAGCGCAGCACCGTGACCATGTTGTCGTCGTGCTCGAGCGCGGCCCAGCGCAGCACCACCAGGTGCGTGCCCTCGAGCTCGGTGATCACGGGGCCGATCGCCGTGGACCACACCTGGCCGGGCACGTGGGTGCCGTCGGTGCGGGCGCTGTGCACGGGGATGGCCCGCAGGGTGTGGCGCTCTCCCTCGAGCACGTACCCGTCGTCGCCGTGGCGCTCGAGGATCACCAGATCCACCAGATCGGCCATCACGTTGGTCAGGCCCCAGGCGACGTGCTCGGAGTGCCCGATGGGCATGCCGGGAAGGCCGGGGAGCGTGGCGCCGGCCACGCGCAGAGCGCCTCCGGAGACGTCGGCGGCGTACCACAAGCTGGGAACGGACTGGGACAGGTGCGGATCGTTGGCCACGATGGCCGCCCCAGACGCGGTGAGATCGGGACCGACGACCCAGTTGTTCGACGCCTCCCCTGCCCCCGCATCGCCCCCGAGCACCCGAGTGAAGGCCAGGAACTCGGGCGTGAAGTCTCCGATCTGGGCAGTCCGCAGCGTGTCCCAGTAGGCGTCCACGGCCGGCCCCTCGGGCCCGGAGCGCAGCAGCGCATCGAGGGTGCTGGCGGGCAGGTCCTTGAGCGCCAGCGCCGCCATCTCGTGGCTCAGGTTCCCCGCCAACGCCCAGGCCTGCAGGTAGGCCACGGCGAAGCTGTCGGACACCGACCACGGCTCGAACTCCTCCTTCAGCAGGCGGTACTCGATGGGCGGGTGCTTCAGCGAGGCGGCCCCGGCGTTGATCCCCGCGGCATAGGCCTCGAGCATGGCGCGGGAGTCGGCGTCGAGCCGGCCCACGGCACGCTCGGCGCGGGACTCGAGGCGCAGGGCGCGGGCGAAGTGGTCGAAGGAGGTCACTCCGTCGCCCAGCCAGCTCCCCACGCGCCCGAAGGCGAGATGACGCATGAGATCGGCCTGGAACAGCCGATCCTGGCCGTGCACGTAGCCGAGCCCGTACCACCCTCCGGCCTCGGAGTCCGCCTGGACGTGGGGCACGCCGTGCACGTCGCGGCGGATCTGCACCGAGGTGGGGGCCGTCTGCTCCACCCGCGTCCCGTCGATGGGGGGAAACGACCGTTCCAGCGCAGCAAGCTTGAACAGTGAGCAGGCAGGCGTCAGGGCGAGCAAGATCGGCAGGGCACGCATGGCGCAGCGTCTATCGCATTGACGAGTTCTGGACCGGTATTGACCAACGCTGGACCACCTGCCCCGATCAGAACTCTAGAATGCCGTCATGCGACACCTGCTCCTCCACACGACACTCTTCTGCCTGGCCTGCTCGGGCGACCCCACCACGATGGGCACCACAGGCCCGACGAACACCCCGACGGACGAGGGCGGCGGCACCACCTTCACCCGTCCGGTGGACACGGGACGCGAGCCCGGCGGCACCCCTGCGCCCAACGAGTACACCGACGGGGACTCGGAGCGCTGCCTGCTGCTGTTCGGCTCCACGGACCGGGTGCGCGGCAACGACGCGGGCCTGCCCTTCGAGAACACCCCGCGCACGCTTCAGGCATGGGTGCGCTCGGACTGGGCGGCCCGCCAGGTCGCCGTGTCCTACGGCCGCGACGGCGTGGGTCAGGCCTTCCTGATGGGCATCGCGGGGAGCGGGCTGCCCTTCATGAGCAACAACGGGACCGACGAGGTGTTGGGTGACGCGTCCATCGCCGACGACGAGTGGCACCACATGGTGGCCATCTGGGACGGCTCGCTGGGTGTGCTGATGGTGGACGGCGAGACCGTGGGATCGGGCCCGCTGTCGGGGAGTACCCTGACGGGCACCTTCACCGTGGGCAACCTGCCCGAGGGGGCCTCGCTGAGCTACCCCTGGGTGGGCTGGATCGACGACGTGAAGCTGTTCGGAGGGGCCCGCAACCCCAGCCTCGTGACCGCCGATCCCGAGGGCTTGGACGCCGAGAGCAGCCTGGAGCTGTGGTACGACTTCGAGGTCGAGGGCGAACCCGAGGGAGCCGGTGTGGCCATCTCCGACGACTCCGGAAACGGCCGTGACGGCGAGACGGGCGGCCAGAACGACCATCCCAAGTTCCCCGACTGTCGGTAAGATGAGGGGACGGCTGCAAGGTCCCCCGCGTGCTCATCCGAATCGCCGACCGCTACATCCTCTTCGAGGCCATCGACACCCGCTCCCCCCCGATGGTGCACCTCGCTTGGGATGATCGGCTCTCTGCCTTTCGGGCGCTGCGCTGGCTCGGACCCGGGGCCCTGCAGCCCGCACGAACCACCGCGGGGCTGAACCACCCCAACGTCGTCACCGTGCACGAGTTCGGCGAGCACGAGGGCAAGGCCTACGTGGTGGTGGAGCTGCTCGCAGGCGGGTCGCTGTCGCAGCGCATCGCCGATGGCGGGCCGCTGCCGCCCAAGGTCGCGAGCAAGGTGGCGGATCACGTGCTCCGCGGCCTGTCCGCCGGCCACGCCCAGGGCATGGTGCACGGCGGGCTGCAGCCCTCGCGGGTGCTGCTGGAGATCGACGGCACCGCCAAGGTCACCGACTTCGGCGCCACTCGCACCCTGCTCGACGCCTCCATCTTCGCCTCCCCCGAGCAGCGCGTGTCCCCCTCGGGAGTGGGGCCAGCCGCCGATCTGTACGCAGTGGGCAAGCTGCTGGCCACGATGCTGCTGGGTCCCCTGCCCTCGGATCTGGGCGCCTCGGAGGACGACGACACCGCCACGGAGACCGTGCTGACCGACGTGGACGCAGGGCTCGCGCAGGTCATCCGCAAGGCCACCGCGTTTCGGCCCGAGAACCGCTACGAGTCGGCCGACCAGATGCGCGCGGCGCTGGCGGAGGCCCGCGAGGCCCTGTCCGCCGATCCGGCCCGGCCCCCGCTGGTGCTCGACTCCCGCCGCTCCCGCGCCCGCCAGTGGCGCAAGGACCGCAGCCAGCTGCTCGCCCGACGCCCCGAGGAGGTGCGACGCCCACCGAGCGCGCTGGAGCGCGCCCTGTCGCTGGCGGCGGTGGTGGTGCTGCCCTCGGGGCTGGGATGCTTCGGCCTGGCGGTGATCATCTCCCTGGTGCTTGCGCTGACGCGCTGTCTGCAGTGAAGACGGGGCTGGACCAGGCCAGCCCGCCGTCGGCCTGGATCACCCGCACGTAGAGGAAGCCCGAGTCCGCCAGCTCCACGGCGAAGGGCCGGTACAGCGTGGTGGATCCGCCCGGCTGACTGGCCACCACCCCGGCGGGCCCCACCACCTCCACGCGGTCGAGGGGAGCCGTCCCCACCACCCGCACCGTGAGCGTCACCGGACCGGCAGGGATCTCGGCCCCCATGGGCGAGCCATCGGCGTCCACGCGCAGCACGATGCGGCGCCCGTTGGTGGCGTAGGTGCGGCGCGCGCGCAGCGCCTGGTAGACCCCCGCACGAGTGCGCTCGGTGGCCGGCAGGGCCACCAGCCCCCCGCGGCCGCCCACCAGATGGGACAGGCCCGGATGGCCGTCGTGGCCGTCGGTGGAGCCGATCAGGCCGAAGCGATCCCCCGCCACGAGGCGCTCGAACACGAAGGTGCCGGGCACGGCGTCGTAGATGGACTGCGGCAGCGAGGGATGGTCGCTCTGCCCGTGCACGCTGGTCATCTCGATCACGGGCTCCAGCTCGGGTGGCCCCGTCACCGACGGATCCACCGCCACGGGGCCACCGGCGGGGTGATGCGGCACGGTCAGCGCCTGCCTCCCCGTCAGAGCCGCCCACAGCTCCTGCGGGGTGTCGGTGGCGGGATCGAGCGCCGAGAACACGGGCAGGGGGCCGTCGAAGGCGAGCACGTGGCGGTGGCCGTAGCGCCAGTCGGTGTACTCGTAGCCGTGCACGGCCACGAACCGGCCCGGCTCGTGGGCGGCGGCCACCGCCCGATCGAGCTGCTCGCGCAGCGCGGGCGACCCATCCAGAAAGCGCATGCCCCAGTGGTCGTGATCGGTGATGGCGGCCACGTCCAGCGCGGCCACCTCGCGGGCGTAGCGCCACAGATCCGTTGGATCACCAGTGCCATCCGACAAGGCACTGTGGATCTGCAGATCACCCCACAGGATGGGCACCGCCCCCTCGCGCACCACCATGGGGTTGGAGCGGAAGCGCCCCCCGAGGGCGGTGACGTCCACGGTGTGCACGCCAGGGCGCTCAACGGTCACGGGCACGCGGGCGAGCCCCTCGTCGCCCTCGTCCAAGCGCACCACGGAGGGCAGCTGCAGGCCCTCGGCGGCCGCCAGCGTCAGCTCGGTGGCGTGCCGCCCGAAGGCGTTGCCGTTGGCGTCGAGCACGGCGAGCACCAGGTCCACGGTGTCGCCGGGGGCCGCTGCGCTGGGCCAGGTGGCCACGATCTGCGCGGGCGGCCCCGCTCGCACCTCGGCGGTGACGGGTTCGGCGACGAGGGCGCGCACGCCGTCGCCGTCGGCGTCCACACCGAGCCACACGGCGGCGGCGCGCTCCGCGAAGCGGTCGGCGATGGCGGTGTCGCCGGCGCCGTAGGTGATCTGCACGCGCTCGCCGGACTGCAGCGCCCGCCCCCCGACGACGGCCCGGAGCTGTCCGCCTGCAGGCTGTAGGTCGAAGGTCACGCCTTCGGGGCCGGTGAACGTGGTGTAGCCGGGGGCCTCGGGCTGCTTGCCCTGGGGCGCGGACCAGCCCCAAAACGGCGACGGCACCACGACGAGCGCGCCCCCGAGGTCGATCCCGTGGGGCCCTACTTCCAGCTCTGTGGGCACGCTGACGCGCTGGCCGACCTGGGTGCGGACGGGCTGCAGCGCCCGCCAGGTGCCGCCGCCGTCGCCGGGGTGCCGGGGCGCATCGCGGTCGGCCACCATCTCCTGGTAGGTCTGCATGCGCGCGGTGGGCGGGGCGTCCGACGGAGCGGGCGGCGTCGGGACGACGGGCTCCTCGTCCACGGCCCCGCAGCTAGCGAGGGCGAACAACCACACGCTACGGCCCGGTGACCACGGTGAAGTTCCACGACAGGGGGCCGCAGGTCCACTCAGCGGTGGCCGTGTAGGCCTGGCCCAGGATCAGCGGCTCGTCGGGCGTGAACGTCAGGGTGGAGCCGCTCCAGTCGGTGGTGCCGGCCACCTCGGCACCAACGGCGTCGGCGAGCTGCACGGAGCCCGTGGGCTCGGCCCCCAGCAGCGTGAGGCTCACGGTGGCCGTGGGCGCGATGCCGGTGGCCTCGTCCACCGGATCGGTGGCCAGCCAGAAGTTGTCGAGGGCGAGCGGATCGGTGTCGTCGCAGTCGGGGAAGAAGCGGACCTGCCCGTCGGCAGGATCGAGATCGCAGCGATCCCCGTCGGCGGGCACGTGGCCGTCGATCACGTGCCCGTCGTCGTCTTGGTCGTGATCGCAGGCGGCGTCGCAGTCCTGGTCGACGCCGTCGTACCAGATCTCCGTGGCGTCGGGATGCACCGCCGCATCGGTGTCGTCACAGTCGGTGCCGCCGGACTCGAGGCTGGCGAAGGTGTCGCCGTCGGCATCGACGCCGTCGACGCCGTCGCAGCTCTGATCCTCGTCGTCGCCGACGACGTCGGGCGCTCCGGGGTAGGCGCGGGGATCGGCGTCGTCACAGTCGAGACCACCGACCTGCATGGCATCGAACCCATCGGCGTCGGCATCGGTGAGGTCGCCGCCGATGCAGTCCTGATCGATCCCGTCGTAGGGCACCTCCACGGAGAAGGGGCCGACGTCGGGGTCGGTGTCGTCACAGTCGTCTCCGCCGGCCTGCTCCGCGGGGGACCCGTCGCCGTCGACATCCACGACATCGACGCCGTCACAGTCCTGGTCGATCCCGTCGTAGGGCACCTCGGCCTGCGGCTCGCAGTCGCCGTCGCCGCTGCAGCCCCAGGCCAGGATGACTGTCACGAACACAAGGCCACGCCACATGCTGAGTTCCTGGGTCGGAGTGTCCCGATGCTCTAACCAAGAATGGGGCTCGTTCTTCGACCCACCGTGCCGCCGAGGGGAGACCCGAGGTCTCGGGCCTGGATCCGACGCCCCCGCGCAGCATCACGTGACGGAACGGGCCAGAGCAGTCCGTTCACCCGCGTGGGAAGCCAGCGCAGCAGCCGTGCCGATGATCGGATTCGAATCCCGCTAGGATTGCCATCCCACCTCGTGGGACCAGGTGCCCGCATCGCCTCGTAGGACCGGGTCCACGAGCCGCGCTGCTGCCGCATGAAGGGGAAGCGTGTACGCGTGCAGCTTCTCAGCGAGATGGGATGGCACGGGGTACGTGCGCACTGCGATCGCGGGGATCTCGTACTTCTCGAAGAAGTCCGTTCCGCGGAGAAGCTCGGGCTCGCCGAGGATGGGGTCGCCGAAGGCGACGTCGAGCCCAAAACCCACGTAAATCTTGCCCGCGAGAGTGGTCTTCACCTTGTAGCGGTAGCCCTCGTACTTCACGCCATCGCCGGTGATCGTGGGGTGGACTGGGTCGGGTCGGATGACGAACTGGAAGTGATCGTCGGGATGGGGGCGATGCGACTCGATAGCTCGAAGCTGGTCATCGAGTTGAACGGGGCTGCCGAGGACACGCAGGTCCAAGTCCTTGGTGGTGCGTGCCTGGTCGAGACGGAGCTCGAGTGCGAGCCCACCCTTGAGCACGGTGGTCTTGGGGAGCACGTGGTTCACCCGGGCGATGAACCGCTCCATCACGATCAACACGCGCAGTCGATGGAGGTCGCGGCCTCGCGCCGGGTCGACGGCCTTCTTCAGGCGGGCCTCAATCGAAGCCTTGAATGCCGCCGGGGTTTGCCCTACGCCCATGAGAACCTCTTGGCGAGTCGCCTACGCAGGGCGCGGATCTCGCGTTCGGTCGGGACGCGGTCGGCAGGCCACGCGTACTCGAGGACCATCGTTCGGGATGGGAGGTACTGCGCAAGGCGTAGTCGACCGCCGATCTCTTGTGCGGGCTCGGCCGCCAACATGGGCCAGTCTGCCGGAGGTGGGCGGGTACACGTTCCTTGGATCGGGCGGGCGAAGAAACGATCGCCGAGCCCGCTCCCGGCGCTTGTTCCGACCCCAGCGGCGGCGCCCAAGCCAGCTGAGCGGTCGTCGAAAGCGGTCGACCGGCTCTGAGCGTCGGCCACGTACCGGCCTGCCGCGGCCACGTCCGCGAAATGGAACAGCCCGGCAGCGATGCCTTGGTCGATGGCTTGGCCAACCAGGGAGGCATCGCCGTGTGCGGCCGCGACATCGAGGACCGAACGGGCAGGTTTGGTGATGGGCACAGGGCCGAGCCATTGCCGGTCGAATGCGGGTACATCGGCGAAATGGACGACGGTTCCCTCGGGGTTTGTCCGGCGCCGCGGGGTTGCCTCGGGCAGCGTGAGGTGGATCCGGGCAGGCAGCACATCGGACAGCTCGTGAAGCTGAAGTGCTGTTTCGTGAGAGAACACGGCCTGTTGCGCTGACCAGAGCCAGAGGACGACCAGGTCTTCGTGCTCCGACGGTGGGAATCTGGCGATTCGGTAGATGCCTCGCGCCGGCCGTTCGAGGTTGCCGCTCCGAACGTGCTTGTGGAGCAGCTGAAACGAGAACCCAGCTTCGGCCGCTTGTTGCGCGGTGAAATGGCCGGATTGACCGTTAGCTAGGGCGTGCAGGTCGTCCCAGGATGGCGCAGCCATGATCTCCTAGACGGATTCCTCAACCAGAGGATTATCTTGTTGTTCCATCCAGCACCATCCAGACCTATCTGTGCGAGCTCCTAAACCATCAGCAGATTTATCGGTGAACCACCACCTGAAGATGCCGAACTCTTGTTCCTCGTCCCGCTTGCGCTCCCGCTCGATGGCGACGTCAAGGTCGGCGACCGCATCGAGTGCCCATCGCGCCACTTCGGCCCGAGGGTGCCGCGTCACCTCGAGGTAGGCCTCGCCGTGCCGCGTGAGCCGAGGCACCGCCGAGCCCGCCCCCCCTGTAGATGTTGGCCGCCAGCGACGACCGAACAATCCGGATCATCGCCATCGGGCAATCTCGAGAGATGGCTCTTCGCGAACCCCCTGATCGTTCCCAGCAGTCTCTAAGAGCCCTGTTCGGGGCGCCCCTCCGGGTCCACACCGCCTTCAGGAACCCACCAGAGCCAGCAACACACCCGCCGCTACGGCAGATCCGAGCACGCCCGCCACGTTCGGTCCCATGGCGTGCATCAGCAGCAGGTTCGTGGGCACGGCGTCCTGACCCACCTTGTTCACCACCCGCGCCGCCATCGGCACCGCACTCACGCCCGCCGCACCGATCAGCGGGTTGATGGGCTGACGGCTCACCGCGTTCATGGCCTTCGCCAGCAGCACGCCCGTGGCGGTGCCGATGCAGAACGCCCCCAGCCCCAACACCAGGATCCCCAGCGTCTCCGGCTGCAGGAACTTGTCGGCGCCGAGCTTGCTGCCCACCGCCAGCCCCAACAGGATGGTGACGACGTTGATCAGCTCGTTCTTGGCTGCCCCCGCGAGCCTGTCGGTGACGCCGCTCTCGGAGAGCAGGTTGCCGAACATCAGCGCCCCCACCAGCGGCGTGGCGTCGGGCAGCAGCAGGAAGCACAGGCCGAACACCACCACCGGAAACCCGATGCGCTCCGCCCGCGACACCGGCCGCAGCTGCGTCATCACGATCTCGCGCTCGCGCTTGCTGGTGAGCAGGCGCATGATGGGCGGCTGGATGATGGGCACCATGGCCATGTACGAGTAGGCCGCCACAGCGATGGCCCCGAGCAGATCGGGCGACAGTCGACTCGCGAGGAAGATGGCGGTGGGACCGTCGGCGCCGCCGATGATGCCAATGGCGGCCGCGTCCTGCAGGGAGAAGTCCACCCAGCCGGTCTGCTCGGTGAGTGCGAGGGCCCCGAGCAGCGTGGCGAAGATGCCGAACTGCGCTGCCGCTCCGAGCAGCGCGGTCTTCGGGTGGGCGAGCAGCGGCCCGAAGTCGGTGAGCGCCCCCACCCCCACGAAGATGAGCAGCGGGAACAGGCCGTTGCTCACGCCCATGCCGTAGAGCAGGCCCAGGAAGCCGTCCGCCTCGGCGATACCGGCGCCAGGCACGTTGGCGAGCAGGCCGCCGAAGCCGATGGGCAGCAGCAACAGCGGCTCGAACTGCTTGGCGATGGCGAGCCAGAGAAGGCCCAGGCAGACGAGCGCCATGCCGCCCTGACCCAGCGTCATGCTGGCGATGCCGGTCTGGTTCAGGACCTCGGTGAAGCCCTCCATCAGGTCACCGCCGCGAGCAGATCGCCAGCGGCCACCTGCGCACCGGGCTGCACCGCCACCTCGGCCACCGTGCCGGCGCTGGGCGCGTTGACCTCGATCTCCATCTTCAGGGCCTCGAGCACCATGAGGGGCTGGCCTGCAGCCACCGTGCTGCCCGGGTTCACGAGCACCTTGAGCACGCGACCCGGCAGCTCGGAGCGCACCTCGGTGCGGGGCCCCGACGCCGCAGCGGGCGCGCCGCCGCCCCCACCGCCCGCATTCTCGGTGACCGAGAACGGGTAGCGGGTGCCGTCGATGATGGCGTCGTCGCCCTGCAGCTGCACGTCGTAGGCGCGGCCGCGCACGGTGACCGTGAACCGATCGGCGCTGGAGCCAGCAGGCGCGCCACCCGCAGGCGCTGGGGCCACGTTCTTGCGCACCGCCAGCTCTGCCTCGCCCTTCAGGAAAGCGACGCCCTTGGCCATCAACGACGACGCGATGAACACGTTCTCCTCGTTGATGGGCAGCCCGGCCTCGGTGAGGCGCGCCTTCGCGGCCTCCGCCCCCTTGCTCGGGTCCTCGTCGTTGATCTCGCGGGGGTCGCGCACGGTGGGCTCGAGGCCCATCTGCTCCGAGGCGAGCTTCACGATCTCGGGATCGGGGGGCACCGGCGTCTTGCCGAAGTACCCCAGCACCATCTTGCCGTAGCCCTCGGCGAAGCGCTTCCACGGCCCGAACACCACGTTGTTGAACGCCTGCTGGAAGTAGAACTGGCTCACCGGCGTCACCGACGTGCCGAAGCCGCCGCGCCGCACCACCTCCCCCATGGCCGCGATGACGGCGGGGTAGCGGTCGAGCATGTTGTTGTCGCGCATCATCTGGGTGTTGGCCGTGAGCGCGCCACCCGGCATCGGCGAGTACGGGATCAGGGGCTCCACCGACTTGGCCTCGGGGGGCATGAAGTACTCGGAGAGGCACTCCTTGAGCACCTCCTCGGCCTCCACCACCTTGGCGATGTCGAAGTCGAGCTCGTAGTCGCTGCCCCGCAGGGCCTGCCACATGGTGATGGCGTCGGGCTGGCTGGTGCCGCCAGACACGGGCGCCATGGCCAGATCGATGCCGTCCACACCGGCGTCCAGCGCGGCCCGGTACTGGGCCACGCTGATGCCCGCGGTCTCGTGGGTGTGCAGCCGCAGGTGCACGTCGTCGCCCAGCAGCTTGCGCGCGAGCTTGATGGCCTCGTAGACGACGGCGGGCGGCGTGGTACCGGAGGCGTCCTTGAAGCAGACGCTGCTGTACGGCACGTCGTTGTCGAGGATCTGACGCAGGATCGACGCGTAGAACTCGGCCGAGTGGGCGGGCACCTTGGTGCCGTCGGCGGCCTCGTAGGTGCCCTCCGCACCGGGCGGGAGCCCCATCAGCGTGACCACCACCTCGTGCTGCAGCCCCGCCTCGGTGATGCAGCGGCCCGAGTACGACAGGTTGCGCACGTCGTTGAGGGCGTCGAAATTCCGGATCGTGGAGATGCCGTGCTTCTTGAAGAGCTTCGCGTGCAGGTCGATCATGTCGGAGCTCTGGCTGTCGAGCCCCACCACGTTGACGCCGCGCGCCAGGGTCTGCAGGTTCGCGTCGGGACCGGCCGTCTCCCGAAACGCGTCCATCATCTCGAAGGCGTCTTCCTGGCAGTACAGGTACAGCGCCTGGTAGCGCGCGCCTCCGCCAGCCTCGAAGTGGGTGAAGCCCGCGGCCTTGGCGGCCTCTACGGCCGGCAGGAAGTCGGGGCGGAGCACCCGCGCTCCGAAGACGGACTGGAAGCCGTCGCGGAAGGCGGTGTTCATCACGGACACGCGACGCTTGGCCATCACAGCCCCCGCTGGGCGGCGATGGCGGCCAGCACGACCGCGATCTCGGCGTCGTCGTCACCCACCGCGGGAGGAACGGGCTCGGGCGGGGGCTCGGTGCCCAGCATCCCGGCCACGGCACGGTTCGCGTGCATGGCCACCACCAGCACTCCCAAGAACGCAAAGACCGTCGTCATCCCGACGATCATCAAGCGCACACCTTCCTGCAGCAACGGACCCTCCCCGAGCGGGGCGGCATCCTAACCTCAACCGCCTCGCGTCATGTGTCGATCCGACCGATCGGGGGAGCGAGTGGAGGCGCCCGCGGTTTTGCCTTGGTTGCGGCCTCCGCGCGATCCTGCGCTCATGCGATAGTCAGACGAACCCACCCGGAGCGTCCCGTGCTCGTTCCCTTGCTTGCCGCCGTCACCCATGCAGGCTCCCTCCCCGGAATCGCCGTTCCCTTCGAGGAGCTGGAAGAGGGGGGCTGGGTCCTTGCAGAATCCTTGCCGGACGCCCTGGTGGCGGCGGGCGCCCAGCCGGGCTGGAAGCTCGAGGCCGTGGACGGCTTGTCCTTCGACGATCCGAAGGAGGTCCAGCGACGCGTGGCGGCGGGTCCGGCGCGCAACGTGCAGCTGCTGTTCTCCATCACCGAGGAGGACCAGACGATCCTGGTGGCGCGTCGTGCCCCGCTGGTGCGCGCGGTGGAGCAGGCCTACGTGCCGTGGCCCGACGGGCTGACGGGCCCGGTGACGGCCTGGCAGGACGACGGCTTCGGCACCCCGCACCTCACCGACGGCAGCGGCCTGATCTGGTCCTTCGACGCCACGGCGGGCGCGCTGGAGCGCAGCGTGGCTGAGAACCTGTCGGGCATGGGCACGCCGCCGGTCTTCTGGCAGCGCAGTCAGGCGGGCTGGGCCGTGGCGGGGGCGCGCAGCCTCCGGCGGGGCAGCGTGGACTGGGCCAAGGAGCGCTTCGACGGCGCGGCGCGCCTGCCGAGCTTCCGCGGGCAGGCGGGCGAGCACCTTCTGGTGGCCGACTCCGACGGGGTGCGCGTGTGGTCCGTCACCTGGCCGAGCGGCACACCTGCCCTGCCGGGCTGCCAGTCCCGCGTGCCCGAGACGTGCCTCACGAGCGCGCGTCAGATCTTGGACTCCATGTCCGAGCGCCCCGGCGCCACCGACGAGGCGCTACGCCAGCTGGGCGTGGCCTGCCGCGGGGGCGTGCACCGCGCCTGCTACGAGTCGGTGGCCCTGGAGGAGCCGAACCTGGCGGCCCGGGTTCAGAAGTGCATCGCCGACGACACCGGCGCCTGCAACGACGTGGCGCGCACCCGCTACGAGTACGACCCCGACGAGCCCGACGAGCTGGTGGTGGGCTTGCTCGAGTACGCCTGCGAGCTCGAGGCCTCGGGCACCCTGGGCGAGCGGCTGCGGCGCCTCGAAGACGTCGGAGCGGGCTGTGTGCTGCTGTCGAACGCCTACGACGCGCGCGCCATGCCCGACATGGCCCTGCTCAACCTCGATCAGGCGTGCGTGATCGGGCGTGCCGAGGCCTGCGAGGAGGCGGATCGACGCCGCCAGCAGGCGTTCGCGGCGCGCACTGTGCGCGAGTGCGAGGATCCCGACCACCCCATCGCCTCGGCCTGCGTGGACCTGGGTCGCCTGCAGCAGACGCGGCCGGTGCCCGTGGCCACGCTGGACGACTTCGACGCCTTCCTGCGGGGCTGCAGCCTGGGCGCGGTGGACGGCTGTGTGTTCCTGGCCGACTACGTCGACCGCTGGGGCATCGAGCACAGCCGGGTACGCACGGCCGAGAAGCAGCTGCTCGACAGCTGCGGCACGGGCGAGCAGCGCGCCTGCGTGGGCGCAGGGCACCTGCTGGTGCGGCACGAGCCCCGCACCAAGGCCTACGGCGAGGCGCTCACCCTGTTCTCCGGTGCCTGCGAGGCGGGCTCGGGCGAGGGCTGCGTGGCGGGGGCCGAGCAGCGGCGCATCGGCAAGGCGCGGCGCGTGAGCGCACCGAGCCAGGTGGAGCTGTGGGGCTCGGCCTGCGAGCGCAACCAATCGGTGGGCTGCGCGGGGCTCGGGGAGCGGCTCGCCAAGGGTCGCGCCAGCCTTAGCGAGGCCTACGGCGCCTACAACCGGGCCTGCGAGATGGGCCACGCCCACTCCTGCTCCCAGCTGGGGCAGCTGGTGCTGCGGCGCCACACGCCCGCCTGGGAGGGCGAGCAGCCCTCCAAGAGCTACCTCGAGCGCGGCTGCGACAACGGGGATCCCGAGGGCTGCTTCTGGCTCGCGGAGGAGGATCTGCCGAAGAAGGGCGAGCCCGACGAGTCCACCTACGTGCTGCTGGATCGCTCCTGCGAGGGCGAGCACGGCTCGGGCTGCGCGCGCTTGGCCCAGGTGCACCTCGAGCGCAAGAGCAACTTCGACGACGAGATCGCCGCACGCCACCTCGACACGGCCTGCAACAACGGCCACTACGACAGCTGCCGGGTGCTGGGCGGCATGTACCTGCGCGGGAAGGGCGTGGAGCGTGACCGGCAGCGCGCGAACGAGCTGCTGGAGCGGTTCCGCTTGAACGCCAAGCGCAAGCACGTGCGGGCGGGCTTCGCCTTCGGCGCGCCCTATGGGCTGGGCCTGGAGGGCGAGGTGCTGCTTCCCATCCCGGTGGGTCCCGCGATCTCGGTGGGCGGCCACATCGCGTCGCTTCCGGCGGCGGGTGCGCTGCTGCCCGTGCTCGACGGCGACGAGGCGCCTCTGGATCCGCCGAACCTGCGGATCACGGGCGTCAACGCACGGCTGTACCCCAACCACCAGGGGCGGGGCTTGTACGGCAGCGTGGGACTGCACACCTGGGCCGCCACCCTGAACGGCGAGACGCTGTCGCGCAGTGGCTGGAACGCGCGGCTGGGGATCCGCAGCCAGACGAAGGCGCTCTACACGGGGCTGGAGATCGGCATGGGCCAGTACGGCATCATCAACTTCCAGGACTTCGACGACGAGTCGGAAGGCGGCTCGTTGCCGCTGATCTTGCCGGCGCTGGGCTTCTCGATCGGGCTGGCGGTGCTGTAGGTCATTCTGTAGGATCGTCGATGAGCGTTGCTCACGTTCAACCTCATCGCTCATGCGATGGACTTGGTTCTCGACTGCGCCGCCATCGTGGCAGGCGTGACCTCCGACGAGCTCGCCGAAGCGGCGGAGGTGGGCCGTCACGGAGACAGCAGCATCAAGGCCGCGCTCGATATCGACTGGAGCGAGGAGCAGGCTCGCTCCGACGCGCTCACCCGGCTCCTGACTGACGTGGAGGCGCTCCGGAGCTGGATCGGCGCTCACCTTCCGCAAGGCGAGCACGATCCGCCCCTTCAGCGAGCGCTCGAGATGCTGGCCAGGGTCGTCGAGCAAGATCTCGAGCCGGATCCCAACCAGCCGGGCCGTTCCAGGATCCGAAAGGGGGTCGCCAAAGACCGCATCATCTCAGTGGAAGACGCCGAGAGGAGGCACGGGAGGAAGTCCAAGAACCGCACCATCAACGGCTTCAAGAAGCACATTGCCGTCGACGTGGATCATGGTCTGATCTTGGCCGCTGCGGTGCTTCCGGCGAACCGCCCCGAGCACGAAGCGGAGAAAGACCTGCGGCCCGAGGTGGAGCGGGTCGGTGACGTCGTGAAACTCCACGCGGACCGCGGCTACCTGGCAGGTCGATGGCTTCGAGACCTCCATCAGGCCGGCCGGCCGGCGATCTCGAAGCCGTGGGGTCATCACACCTCACGCTTTCCCAAGGGTGCGTTCCGATTCGACTTCGAGGCCAGCGTGGCCACCTGCCCAGCCGGGGAGACGGCGCCTATCCGCGAACGTTCCAGCGGACGGGCGGTCGGATTCCCCACGGTGATCTGCCAAGCCTGCCTGCTCCGCGACGAGTGCGTTCCTGGGAGTCAGCGGCGGGGACGCTACCTCAACCTCCATGACGCCGAGGAGCTTCTGCAAGACCTTCGCGACCTGTCCGCCTCTCCAGAAGTCCGGGCCAAGCAGCGTGAGCGCGTTGTCGTCGAGCACCGCTTGGCACGTCTGCGATGCCCTCCGACTCGCCGCGTAGCAGGTCAGCCGTCTCACGCAAGGGTCAGGACATCCACGAGCTGCGCGACGGCGTGACGGCCTGGGTGATGGAAATCGCGGGCAGACGAACTCACGGAACCACCGGCCGTCAGCCTCTGGAGATGTTCATCGACGAGGAGCTGCCCGCTCTGGGGACGTGCCCGGCCCTTCCCTTCGGCGCGGTGGTGTGGCATCGAGCGAAGGTCCACACCGA
>JAHQVJ010000038.1 GCA_019634415.1 Myxococcales bacterium
CCCCGTCGCGGTCTTCCACGTAGGTGAGCTGCAGTGCGTCGCCGGCATGCAGGTGAAGATCCGCGATGGACACATGGGGATCCTCCACCAGGTGCGCGCTGGTGGTCTGGATCCTCCAGCCTGCGCGGTCCCCCTCTGTGTAGCGTTGTCGTCCATCCGGAGCATACGCCCCAGCTCCTCCTGGTGGACCCATCCCCGCTCGGAGATCTCGTGGTCGTCTCGGTCTGCCAGGCGGGCCTGTACGTGCTCCTCGTCGCGGCTCACGCGGAACCGCATGGCCCCCTCGAACGCGGAGCTGCGGATGCTGGAAGCGGTGGCCGTCACGCCCACGACCTGGGGCAGGTGCAGGCGCCATCGGGCTCCATCGATGGTGACCACCTCACCGTCGTGCAGTGGTCGGGTCTCCCCGCTCTGCTCGAGCACGAAGCTCCCCGCTGCGTCGCGCAGGATGGAGGCGTGAGGCGCAGCCGGATCGGGCAGGGCCAGCCCAGCGTCGAGGGGCAGGGGAGCGCCGCCGTCGAGGGGAATCGCCACGAGGCGGGGAGGATCTGCGGCGCGAAGCCTAAAGCGCTCCTCCGCTGCCCCGAAGCCCAGGCACGCGCCCTCCCGTAGAGCGGCGCTGCCTCCAGCGCGCAACCTGCTGCCTCCAACGAAGGTTCCGTTGCGGCTTCCGAGGTCGCGGACACGCCATCCCTCGGCGCCCGTCCATTGGATCTCTGCGTGGGTGTTGGATGCCACTGGCTCTTCGAGTTGGAGATCGGAGTCCGGGGCGCGGCCGATCCGGTGTCGCCAAAGCAGCTCGATCCCTTGGCCTGTGGCCGTGTCCTCGAGGATCGCCATGGGCCCCCTCCGGCAGGACGCTATGCTGCCTACGGAGCAGCTATACGCAGCCGCGCGGGAGGGCCAGTGAGCGAGGATGGGCGGCGCGCACGCGTCGGTCGCTACCAGCTCGGTCCGGTCATCGGTGAAGGCGGAATGGGCGTGGTCTACCGCGCGACGTTGCTGGGGCCCACTGGCTTTCGCAAGGCCGTGGCACTCAAGATGCTGAGGTCGGGCCACTTCCCGCCGGGCACCTTGCGTCGAGAGGCGCGACTCGGTGGGATGATCAAGCATCCGAACCTGGTGGAGACGTGGGAGCTGGGTGAGGTGGACGGTGCGCCGTTCCTCGCGATGGAGCTGGTGGAGGGGCCCGATCTCGAGCGACTCCTGCGAGACGGCCCGCTGCCCGCGCGTGCAGTGGTAGAGCTGGGGCAGCAGCTCGCGACTGGCCTCGCCCACATCCATCGGCCCGTCGCTGCAGGGGGGCCGGGCCTCGTGCACTGCGATCTGAAGCCGGCCAACGTGTTGTTGGATCCACTCGGGATCGCCAAGATCGCGGACCTGGGCGTGGCGATGCTGCAAGACACCGAGGGGCCGCATCGCGTGGTGGGAACGCCGACCTGGATGGCGCCGGAGCAGGCGAGGGGGGAGGCCCGGAGTCCCGCCACCGACGTGTTCGCGTTGGGCTTGCTGCTCGTGTATGCCGCGACGCGGACGTTTCCCTTGGGGTCGCTGCCACTGGACGTGCTCAGAGGCGACGTGGACGCCTGGTTCGCTCGGTCGTCGACGATCGAGAGCACCGACGTCGCCGTGCCTGGCCTGGGCGCCGTGATCGCGGACTGTCTGTGGGCAGATCCGTCGCGTCGCGTCGCGGATGCGTCGATGGTCGCCGCGGCGCTGGGCGGGATGTCGTCTCCCCCCGGCGAGGACCTTTGGGCGGTGTTGGCCCCCTGGCGCAATCCTCGCGCACCCACGTTGGGCCTCGTGCACTCCATGTCCACGATCGCTGCAGATCCTTCCGTGGACACCACGATTCCGACCAACATCGGTGTGCACGTGGACCCGTTCTTCGGACGGGCGGATCTCCTGCGAGCGGTGGTGGGGCAGCTCGCGGACGACCGCGTGATCACCTTGCGTGGCCCTGGAGGATCGGGAAAGACGCGGCTCGCGACCCAGGTGGGTCTCGAGATGGCGCGCCTGTTGGAGGGAGGGGCCTGGCTCGCAGAGCTCGAGCACGCTCACGACGAGCTGTCCATGTGTTCGGCGGTGGCCGACGCCCTGGGCGTGCCTCTGGTCGACGAGCGCCCCGGGCGGGAGCGCGTGGCGGCGGCGCTCGGAGCGAGGGGTGAGGTGCTGGTGATCCTCGACAATGTGGAGCAGATCGCCGAGGTCGCGTCCGAGGTGATCGAGCAGTGGGCGCGCGTCGCCCCGAGGGTGCGCTTCCTGTCGACCTCGAGGGTTCCGCTTCACGTGCCGGGTGAGCGTGTGGTGCCGCTGGCGGGCCTACGGGACGTGGACGCGGCGGATCTGTTCCGGGATCGCCTGGCACGCTCGGGGGCCGCCACGCGGTGGACGCCGGTGCAGGTGGAGCGTGTGGTGGAGCTGCTGCAGGGGTTGCCCCTCGCGCTGGAGCTCGCGGCCGCCCGGGCTCGCATGCTGGGCCCGGAGCAGCTCCTGACGCGGCTGTCCTCCGACATCCACGTGCTGAGGGGCCGAGGCCGGCCCGAGCGACAGACCACGCTGCTCGACACGGTGCGTTGGTCGTGGGGGTTGCTGCAGGCCGAGGAGCAACGGGCGCTGGCTCGCCTCACGGTGCTCTCGGGCGACTTCAGCCTCGAGCTGGCGGACGCCTTGATGGAGGGGCTGGCGGGGGACGCACTGGATCTACTGGAGGTGCTGGTGGACCACTCCCTGTTGAGGTCTGCCTCGGAGGGGGCGCCCCAGGGACGCCTCGGTCACTGGGTGGCCGTGCGGTTCTTCGCCCGCGACGAGCTGGCACCCACGGAGCGGGACGTGGTGTGGACGCACTACACGGCCTACGTCGAGGCTCAGGCGCGGGCGTGGCTCGCGGCGCTCCATGGCCCCACGGACGCCGCGGTGAGGCAGGAGATGTTGCTGGAGCGAGGGCACTTGTTCGCCACGGCGAGCCGAGCCGTCGCCCAGGAGCTGGTCCACTCCCTCGTGCCCTTGGTGGAGGGAGTGGCGCTGGTCGCGAGCATGGTGGGGCCTCTGCCTCCGGCGATGTCGTTGCTCGAGCGGGCCGTCCGTGTGGACGGCCTGGACTCCGAGGAGGCCGTGCGGCTGCGTGCGTGGCGAGGACACCTGTTGCGCTTCGCAGGGGAGGGTCAGCGCGCGGCTCGGACACTTCAGAGCGCGGCGTCGGAGGGGAGCACGCCGCGTGTGCGCGCATGGGCGCTCGCGTGGCTCGGCTCGTTGATGGCCGACCAGGGGCAGGCCGGACTGGACGAGGCCGCGGTGCATCTCGAGCACGCCATCGAGCTGGCGCGCGAGGCGGGAGAGCGGCCCACGGAGACCTTCGCCTTGGCATGGCTCGGCTCCGTGCATCGGGATCAGGGCCGCCGGGACGAAGCCCGGCGCGTGCAGCAGCGAGCGCTCGACGGGTTGGGGGAGTCGGGCTCGCCGCAGCTGCGCGGTTGGCTCGAGAGCGAGCTGGCCGTGCTGGACGCCTGGGAGGGGCGGCCCACGGCAGAGATCCGGCGACGGATGGAGCGAGCGCTGCACCTGCTCGAGCAAGCCGGCGACGAGACGCTGCAGGGACGCGTCCACGGGAAGCTGGCGAGTGCCTTGGGAAGCCGTGGGATGGCCGAGGCCTCCGAGCACGCGGAGCAGGCCGTGCAGATCGGCGCGTCGCTGGGTGACCGGGTGGGGGAAGGGATCGGGCACGAGATCCTCGGACTGCAGGCCCGGCGGAAGGGGGACCACGCGCAGGCAGAGGCCCACGCTCGACGCGGGCTGGCGCTGCGCCGGGCGAGTGGCGACCGTCTGGGGGAGGCGGTGCTGCGCATGCACATCGGCCTGGCCTTGCAGGCGCAGGGGCAGACCGCCGAGGCGCGGGGAGAGCTCTCGGCGGGGCTGGTCGTGGCGGAATCCATCGGTCTGACGCGCATCGCGGATCGGATCCGGAGCCTGCTCGACCAGGCGTGAGGCTCGGCATCGGTGATGACGAGGTGCAAGGGGCCACAGGTGGGACAACTCGTGGCATGCTGGAAAACCAGCATGTGCTAGAAAACCAGCATGCTGAACCCCATCGCCTCGGAGTCGTTCCCATGACCTGGTTTCTCACCGTGCTCGTTGGCTGTGGCCGCTTCGAGCCGGTCGCCGACGTTCCCGTGTCCTCTGCGTCGGCGGCGACCGTGCCGCCCCTGCCCTTGGCGGCTGCCGAGCTGACCTTGGAGGAGCTCGCTCGTGCCGACGTGCGTGGCACGGCTCAGTCCACGACCCGCGTGCTCCAGCACGTGCGGGCGCTCGACCCAGCGCAGCGCGAGGCAGCGTCGGCGGCGCTGCGGGCGCTACAGGTGACCTGCCCCTACCACCGCTCCTCGGTGCAGCTGCCGCTGGCGTTGCGCGCGGTGGTGTCCGGGATCGATCCGATGGACCTGGATCCATTGATCCAGGCCGACTGGCAGCGGCTCCTCCAGGGGCTCGACGCCCAGGTGGCCGTACTGGACGCCCTCGGCGTGGAGCTTCCGCTGCCGGTCGAGGGGGACTATCTGCACGGCCGCGTCTATCCCGATGCTCCGCTGACTCGGGCGCAGCTGGCCGAGTCGGGCGATCCCCTGGCGGATACACGGCCGCTGCTCGCCAGCGTCCCGTTCGTGGTCGACGACTACGACGACGCGATCAAGGGCGTCATCCACGGCCACGTCGAGGTGCTCGACGAGGCGACTGCAGGCCAGTGGCCGCTGAAGCTCCAGATCCTGGGCTGGCGCAATGCGCTGAAGCGCATCCAGCCGTTCCTGACGGACTCGGAACGCGCGGCTCGGGTGGAGCAGATGATCCGCGTGATCGACGAGTACGAGGGTCTGCTCTGCTGAGCGCCAGTCGGTGGCCGCGTCGATGCTCGTGTGAGCTCGATCAGTAGTCGTGGCGATCCGTGATGACGCCGGCGAACAACCAATCCTCCGCATAGGCGGTGGCAGTCCCCACGTACAGCTTGAAGTAGTTTCCGGCCGCGGCGGTCTGGTCGAGGCCATAGGCGGAGCCAATGCAGTCGTCGCACAGCAGGGACCCATTCTTGTACACGTCGAACAACCCATCGATCTGATCGTTGTCCGATCCGGTCACCTCGACCAGACGGAACTCGATCTCGTCGCCGGTGTTCGTCACTGCCACTGCATGGACGAAGGCCTCGGCCTTCTCCTGCCACGAGACGAGGGCCTCCGAGGACTTGATGTCGGTGGCGTCGTAGCTGACGCCAGCGTCGTCGTCGTTCAACGCGTAGGGGTCTTCGTGGGAGATGACGTTGTGGACGGGATCTGCCGCAAGGGCAGTGGCGGGACCGAGGAGCGACGCGACCACACACAGACGGACGAACATGAGACCTCCAAGGGTCGAGGGCATCCTTGCCCGGGTGGAAAGGCATATGGCCCTAGCGCTCCGATTCGGGCCCCGCCAAATCCCCTACAGCTGCTTGAAGAAGTCGTTGCCCACTTCCACTATGTCGTTGTGGTGGGGCTCGTAGGAGGCTGCGACCGTTTCTGCGACCGTTTGGGCGTCCCGACAGGCGCGCCGCGTGTGCCTGTAACGGTGTTGACAGGTCGTCTGGATCATCGTCATGCGATGCCCTACGCCGGGGCGTCAGCCCTGGAAATCGGAGAGGTGTCGAATCCCCCGCGCGTCGATGCGGCAGCTCCACTTGGCAGCGGTGGTCCAACCACCAGCCGTGTTGAGCTCGACTACACCCCCGCCGACCAACGGGTCAGCTTCTCCGGCCTCGTTTGTGTCGTCCATGTAGACGTGTACCACCAGCCCCTCTCGCAGGGTGACAGTCCGCCCTGACGAATCGATCTTTTCGTCCTCCTTGGACAGCAACACGAGGTTCTCTTCGACCATCTCGTTGAAGTCGACGTACAGCCGGGGTCGGTCCATGTTTGCTCCTAGGATCTCGCTAACTCGTAGCGCTGCTCAGGTCGTGAACGCCTCGTCCGCTGCCGTTGTCCAATGGTGCCGTGAGGAGGGAACCGCAGTCTCCTTCTCGTCGCCATCCGATGACGTCCCCGGAAGTGGTGTAGCTCCACAGACTGTGGAGAAACCTCCGTCAGAGGGGGATGAAGGAGCCATCGGGTCGCCCTAGGAAGCGTTTGCTGACAACAACACGGAGCAAACGCCGATGGCCAATGGGAAGGTAGAGAAGCAGGTGGTGGAGCGCAACATCGTGCAGGCGCTGCTGCAGAGCAGGGACTTCCAGTCGATGCTGTCCGAGACGCTGCGAACGGTGATGGAGAGCGAAGTGGAGGCGGTCTGCGGTGCACCGTACGCATCTCGGTCCGAGGATCGATCAAACCGGCGGAATGGCTATCGACCTCGGGCACCCCAGTACCCTGCTGGATGTGCAACAACAACTAGCTGGCTGGTGCTGGAGCGAGTACGCCGAGATTGGGATGTCGCCCCTTGGGCGAACGGGAAAGAAGGATGGGCGCGACGTGCTTTTGACGCGATCTTTGTGACTTCAGTATGGCCAAGCGGGAATACTGGATCTTGCGGTACTTAAGGAGATTACTTTGTGGATATTCCTACTTCATCATTTGGCGCTGGCTGGCACCGCCCCTCCAGCATCACTCAATACTCAGAATGAGCTGAGCCCTGCCGTTGTCGAGGCCGAGGTGTCAGGATTCACAGCCGATACTGTCTTCCTGGATGGCGAAACGCTTCCGATTACATGGGTGAACCTCGCTGAAGTCAGTCTCGTTGCAGGCATGACAAGCAAGGTTGCGCTCCGACTAAAACTACCTGGTGGCGAGCTAGAGAACGGCTTGAAGGTCTCATACCCGTCTACCCCCAAGTTCTCAGTCGGAGATCGCGTGTTGCTCGTCGCCCTAGAGGATAGCCCAGGCGAGCTTCGACTTACGTCCTTTTCGAATTCGGTGTTCTACAAGCATGTCGCCAATGGGTTGGCCTTCGCTGCAGATCAGACGAAGCGTCCGATCATGAATGTGTCCTGCGCAGATGAGGCCATCCGATATCGTGATGATTCATCCCAAACGAACGTGACTTCCGGTTCGTTTTCACCAGCAGACTGGAACGACCTGGCGGTACGTTGGGCCGACTTCGTCTCAGAGGTCGCCAGTTGCTTTGGAGAGAGGCAATGACGCCTTCCATTGCCATCATGATCTTTCTGACCTCCGACGCTGCTGCATGGGAGTGTGTGACAAATCCTCCATGTGGATGTGACTGGGCAGACAATTCACAGCTTACCTACCGAATCAACGTCAGTGACTTCAATGCTAGCGGACAAGCAGAGATCGAACTCGCTGGTGATGCATGGGATGCTGGCTATTCGGAAATAAACCGAGGAGCAAACTGGGACTTTGTTCGAGGTCAGGATATCACATCTGATGGTGCTGTTGGGGACTTCACGAATCAGATCTACAAGAAGCCTACCTCATGGTTCACAGATCAGGGATTACCTGCCGCCTCGCTTGCAGGCGTACGGCACACGCATCTCCTTTGTGGGCGGAATGACTCCGACATCATCTTCAACAGCGACTTCGACTGGACCACCCAGCTGGCTAGTGAGACAACGCCAGTTCCACTTCCAGGTGGAGATCCGGCGTCGATTGGGCAGGTGGCAATGCACGAGTTTGGCCATGTACTTGGGCTGGCACACGAGAATGATGTGCTAGCAACTATGAACGAGTCGTATCCGAATGCGGGGGAAGTGGCAGGTACCCGACATCGGATCGGGGAGGATGACTTCGTCGGGCTGGTCGCCGGGAAGAGCAACAACAGCTTCGGTACAAACTTGCTACTCAGCAAATTCAGAAGGTACGCTGCGTCTGGTATCGAGGTGTGGGATGAGTTTGACTCGGGCGAGTGGTGTGGCTCACCTGGTGCCACCCTCGCTTCTGGTGATGGCCCTCACGGTGTAGTAGCAATGATCACTGGAACCACCACCACTCCCTGCACCATTGAATGGAGGCTGTCGAGCGATACCTCGTGCACCACCAACGATCCTCTCATCGCAACGCGAAGCGTCACTTTGGGGGTAGATGTCCCAGCCAATGACGTTCGACCCATTGGCGGATACAGCATTCCGATCAACATGAACTATGGAGATTATCACCTTTGCGCAATGATTAGGCCTCAGGGCCCGGTTGCAGAAACTGCGACGAATGATAACTCTGTTGTGAGTGAGAGAATGTTCGAAGTGGCGGGTCTATGTTGGTAGCGATTTCACTCATCTGCGCAATCGGATGTGCTGGCACACCAGTCGAGTCCGTCGTTGCGCCGGCATACACGGACGTCCGCTTCGAGTTCGGAGGTCATGTGGAGGAACGAGCGTTCCTCCTCGTAGAGCGCGTCAGCGTTCGACCGGTTGAGAGCACCTGCCAGGAGTCAGGACGCGTCACCCTGCTCGGGGAGCATCTGTCCATCCGCCTAGACCTCCCTAAAGGCCTGTCGGACAACGAGCGGGTGTCCTTGTCGCCAGCACCGTGGCCGGAGGATTACCCCGGCGTTGTCGTCGTCGACACAGCTGGGGAGGAGTTCACCTTGTCTGGCGGGTCTGGTGTGTGGTCGACTAACGGATCGAGGAACACCATCACAATCGACGGCTCCTCCCTCTGCACTTCATGGGAGGCTGGGAGTTGCTCTTCTCTCGATTCACCTGTGGTGCTCGAGTTTTCAGGCTCGATCGGCAACGAGGTGGTCCATGGCTGCGCTTCTGGCCTCGAGAAGCCGGGTTACGACCTTTGCGTGCGCGCGCGGTCCGAAGATAGATGGGAGTGCGAGTTGGGGCCAGACACAGGCATCCCAACCACCCTGTAGAAGGGCCCCACCCAGGTCGTGCTGCCGACTGAGTCGTTGCCACCAATGTCGAGGCGCTCTACGTAGAGAGTAGGAGGAACGGTGCCACGCCGAAGGGCAGGTCGACCCTCGCTGCTCACGAAGACGCTGCAGACCAAGTTCTGCAGGGCGATCGCTCGAGGCCAGTCGATGCGCGCCGCCGCCGAAGTCGTCGGGATCGGACAGAGCACCGCCGAGGAGTGGCATCGTCGAGCCGGAGCAGTCTGTACCGGTACACCAGTAAGTCGTGCTGGCTCTTCACGTGCCAGCAGTCCGTGACCTTGAAGAGCCCGTCGTAGCGGTACTTGGAAGCTGAGTGTCGGGTTCTCCGTGCCACCTGTCGGATCACGCGCACCGGGATCCCGGTGTCGGCGCTGCGGGCCAGCGCCAGGTTCCCACCCTTCAGCTCCTGGTCCGCCATCTGCCTCCCGGTGTTGGGGTCGTGTCCTCCCTCTCCGGTGTAGATGACCTCGTCGCCGTGATCCTCGTCATCCACGTACACGCCCGACAGGACGACCGAGAACGCTCCTCGCGAGAGCGCCCGTGGATCCCCTTCTGCATCTCCAGGTGGATGCCAGCGTCATAGACCGCTCTGCGGCCCTCGAAGGTCTGTCCCACGCGCACCCCGGGTGGGTGCCCGTAGGGCGGGTCTTTCCACATGGTTGCCTCTCCAGCATGCGCCGAGGATAGCGCCTGGAGTTGCGAGCCATGTTCACCGTCCTTGCGGTGCCACCGCTGCGATCGTTTGCGCCCGCTTCAGCCGCTCCAACACGGTCGCAGCCGCTCTCCGCCGGAGCCAGATCGGGTGAGTCGGTTGGTCCGACCTGGACCCGCTGGATCGCCTACAGCTGCTTGAAGAAGTCGTTGCCCTTGTCGTCCACCACCGTGAACGCTGGGAAGTCCTCCACCTCGATGCGCCAGACCGCCTCCATCCCCAGCTCCGCGAACTCCAGCACCTCCACCTTCTTGATGCTGTCGAGTGCCAGCACTGCCGCGGGTCCTCCGATGGAGCCCAGGTAGAAGCCACCGTGCTGGTGGCAGGCGTCCGTCACCACCTTGCTGCGGTTGCCCTTCGCCAGCATCACCAGCGAGCCCCCGTGGGACTGGAACAGGTCCACGTAGGGATCCATGCGAGCCGCCGTGGTGGGGCCGAAGGAGCCCGAGGCGTAGCCCTCCGGCGTCTTCGCCGGCCCTGCGTAGTAGACCGGATGGTCCTTGAGGTACTGCGGCAGCCCCTCGCCCCGGTCCAGCCGCTCCTTGAGCTTGGCGTGGGCGATGTCGCGGGCCACGACCATCGGTCCCGACAGCGACAGGCGGGTCTTGATGGGATGCTTCGACAGCTCGGCCCGGATCTCCGCCATCGGACGGGTGAGATCGATGTGCACCACGTCCGAAGACAGCTTCTCCGGGTTGATCTCGGGGAAGTACTGCGCGGGGTTGCGCTCGAGCGCCTCCACGAAGATGCCCTCGCTCGTGATCTTGCCCAGGATCTGCCGGTCGGCGGAGCAGCTCACGCCGATGCCCACGGGGCAGCTCGCCCCGTGGCGGGGAAGCCGGATCACCCGCACGTCGTGGCAGAAGTACTTCCCGCCGAACTGAGCGCCGATGCCCGTCTCACGAGTGAGCTCCAGCACGACCTGCTCCAGCTCCGGACACCGCACCGCATGACCCAGTCGGTTGCCCTCGGTGGGCAGGTCGTCGAGGTACCGCGCGCTGGCCAGCTTCACCGTCTTCAGGGTGAACTCCGCCGAGGTGCCGCCCACCACCACCGCGAGGTGGTAGGGCGGGCAGGCGGCCGTGCCCAGCTTCGTGAGCGCCTCCTGCATGAAGGTGCGGAAGCTGTCGGGGTTGAGCAGGGCCTTGGTCTCCTGGAACAGGAAGCTCTTGTTGGCGGAGCCGCCGCCCTTCGCCACGAAGAGGAAGTGGTACTCGTCGCCCTCGGTGGCGTAGATCTCGATCTGAGCGGGCAGGTTGGTGCCGGTGTTCTTCTCGGCGAACATGTCCATGGGCGCGAGCTGGGAGTACCGCAGGTTCGTGCCCGTGTAGGTGTCGAAGATGCCGTGCGACAAGGCCACCTCGTCGCCCCCCCCGGTCCACACCGCGCCGCCCTTCTTGCCCATCACGATGGCAGTGCCGGTGTCCTGGCAGCCCGGCAGGATCATGGAGCTGGCCACCACGGCGTTCTTGAGCAGCGTGTAGGCCACGAAGCGGTCGTTGCCCGAGGCCTCGGGGTCGTCGAGGATGGCGCGCAGCTGCTGCAGGTGACCCGGGCGCAGCAGGTGGGCCACGTCGCGGAAGGCCTCCTTGGCCAGCAAGCGCAGCGCCTCGGGCTGCACCGTCAGCACGCGCTGTCCTTGGAACGACTCGACCGACACGTGGTCGGACGACAGCTTTCGCCAGGGTGTGTCCGCCTTGGGCTGGGGGAACATCTCCTGGAACTGGAACTCCGGCATCAGGGCCTCCGTAGGCCCTGACCTCTAACCATTGGCCGCTGGGGCGCTATTCGGTGCCGGCGGTCTCGTTGACGGGCTCGTCACTCTTCTCGTAGGTCACGCGGATCTGCGCGCCCGGAGTGGGCACCTCTCCGATGAACCGGATCGCGTTGCGCGAGGCGACGTAGTCGTAGTCCACCTCGATCACCTTGGTGCGCGGACGGTCCCGCTCCACCACGATGATCTCGCGCGGGGGAGAAGCCGGCAGCTCCGACAACGGGAACTCGCGGCGGTGGTCGATGGCCTCGAAGAAGCGCGACTCCACGGCCCGATTCCACGATCCCACGGTGTCCACCGTGCCGCCGAGCTGCTGGGCCACCTCGGTCCAGTAGCGCTCGGTGTTGTTGTCGGGCAGCGTGATGACGCCGAGGCGGATGGACTGCGTGAAGTCCGCCCGCTCGATGAAGTTGGCGAAGGCGTCGGCCGAGATCGGCTCGTCTTCCGAGCGGTCGCGGGACTCGGTGATCACCATGAAGTAGGTGTGGGCATCGGGACGGAAGAAGTCCTCGTTGCCGCCGCCCTTCCGCAGACGATCCGTGAGCGCCACGTAGATGGCCTCGCGCACCTTCGACAGGCTGCTGCCGTTGCCCACTACGTCGAGCGTGCCCTGATCGGGGAACACCGTGGTGTGGATGCCGCGGATGAAGCCGCGCTGGCTCACGTTGGACACATCGCTGGTCATCAGGCCGATCTGCCAGTTGGGATCGGCGAGGAGCAGCGTCTTGTAGCCGATCTCGTCCATGGCGGTCTTGAAGGCTTTCGACGCATCGTCCCAGTTGGTGTCGAACACCACGACGATGTCGACGTCCTCCAGCAGGTTCTGCGTGAACACGTCCTCGATGGTGCTGCTGGTCGCAGTGGCACCAGTGTCGCCGGTGGAGGTCTTGTCGGTCGTGTCGTTTCCAGTGCAGCCGATGGCCAAGGCCAGCAACAGGGTCAGGTTCCGCATGTCACGTCTCTCGTGCGAGGCTTCGGGCTAGGATGCCCGATGGAGTCCCACATCGTCAGCTCCGGGTCAAGTCTGGGGCAACGGAATAGGCGGACAGCCATGGCGGCACGCGACAAGTTGTTGAGGACGCTTCCCCCTGAGGTGCGGGAGGCCGCGGCGCGGCTGGCACCAGAATTCGGCGCTCACGAGGAGCTGGATCCGCACGATCTGGTGGCCTTGCTGCACCGGCGCGGGGAGATCACCCCCGAGCAGCTGCGCGATGCGATGATGTCGCTGCACAGCGACGCGCGGATCGACGAGGTGCTGCCTGCGCCCCCCGATCCGGTCCCGCCCACCATCCTGGGGCCGCTGGGCTCCGGGGCGATGGGCCAGGTGCTGATCGCCAAGGACGAAGGGCTGGACCGGGTGGTGGCCATCAAGGAGCTGCACCCGGAGCTGGCCGACAACGGCCGGGTGCGGCAACGCTTCTACAAGGAAGCCCAGGTCACGGCTCGCCTGGACCACCCGAGCATCGTGCCCATCTACGGCTTGGTGCAGTCGGAGCGAGGTCTGGCCTATGCCATGAAGCTGGTGTCGGGCACCACGCTGGAGGCCTACCTCGACGAGGCCCGCGAGCAGTGGCGCACGCAGCGCCGCGACGGCGGCACCCACAGCCTCTCGGCACGCCTGGAGCGCTTCCTCAAGGTGTGTGGAGCGGTCGCCTACGCCCATCAGCGCGGCGTGGTGCATCGCGATCTGAAGCCCGAGAACATCATGGTGGGGACCTTCGGCGAGGTCCTGGTGATGGACTGGGGCATCGCCAAGCTGCTGGGGGAGGGGGAGGACGCACAGGGCCTGTTCCACACGCGCAGCTCCCGTAAGTTCCACGGCACCCAGTTCGGCAGCCTGCTCGGGACCCCGCGCTACATGTCGCCCGAGCAGGCCCGGGGCGCGAACGACACCCTCGACGAGCGGTCCGATCAGTACGCGCTGGGGCTGATCCTGTCCGAGGTGGTCACGCTGAAGCCGGCCATCGATCCCTTCCTGAGCCTCGAGGAGTGCCTCGACTGGGCGCGTGCGGCGCGCCTGCAGCCCATGAAGCACCTGCATCGACGCGGTCGGATCCCGCGTGAGCTGAAGGCCATCGTGGCGAAGGCCACCCAGCGCGATCCGCAGCGGCGCTACGCCTCGGTGGAAGCCCTGGCCGACGACGTGCGGCGCTTCCTGCGCGACGAGTCGGTGCTCGCCAAGCCCGACAACCCGCTGCAGTCCCTCGTCCGCTGGGTGGGGCGCAACCGAGGCCTGGTGCTGGTGATGCTGTTGCTGTCGCTGCTGGCCACGGTGCTGGTGGGCGTGGTGCTGCTGGTGGGCGCTGCGGGCACGGTGGAGCTGCAGCGGCGGTACGCGGTGCAGCGCGAGGCGGCCATCACGGAGCGGCTGGCCGCCACGGCGCAACGCGCCCGCGGGATCGACGAGCGGGTGCGGCGAGTGGAGGCAGCCCTCACCGGGCTCAGCTTCATCACGGAGCGGGCGCTGCTGGGGGAGGGGGAGCGGGTCGAGCACCACGGCTTCGACCCCGTGAACGAGTTTCCCCCCGACGCTCAGCTCAAGCCGTCCGACGTCTACGGGACGCCGGTGGTGGTGAACGCTCCCAGCTACACGTTCGTGACCCGCCCCGGTGGGCGCGGTGCAGGTGCCATCGCCCAGCTGACGACCTCGAGGAACCTGTTCACGCGGGTGATCCTGGACGGCGCCGAGCGCGACCGCACCAAGCCGCTGCGGCCGGAGCGGGCCCATCAGCGCATCGCGCAGCGCGGCGCGCCCGTGGCCTGGGTGCGCGTGGCCACCGACGAGGGCCTGGCCATGCGGCTGCCCGGGGGCAGCAAGCCGTCGAAGAAGGGATCCGATCCGCGCAAGGAAGCCTGGTACCAGGCAGCCCTCGGCCAGTCGCATCCGGTGTGGACGGGGCCGCGTCTCGATCCCGACGGCATGGGGGTCGTGGTGGTGGGGTCGCTGGCCGCCTATCGGCGCAGCGACGCCGCCGTGCTCGGGGTGTCGGCCCTGGATCTGAAGCTCGACGCCCTGGCGCGGGAGCTTCAACCCGATGCCGAGGTGCTGGGCGCCTGGCTCGTCGACGAGAACGGTCGCCGCATGGTGTGGTGGGGCATGGGGGCGCGGGAGATGACGGCCTGGGATCCCCAGCCGTTGCCCTACCCGCAGCTGCTGCAGCGCTTCCGGCCGGGGGAGGAGGGCTGGGTGGAGGCCGACGGGGTGATCGCCTGGTTCGCCCCCGTGCCGTCGCTGGGTTGGTCGCTGGTGGTCGTCGCCGAGGAAGCCGTCATCTGGCAATAGTCGAGGTTCGGTTACGTCCATCGGGTGGGGGTGTGTGTGCACACACAGGCGCTGTCTCGGCCCCATCGAGTGCTCGGGGTCCGGCGGGAAGCGTCCAAGCGAGAGGTCACCAAGGCGTACCGCAAGCTCGCGAGGAAGCTGCATCCCGATCGCAACCCTGCGCCCGATGCGGCCGAGCGCTTCGCCGAGGTCACCGCCGCGCGCGATCTCATGATCGAGCACATCGACGCGGGCACGCTGCCCGAGGAGACCCCGGCACCGCCGCCGCCGCGGTGGGACGCCGAGCCTCCCATCTCGCCCGAGCCGCAGCACGTCTCGAGCGTGGACGACATGGTGGCCACGCTGCGCGCCGAGATGGAGACCGGTCGCGCGCGGCGGGCGGCCTACCCAGTGGTGCTCTATGCAGGGGCGGCGTTGTTCTGGGTGCTGGCGTTCATGGGCCTCATGCGGGGGCTGCAGAGCATCAGTGACGTGCAGGAGCCCACGGAGGTGCCTGGGCTGCGCGCCCCGCCGCCCAGGCCGTTGCCCCCGCTGTCGCCTCGGCCCAAGCGGCGCCCGGCGTCCGAGAACGGCTCGCGGTGAGCGCCTACTCGTTGAAGCTGGCCTCGGTGAAGGCGCAGTCGGCTTCGTCGCCCGAGCGCGTGAGGTCCGCGTTGTTCTCGTGGAACACCACCGTGTGGGCGGCACTCCAGCACTCCGTCTCGGTGAACACCAGATCGCCCAGATCGCCTTGAGTCAGGTACGCATCCGTGCGCCCCGCGCCCTCGTTGTTCCAGCGGGAGCGCAGGATGGTGACCTCGGTGGAGCCGTTCGGAGGCTCGCTGATGTCGGCCTCGATGACGACGTCCATCAGCCCGTCTCCGCCTTCCTCGTAGGCGAAGTGTGCGCCGGCGTTGGCGGGGATGGAGCCGTCCTCGGACACGTCGCCGAAGTAGGTGGTGTGCTCCGCCCCGTTCTCGAACAGGTCGTACTCCACCGCCAGCGAGCCGGTGAGCTCGTCCTGGCCAAAGCCCGACAGGGCCGTGAAGTCCATGGCGAAGGTGCCCGACGACGCGAGCTCCGTGGCGCCGGGATCCACCTCGCCTCCGAGCACGGGGACCCAGGCATCTTCCGCGCTGTCGACCTCGCGGAACTCGAAGGCCCAGGCGTGCGATCCGTCCTCTTGCTTCTGCACCCAGAGCTGGCCCATCACCTGCTCGTCCATCCAGGGGCCCCACAGGGCCGTCTGCTGCGTCTCGTCGCCCCAGGTGGGCGGGAAGCTCGTGACCGTGTCGAGCAGTGTGAGCACGTCGGAGATGGCGGTGTTGGTGTCGGTGACCAGCTGCTCCGTGAGCTCGTAGTACTCCGAGGGCTCGCCGGTGGCGCGCATCTGCGCCGACATGTCGTTGTGCTCCACGATCAGACGATCGTCGGGGAGCACCTGACGGAACTCGTCGGGGGGCAGCTCGCACGCGACGAGGGCCAGGGCGGGGGTGAGGACGGTCAGGGTGCGCATGGGGTTCTCCACTTGGTTCACCCGTCGGACCCACAGCCCCCGGTTCCAGGAAACTGAAACTCGAACTATCGTGCACCGATGGATGCCCCATGGTGACGGCTGCCCTACATGCCCTCGCGCGTGCCGAGCCCGAGCTCGCGCGCCAGTTCGAGGCCGGATGGAACACCACGGCTGCGGCCTGGTCCGCCCGGCAGTGGACCCCTCCGGACGACCCTGGCTTCGAGCCGGCCTTCCGCGCTGCGCTGGTGGGCGAGCTGACGCCCCGCCTGGGAGCGGGGACCGATGCCTGGGTGGCCCAGGTGGAGGCTGGTGGGGCGGTGCTCACCCCCCATCACGTGTGCCCCACACCCGGACCGACCTTCGGGGCCATCGATCGCGTGGCGAGCCTGGGGCACGACGGGCCGGTGTTGGTGCTGGCCTGGTCTGGCGTGCCCATGAGCAACACTGCGTCGTCGGGGGCGCTGTGCTTCGCGCAGGCCGAGCTCGACCACCTGCTGCAGGCCGGCCCGGAGCTCAAGCGACAGCGCCAGGCGGCCAAGGATCGGGCCCGCGACGGGGTGGTGGCGGAGAAGCGCCTCACCCTGCTCCCGTCGGGTCTGCGCGACGCGCTGGTGTACCAGTGCCCAGCGCCGCAGCGCCTGCACGACGTGTTCGCCGCGGCCACCGACGAGCTGCGCGCCGTGATGCCGAGCCCCGAGGAGCACGAGCGCTACCCCGCCTGGTGCCTGCGTGCGGCCGAGGCCGTGCAGCGCCGCGTGCTGCAGCGCGACGATCTGTTCTACGTGGACCTCAACGCCGTGGCGCGTCGGTACCTGCTGACGGTGCTGGAGCAGCCCGATCACCCCGTCACGCGGCTGCTGACCATGTCTCCCGACACGCTCCCCGATCTGGAGGGGATGTCCTGGTTCTATGCGCGCAAGCCCGGCAAGCGCGAGAAGGTGCGCACGCTGTACGGATGCCCCGACGAGCTGCAGGAGGGTCTGGCGTCGGGGGAGGTGTGCCCCGGGCTCGTGGTGGTGTTCGGCGCCCTGCGGTGCTTGTCTCGGATCCGGCTGCTGGGCGGATTTCGACAGGTCCTTTACCTGGAGGACATCGCGCGCGCCTGGACGGCTGCAGGACTGGCTGCACAGGGGGCCGGCGTTCCCGGTCGGCTGATGACCGGTCGCCTGACGGCCGACGGACGCCCCGTCTACCCGCTGGACGTCGCCCTGGGCCTCGTCGACCGCGCCGTGCTCCCGGGCCCCGACACGCCGATGTCGACGCTGTGGGAGCCCATGCTGGCTCGCGTGGAGGCCCGCGCTTCCCGATAATCAGGCGCCCTGACTGGGAGCGCCGATGCTGTTCGCGATGTGGGTGTGGGGTGCGCACGCTGCGAAACCCCCCGCCATGCCCGAGTACCAGACCCCCCCGCCGGTGGAGCACTGGCGGAGCAAGGTGGACTGGTCCATCGCCCAGAACGAGGCCGTGGCCCGCCTGGCGGAGTACCTGCAGATCGACACCGTCAACCCGCCGGGCAACGAGCTGCGCGGGGTCGAGTGGCTCGGCTCGGTGCTCGATCTCGAGGAGATCGCCTGGCGGAAGGTGGACCTGTCGGAGGGGCGCGCGTCGTTGATCGCCCGCCTCGAGGGCTCGGGCGCCGACCGTCCGCTGTGCCTGATGCACCACATCGACACGGTGGGCTTCGAGTCCGACAAGTGGTCGGCGAACTTCGCCAACGGTCCGCTCTCGGGCGCGATGACGGGCGGCGAGGTGTGGGGCCGCGGCGCGCTGGACATGAAGGGGATGGGCGTGCTGCAGCTGCTCACCATGGTGTGGCTGAAGCGCCTCGAGGTGCCGCTGAACCGCGACGTGGTGCTGCTCGCCGTGGCCGGTGAGGAGGTGGGCAACGAGGGGGCGCGGCAGCTGGCCGAGATGTGGGAGGAGATCGGCTGCACCTACATGATCAACGAGGGGGGCATCGGCATTCGCGATGCCCTGTTCGAGGGCCAGGCGGTGCACGCCATCAGCACGGCGGAGAAGGGGGTGCTGTGGGTGGACATGCACGCCGACGGCGAGGCAGGTCACGGCTCCACGCCAAAGCCCGACTCGGCACCCGCGCGGCTACTGGAGGCCATGGAGCGCATCGACCGCAAGTACAAGCCCAAGTACGTGCTCGATCCGGCCATGCGCCACCTGCTCTACAACGTGGGGCGCCACAAGCGCGGGCTCGCGGGCCGGGTGCTGCGCAACAAGTTCCTGCTGCGACGCTTCGCGTGGAGGCGCCTCAAGAAGCAGCCCAGCACCGCGGCCACCATGACCGACACCGTCTACCTGACGGGCGTGTCGGGAGCAGGGGAGTCGCCCAACGTGGTGCCCTCGCGCGTGACCGCCACCTACGACTGCCGCTTGCTGCCCGACACCACCCCCGAGGAGCACCTCGAGCGCCTCGAGGACCTCACCGACAAGATCGAGGGGATCTCCTTCGAGGTGCGGCTGCAGGGCACGTCCAACGCCTCGCCCGTGGAGGATCCGTTGTTCCAGCGCATCGCCCACTATGCGGTGGAGGGCCGGCCGGATGCGGTGGCGGGCCCGCTGCTGTCGGTGGGCTTCACCGACTCGCTGATCCTCCGACCCGTTGGCGTGAAGGCCTATGGCTACGTGCCCTTCGAGGTGAGCGCGGAGCTGGTGCAGACCATGCACGGAGCCAACGAGCGGGTGCCCGCCGAGCAGGTGCGCGAGGGCCTGCGCCGGCTGTTCTCCATCGTGGTGGACTTCGCCGGGGGCTGACTCGGGGTAAAACACGGCATGTTCTTGCTCTTGTGGGCCTGCGCCTCTTCGCAGGCCCAGTCGATACCCGCGGCGGAGGCGTCGCCTCCTGCGCTGGAGGACGGCCTCCGTGAGCCCGTGGGGGAGCCGCGACTTCGGGTCAGTGGCTTCGCGCTGCCCAGCGTGGCCTTCGACACCGACGACGGCTTCGGGGCCGGGGGCCGGGCGGAGCTGGCTTGGATCGGGGGCGGCTACGAGCCCTACCGGACCTCGCTCGTGCTGCAGGCCTACACGTCCACCAGCGGCTACCACCACCATCGCTTCCGCTTCGACCACATCGGGGTCGGGCGCAACAAGCGCGGTCGCGTCACGGTGCGTCTGGCGTGGCGACAGTGGCTCAACGACGGCTACTGGGGCATCGGCAACGGCACCACGCGCGAGCGGGCGTTCGTGGGCACCTTCGACAAGGACGACCCGGCACGCAAGCGCTACGCCTACCAGCTGTACCAGCCCTTCGCCCACGCCACCTTCCTGCATCGCCTGCGGCACGGTGGACCCTGGGTGGCGTTCCTGGCGCTGTCGCCGCGGTACTCCGTGGTGCGCACCTACCCGGGCTCGCTGCTCGAGGAGGAACAGCCCTACGGCATCGAGGGGGGCTTCGCCCTGATGGGCTACGCCGGTCTGATCCACGACACGCGCGTGCCGGAGATCGCCCCCACGCGCGGCCACCTCGTGGAGGTGAGCGGCCGCATGGCGCCCTTCCTCGACGGCGAGGCGGGTGGCTTCGGCGGGGCCTTGGTCTCGGCGCGCGCCTTTGCCGCTCCGACGGAGCGGGTGGTGTTGGCGGGACGGGTGATGGGGGAGTGGCTCGTGGGGCAGGTGCCCTTCTACGAGATGGTGCACTGGGGCGGGGCCATCCCCGTGAGCGGCGTGGGCGGATGGGAGACCATCCGCGGCCTGTCCTTCGGGCGACTGCGGGCGCCGGGCAAGGCCATCGCGAACCTGGAGGCCCGGGTGCGCGTGATCGATCTGAACGTGATGAAGCGGCCGGTGGGCCTGGAGCTGGCGCCCTACCTCGACGCGGGCATCGTGTGGGACGCAGAGGCGCCCGTGCCCACGGACCTGCCCGTGCACCCCGCCTTCGGACTGGGCGGCCGGCTGCTGTTCGACGACACCTTCGTGGGCCGGCTGGACACGGGCTTCGGTCTCGATCCGATCGAGGAGCCCGACGGCACGATCACGCAGGCGCTCACCTGGGGCTTCTACCTGTCGTACGACTACCCCTTCTGATCGCGACAATCAACGGGGTTGATTGTCGCGATGCTACAGGTTGCCGCTCCGCGCCTGGACTTGCAGCACTCCCTGCACTCGCTCGCACGCTCGCTCGTTGCTGTCCCACTGCAACCCCGGATCAGGCGCGCTCCGCTCGATCGCGAAACACGGGGGTGGCGGGTGGCCGACTTCGGTGCTTTGCTCTGGCTCCGGGGCGCGGTTGCGGATGAGACATGTTGCTTGCCTTCATGGCGTGGCCGGTGATGGCTGCGCCCGAGCTGCACTTGCTGCACCAGACCCCGCTCCTGTCCACTCCGTCGATGGTGGGATGGTCGGAGATCAGCCCTGCGGGTCGGCCGTTCCGACAGTCCATCGCCGATGCTCGAACGCCGCTGGACCAGGGGCTGGAGGTCGCCTGGCTGCCGGGATCGGACGACGACAACCGACCGATGTTCGTGGTGGGGGCGCTCGCCGAGCGCTCGAGGTGGCCCGTGGGCCGGGACACGCCGTTCACCCCGCTGGTGGTGCGCCCGTACGTGGGGTTGGCGGTGCACAGCTGGCTGGGCGACAACGAGCGTCTCGACGGCTACGCCGTGGCGGGAGGGGGCATGGAGGTCGCCACCATGGTGTTTCGTCCGTGGCCCATCGCCATGGCGCCGGGGCTGCTGGGCTTCGGCTCGCTGGGGGTCGCGAACCGGCGCGGGCGGGTGCACGCCCGGGTGGAGCTTCGCGCTGCGATCTCGCATCGGGTGGACCACTTCGACGGACGGGCCGAGCTCGCCGAGGAGGCGCTCGTGTGGGAGTTCTGGCCAGGACGCGCCGCGATCTCGCTGGTGGCGGGGCTCGGGTGGCGGGGGAGGGCCGCGCGCGATTGAGGTTGCGGGTCGCGAAGGTGGATGCTTGACTCTGGCGGGGCACGCCTGGACATTCCCATGCTCACCTTGCTCGTCGCCGGATGGACCGGCGTGGCCCATGCGTTCTGTGGCACCTTCGTGGGCGCCCCTGGCTCACAGCTCACCAATCGCTCGAGCCAGGTGGTGCTGGCGCGGGAGAACGGCACCACCACCCTCACGCTGGTGGCGGACTACGCTGGCGACCTGGCGGACTTCGCCATGGTGTTGCCGGTCCCCGCCGATCTCGATCCCCAGCGAGTACGCGTCATCGAGCCCGTGGTGGTGGATCGGCTGGACCGGTACTCCACGCCTCGGCGGGTGGAGTACGCCTGCGCCAACGCCGTCACCTTCTCCCACGACGGGGTCTACACCAACGGCGCAGGCTGCACCGTGCTCTTCGGGTGTGGCGCCTCGGACGTCTCCGGCTACGGGCTGTCCACTGACGTGGTGGGTGGACAGGCCGCAGGCAGCGTCACCGTGGAGGCCGAGTTCTCCGTGGCGGAGTACGACGTCGTCTTGCTGTCGGCCACGGGCGCAGATGGGCTGTACGCCTGGCTCGGCAAGAACGGCTTCGCGCTGCCCGAGGGCGGCGAGGACGTGCTCGACACCTACATCGACGGCGGTGCGTCGTTCCTGGCGGCCAAGGTGTCGCTGGAGGTGGCGGCCGAAGGGCCTCGTCGGCTGTCGCCGCTGCAGCTGGCCTACGAGTCGCCCAGCATCGGCTTGCCCATCCGCATCGGCACCATCAGCGCTGCCGCGGAGCAGGAGGTCGTGGTGTACGGGCTCACCAGCGCGCTGGAGGGGGAGATGCAGATCCGCAACTACCCCGAGGTGGTGGTGGAGGACGAGTGCATGTGGCGCTCGGGCACCGACTTCACCGAGTTCTACGTAGACCAGATCTCCCGAGCGCAGGAGGCCGTCGGGGCCAGCTGGTTCACGGAGTACAGCTGGACGCTGTATCAGGAAGTTCCCTCGGTGAAATGCGATCCGTGCACGGTCGAGGTGCAGGAGCTCTACGACCAGGGCGAGCTACAGGATCTCGGCCTGGGCACGTCGTCTGCGCACCTCACGCGCATGCGCATGATCTACCGCCCCTCCGAGATCGGCGAGGATCTGGAGATCGGGCTGCGGCCGCTGCAGGGCAATCGCCAGATGCGCTTCATCGAGTACGAGCGGCAGCTGGAGTTCCTGTTCCCCGTCTGCGGGGAGGGCTTCGCCGAGGAGCCAGGTCAGTGCGGCGACGATGGGCTGAACGCCATCGAGCTGGACGGGAGCCACTCCATGCTGCCCGGGGCCGCGCTGGTGGGTATGGGCGCGCTGGCGTTGTCGATCGTCAGGCGCCGCGACGCCTGAAGAGCCAGGGCAGGGCGAGCAGGAGCAGGGCTGGTGCGCCTGGGCCCGTGGAGCAGCCACTCGACAGCGGGGTGGCCCGTGGTGTGCCGCCCATGAGCAGGTCCTCGCGGATGCAGTCCCAGTCCGGCCGATCGCAGTCGGGGTGGCACACGCCGTCCTCGTACAGACCGTGCACCTCGCAGCGATCGCGGCTGCCGTGTACGTCCTCCACCCGATCCAGGATCCAGTCCGCCACCACGTCGGTGCGGATGGAGCCCGACTGCGCCACGCAGCCGACGTCGCCCCAGGAGTGCACGCCCCACTGCAGCAAGGTGCCATCGGCGCGCACCTTGTACTGAGGGCCCCCCGAGTCGCCGCTGCAGATGTTGGCGCCGTCGTCGTTCGTGCCCGAGTTCGAGATCAGGAAGTCGTCGTCGATCTCGTCGATGGTGAGCAGCGCGGATCGCTTCTCGCCCTGCGTGCCTTGCTCCGTGAGCCCGAAGCCCACCGACAACAGCTCGGCACCCAACCCCTGGTCGCCTTCGAAGGGGGCGGTGCGGAACCACACGGGCTCCACCTCGGTCACGGGCTCGTCGAGGACCAGCACCGACACGTCGTTGCGGCCCAGGGTCACGCCCTGCACCAGCTCCACGTAGTCCGGGTGCACGAACAGATCCGTGAATCCCCGGGTGAAGTCGGGCTCGCTGCCGCGGACCCCGAAGGTGGCCTCGCCCACGTCCACCACCACGGTGAGCGGCACGCCGTCGCCGCAGTGGGCGGCGGTGAGCACGAGCTCGGGGGTGATGAGGGCGCCCGAGCACACGGTGAAGCCCGCGGCACCCAGGCCGACGGCGCTGGGCACGCCTGCCTCCACGGTGCCGTTCACGATGGGGGACTGGGTGCGCGTTCGCGGTGCGTCGGGGGGGCGGGGGATCTCGTCGTCGCGCGTCGCGTCCGACTCGGTCTCGACGGGGGTTGGATCCAATGCCATGGCGGGAGCACTAAGCAGCAGGAGCAGCATCTCGGTGTCTCTTCCTCGAGCGGGTTCGCAGACACAACGATCGCATCGATGGTCGAGCGCGCATCGTATATTCCCGCCGCGTTCCCCAGGAGCCCCTGAGCATGCGCATTCTGTCCGTCGTCGTCACGCGATTCCCCTGGCTGTTCATCGTGCTCTTCCTGGGGATCACCGGCGCGTTCGCCACGCAGCTGGTGCACGTGCAGATCGATCCCGAGGTGAAGAACCAGCTACCCGACGACATGCCGGCCCGGCTGGACACGTCCACCATCGAGTCGCACTTCGGGGGCTCCGAGATGGTGCTCGTGGTGGTGCAAGCGCCCGACGTGCTCGACGAGGGCGTGCTCGAGCGACTGCACGGAATCAGCGAGGGGCTCGAGGAGCTGGACTTCGTGGATCGGGTGCTCTCGCCCTTCACCCTCACGCGCATCGAGGGCAACGAGCACGGGGAGATGGTGGTGCAGCCCGCCATCGACCTCGACGCGCTGCCCAGCACCGCCCGTGAGCGCGACGCGCTGGCGGAGTCCCTGAAGCGCAACGAGCTGGTCTACGGCAACGTGGTGGCTCCCGACTTCTCGGCCATCTCCGCCATCGCCATGCTGGGCACCGAGGCCACCGACGCGATCACGATGGAGTCGGTGGCGGCGGTGATCGAGGCCAACCCTGGGCCGGGCGAGGTGGAGATCGGCGGCAACCCCGATGTGCGCACGCACCTGTCGCAGGACATCCGCGGCGACTTCCGGCGCTTCCTGCCGGTGGGGCTGGGGATCGTGCTGGGCTTCCTGTTCGTGTGCTTCCGGCAGCTGCGGGGGGTGATCCTGCCGTTCTCGGTGGTGGTGATGTCGGTGATCGTGGCGATGGCGCTGATCCCACTGCTGGGCTGGAAGATCCAGATGGTGACGGTGACGCTGCCGGTGATCCTGCTGGCGGTGGCCAACGACTACGGCATCCACCTGATGGCGCGCTACCAAGAGGAGAACGTGCCCGGGAAGCAGCGCGACAAGGGGCGCCTGGCCCGTGTGGTGCTGCTGGACCTGGGCCCGCCGGTGGCCGCGGCGGGGATCACCACGATGGCGGGGCTGCTCTGCTTGACGACGCACATCGTGGTGCCGGGGCGGCAGCTGGGGGTGCTCGCGGCGGCGGGCGTGGGCTTCGCGCTGCTCTGCTCGCTGTTCTTCATCCCGGCGGTGCTGGCGGTGATGCCGGTGCCGAAGCCGCTGGCGAGCTTGGCGGACGAGTCGGGGCCCCGGGGGCTGGAGCGGTTGCTCGAGCGCGTGGCGCGGATGGTGGCGGGCAACCCCTGGCGGGTGATCGCGGCCGTGGCGTTGTTCTCGCTGGGGTCGGCCACGGGGTTCGCCTGGCTCACCGTGGACACGAACCCGGTGAACTACTACGCCGCCGACGCGCCGGTAGCGCAGACCACCTCGCTGCTCAACGAGGCCTTCGGCGGCTCCACGGAGCTGTCGGTGCTGTTCGAGGGCGACATCCTCGACCCGGACATGATGGCTCGGATCGATGCGCTCGAGCGCGACCTGGCCGCCAGCGAGGACGTGGGCTTCACCTCGAGCATCGCGGGCGTGGTGCGCATGATGGCCGAGGCCGCCGGGGGCGAGGCGGAGCGCCTGCCCGACGAGCGCAACGAGATCTCGCAGCTGTTCATGCTCTACAGCATGGGCGGCGACCCCGAGGACTTCGAGCGCATGGTGGACTTCGAGTACGAGCACGCGCTGCTCACGGCGCGGATCAACACCCTGTCGACGCAGAGGACCTCGGCGGTGGTGGATCTGGCGAAGTCCACGGTGGGCGAGGACGGCAACGTGGTGGTGGGTGGCTTCGGCGCGGTGTTCGCGGACCTGGTGGACGCGGTGGTGGAGGGGCAGGTGGTGAGCCTGGCGCTGTCGCTGCTGCTGGTGTTCGTGCTGGTGGCGATCACCTTCCGCTCGCCGGGGGCGGGGCTGTATGCGGTGGTGCCGCTGCTGATGGCGATCCCGGTGCTGTTCGGGCTGATGGGGCACCTGTCCATCGAGCTGAACGTGGTGACGGCGATGTTGTCGTCGATCATGGTGGGGGTGGGCGTGGACTACACGCTGCACTTCCTGTGGCGCTACCGGGCGGAGCGGCGGGAGGGGCTGGAGCCGGTGGAGGCGGTGGTGCGCACGCTGACGACGGCGGGGCGCGGGATCGTGTTCAACGCGCTGTCGGTGATCGTGGGCTTCTCGGTGTTGCTGATCAGCAACTTCCTGCCGGTGCAGTTCTTCGGGTTCCTGGTGGTGGTGAGCATCGGAGCGTGCCTGGTGGGGGCGTTGGTGCTGCTGCCATCGATGGTGCTGGTGTTCCGGCCGGAGTTCCTGGAACCCTGAACCAGCGGCGGGGATGCGGACTACGAAAGCCAGGAACTCTCTGTCGTTTGGTCCCAGGAGGCGCCGAGGCCAGACGGGTGACGAGCACGGTCGACTAGCATGGGGAGTGACTCTGCGAGCTCTCTCCAGCTCTTTCGGCCAAATGACTTGGAGATGTCTCGGAGGGTGAGCCGCCCCACGTCTTGGGGCCGGTCGATGTTCGCATTGGTGAGGCAGTTCTGCAGGCGAATGGGCAGCTCGAGCTGCGCGATCAGCTCGGCCAATGCCTGGTGGTCGCCCGTCGTTCGGCAGTGCAGCCGATTGGGACGCGCAGCCAGAACCTGGCGCCATTCCGCCTCGTCCGAGGCGTCCATGGGATTGAGGTGCAGATCGAGGTCGGTCAGCTCCGAGAGGCTCGTCGAGTGAATCAGGGCCGTCGCCCCCTCGTCGGTGATCTCGTTGCGAGGTACTGCGAGCGACTCCAGGCCACCGAGCGTCGAAGAGGCTGCCAGAGCGGCTGCGCCTTGGTCTCCGAGCGCGTTGCTCCCGAGATCCAAGGAGGTGAGACCAGCGAGCGTGGCAGAGCGAGCCAATGCGGTGGCGCCGGCCGGGCCGATACGGGGTTCGTCCGAGGGTCTGCGAGTGAGGCCTCCGTCGAGTCTCAGTGTGCGGAGGGAGGTGAGGGTCGTGGATCGAGCCAGCGCGATCGCCCCTTCATCTCCGATGCGGTTGGCCCCGAGATTCAATGCCGTGAGCGCTGTGAAGGTGGACGAGCCAGCGAGGATGGCCGCCCCTTCGTCGTCGATGCCCGCGTCGAAGAGATTCAGTCGAGTCACGCCCCGCAGTGTCTTCGACTCGGCCAGGGCAGCGACACCCGTCGTACCCAGATCGTTGCCCCGAAGGCGAAGCGACGTCAGTGAGCTGCAATCCAGGCAGGGGATTCCGTCCGAGGCGCTCATCCCGTTGTAGGACAGGTCGAGGAAACGTAGGTTCGAGCAGAAATCGGCGCTCATCAAGGAGGCGATTCCCTCGCAGATCTCGTTGACGCCCAGGTCCAAGGCTGTCAGGCCGGAGAGTGCGGAGGTGCTCGCCATCTCCTGCACCCCGGTGGGGCCGATACGAGCGCCCCACATCCCGAGCGAGGTCAGCCCCCGGAGCGTCGACGCGCCAGCGAGCACCGATGCTCCCTCGGGTCCGAGGGGGTTGCCGGACAGATCCAGCGACGACAAGCGACCCAGTTCAGTGGAGCGCACCAGCGCCGTCAGAGCCTCGACGGTCAGGCCGTTGCGGCGAAGATCGAGGTGACGAAGCAAGGCCGCTGCTGGGCTATCGACGACGCGTTCCAGCTCCGAGGGGCTCGAGGTGGTCCAAGGAAGCCAAAGACCAACCATGAAGCCGTACCGCCACTGGGGGCGTGCCCCGGCGGGGAGGTCGACCTCCGCGCGCCACTGTGCCTCGTGGGCCTTCTGGATCGCGTCGATGCGCCGTGTCGACGCCCGACGCTCCGGCCCGGTCGACGTCCCTTCACGTAGACGATGAGCGAGAATCACCAACTCCCCTCGCACATCGCCGCGCTCGGTCAGCCAATCGGCGAGCACGAGCCAGGGTTCGTGGCTGTCGATGTCGGAACGCACAGCCGCCAACAGGGCGCGGGCGTCAGGGGAGGACAGGTGAGACATAGGTGCCTGCTACCACGCCTGGGATGTGGTGTCTGAGCGTTCAGCCTCCTCCCATCCCAGCCATCTCGACTCCCTCTTCCGCTACCCAGATCCAGCTCCCTCACGTCGAGGGTTGTCAGGAGTACACGACGTGCGTAATAGAATTACGCAACAGGAGGGTGGGGATGGATCCAATCGAACGAGCGCTACGGGCCACGTGGCGCGCACTCGGAGGCGAGCCCACGCCGGGCTCCTTGGCGGCCATGCTGGAGCGCCGCGGCTACCACCGCATCCAGCTGCAGGCCCTGTCCACCGGCCACTCCGTCGTCGACGTACACCTCAACGGGGCAGACGCCCGCTTCGTGGTGGACACCGGGGCCGGCGCCACGGTGGTGCACGGGGCCTGGGCCCTGGCCGCGGGCTTCGGCGAAGGAGCCACCCAGGAAGACGCCACGGGCCTGGGGGGCACCCAGACAGCCTCGCTGCACGCCGTGGACGACCTGCGCATCGGAGACTTCGACGCTGACGTGCGCGAGGTCATGGTCCTCGACCTGTCGGACGTGATCGACGCGTTGTCGGACAAGTGTGGGGTGCAGGTGCACGGCGTGGTGGGTCAGGACGTGCTGCAGCGTCACCGAGCGGTGCTCACCATGGAGGACGCGGCCATGTACCTGGCTGGCTGACGGTTGCTCGAAGCTAGCCGTCCTTGCGGATGTGGGCGAGCCACGCGTTGCGCGCCTGAGTGGCCGTGGGCCGGTCCAACAGCGACACCATGAAGTCCAGGTCCAGACCCGGAAAGACCTCGCTTCGCGTGACCGCGCGAACGCGCGAGCGCCCCGCAGGTCGCGCGAAGCCCTCACAGGATCCAGGACACCGCCAGGGTCACGCTGTCGTTCTGCGACCAGAACGACGCCGGGCCCCCGCGGTAGGTGAGCGCGTCGATGAGCGTGTCCGGCGGTGCGAACTCGAAGCCCTCCAGGATCACCGCCCC
>JAHQVJ010000004.1 GCA_019634415.1 Myxococcales bacterium
CAACGAGCCGGACGGCTTCTTGGTTCGCTGGCAGTCCTTCGAGTCTGGCCGCGTGCAGGTGGCCCCGGAGCGACGATCGGAGCTGATGGGCGCACCCGACTTCGCCTTCGAGGCCGTCAGCCCCTCGTCTGCCAGCAAGGACCTGGTTCACCTGCGGGAGGTCTACGCAGCCGCGGGAGTGTCCGAGTACTGGATCGCAGACGCCCGGCAGGACGTGCAGCTCACGCTGCTCACGCTGACATCAGGAGCCTACGAGCAGGTCGAGCCCGTCGACGGCTGGGTGGCGTCTCCGTTCTGGTAGCGCGCGTTTCGGCTGCATCGGTCGATCGACCGTGCAGGACTCCCCGCATTCCAGCTGGACGTCCGCCGCTAGCGTCACCAGCGGCCGGGGATCCGCAGACCGTAGGTCTGGATCGGCTCCCCCAGCAGACCATTCCCTCCTTCTACCTGCTCATTGTGCCCATCGCAGGCTCTTCGCGCTCCGCAGGACGTAGGAAGCGACCCGACTTGCGCACCTCCCGCCGCGCCGCCTGCAGCAGATGCCCCAGGTCCAGCGGCTGTCCCGACGCCGCCGCCAGGAAACCCGCCGCCACTCCCGCGTTGCGGATCTCGCCCCCCGTCATCTCGAAGCGCTCCGCCAGCCAGTCCAGATCCAGATCGCCTGTGGTGGCCTCCCAGGGCACCAAGCGCTCCCACAGCTCTCGACGCAGCTCCGCACTCGGCTTCGGAAACGACAGCACGAACTGGAAGCGCCGCAGGAAGGCTTCGTCCATGTCCGCCATGCGGTTGGTGCTGAGCAGCACCACGCCATCGTGCGCCTCGATGCGCTGCAGCAGGAAGCCCACCTCCAGGTTCGCGTAGCGGTCGCGCGCGTCCCGCACCTCGCTGCGGCGCCCGAACAGCGCATCCGCCTCGTCGAACAGCAGGATCGCAGCAGACTCCTGCGCCCCCGTCATCAAGGCGTCGAGGTGCTTCTCCGTCTCGCCGATGTACTTGCTCACCACCTGCGACAGATCCACCCGGTACAGATCGGCCTGTAGCTGCTGCGCCACCACCTGCGCCGCCATCGTCTTGCCCGTGCCTGCGGGTCCCGCGAACAGGGCGCACACGCCCCAGCGCCCCCCCGTGTGGCGCGCCATCGCCCACCGTCCCAGCACCGTGCTGCGGTGCCGCACCCAGCCCAGCAGCAGATCGAGCTCCCGGTCCACCTCCTCGGGCAGCACCAGATCGGACCGCCCTGGGCCCGGGCGCACTCGCTGCGCCACCGCAGACAGATCCCGCGCCGCCATGCGCTGGCACACCTGCACCACGTGCGCCTCGGGGGCATCGTGGAGCAAGGCCCGGGCCGCTCCCCGCTCGATCTGCCGCGGGCCGAAGGGAAAGCGAGCCGCAAGCTCGTCCTTGAGGACCTCCGACAGACGCGGCCCCAGCACCGAGCCGTCCCACAGGGCGCGTCGCTGCGACACGTCGAGGCCTCCCACCTCCACCACCACCGGCTCCATCGGCAGCTGGCGCCGCACCGCCGGCAGGTGCGCCGGAGCCACCACCGCCACCACGGGCCGTCCCCGCTCCCACAGGCCCGTCCACCACGACCCGCTCACGTCCGCCGGCACGCGGGCGAGCATGCCTGCACCCGTCAGCCGAGACTCGCGCCGGAGCCACGTCGGATCGGCGCCACACACCGCCGACAGCCCCAGCTCCGCGAGCACCTCGCGCGCGCGCCGCTCACGCCCCGAGCCCTCCTCGCCCACCACCAGCACCGGGAGCTGCCCCTGGGCCACAGCGTGCCGGAGGCCCTCCTCGCGCAGCACGGGCGACCCCACAGGCACCACCTCGTGATCCCGAGCTTCGGAGCCCTGCCCCGTCAATCGCGCGAGGAGGCCCTCCCCCAGCCAGATCTCCCGCGCAGCGAGGGGACCCTGCCCGCTCATCGTGAGCACACCGTCCTCGAACAATGCCCCCTGCACCACCCCTAGGCGCTGGCTGCCGAACCCGAGCCCGGCCAACGACCACACCAGCCCCACCGTGGGGCGCACGTGGGCCGCGTGGTCGTTGAGGTAGGCCACGAGGCGCCCGAACGCAGCGTCCAGCTCCACCCCCAGCGCCAACACCAGCGCCAGATGCCCCACCGGCCCCACCTCGTAGGCCTCGCACAGGTGGCCCAGCGGACCTGCCTCGCAAGGCGGCACACACGGCAGCAGCCGCCCGGCGTCCTCCGACAACCCCTGGGCCACGTCGGCCAGCAAGCCGCTCACCTCTCCCGAGCCGATCACCCAACCACCGAGCGCGCTCAGATCGGGATCGGCAGCCGCGTGCGACGCCACGGCCGACGACAACACCTCCAGCACCCCGCGCAGGGAGTTGCGTACGTCACACGGAAGATCAGGGTTGGATGGACACGACATTCGCTCGCCGTACCCGCACTCAAGCAAGCCTGCAACCTATTTAAAAACAAAGCAAACAACTGAATCGAATCGCCCTGCGCGCCCGTGCGCGCGCCGCGCGCCACGGTCTCCGGCAGACCTTGTCGATCAGACATCTATACAATCAGTAAGCCGACAATCAACGGATTCATCGAACCGGAGAATCGTGGCACACGCCGTGCATTGGACACAGCGACTCGCAACCACGAGGACGTTGTTGGCTGGGACGTTGGTCATCTCCGAAGTCGGCGACACGCTGCTCTCCATCGTGAGGACATCGGTGCAGGGACTGGTGCCCGACGCGAACGTGCGGCTGGCGTCCGTCGACGAGGTCCGAACCCTGGTGCCCGCCCCCGATCCTGCCATCAGCGTGTTCCTGTACAACGTGGGGATCCAGGCGGAGACACGGAACGCTCCGCCCAAGCAGGGCTTCGACCGCCCTCCCCTCACCCTCGAGCTGCGCTACCTCGTCACCCCCTGGTCCGACGATGCGCGCTCGGCCCACGAGATGTGTGGACACATCTTGCGGGGACTGTACGACAACGCCCACGTGGCCTACCCCGACCTGCAGGGCACCTCCTGGTCCGAGGGGGACACCCTGCAGGTCCTGCTCGAGTCGCTGCCCGTCTCCGAGCACTACAACATCTGGGAGCCCGCCGACATCCCCTACAAGCTGTCCCTGTCCTACCTCGTGCGCGTGGTGGGGCTCGATCCGGGCACCGTGGCAGGGGGGCAGCCCATCACGCAGGCCACCTTCGGAGGCACGCCGTGAGCGTGTTGTCCAGCCTGCCCGCCACCCGCTGGGAGGGGGTGTTCGCCATCGCCTTTCGCGACGTGTTCGTGGACGGCGCCGATGCGCCCTACCTGCGCCGCCCGCTGACGGTGTCGTGCGAGGGGTTGTCCGTCTACTCCGCCGCCGACGGAACGCACCGGTTCAGCGTGTCGGGAAACCCTCCCGTCGTGCCTCCGGGTCCCTACACCGTCTCCGTCCGCGACCCCTCGGGCGCGTACCTCGCACCAGCTCCCATCGTGGTGGCGGGCCCCGCCTCCACCGTGCAGGAAGCCACCCTGTGGCCCACACGACGGCTGCGGGTGCCCGAGGGCGAGACCGCCGTGGCGGGCCAGGTCCGAGATCTCCAGGGCGTTCCTTGGCCGGGGCTCTCGGTCTGGATCCACGAGGGGGTCACCCCGCTGCCCACAGCCCCCAGCGGGTGGACCGACGAGCGCGGCGAGTTCCTGGTGCGGCTGCGCGATCAGTCTGGTGCCGCCGAGCCGGATCCCGTCACCCTCAACGTGACCGTTCGCGACGGCCTCGTCGACATTTCCGTCACCCCGGCGTCGGTCACCATCGCCCCGGGTGCCACCCACACCTTCACCTTCCAGCAGATCTGAGGTTCGTGACATGCCGGAGTACCTAGCCCCCGGAGTCTTCGTCGAGGAGCTGCCCCCGAGCCTGCGGGCCATCGAGGGAGTGAGCACGAGCACCGCGGCCTTCGTGGGTCCCGCCGAGCGCGGCCCCGTGGCCGGAGCGGCGCTGCCCTTCCAGCCCGACAGCGGCTTCACCCTGCAGCCCGACCCTGCCCCGCTGCTGGTCACCAGCTACAGCGCCTTCGTCCGCACCTTCGGTCAGCCGCTGCGCCTGCCGACGCCGACGGACGCCGAGGCCCGCGGCTACCTGGGCCACGCCGCGCGCGTCTTCTTCGAGAACGGTGGCCGGCGCCTGTACGTGTCGCGGGTGGTCGGCGCGAACGCCGCGTCTGCGTCGCATCGGGTGGCACAGGGCGTGGTGGCGCGACTGTCGCGGCGAGCACGGGCGGGAGACGACGTCCTGAACCTCGTCTCCCTGCGTGGCATCGACGCAGGTGCCACCGTGCAGCTCCGGCGCGTGGCCGACGGGTCGAACCCGCTACAGAGCCCCGCCAGCCCCGCCACGCTGCTCGGCGGAGCCGGGCCCTTCAGCCTCGACGACCAAGACACCCTCACCATCCAGCCACAGACCACGGGTGCGACCCCGTCTCCCGTCGGAGACCCAGCCCAGATCACCATCGATGCCCACCTCGCGGTGCTGCGCTCGGCGGTGGCCGTGGGCACCTTCGCGGGGCTCGGCGGCACCACCCTCGACGTCTCCGTGAACGGCGGCCCCACCCAGCAGGTGTCGTTCACCAGCGACGACGTCGGCGACGCCGCACTGGCCCTGTCGGCCACGCTGACCGGCACCCTGGTGAGCACGGTGCCCGACGGAGGCGGAGACCGCATCCAGATCACCACCGAGATCGCCGGCTCCGACGCGTCGCTGACGGTGTCGGGCTCGGCCGCGGCCATCCTCGGGTTCACCACCTTCGGCACGCCGGCTTCGCAGAGCAACGTGGGAGACGTCTCGGCGGTCACGGTGACCGAGATCGTGCAGCTGTTCGGCGCGGTGCTGGGGCCCGCTCACGAGTTCTCGGTGGCGCCCGCTCCCATGACCGGAGAGCTGCTGTTCACCTCCTCGGTGGTACCTAGTGGCGACATCACCTTCGCCGCCCCCTCGGGCCAGATGGCGGTGGAGCTGGGGCTGGGTGCCGCCACCGCAGGCAGTGCGGCCCAGTCGGCTCCCGATCCCGTGGTGGCCTCCACCGACGTGCGCCTGGGCCAGATCCGGCTGCAGCAAGCGCTGCCCTCGGACCTCGACCCCGCCGAGGTCTACCTGCAGCTCGCGAGCGCCCCCCCCACCGCAGCGACAGGCCCCCTCTTCCATGCCCGCAACCCCGGTGGCTGGGGCAACCAGCTGCGGGTGGCCATCCGCCCAGCGGACCGGGCACCCGTGGACGTCACGGCCGTCGCCACGAGTGGCTCCACCACCCTGCAGGTGCGCTCCACATCGAGCCTGTACGTGGGCGCCGTCGTGGAGGTGGACGACGGGGCGACGGCCACCACCCACGAGGTGATGGATCTGGCGGGCACCGTCGTGAGCCTGCAGCCCGCGCTGCCTGCACAGATCCCCGAGGGTGCGGGGGTGCGGGTGCTGGAGCTCGACGTGATCGTGTCGGATCGGTCGGGAGCGAGCCCCGACGAGGTCTTCCGCGGGCTGTCCTGGAACCCGAGGCAGGAGGAGTCCATCCTCCGCCGCCACTATGCCCAGCAGATCAACGAGCGCTCCCAGCTGGTCTTCGTGCAGCCTCCAGGCATCGACACCCTGTCGGGCTCGGAGGGCCCCTCCCTGACCACGCAGCCCACCACCCTGACGGGCGGAGCGATGGCACTGACGGGCGGCGGCAACGAGGCCCCGACGGCGTCGGAGATCGACGGGGTGCTGGTGGGCAACGACGGCGGACCGGGGCAGCGGACGGGGCTGCAGGCCTTCGCCGACATCCCCGACATCAACCTGGTGGCCGCCCCTGGCCACACCACCGCAGACGTGCAGCTCGCGCTGATCGCCCATGCGGAGCAGCTGAGGTACCGCTTCGCGCTGCTCGACGGACAGCCCGATCCCACGGGAACCGTCAACGAGGTGGCCGCCCACCGCAGCCTGTACGACTCCTCCCATGCGGCCTACTACGCCCCCTGGGTGCAGGTCAGCGTGACGGGAACGCGCCGCTACCTGCCCCCCTCGGCCTTCCTCGCGGGGATCTACGCCCGCGTCGACAACGACCGCGGCGTGTGGAAGGCACCAGCCAACGAGGTGGTCCGCCAGGCGCTGGGGCTGCAGACCTCCTTCACCACGGGCGAGCAGGAGATCCTCAACCCCCAGGGCGTGAACCTGATCCGCCGCTTCGAGCGAGGCGGGATCCGGGTGTGGGGCGCTCGCACCACCTCGAGCGACCCGTCGCTTCGCTACGTCAACGTGCGCCGCACGCTCCTGTTCCTGGAGGCGTCCATCGAGCGCAGCACCCAGTGGGTGGTGTTCGAGCCCAACACCCCCGAGACCTGGTCGCGGGTGACGCAGTCGGTGCGCTCCTTCCTGCTCACCCAGTGGCGAGAGGGTGCCCTGTTCGGTCGATCCGAGACAGACGCCTTCTTCGTGCGGTGCGACGAGTCCACCATGACGGCGGACGACGTGCTCAACGGGCGACTGATCTGCCAGATCGGCGTCGCCATCGTGCGCCCTGCGGAGTTCGTGATCTTCCGCATCGAGCAGCTGACTGGATTTGCGCAACCCTGATCCTCGGAGTCCCACGTGCCACGCGAGAACCCCTACGGTGCCTTTCACTACAGACTCTCGGCCGACGGCGACCTGGCGTCGGTGTTCGACCAGATCGGCTTCATGGAGGTGTCGGGCCTCGACACCGAGACGATGCCGATGGAATACCGCGACAGCCGCGTACCCAGCGACACCAGCGAGCAATACGTCCGCAAGCTGCCGGGCATGGAGTCCTACCCCAACGTGGTGCTGCGACGCGGCATCACGGGCCACACGGATCTGTGGGTGTGGCGCCAGCGCGTTCGCGACGGCGAGCCCTGGGAGGACGTGAGGACCAACATCACGGTCACGCTCACCGACGAGCGCAACAGTGGCGCCATCATGCGGTGGCGCCTGCACGACGCCTGGCCCTGCAAGCTGTCGGGGCCCGTGCTGAACGCGCGAACCAACGAGATCGCTATCGAGACGCTCGAGCTGTGCTGCGACCGCATCGAGCTGTTGGTGGCCTGAACATGCAGCCTCCCCTCGTTCCCGGCGTGTACGGCGGCCGCCGCCCGGTGCCCGCTCCTGCCCCTGCCCGAACCGACGTGTGCGGCTTCGTGGGGATGGAGTCGCGGATCCGAGCGACGTCCAGCCAGCTGGCGCCATCCGCCCATCGTCTCGCGGTGCAAGTCGTGGCATTCTCGGCCACCCACGCCGACGGCGATCGCTGGTCGATTCCGTCCACGCCCCTCACGCTGTCGGAATCCGACACGGAGGCCGGGCTCGCCGACGGCCACAGCCAGGTGTACGCCGTGCTGGCCGTGGAGAACGAGGACGACGCGATCACCGTGCTCGCCAAGGCGGGCATCGCGCAGCCGGGACGATCCGCCCGCGCCCCCACGGATGCGGCCCTCGCAGGGCAGCTGGGCGGCCGCCACCTGCGACTGTGCGACGTGGCCGTGCGTCGCGAGGGGCTGCGCGCGTTCGTCACGGTCGAGCCCAGGCTGCCGCCCGTCGCAGTCGACGACTGGGAGGCCTTCGTGCTCGAGCACGGCGCGCTGGCTCCCTTCGACGGAACCCTGCTGTCGCGCACGGTGCGGGCCTTCTTCGCCAACGGCGGCGCTCGCTGCCACGTGTGCACGGTGGCCCGGCCCGATCCCGACGACGCAGCGGGGCTGCGCCAGGCCGCCACGGCGATGGTGGGGGTGGCAGGTGCCCCGGAGCGCGAGGCCACGGGCATGGAGCGCCTGCTCCTGATCGAGGAGGTGGCGATGGTGGCGTTGCCGGATCTGCTGGCCCGCCGATCGCTGCAGAGCGAGGCCTTGCCGCTGCCGCCGAGCGAACAGGCCGCGTGCTTCGGCCCGTGCGGACCCGGGCTCACGCCCATCACCGCGCAGGTGCCCGACACACCAGGCGCTCCCCTGTTTCCCGAAGATCTGGTGCGCGAGGTGCAGCGCGCAGCCGTCGGGCGCGCCGCATTCCATCGCTTCCGTGTGCAGCTGTTGCTGAGCGCGCCGACCCGCTTCGATCCGAGCACGGGCGACTACGACAGCCCAAGCCACCCCCAGGCGGCGGCCTGGCAGCAAGCGCTCACGGGCGCCGTCGGCGACCGAGCGGCGGCGGCCGTGGCGCTGTACCACCCCTGGCTGCTCGCCCCCGATCGTGACGGGGACGTGCCCACAGCGCTGCCCCCCGATGGCTTCGTGGCGGGGATCCTGGCCCGTCGCGACCTGCAGCGCGGTCCCGCCATCGCCGCAGCGAACGAGGCGGTGTACGGCGCCGTGGGACCCGCCCGCCCCTTGTCGGACGCCACGCTGGGGCAGCTGTACGCCACCCCCGTACACGTCAACGCCGTGCGCACCGTGCCCGGTCGCGGGCTCGTGCTGTGGGGCGCGCGCACCCAGTCCACCGATCTGTGGCTGCGCCACCTCAACGTGCAGCGGGGCCTGTGCGCCATCGCCCGGCAGCTGGTGGCGGCGATGCGTCCGCTGGTGTTCGAGCCCATCACCCCTCAGCTGCAGCTGCAGACGAGCCAAGTCGCCATGGGCGTGCTCCTGCAGCTCTTCGGGGCCGGGGCCCTGCGCGGTGCCACCCCCGACGACGCCTTCGAGATCGTGTGCGACGACAGCAACAATCCCCCCGCTCGGATCGAGGCGGGCCAGCTCGCGTGCGACATCGGTGTGGCCATCGCGGCCCCCGCCGAGTTCGTCCGGTTCCGAGTGCAGCGCTCCGACGAGGCGCTCACCGTGCAGGAGGACACCCCATGAACCCCGTCGGCGTCTTTCAGTTCTCCGTGTTCTTCTTGATCCGAGCTGCCTCGCGCACCTCCGCGAGCCCTCAGGACGGAGCCGACGGACTCGCCGAGGCCCTGCAGATCCAACCCGCACGGTTCGCCTCTGTCTCCGGGCTGGAAGCGGGCATGGAGGTGGAGACCTACCACGAGGGGGGCCGCAACACGCACCCCTCCCACTTCGTGCGCTGGGGGCAGTTCACCACCCTGACGTTCCGGCGCGGGGTGACCAGCGACACCGCCCTGTGGAGCTGGTACAACCAGGTCCAGTTCGGCTCCGAGGCACCGGTACGCTCCAACGGCTTCGTGCTCCTGCATGCCAACGCCCGGAGCACCGCCACCGCCGGTTGGTTCTTCTCCAACGCGCTGCCGGAGCGGCTCACCGGACCCACCCTCGACGCCGCCAGCAATCAGATCGCCATCGAGTCCCTGGAGCTGATCCACGAAGGCCTGGTGCGGCTGACCCCGCGTCAGCTCGAGGCCGTGGCCCCACAGGCGAGGTCGGCATGACGTTCGAGCACGCCAAGCTCGTCGACGTCTCCTCGGCGAAGATCCCCCCGCCCTCGGTGCAGGTATTGTTCAACCCCACCGACTACGGAATCTCCCACGGCGCCAACTACGCCGCGATGACCGTGCCGGGGCTCGAGTCCCCCATCCAGCAGTTCGTGCGCGGGGAAGCGAGCGTGCTGTCGCTGGAGCTGTTCCTCGACCAGACCAACCTCGGGCTCGACGTTCAGGAGGCGCTGGACCAGCTGCACGCCTTCGTCACCATCGATCCGGTGCTGCACCACCCGCCGGTCTGCAAGTTCGTGTGGGGCAAGACCGAGTTCACGGGCATCGTGACCTCCATGCGCGACCGCTACGGGCTGTTCAGCCCCGATGGTCGGATCCTGCGCGCCCGCGTGGCGATCACCATGAAGGAGTACAAGTCTGCAGAGGTGCAGCGCCGGGAGCTGAAGCGATCGAGCCCCGATCGCACCCACCGCCGCATCCTGCAAGCGGGACAGACGCTGTCGGATCTGGCGGCGGAGGTCTACGGCGACCCAGGGCTGTGGCGGCCGATCGCCGAGGCGAACGACATCGACCAGCCACGCTTCGTGCCGCCAGGCACTCCCCTCGTGATCCCGGCATTGTGATGAGAAGCCACGACGAACGCTCGACACCGAAGCGAGTCACTCCTTCGGACGCCCGCCCTCGACGACGTCCTCATCCTGCTCGGCAGTGGGTGGAGCGGCTCGGAAACCGGCGGGCCGTGGCATCGACCCCCAAGGTCCTCCGCAAGGTGATCCGAACCACCGCGACCCACGACGACACCGAGAGAGAAGCGGACGAAGCAGCCGAAGCCGCTGCAAAGGAGCCGGAGTCCAAGGAGTCTCCCGAGCCAGCCCCGCCAAGCGCCGAGGACACGCCCAGGCCTGCTCGCAGCGCCACCAAGCGCTCCCCAGCGGCAGAGCATCTGATGTCCGATCTCGACGCGGGGGTGCCTCTCCCCGACGACGTGCGACGGCTCATGGAGCAGCGCTTCGGTGTGGACTTCGGAGACGTCCGCATCCATGTGGGCTTCTCGGCAGCGCGCGCAGCGGAGGCCGTGAACGCCAAGGCGTTCACTGTGGGTGCAGAGATCGTGTTCGGAGAGGGCCAGTGGGCACCGAACTCCATCTCAGGTCGGAGGCTCCTGGCGCACGAGCTGGCCCACGTGATCCAACAGCGTCGAGACGTGGGAATCGAGGCATCTCCCGACGAGTCCGAGCAAGACGCAGAGTCGGCTGCACACGGCACACAGACGGATGCACCGCACATCGCGACGCGGGCCGAGCCAGGCTCCATCCAGCGAGAGGAGAAACACACAGCAGGCGTTCCCCTGCATCGAATGCCGCAGGGCTCCGCCAACGCAGCAAGACCACTGCAGGTTCGCTCGGCCGATGGCGGACTGGAGTTGATTCCAGCGGGACATCCCCTCCAGTACACGGAGAACATCCGAGGGGTCAGCTACACCATTCACTACAAGACGAAGTCGGGACAGCGGTCGTCCACCTCCAATGTGCCACGCGCATGGCTGAGCAACCTGCAGCCTGCAACGCACTACGAACTACCTGGTGTCATCTCGGTGGGCGACAAGACACTGCCGACGCACGTCGTCCGCGGCGAAGCTCACGCCTATCTCGTGGACCGAGACAAGGAGGCCCCACGCTCGCCTACGGAGTTGGATCCCCTTCGAGCCCTGCAGATCCTGCGCAGCCCAGAGTTCCGCACGTGGAAGAAGGAGCAGATCGCCGCTGCAGTTCGCGCGGCCAATCCACCACCGACCGTCGAAGAGGTGCGCGGACAGATCGGCGCCCGCTTTCATCCCAGCCAACTCCTGGGAGTCTCGCTCCAGGAGGAGAAGAAGCGGTTTCGAGTGCTCCTTCGCATCGATGACGAGAATGTGGTTCGGTACTTCGACCTCCGAGGCAACGAGATCACGGGACGCGCGTTCTCGGCCTACGCGGATCCCGAAGCCGTCGAGGACGCCTACACGTCGGGCCTGAACCTCCAAGAGGAGCGCCTCGGAGCAGCCCTGGCCACGAATCTGCGCAAGGGCGACTTCGAGCTGGTCGAGAACGTGCTCGAGCACCTGGATGCACAGGACTACGACAACGTGGCCTCGTCCCTGCTCACGAACATGATGGCCAACCCACTCGATCTCGTCGACATGTTGTCGACGAAGGAAGGTCAGAAGCTCGCGGACAAGATGTACCACGAGATCACGTGGGGCTTCGGCGACATGGAGTTCCACAATCGCTACGTGGAGATCCGCAAGCTGTCCCTGGAGCCGACAGCCCTCGACAAGGCCAAGAAGGACCAAGCCAACGGCGACCTGCTGGTCTTCGGTGTACGCAACGGTGGCCTCAGGGCCACGAACCTGGACGTACAGTTGTGGTCCACTGGAGCCGTCTGGGCTCGTACGGGCGTGGACTTCCACCCCGACGACGGCAAGCGGGCCGCGGACGTGATCGGTGGCGTGGCCATGGACCCGAACCAGATCGTGGGCGTCCGGCTGTACCACGAGGGCAGCAGCAAGCTGTACTTCGTACCCGCCGTCGCGTTGGTGGGCCTGGGCAACGAGAACGACTTCGGGCGTGCCGTCACCACCATCGAGGTGTCGGCCATCGCTGTCGCCGGAGTCACTGGCGCTGCCGCGACGCCGATGGGCATGGTGGGCATCGGCGCAGATTCCCTCAGTCTTGCAACCTCGACCTTCCGAGGGGAGATCATCGCCGAGTTCGGCGAGCGTGGTCGGGACTTCATCACGGCCGTCAACCTGGCCACGAGTCTGTTGGCAGCAACGTCCGCCGCAACGTTGCTCAAGCAAGGCCCCAGCGTGCTCGCGAAGCTTCGCAGAGGGGTCCGCTACATGGCCAACCTCGAGATCAGTGCAGGGATCTCGCAGCGGGCGTGGACCGTGGCGCTCCTGATGGCTCGAAGAGGCTCGAAGATCGCAGCACGCCTCGCCAAGAAGCTGGCCGACAGTGCCGACGAGGCAGGAGACGTCACCTACCTCGATGGCTCGATCGTCGGGATGGTCGGCGGACCTCCCATTCCGATGCGAGTCCGCAAGGCTCCGACTGTGCCGGATGTACCCACGCCAGCAGCACGGCCGCGAAGGGCCAGCATGCCCGACATCCCCAGCTCGGGCCCGCCCAAGCGGGCCGTCTCGGCGCTGGACGACGCGGCAGACGCTCGCAGGGGCAGTGGCGACGTGGACATGCACAAGCCTCTCACCGACAGATCGGGACGTACCACCACCTTGCGAGAAATCGCGGAGAGCGTTCCCACGAGGGAGCCAGCAACTATCGCGCGACAGGTAGAGTCCTCCCTCGGCGATGCACACGTGGCCAGACTGACAGACGCCCAGGGTCGACCCCTCGGTGTCGACGTCGTCACCCAGCCACATCGGCGCGCCTCCGATGTGCGGCGGGCAGCAGGACTGACAGGGTCCCAAGCCGAGTCTGCGCATGGAGCCATGTCCGCGTTCCTAAGAGATCTACCTGGCTACAGCCGAGAGGATGCGCTCACCCATCTGCTGGATCCCCAGACCCACACCCAGTTCGACCGTGGGGTGATGGCCTGGGCACGTCAGCTCCGAGCGAGGGGCGTCACGCAGGTCTCCCTACGCGAGGTACTGCGCGCACACCGGAGCGCCATTCAGAGAACCAACCGATTGGCTTCGCGGCAGAGAGACACGATCGAGTGGATGATAGAGGCGGAGATCCACACTGCCGCCAGCAGACTCGAGCACGGCCTGGACACGATGGTCGCGGTCCCTCACGTGGATGCCTGGCGGTTCGCGCACCTAAGCGAGGCCCACGCACTGACCCGAGCAAGGGGCTTCGCGAACTTCTCGAAGGTCGAGCCACTCCTCGGCATTCGCCCTCCTCGCTACCCTCGGGGAGGTACCTTTCCTCCGAATCACCCTCTGCATGGCTACCGGTACGCCAAGAACCCCCTTGGCAAGCCACGATACCGAATCGTCCGAGTATCCGGAAACAAGGCCACCCACGCTCGACTGACCATTCGCCTCGTGAACGGAAAGCCCAGACTCGAAGTCAGTCGGGCCAGGTAGCTCCGTGCCGTCGAATCAAGAGGACACCATGCCCATCACCATCGACCGCGTCGACACCGAGATCGAGGTATTTCGTTCAGCCGACGATACCCACCACGGCGCTCCCTCTGGCGGCTCCGACACCCTCGCCGCTCTGCGCGGCGACAAGGACCTCTACGACAAGCTGCGACCCTTCGTGCTCAAGGTCGTGCAGGACGAGCTGAAGCGCATCGCCCGCAAGGTCGGTGCCCCATGAGACCCGGTGCCGTCGCCACGCGCCCTGGCCAGACCTATTTCGTGCCCGGTGTACGAATCCACAAGCTCGGCAAGCTGCACAGAGGCCGCGACGAGGGCGTGGAGATCACCGAAGCTCAGCACGACATCCTCGAGGTCAGCGTGACCCAGGTGCACCACGGCGTCGGCCAGTACTGCATCACCTTGAGCAACTGGCACGACACGCTGCCCGCCGATCGGAGAGCCCCACGCCCCGCTCGACAGGCCAACGAGCGCGTCGTGAACGGAACGCCGGTGTGGCCCCGCTTCAAGTACAACGACTTCTCGCTGTTCCAGTTCGGAGAGCGCCTGCGCATCGACATGCGCTACTTCCCCGACCCCGTCGACGAGCTCGACCGCGACACCCGGAACAACCACCGCTGGGTGCCCATGATCAGCGGCCCCATCTCCGACATCACCTTCGACTTCACCGAGAAAGACGGCAACATCGTCAAGATCTGCGGCGAGGACGACCTGTGCCCGCTGAAGGACAAGAACCCCCGCAAGTGTGACTACTGGGCGGTCCCTGAGAAGAAGATCGTCGAGGACGTGCTGAAGCGCGGCGACTACCCGCTTCCCCCCGTCACCCGCGACCTGCCCGCCTTCACCGAGGACGACGCCAAGGCCCTGGCCGAGGCCCACTTCGAAGGCACCAGCTACCTCGACTACCTCATGAAGTTCGGCGACCGCCTCGACTGCGAGGTGTTCCTCGAGTTCGCCGATCTGAACGAGCCCGAGTCCGGTGTTCAGTTCCACTTCGAGCGCGCGCGGAGCCGCCTGCCCCCGGACAAGACGCTGCGCCACGTCCACGTGGTGGAGCGCGGCCTGAACCTGCACCACTTCGATCCCGTCATCAGCCTGGTGGACCAGTACACCAGCGTGACCGTGTGTGGTCGCAACCGCGTGTCCACGTCGCCGACCCGGGTGGAGTGCACCCGCCCGCCGGCCGGCACCACCGCCACCCAGTACCTGCAGGACGAGCTGCACACCGATCCCACCAAGGCGGACCCACCGCTGCTCGCTGGAGCCGACTGGCGCCTGCGACACCTACGCGCCAACCCCCACACCGAGATCAACCAGCGCGGCCTCGACCCCGAGCGAGCCTGTGTGATGGCGGATGCCTATTTCCGTCAGAACGCACGGAAGTTCCTGCACGCGGACGTCGAGACCCTGGGGCTCCCCCGCCTGCGCCCCGGCCGCCACCTCGAGATCCGCGGCATGCGCGATCCCTTCGACGGCTTCTACTACGTCGAGAAGGCGGTCCACACCTACGGAGCGAACGGATTGCGCACCAGGACGCACGTCCGTCGCCCCGGCATGCCCCACCCCGACGACGGAGGCTTCCGATGACCAGTCCCTTCGAGGTCCTGCTGCGAGAGCGCTACGCAGCACGGCAAGATCCGACCGTGTCGGGTGTGGTGACGGCCATCGTCACCGGACGCATGCCCGACGGCACCTACGAGCTCGACTACCTGTCGATGGGTGCGGGCGCGCCCTCGGCGCCCGCTCGCGTGATGGCACCCGTGGCGGGAGCGAGGCGCGGAGCCTACGCGATGCCCGAGGAGGGCGACGAGGTGGTGGTGGCCTTCGACGCCGGCGATCCCAACAACCCCATCATCCTCGGTGGCGTGTGGAACGACCCCGCACCGGTGCCCGATCAGGCCGAGGCCTCGGACGCCAACCACGTGCGCGCCTTCGTGAGCCGCTCGGGACACCACATCACCTTCGACGACCGACCCGCTGCCGGAAAGGTGAAGGTGCGCACCAACCGGGGCCACGAGGTGCTGCTGGACGACACCCTGCCTGGCACCGTGACCATCACCAGCGCCGCCGGCGTCACCATCGAGCTCGACGATGCCACACAGTCGCTGACCCTGCGGGCCGCTGCCGAGGTGCGGGTGGAGTCCGCCGCCATCACCCTGGCCGCGGGCACCGTGCAGACCGCACCGGCCCCGCCCGATCTCGCCCCCGCGGCACCGCCCCTCCCCACGCGGCTGTCGCACCCCGTCCAGGTGGCCATCGAGAGCCCCACCATCGCGCTGCGAGCCGCCGCCATCGAGCTCACCACCACCGGCAACCCCGCCACCTCGATGGTGGTGATCGACGGAACGCCCTTCGGCGCCATGGGCCTGTTCCCATGAGCCGCGCATTCCTGGGGGCTGGATTGGCCTTTCCCTTCGCGCCCGTGGACGGACGACTCCAGCTCGCGGTGCACGAGGACTCGGTGGACCAAGCCGTGCAGCGCATCCTGCTCACGGGCCGCGGCGAGCGCGTCATGCTGCCCGAGTACGGCGCAGGCCTGCGGGACCGCGTGTTCGAACCCAACACAGAAGGCACCTGGCGGGATCTGGAGAGCGACGTGCGGGCCGCCCTGGTGGACTGGGAACCCCGCATCGACCTGCAGGAGGTGCGCGTGGAGACGGGCGACTCGCCCAACGTGCTCTGGGTGCACGTCGCCTACGTCGTGCGCGCCACCAACAGCTTCTACAACCGCGTCTACCCCTTCTACCTCACCGAGGACCGCGGATAAGCCATGCCGATTGCGTCACCCCAGCTCGACGACCTGCGCTACTCCCGTATCGTGGAGGAGCTCGTCCGCCGCATCCCCGTGTATGCGCCACAGTGGACGAATCACAACGACAGCGATCCTGGAATCGCCCTGCTGCAGCTGTTCGCCTCCCTCACCGAGCAGGTGGGCTACCGCCTGAACCGCGTGCCCGACAAGGTCCACGTGGCCTTGCTCGAGCTGCTGGGCGTGAAGCTGCGCACAGCCCGCGCAGCCCACAGCCAGGTGGCCCTGTTCCTGTCGAACCCCAGGGTCTTTCCCGGGGTGGTGTTGCAGGCGGGCTCGGAGGTCACGCGAGGATCCGAAGGGTCGGTCACCTACGAGACGGACACGGATCTCGACGTGGTGCCTGCCGAGGTCAAGGCCCTCGTGACCACCCGCAATCCGTGGCTGTGGGACCTTCTGAAGGTGTCGGAGACCCAGCGCGATCCCGTGCCCACGGGCTCGCAGATCCCCGACGTGCCCGCCGACCACACCGAGTGGATGACGGTGACCTGGAAGGGAGATCCGCCGCCGAAGGAGCTACCCCTGCAGCCAGCACCGCTGCTGGGAGCGCCCACCGGCGGCGCACCACACCCGTATCTGTGGCTGGGAGTGTCGGGGCACGAGGCGCTGGCTGCCGGCTTCCTGGGCGTGGAGATCACGCTGCACGTGGTGCTGGACGACGACGAGGTGCCCACCTCGGTCTGCACCCTCACCTGTGAGCCCATCGCGGCCGCAGGTCAGCTCGCTCCTCCGCCCGTCACCTGGCTGTCCTATGTGGACGGTGCGGGTGTGCGCCGGGTGCCAGGGCGCATCGTCGACACCACCGATCAGCTCGCCCGCTCGGGCACGATTCGCTTCACCGTTCCCTTGGACCTGGGGGCGCCCGCCGAGTGGGTGGATCTGCGCCCCGAGGTGCAGGCCGTGGTGCCCGACGGACCCGACCTGGTCACCCTGCTCAAGGACAACCTTCCCGGCACCGGCCTCATCGAGCTCACGGGATTTCATCAAGCCCTGGCCAACGCGGTGCAGAGCACCCAGGCCCAGACCGTGGAGCCCGAGCCCGCGGTGGCCCATCCCCTCGACCCCGAGCTGCGAGCCGAGAGCACCATCAACGGCTGGATCCGCATCGGTCCCCTCCCGGCCGACCGGGCAGCCCATCGCGTGCGGCACGTCGGCTTCAACGTGGTGGGCGTCACCGGGGCCGAGACCGTCACCAACCGGGTGGTGGGCACGGGCGACGGAAGGCCCACCCAGCAGCTGAGCCTGCCCCACACGCGGGTGCTCGAGCGCAGCCTGCGGCTCGAGATCGCCGAGTCGGCGGAGCCGGATGCCCTGCTGACGTCATGGACGGAGATCGGAAACCTCGACGAGGCGGGCCCCTTCGACCGAGTGTACGAGCTCGATCCCGAGGCGGGGCTCGTCACCTTCGGCGACGGAGAGCACGGCGCCATCCCGCCCCTGGTGCCCCGCGCGGGCCAGATCGTGGCGCGGCGCTACCGCCACGGAGGCGGGCTGCTCGGCAACGCCGCCGAGGGCGAGATCGACAAGCTCGCCATCCAGGCCACGGGCCTCGCAGGGGTGGTCAACGTGGTGCCGGCGCGAGGCGGCGACGATCCGGAGACGCTGCAGCAAGCCAAGGAGCGGGCCCGCAAGGAGCTGGCGACCCGCCACCGCGCGGTCACGGCCACCGACTTCACCTGGCTGGCCACCCAGACGCCCTCGGTGCGCGTGGGCCGCGCCATCGTGGTGCCCCGCAGGCGTCCGCTGTCGCTGCTCTGCCCTCCAGCAGCGACCCCCGAGCCGCCGCCGCCCGAGGCGCCCGATCCGTGCACCCCCTGCAGCGACGGCTCGCTGCAGCTGGCCAGCGAGGGCGCCGGTGCCGTGAGCTGCGGTGCGCCGCTGCCCACCGTGGCCGGCCTCGACGACGCGCTGGTGGCACCCGGCGTGGTGAGCGTGGTGGTGGTGCCCGACGAGGCCGGGCCCGAGCCGCTCCCCACCCCCGGCTTCCTGCGCGAGGTCTGCTGCTGGCTCGACCAGCACCGGCTCGTGACCACCGAGATCCATGTGGTGCCGCCCCAGTACGTGCGCCTGTGCAACGTGTACGTGCAGGTGCGCGGCGAGCCCGGCCACAGCCGCCTGTTGCTGCAGGAGCGCGTGTCGCAGCGCCTCGCCACCTTCCTGCACGTGCTCACCGGCGGCGCCGACGGCACCGGCGCACCCTTCGGCACCCAGCTGCACATCGCCGATCTGGTGGCGGAGGTCTTCCGCACCGAGGGGGTCGCCGGCGTCGAGATGCTGACGGCCGACTTCGTGCGCACCAAGAGCAACGCACAGCCCCGCACCGGTCGCCTGGTGCAGTGCCCCGTCGCACCGGGCGAGACGGACCGGATCGATCTGTCGGCCGAGGAGACCACGAGCCTCGATCCACAGGCCTTCACCCTCGCGACGGCAGCGCCATGACGCGACGTGCCACCGATCCCAACGGCAGCCGGTTCTTCGTGCTGCGCTACCCGCGCGACTTCGACGGCGCGATCCCCGCCGCTCCCTTCGCTCGGGAGTCCGAGCCGTACCTGTCGGACACCCTGCTGCACGATCCGATCCGCCACGTCACGGAGCTGCAGCCCACGAAGCCGAGCGGGATTCCGGCACGGACACCGCCGGCCATCGCAGTGCAGCCCCGCGGCGACGCGTTCCTCGCGACCCCCGAGGGGCAGCTGATCCGCCGGCTCTGCGACGGCACGGAGGTGGCGTTTCCCTGCGAGGCCGATCTGGTGCGACACGCCTCGGGCCTGGCGCTGGATCGCCGCGGAAGGCTCTACGTCGCCGATCCGGTGGCGGGACGCGTCGTGGTGCTCAGTGGCACCCAGGGCACCGCACTGGCGGTGCTCCCCCAGGCCGAGCGACCCGTGGACGTGGCGGTGACGGCGTCGGGCGAGGTGTGGGTGGCCGACGGCACAGGAGCGCTCCATCGCTACGCGCCTGACCTGACCTGGCTGTTCTCGATCCCCACCCCCGCCGATCCCATCGCGGTGATGACGGACGGCCCGGCCCACGACGTGCGCGTGCTGCTGGCCACGGCCACCCATCCGCGCCTGCTCGCCTTCGACACCCACGGCACGGCACTGGCGGACGTCGCGCTGTCGGCGGTGCGCGCCGACGCGGAGGCCACGACGGTGGCGCTGGACACGCTGGCTGCGCTGTACGGCCCCCACGCGCTGCGGTTCCTGGCCACGCCCGACTGCTACTGCCCGGCGGGCGACGGCCCCAGCAAGCTGGCGGCCGTGCACACATCCCTGCGCGTGGCGCGGCTGTCGCTGGGGAGAGCCTTCGAGTCCGAGGGCACCTTCGTGAGCCGTCGCCTGGACGCGCGCGAGGCCAGGGTGCAGTGGCACAAGGTGGTGGTGGACGCCGACGTCCCGCCGGGCACCGAGGTGTGGGTGCACACGGGCACCTCCGAGCAGGCCAACACACCGCCCACGACCTGGACCGCCCCCACCGATCTACACGGGCGACCCCACAGCTTCTCCGCCGATGTGCCCGATCAGCTGGTGCTGTCGGAGCCCGGCCGGTTCCTGTGGCTGCGGATGACGCTGCGCTCGAGCGGCAGCGCCACCCCCTCGGTGCGGGCCATCCGGGTGATCGAGCCGCGCAACAGCCCCGCGGAGCTACTGCCGGTGCACTGGCACCGCGACCCCGACACCCACCGATTCACCCAGCGCTTCCTGGCGCTCGTGGAGCGGGTGACCACCGGGATCGAGGCGTCGTACGAGACGTTCCTGCAAGGCCTGCATCCCGCGGCCGCCCCTCCCGAGCTGGTGACGTGGCTGGGCGCCCTGCTGGACGTGGTCTTCGATCCCTCCTGGTCGCTGCCGCGTCGACGGGCCCTGCTGCAGGAGGCCGTGGATCTGTATCGAGTGCGAGGTACCCCCACGGGACTGTCGCGAATGGTGGAGATCTACACCGGCCGGCGGCCCGTGATCCTGGAGGGATTCCTGCAGCGACCTGGCCGAGCGCCGTTCCTGGGGGTCCCGGGCACGGTGCTGGGGTGTGGCCTGTCGCTGTGCGACTGCTCCGAGATCGGTGCAGATGCCGCGCTGTACCACGCCCACGCCCATCGCTTCACCGTGGTGGTGCCGCTGCCCGACGACTGCGATCGAGCGGTCACCGCCGCCGTCATCGAGCGGATCGTCCAGATGAACAAACCCGCTCACGCCGAGCACACGGTGCAGCTGGCCAGCCAGGCCCAGGTGGGCCTGTTCGATCGCGTGGGCATCGACTGGGTTCTCGACGCCCCCACTTCCCTCTCTCCCTCTCCGCATGCCCTCGGAGGTGCACGTTGAGCTGCAGCCTTCCCTACGAGTTCGTCCGGCTCCGCTTCTTCTTCGGCCAGCGCCTCGGCGTGCTGGAGCTGTCGGACGAGCAGGCCTACGGCATCGCAAAGCGACGCTTCCACAATCGACACCTGCACGGCGCGGGCGTGGTGTGCGGCCTGCACGCAGACCGATACGCACCCGCCGGCGAGCCACAGACCACCCGCCTGCGCTTGACCCAGGGCGCCGCCATCGACGCCCACGGTCGCGAGGTCGTGGTGGGCTACGACACCTGCATCGACGTGGCGGCCTGGGTGCGCGCCCACCGCAGCGACAACGCCGATCTGTCGGACCCCACCCAGGACGCCGCCCAGCGGCTGTGGGTCACCCTGGCCTACGAGGAGTGTCCCAGCGATCCGGCCAGCGCTCCGCGCGATCCGTGCGGCTGCGAGACCACGGGCTGCGAGCACACCCGGGTGCGAGAGGGCTTTCGCCTGCAGCTCGCCACCATCAGCGACCTTCCCACCCCCGACGACGACGAAGCACGGCTCGTGGTGGCCGCCGTCGTCGTCGTCTACGACCCCAGCGGCGAGGTGGTGGATCTGGCCGAGATCGACGACGATCCCGCCGAGCGCCACGCCCTGTGGTCCACCGCAGCGCTGCAGACCGCCCTGGGCTCCCAGCTCGACACCGTGGCGCTGCAGCGCTCGCTTCTGGGGGGTCCCCGCATCGCCGCACGGCTGCAGCTCGACGATCCGAGCACCCTGTCGGTGCCCGTCACGCTGGCCCGCGACGACCAGGGCGCCGAGCTGCCGCTGCTCACCTCCGATCCGCCCGCGTTCACCCTGCGACGCCTCGACGAGGTTGGTGGTACCTGGGAGGCCCCCGTGGTCCCCACCGCCACCTGGGATCCCACACAGTCGCGCTTCGTGCTCGCCTTCGCCGCACCGCTGGTGGAGGGCACCTTCCGCCTGATCGGCCTGGCGTCGCTGGACGCGCCGGTGGTGGACACCGCTCGGCAGGAGCTGTCCCCCGCCACCCTGACCCGCTGGTTCACGCTGACGCTGGACGGCGGCACCCTCACCCTCACCCATCCCTCCTAGGCGAGACCATGCCCCTCATCGACCTGCGCAACCACATCGTCTCCGCCACCGGGACCTGGTGCAACGAGGCAGAGCTGGCCGCCCAGACCCCGTTCTCCTTCACCCTGGCCGACACCCACGCGCCCCATCGCCTGATGCTGCGCTGGCCGTCGGATGCCGTCACCATCGCCGGTCCGGTGCGCCTGCAGATCTCGTTTCAGACGGAGAACGTGACCTTCGCCCACGCGCCCGGCACCGCCCAGCTGGCCATGCCCCAGCCCACCCAGGCGGAGCTGGTGCTGGAAGACGCTGCTGCGGCCTCGGTGGACGTGGCGGGCACCTCCACCGCGGGCATCGCCATCAACCCCAACGCCGCGGGGGCCACGCTAGCGCTACACAACGCGGCCACCCTGCAATCGAGCACCGTCTACAGCTACACCCTCGACGTGCCCGCCGGGCAGGTCTGGCCCTTCGCCTACGACACCCGTGCCAACACCGAGCTCGGGGCCAACCACGTCGACCGCGTGCTCATCGAGGTGGCTGGCGCCCACACCCAGCTCGAGCCCGTGGCGGCGGGCTGTGATCTGCCCTGCGACTGGGCCGTGGCGGACCGGCCCGACGCGGCCTCCTTCTTCCCCGTGGGCTGCGAGCCGTGCGATCCCGCCGCCGTGCTGCGCATGCCCCCGATGGGCACCGCGCTGTCGGTGCCCGCGGCTGCGGGCGGCTGTGTGCGCACCCGCTTCTTCAACGGCATGTTCATCTCCCGCGAGGATCTGCAGACCGAGCAGCGCTACCTGCGCACGAAATCGCGACTGCACAACCGCACCCTGGGCCAGGGGGTGGTCTGGGGCCTGAACGTGGGGCTGCAGGCCGAGCAGGTGTGCGTGCTCCCGGGCTACGCGCTGGACTGCTGCGGCAACGATCTGACCGTCACGAGCGTGTACAAGGTCGACGTGGCGAGCCTGCTGGCCGACCCCGCCGCCGCACCGATCCTGTCGCTCGGCACGGGCACCGAGCAGCGCTTGCACCTGCTGCTCGAGTACGTGGAGTGCCCCACGGATCCGCGGCCGGTGCACGCCGATCCCTGCGGCCCCACGCAGGCCGTGTGCGAGCCGTCGCGGATCCGAGAGACGGTGCGGCTGCGCCTGGTCCCGCCCCGCCACCCCGACGCGAGCGGCTCGCTGCGGGACTTCCTCCTCACGGCCGAGGCCCTGCACGCCAAGTACGGCGAGACGGTGGTGGCCCCGGCGGACGTACCCGGACTGGCCAACGTGGTGCTGGTGGTGGGGGGCGGGGCCACCTCGGTGGAGGTGGCGCCCGGGCAGAGCACGACCGTGGTGGCGAATCCGCTGGTGATCCGGCCGTCGGCCATCGACGGCGTGCTGACGGGCGGCACGATGACGGTGACCGACACCACCGCCGGCGACGTGCTCTTCGAGGGCCCCATGGCGGACTTCGCGGTGCCGGGGAGCGCCGCGCTGACCCTGCCTGCGGGTGTGGAGTCGGTCCAGGTGACGCTGTCGGGCTGGCGCGCGGAGAGCCCGCTGGCTCCCTTCCCGCGCACCCAGGTGACGACGGGCACGGCGACCTACTCCATCAACCGCGATCCCACGGGAGCCGAGGGCTACGTGGTGAGCGGCGACGAGGAGGAGGCGGCGCGGGCGGAGGAGGTGGTGCGCCAGGGCGTGTGCGACACGACCTGCAGCCCACCGACGACGAGTGCGGCAGGCGCGCCCGCGGGCCCAGCCGCCGACGCGGGAGCGCGCGGGGTGTGGCTGCACGCCGATCCGTTGTCGGACGCCCACGCAGGCGACCCGAAGGCCGCGGTGCTGGGGATCGTGGGCGCCTGGCTGCAGCACAGTGCCGCGAAGGCGAGCACGGCGGAGGGCTCGTCGCTGTCGCAGATCGCGGCCTCCGCCATCTACCGAGCGGCCTGGCTGCTGCTGTACGGGGTGGATGCCACCGACGACCGAGCGGACGTCACCCAGGCCCTGCAAGCGTTGCTGCGCGGCTGGTGCGGCGAGGCGCTGTACCCGGGGCCCACCTGCTCGGGCACGCCGCACGGGGTGGTGATCGGCTGCGCGCGGGTGGCGGGTGGCGCCATCCAGCACATCGATCCCTTCGCGGGTCGGCGCAACGTGATCACGGCGCCGATCCTGATGCACGGGGGGGCGCGCCTGGGGGTGGCTCCGGTGGATGCCACGGTGAACCGCCTGCTGTCGCTGCTGTGCTGCACGGCCGCCCTGCCGATGCCGAGCACGGGCACCGACGAGATGGGCCTGGTGCTGGAGGTGCTCACGGACGACGCGGGCAACCAGGTGTTCCTGTCGCTGGGCACGGAGGCGGGCGTGGCGCGGGCCTTCGTGGAGGAGCAAGGCTCGGCGCCAGCCTCGGCGGCGGTGCACCACGTGTCGCTGCTGCAGATGGCGCAGCTGGTGATCGACGCCTGGGACGGCGCGGTGCCGGCGGCCACGGGCGAGGCCACGGTGGATCGCTACACGCTGAACACCACGGTCCAGACGGGGGTGCTGAGCCTGTGGGTACTGCGCTCCAGCGGCCTGCGCGGCCGGCTGGGCTGACGGATGCACACCGTGGGATCACTGGGGCTGCGCATTCGCGCCGCGGCGGTGGACGCCGAGCTGGCGCAGCGGTGCCGCGGGCTCACCACCGACGTGCTCGAGCGCGCGCTACACGCCCTGGAGCTGGGGCAGCGGCACGTGCTGGTGCGCCACCTGGTCATCCGGTGGCGGGTGCCCGACGCCTTGCTTGGCGCCTCGGATCTGGCGGAGCGCCTGGCGGCTGAGGTGGCGGAGGCCCTGCAACCTGCGCTGCGAGCGGCCGAGGCCGTGTCGCGTCCGGATCCGGAGGACGAGGTGGTGGTGTTCGCCGACGAGGCAGCGCTGTGGGCGGCGGCCTTGCTGCACCGCAGCACGTCGGCCACCCGACCCTGGTTCTTCGCGGAGGTGCTGGCGGCCCTCGGCGCAGACGCTGCCGCTGTGTGGGCCCACAGCCCCGAGCGGTCCGTGCAGCAGCTGGCCCGAGCGCTGGGCTGGAGCGCTCCGGGCCACCTCGCGCTCGACACCCCTCGCTCCTCGCCTCCGTCCTGGCCCACCGCTGCCCGGAGCCACGCCATCGGCGCGCCCCCGCCGAGCGATCTCACCGCCGAGGCGTGGCTGTCGGACCTCGCACTCCACCTGGCGCAAGAGCGCACGCGATCACGCTCGGAGGCGCCCAGCGGCCGGCGCGAGCAGCGCGCGGAGGCGTCTGCGCCGAGCCTGCGGCAGCCGCCTGCCGAGACCGCCTCGGATCCGGCGCCACGGGTGGAAGCGGAGCCCGCGCTCACGGCCTTCGCAGGCGCCTGCGCGATCCTCCGGCTCTGGCTCGATCACGCCGTGCCCGCCCACCTCTACGCCGCCTGCATCGACGAGGGGCCGTTCCTCGCCTGGGCGCTGACGGCTCAGCTCGGTGCCGATCCCCTCTGGGAGGCGCTGGCGGGAGGCGCCATCGATGCCCCTACGCTGCAGCACGACCAGCTCCACGACGTGGTCCGCGCGGTGCAGGCGGAGCTCGGCGCCGCAGGCCCGCAGGCACCCGCCTGGTGGCAGCCGCCGGAGGCCGCCACCGACGCCCAGCGGCTCGCGCAGCTCCTCTGGGGGGCGGCGCTGGCCGCCTTCGAGGCGCGCCTGCACGAGCCCGTCGACGACTGGTCCGCGTTCCAGCAGCGCTTCCTGGCGGTGCCCGGCCGTCTGGAGCGCCACGACGACGCGATCGTGGTCTGCGTGGACGCCCGGCTGGTGGACTTCGACGTGCGCCGCGCCGGTCTCGACCGGGATCCGGGCTACCTGCCGTGGCTGAGGTCGTCGCTGCGGCTGCGCTACGAGGGCGGCGAGCCCGGCGAGCTGCCCGCGGTGACGCCGTGATCGGCTGGGCGGTCGTGGGAGCGGGCCCGCAGGGGGTCGCGGTGGCGGTGCACCTGGTGCGCGCTGGCGTGCCCGCCGAGGCGATCCGGCTGCTGGATCCGCATCCGCCGCTCACCGCCTGGCGCACGCGGGCTGCGCGCGTGGGCATGCGCCGCATGCGCTCCCCCGCCACCCACCACCTGGACGTGGCCGACGACGGCTTGCTGGCCTTCGGCGCGCGCCACGGTCAGGCGCTTCGCGCGCCCAGCGACAGGCCGGAGCGCAGTCTGTTCGAGGCGCACGCCCGGTGGCTGCTCACGGGGCTCGGCGTGGGCGCGAGGTGGCTGGCTGCCTCCGTGCGGGATCTGCAGCGGCACCCCGCTTCCGGCTGGCAGCTGCACACCGACACCGCTCCCGTGCACGCTTCGCGGGTGGTGCTCGCCCTGGGATCCGGCCAGCGCGGACGCTGGCCTCGGTGGGCGCGCGCCCTGCGTCAGCGCCACGTGGCCGTGCACCACGTGCTGGAGCTGCAGGCCGCCCCCACCGCCGAGCGGATGGCGGTGGTGGGGGGCGGGCTGTCTGCGGTGCAGGCCGCCTTGCGCCTCGCCCATGCCGGTCACGCCGTGTGGCTGCTCGCCCGACGCCGCCTGCGGGTCCGCCCCTACGACGTGGACGCGCCCTGGTTCGACGACGGCGCCCCCTGGCGCTTTGCGCGCCTGCCCAGCAGCGAGCGCCCGGCGGCGCTGGCCGCGGCGCGCCATCCCGGGACCGTTCCCGCACAGGTCGCTCGGAGGCTGCTCGATCGGTTGGGCGAGGGGGCGGGCCGGATCCGCTTCGTGGCCGAGCCCGTGGTGCGCGCCACCCCGCGCGGCGGGGGCGTGCGGCTGCACACCCCAGGGCACCAGGTGGACGTGGGGGGCGTGTGGCTCGCCACCGGGTTCGATCCGGCGCTCCCGCACGGTGGCTGGGTGCCGCGAGTGGCGCGCGCCCTGGGGCTACCGATCACGCCGAGCGGTCACCCCGTGCTCGATCGCGGTCTGTCCTGGGCGCCCGGGCTGCACGTCACGGGGGCGCTCGCCGAGCTGCAGCTGGGACCCGCTGCGCGGGGACTGATCGGCGGGCGCTGGGCCGCCCGGCGCATCGCCGATCACCACAGGCGGATCCCCACCTCCAGGTTCTCGCCCACCAGCTTCTCCAGATCCTCCACCAACATGGGCGTGCCCAGATCGAACCCAACCGGAGGGTGACCGAGCACCACCGCCACGCCCACCTCCGGGACCTTGGCGAACAGCGTCTCCACCACCACGAAGTCACCCGCGTCCACCACCCCCTCGGGGGTCTGCGGGCCGTCGATGATCACGATCTCCCCTGCATCGTCGTAGACGATGGCGAAGACCTGCACCAGGCTCGTCCAGTCCGCATCTCCACGGTTGCCCACGCGCACGTAGGCCCACATCGATCCGGTGGTGGGCTCGTCTCCGATCACCGCTCCGTCCAGGTGGTAGGCCCCCAGCCCGAAGCGGGCCTGCAGCTCCTCGGGCGGGATCGGCGTGGCGTGCAGCAGGATGTCGGGGCAGCGCAGCGACGCCGATCGGGGCAGCTCGGTGCCGCGGTCCGTCAGCCGAGCACGCAGGAACGGCCGGGCGCCCGACTCGAGCCAGGTCGTCGCACTCGTGGGCCGGTTGTCCGGCACGTGCCCCACCACCCGCCCGTGCCCCACGGGCTCCTCCCACGACTCACCACCCGCGGTGGCCATGAGCACGTGGCGCACCGCTCGCGGGGAGAGCCCCGGTGTGCCCTGGAGCACCATCGCCGCCACCCCCGCCACATGGGCCGCCGCCATCGACGTGCCAGACGTCAGTGCCAGGGCATCCTCCGCCCCCGGCTCCTCACCCACCAGCCCCTGATCGGGCTTGCGGTCCAGGGTGCTCTGCAGCGCGGTGGGCGTGGCCGTCAGCGCGGGGATCAGCCCCTCCACCACCGGCTTGGGCGCCACCAGCCCGCACACGTCGGGCACGTGCCGACCCGGGTAGAACTCCCCCGGTCCCTTCCCGAAGAGCTCGCTGTCGAAGGACGTCGCCACCTCCGACGCCACGAGATCGGGCGGCTCGCAGTACTGCACCATGCCCCCCACCGACACCGCGTCGGGGTGCGCCACCGCGAACACCGGTCGGTTGCCGAACAGCAGGTTCCGCGCCTCCAGCAGCAGCGCCTGCTCGGTGTCCCCCGGCAGGTCCACCGTGCCGCCGGGCTTGTACAGGGGCACCTCCTCGGGCACCGGCCCGTCGGCCATGGTGCCGTTGCCCGCCGCGAACACCACCGTGATCCCGCGCTGCACGGCGTGGGCGATCTCCTGCTGCAGCGCCACCGAGAATCCGAGCATCACCCAGCTGCACAGCACGACGTCGGGCTGACCCGCCACCGTGGATCCCACGGCCCGCTGAAACGCGGCCACGGGGTAGTTGCGGAAGCCCGTGCCGTCCACGTACTTGCTCGACCGCACCGTGATCCCCGGGGCGGCGGCTCGCAGGTGCTCGATCACCGCGGTGCCGTGGCCCCGCTCGTCGCGATCCGCCACCAGGCCGCCCACGGCCAGTGCCGACTCCAGCCAGGCAGGCATCCCTCCGCTCAGGTCCAGACCGGAGTCCACCACCGCGACCACCACGCCGTTCCCGTCGATGCCCGCTGCGTGGGCGTCACCGAGCCCCAGCACGTCCGCCACGTCGGCCACATCCTTGGGCAGCGCGGGGCCGCCCACCCCGTCGAAGGGTCCTGGTGCGCAGGGATCGAGGGCGCTGCCGGTATCGCCCGTGGTCAGCTTCGCGCTCCCCGTGTGCCCCATGGACTCCGTCGGCATCGTGTCGTCGCTCTGCGACGGCGTTCCCGAGCAGGCCGCCAGTGCCGCGGTGGCGGCACCCGCCCGCAGCAGCTGTCGCCGAGTCAGCGGCGACACGGGCTGCGCCTCCACCGGGAACTCCAGCGCGCCCACCTGGGCATCCGGATCGAGGCTCACCGCCGCCCAGGGTCGCGTGAGCACCGCCGGGTCGATCTGCAGCTCCTCCGCGAACTGCTTGCGCGTGCCGCTGAAGGTCAGGCCCGTGAGTGACTCCGACTCGATCACGAAGCCCATGTCCGTGAAGATCTTCCGGACGACGACCATGGTCTGGGCACTGGGCGCGACGTGGCTCTCGGCGTTGATGGGCCACATCTCCAAGGTCTGCACCTCGAAGTCCTGCACGAGATCGGGGTTGCTCACCATGACGGTGCTGGCCAGGTAG
>JAHQVJ010000039.1 GCA_019634415.1 Myxococcales bacterium
GAGTCGTTGAGCCCGTTGCTGTTGAAGTCGATGAAGTAGTCCTGGATCCCGTTGACGTTGTTGAGGATCCCCCACTCCACGCCGATCCAGATCGGGTCGAAGTTGGGCGCCTGGGGCACGAAGGCCAGATCCACCAGATCGATGTCGACGTCGATGCAGGCGTCGTCTGCCGGGTTCAGGGGATTGGTGTAGTCCACCAGGACTTCCTGACCGTCGGGGATGCCGCCCAGGTCCGTGTCGCCCACCAGCGGGTCGGTCCCCTGGTTGTTCACCTCGTCGCCGTCCGTCAGCAGGTCACCGTCGGTGTCGGGCACCAGCGGATCGGTGCCCTCGTCGTTGACCTCGATGCCGTCGTCTAGTCCGTCGGCGTCGGTGTCGGCGTCGGTGGGATCGGTGTTCCACAGGCCGACCTCCTCGCCGTCCAGCAGCGAGTCGTAGTCGGTGTCGGGGTTGAGCGGATCGGTCTTGAAGGTGATCTCGGTGCCGTCGCGCAGCCCGTCCTTGTCGGTGTCGGGGTTGAGCGGATCGGTGCCGTTGGTGATCTCGTCGCCGTCCACCACGAAGTCCTCGTCGGTGTCGGCCACGAGCGGATCGGTCGAGTACTTGTTCAGCTCGTCACCGTCGCTCAGCCCGTCGAAGTCCGAGTCGGCCTGGAGCGGGTCGGTGAGCGTCTTGTTGACCTCTTCGAAGTCGTCGAGGCCGTCGCCGTCGGTGTCGGCCTCGAGCGGGTTGGTCTTGAGCTTGGCCTCTTCGCCATCGTCGAGGCCGTCGCCGTCGGTGTCGGGGTCCAGCGGATTGGTGCCGTTGGTGATCTCGTCGCCGTCGAGCACGGTGTCCTTGTCGGAGTCGGGATCGAGGGGGTCGGTGCCCTCGGTGATCTCGTCGCCGTCGTCGAGCCCGTCCGCATCGGAGTCGGGGTCGTTCGGATCGGTGCCGTGGGTGTTGACCTCGTCGCCGTCGGACAAGCCGTCGTCGTCGGAGTCCGGATCGTCGGGGTCGGTGTTGTGCTTGTTCTTCTCGGCCTCGTTGGTCAGGCCGTCGCCGTCGCGATCCTCGTTGGGCACGTCGGTGTCGGCGTCCGAGTCGGCGTCGGCGTCGGCGTCGGCGTCCGTGTCGGCGTCGGTGTCGGCCACCACTTCATCGGTGTCGACGTCGGTGTCGGTGGTGTCCTTCGTGGGACAACCGCCCAGCAGGATGAGAAAGGGCAAACCAAAGCGCACAACCGCTCCAGGGGTGTCGAGACGAGGGCGAGCGTAGCACCGGCACGTCCGAAGGTGAGCCCGTTTGTTTCTTTCGGTCACGATGCAGGACGCGTGGGGGTCGTGACGTAGCTCCAGGTGACACTCCGTGCCGTGCTAGGCGGCAGGGGTGGCGCGAGGAGCCTCGCGCAACGGAGGACGACAGCCATGGCGAACGAAGGAACACGTGACTTCTGGCGACTGATCATCGCCTTCTTCCTGCCCCCTGTCGGGGTGCTCATGCAGGAGGGCGCCTCCGTGAACTTCGTGATCAACCTGGTGCTCACCATCCTGCTGTTCTGGGTGGGGGGCCAGGTGCACGCCGCCTACATCATCACCACGAAGAACACCGACGGCAGCGAGGCGGCCGACGGCATGAAGAAGTTCGTGAGCGTGCTGCTGTCGTTCTACATCCCGCCGGTGGGCGTGGCCATCACCCGCGGCGTGAACGGAACGCTGGTGCTCAACGCGCTGCTGTCGCTGCTGTGCGTGCTGCCGGGCACGCTGCACGCCATGTGGGTGATCTCGCACCACGAGGCCTGAGGGCGCGCCTCCCTCGGTCACATCTGGCCGAGCCAGTCCTGCTCGTGACGGCGATGGGCGCCGTCCACCAGCGCCACCACGTGGCGCGGCAGGGGACCCATGGCCACGGCCTGCACGTTGGCTTGCAGATGGGCCACGCTCGAGGTGCCCGTGAGCGCCACGTGCACTGCTGGGTGGTACACCGTCCAGCGCAGGGCGAGCTCCTCGGGAGGCATCTCCACCTGCAGCCCCATGGCCTCCCAGCGCCGCTGGTACTCGGTGGCGGCTGCGTCGGCGGGGGCCAGCTCCTCAAGCCAGGGAGCGTTGGCCATGGAGCGCTTGGCCACCACGCCGATCCCACGGGCCACGGCGCGGCGAAGCAGGTCGCGACCTGCGGCCGGGTCGCAGCAGCTGACCGAGGCCTGCACCACGCCGAAGGCCTTGGAGCGCACTGCCCACACCAGGCCGTCGCCCTCCCCGGCGTAGCCTGCGGCCTTGACCTTGCCGGCCTCCACGGCCTCGCCCAAGGCCTCCACCACGCCGTTCTTCTCGAGGGTCTCGGCCGAGCAGCCGTGCAGGTAGGCGATGTCGAGCGCCTCGGCCCCCGTGCGCTGTAGCGCCTGGTGGATGCCGATGGTCACGCTGTCGGCCGTCCAGTCCATCGCGCCGGCCACACCGTGGCCGAGCTTCGCGCACACCTTCACCCGCTGGCCCCGCTGCAGCGCCTTGGCGACCCACTCCTGGGCGCCAGCGAAGGTGGGGGAGGTGTCGATCACGTCCATGCCGTGATCGATGGCCTGGTCCACCAGCGACGCCACCTCGGCCTGCGTCAGGGAGCTGTTGGCGAGCTGCCGCCCCCCCAGGGCCAGGGCGGAGGTGCGGATTCCGGTGTTTCCGAGGGTACGAAGCGGTAGCATGACCCAACGCCTAGCGTGCCGATCACGCCCCGTCGACCAGGCCTCGGCCCGCCGCCACGGCGCTCTGCAGGAAGCTGCGCACGGCTTCTTCGGTGTCGTCCCACTCGGAAGCGGTCAGGACGGCTCCGAACCACCCCTGCGTGTGCCAGTGCCCCACCGACAGCTGGGGCTCCTGCCGCTCTGCGGGGTAGGGCCAGGGGGTGACGTAGAAGTAGGCCTCGGGGATGCCTGCGTCGCCTGGCGTCATTCCAGCCCCCACGCTCTTGGCCTTCTCCGGATCCGCCGCCTCGGGCTCGAGCCGGATCAGCGTGGCGATGTCGAAGTGGTGCGGCCAGCACCGCACCTCCGTGGCGTTGGGCTCCGACACCGCCACCTCCCGCAGGGCGGTGTGAGCCACGGAGAACCATCGCGCCAGCGCCACGAGCTGCTCGGGATCCACCTCGGGAAAGGGCGCGCCATGGATGACGGGGTGGTCGGGCAGCTCGAACCCCATGGGGGCGAGCGGCTTGTCCGTGGCTCCTGCAGCCGTGGCGGCCTCTCGCAGCCACTGTAGGCCTTCGGCCAGGGTGGATCCGGTGGCTCCGCGTTCGGCGAGGATCTCCTGACCTCGCAGCAGGAACCACGTGAGGTCACGGAGCCGAAGGCCTGCGGCGAGCCCGGCGGCGGGTCGACCGACGAGGGCCTCGAGGCGAGCATCCCAGCCCAGGTTCGAGTGCTCGGTGTCGGGATCGGGGGGAAGGTGGGTGGCCCCGAGTGCGCTCACCACCTGTGCGGCGTGGTGGGCGGCGTTGCGCGCTTCCATGAAACGAGACTGTGTCATCCTGGACTCCGATTGCCGATCGCGCGCGGCGATGTGATGGGCCGCGCCGTGCCGGTGCCACTTCGGGAGGGGCGATGGCGGAACGTGATCTCGAGTGGGTGAAGGTCCTGGAGACGGGGGAGCTGACGGAGGGTCGGGTGAAGCCCGTCACCTGCCATCGCGCCACCGTGTGCATGACACACTATCAAGGGCGGTTCGCGGCGCTGGACAACCGCTGCCCGCACCAAGGGGGACCCCTGGGCGAGGGGTCCATCGAGAACGGGTGGCTGCGCTGTCCGTGGCACGGCTGGGACTTCCACCCCACCAGCGGAGACTCCCCTGGCGGTCACGACGACGGCGTGGACAGCTGGCCCGTTCAGGTCCGCGAGGACGGCGTGTACGTGGGCTTCGAGGTGCCCGACGCCCATGCCGCCACCGTGAGCGACGTGATGGCGCGCACCTTCACGGAGTGGGGGATCCGCTGGGTCTTCGGGATGGTGGGACACTCGAACCTGGGGCTGGCGGACGGCCTGCGTCGGCAGACCATGGTGAACCGCCTCCGTTACGTGGGGATCCGCCACGAAGGGGCTGCGGCCTTCGCCTGCTCGGCCTACGGCAAGCTCACGGGTCGACCTGCGGCCTGCCTGGCCATCGCGGGCCCCGGGGCCACCAACCTGCTCACGGGCCTGTGGGACGCCCACGTCGACCGCAGCCCGGTGCTGGCCCTCACGGGCCAGGTGGACACCCAGGTGATCGGCAGAGGGGCCTTTCAGGAGGTGGATCTGAAGGCCGCTTTCGGGGGCGTGGCCGTGTTCTCGGCCGACGTGCAGCGCGACTCGGACCACGCGGAGCTCGCCGCTCGCGCGGTGAAGACGGCGATCCTGCAGGACGGGGTGTCGCACCTGGTGTTCCCCGACGAGGTGCAGACCATCCCCAGCGATGCGCGACCCAAGGGGCCCGCCGGACGCATCGTGCAGCGCACGGCCGTGCCCGATCCCGCGCAGCTGCAGCCCGCCATCGAGGCGATCGCTCACGCTCGTCGGCCTTGCATCGTGGTGGGCCATGGCGCGCGCTTCGCGATGGACCAGGTGGTGGCACTGGCCGAGGCGCTGAAGTGCCCCGTGCTCACCACCTTCAAGGCCAAGGGGCAGATCAGCGACCATCACCCGCTGGGCTGTGGTGTGCTGGGGCGCTCGGGTACCCCCATCGCCTCGTGGTTCATGAACGAGGCGGATCTGCTGGTGGTGCTCGGTGCGAGCTTCTCCAACCACACCGGCATCACGCCCAAGAAGCCCATCGTGCAGGTGGACCGAGATGCGCAGGCGCTGGGCAAGCACCACCCCGTAGAGCACGCCGTTTGGGGAGAGGTGGGGCAAGCCACCGAGCGGATCCGCGAGGCGGTGCAGTCGGGCCATGCCGCGGTGGATCACACGGCCGAGATCGCCCAGCGCTGGCAGATCTGGCGGCAGGAGAAGGCGAGGCGCCTCACGGAAGGGCGCGGGCAGGGCGTGTCCAGCGTGGCCGTGTTCGAGGAGCTGGCCCGGGCGGTGCCCGGCGACGCCATCGTCTGCGTGGACGTGGGCAACAACACCTACTCCTTCGGCCGCTACTTCGAGGTGGCCGGTCAGACGGTGCTGATGAGCGGCTACCTGGGCTCCATCGGCTTCGCGCTCCCGGCGTCGCTGGGCGCCTGGGCGGCCACCCAAGAGGAGGGCACGCCGTGGCACGGTCGGCAGGTGGTGTCGGTGTCGGGCGACGGCGGGCTCGGGCAATACTTGGCGGAGCTGACCACGCTGGTGGCCCACGACATGAACGTGGTGCACGTGGTGCTCAACAACGGTGAGCTGGGCAAGATCAGCAAGGAACAGCGTGCCGGCAGCTTCGACGTCTGGCAGACCGACCTGGTCAACCCGAGCTTCGCCGCCGTGGCCGAGGCCTGTGGTGCGCTCGGGATCCGCGTGGACACCGAGGCGGACCTTGCTGCGTCCTTCGCCCGCGCCCTGGCCCACGAGGGCCCTGCGCTGGTCGAGATCATGGCCGACGTCACCCTGATCTGAGAGGAGATCCGATGTCCGAACGCGTCCCCCATGTCGTGGCCACCCTCTCGGCCCTCGCCGACCGTGAGCCTGCCTATGCCCTGGTGTCCGGCGTGGACCTGGTGGTGGTGCGCCTGGACCAGGAGGTCCGGGTGCTCTACGGGCGCTGCCTGCACCGCGGCGCGCTGATGGCCGACGGCCGCGTGGAGGGACGGAACCTCGTCTGCGGCCTGCACGGCTGGGACTACCGGGTCGACACGGGCGTGTCCGAGTACGCCAACGACGAGGTGCTCCACCGATTCACGGCCTGGATCGAGGGAGACGAGGTGTTCGTGGACACGGCCGAGGTGGAGGCCTGGGCCCGCAGCCACCCGCAGCCCTTCCAGCGCGACGCCTACCTCGGTCTGTACGCCGATCCCCACGGCACTCCCGACGAGCCCCACAACAAGCACATCCAGGAGCTCGCGAAGCATGGGCTCGATCGCGTGGGCCACCACGGTCCCGTGAGTGCGATGGGGGTGAGCCGGCAGGAGCTGCCCACCTTCGACGACCTGCAGCTGCTCACGGCCCAGCTCCACCGTCTGCCACTGATGGAAGACGAGGCAGTGCAGACCGAGCTGGTGATCGGTCCACGGGCGGCGAAGCCCCTGCGGCTGCAGATCCCCATCTTCGTCAGCGACATGAGCTACGGCGCGCTGTCGGAGGAGGCGAAGGTGGCGCTGGCCACTGGAGCGCAGCAAGCGGGCACCGGGATCTGCTCGGGGGAGGGCGGCATGCTGCCCGAGGAGCAGGCCGCCAACCAGCGCTACCTGTACGAGCTCGCCAGCGGGCGCTTCGGCTGGTCGCTGGACAAGGTGCGCGGCGTGCAGGCCTTCCACTTCAAGGCGGGGCAGGGGGCGAAGACGGGCACCGGGGGCCACCTGCCGGGGCACAAGGTGACGGGCAAGATCGCCGCCGTGCGGGGGCTGCAGGTCGGGCAGGCCGCCATCAGCCCGCCTCGGTTCCCCGATCTGTCGACGGTGGCCGACTACCGCCGCGTGGCCGACGAGGTGCGCGACGTCTCGGGAGGGATCCCCATCGGGTTCAAGCTCTCGGCGCAGCACGTGGAGCTGGACGTCGACTTCGCCCTGGACGCAGGTGCGGACTACATCATCATGGACGGGCGCGGTGGCGGGACGGGGGCCGCCCCCGATCTGTTCAAGAAGAACATCAGCGTGCCCACCATGGCCGCCATCGCACGCGCTCGCCGTCACCTGGACCAGCGCGGAGCCCACGACGTGACCCTCATCGCCACCGGTGGGCTGCGCACCGAGGCGGACTTCGTGAAGGGGATGGCGCTGGGGGCGGACGGCGTGGCCGTGGCCAACAGTGCGCTGCAGGCCATCGGCTGCCTGGGCATGCGCGCCTGCCACACCAACAACTGCCCCGTGGGCATCGCCACCCAGCAGTCGCACCTCCGCGCGCGCCTGCAGGTGGCGGCCTCCGCCAAGCAGCTGGCCAACTATCTTCGGGCGACCACCGAGCTGATGTGTGTGCTCGCGCGCGCCTGCGGCCACCGTCGACTGGCCGACTTCGCCATCGGCGACCTGACCACGTTCAAGCGGGAGGTCGCTTACCTTACCGGAGTGGCGTACGGGGGCGTGGTACCGATTCCCCTATGATGGGCGCCCACGGAGGCACGGACATGTCCATGCGCGAGACCACCCAGGGGGAGATGGAAGGAACCAGCTCCGTTCCTCGGGTCACGCCTGCGTACGCCAGCGACGAGATGCGGGAGCTCGGGGAGGAGCTGGCCAGGCTCTATGCGCAACGCGATGCGCAGCCCGACGCCGACGTCGCACGCGACATCGCTCGAATTCGCGCTCGCATGCGCACCGGACCGCGGCTGCACGCCGGCGAGTTCGTGGCCGACGGCCGCTACCGGCTGGTGGAGCGGCTCCCCAGTCGAGGCGTCGACGGCTACTGGAAGGCCTGGGACCGCAGGAACACGGAGTTCGTGTTCGTGCGCATCTTCCATGGCGAGTGGGTGAGTGATCCCACCGCGATCTCGGCGTTCCTGGAGCGGGGCGAGGCCCTCACCAAGCTGGAGCATCCGGCCATCGGACGGGTGCTCGACGCCGATCGCTCCGAGGGCGGCTTCCTCTACATCGCCACCCAGATGTTCGAGTCGGGCAGCCTGCAGAACGCCACCACCATGGACGCCATCGATGCCATCCAGGTGGTGGTGGAGGTGGGTCGCGGCCTGCACGCGGCCCACGCGCAGGGGGTGGTGCACGGCGACCTCAACCCCTCGTCGGTGATGCTGTCGACCCATGGCTCGGCCCACGTGATCGGGTTCTCGGTGGGGCTGCAATCCCACACCGAGGCGGCGTCGCTGTTCCGCGCGCCCGAGACCACGGAGCGCGGCTACGAGCCCGTGCCCGCCTCGGACGTCTATGCCCTCGGCATGACGGCGGTGCAGGCGCTCAACGGTGGCGATCTGCCCTTCTGGGTGCTGCGGGATCCAGGCCGCCTGATCCACTCCCTCGACGTGCCCGAGCACGTGCGCTCTGTGCTGGTGAAGGCCACCGAGTGGGATCTGTCGGTGCGGTACCCCGATCCGGGGGCGATGCTCGCCGATCTGATGTTCGACTCGGAGCTGGTGGAGGCGCTGGCCAGTCGGGCGCGCGAGCGAGGCCGCTTCGACGTGGCCGGCCGGCACCTCGAGGCGCTGCTGAAGCTGCAGCCCGAGCGAGCCGTGGAGATCCGTACCACCCTGGGCGAGGTCTACTCTGCCCTGGGCTCCTTCGACGACGCCTTCACGCACCTGCTGGCGGCCCTGCAGTCCTCGCGTGACGTCACCACGCTGTTCGCACCGCTGCGCACCGTGGCCGAGCGCACCGGCGACTGGCCCCGGCTCGCCAAGGCGCTGTGGGATCAGGCGCGTCGCGCCGACGACGACACGCGCGTGGCACTGCGCACCGAGCTGGCGCGCATCAACCAGTTCGAGCTCGACGACCCCACGGCGGCGAGCGAGACCTGGAGCCAGGTGCTGGGGGATCATCGCACACCGACGCAGGCCGCCACGGCGCTGCGGGCCATGATCGGCATCGCCGAGTCCCAGGGCGACTGGGACGGCTACGTGCGCAACAGCGACCGCCTGCTCGACTTCGTTCCCACCGAGGAGCGGCCGAAGATCGAGTACGGGATCGGTCGGGCGTACATCGAGCACCTCAACCGCGAGGAGCTGGGGCTCGAGTACATCGACCGCGCCGAGGCGGCCGGCTGGACGGAGCTCGACATCTCGTCGCGGCTGCAGCAGGTGCGCGCCCACATGGGGCAGTGGCAGCGGGTGATCCAGCTCATGGTGCTGCAGGCCGAGGGGCAGGAGCTGGCCCAGGCGTCTCCCACGCTGCTGCGCGCGGGCATCATCGCCACGGCGGTGCACCTCGAGGAGGAGGCGTTCGCGGTCTACCAGGCGCTGCTCAAGCGGGCGCCACGCCACGTGGTCGCGCTGCGCCACCTCGCGCGCATGCACCACCGTGCCCACGAGTACGAGCAGGCCATGGTCTACTACGAGCGCCTGTGGGAGACCTACCGGGGCAAGCCCAGCGAGGAGCCCGAGGCGAGCGAGCGCGCCGCGGACTGTACGGCCTACGCCCAGCTGCTGATCAAGGACGGTCGCGCCGAGGAGGCCACGGCCCGTCTGGACGAGTCCCGGCGGCTCGCGCCGCATCACGTGCCCACCTTGAGGTTGGCCGGCCCCCTGTTCTTGGGTCTCGGCGACACCGAGCGCGCGGCGGCTGTGTTCGAGCAGACGCTTGCGGTGTTCAAGTCCGTCGAGCACTCCCCCAGCAAGATCGAGGCCTGCCTCGGCATGGGCGAGCTGTGCTGGATCGCAGGGCGGATCACGGCGGCGATGGGCTGGTACAACCGGGCCATCGAGCTCGATCCATTCTCCGTGCCCGGCTGGTGGGGGCTGGCGAAGGTCGGTCTGTCGTCGCGAGGCGGGCATCCAGGGGTCGAGCGGGCGCCGTGGGTGCGCGCCACGCCCAAGCGCTACACGGCCAACGAAGCCCTCGCACGGCTGCTCGCGGGGATCTTGTCTCCTCGCAGCACGCGGACGTGGCTGTCGCTGTCGGCCATGGGTCGCGCGATGCTCGAGGGAGGCACCAGCCCCATGCGGCTCGCATGCTGCGTGGTGGACGTGATGGTGCACAACGACGTGATCACGCCGCAGCTGTTCGAGCGGCTCCGCCAGTCAGCGCCTCGGTGGGAGACCCCCATCGGGGAGGTGGAGCGACTGTGGTTGGGGGGAGGCGCCTCCACGTTCCCCGTGAACCAGACCTACGCCTGGTCGGAGCGCCACACCGACTCGGACTTCGAGATCACCGAGGTCCGCGCCGTGCTGCCTCCTCCCACGGCCGCTCGCGCCGTGGTGATCGAGGATCTGCGCAACCCGGAGGCCTGGGAGAACCTGGTCGCCGATGCACAGCCCAAGCCCCCGGCGAGCTTCGAGATCACCGAGGATCTGTCGGCCGTGGGCGAAGGGCACGCGGGACCCATCCTGGCCCTGTTCCAGGATGGCGTGCTGTGGGCTGCGCTGCGGCGGGATCGGTCCGAGCTCACGGTGGGCACGGACACACGCTGTGATCTGCGCATTCCCGAGGACCCGGAGGTCAGCGAGCAGCACGCCGTGCTGCGTCGCCAGGGTGGGCAGATCTATGCCTCCGTCTCGGAGGGCAGCTCCCTGAAGGTGGCGGGCATGCCGCGCAACGACTGGCGATTGCTGCACGGCGATCGCGTGCAGTTCGGCGCCACCGAGCTCGACGTGGTGTTGGTGGAGGACGCCCACGAGCTTCCCGACGAGGTGCGCATTCCTCCGGATCACACGTCGCCGGAGGACGTGGCGGAGCTTCAGGCCCAGTTCCTGGATGCTGCCCGCTCCGAGGAGGCGCCCCTTCACGAAGAGGATCCCCTCGACGAGGACTCTCTGTCCGAGGTGAGCGTTCCGCTTCCGCCGCGTGGGCAGCCCTCGGATGCGTCCGAGTCGCTGGCCGCCGAGGAAGAGCCCACCGTGGTCTCGGAGGCGTTTCCCCTCGAGATCGAGGAACCCTCCGAGCATTCGGAGCCCTCGACGACATCGGAGCCTCCGCCCGTCGTGGCCTCTGCCGTCGACGTGGAAGAGGACGATCCGGCGGTGTGGGACATCGCACCGGATGCAGGCGTCGAGCCTGCTCCCGCCGAGATCGATCCGTTCTTCACTGCCTTCCCCGAGGAGGACGAGGAGGAGCAGGAGATCTACGACGACGCGCCCGAGATGACGCGTCCGCTCCCGGACGCACCCACGCAGGTCGACGAGGCACCCGCCGAGGTGGCAGAGGAGCCTCCGCCGGTGAACACCTCGCTGTACGACATGATGGATCCGACGCCTCCTGCGCTGCCCACCGTCGAGGAGCTCTCGATGCCGGCTCCCGCGGAGGAAGAGGGGCCGCCGCCGCTGCCCGAGACGGTCGAGGAGGCCCCTGCTGCGACGGCCGAGCCCGAGCTCGGCGAGCTGCCGGAGGACGCGCCCGCGTGGTTGCGGCATGCACTGGAAGCAGAGGTGTCGCAGGATCTCCCGACGGTGGAGGAGGAGCCACCCGAGGCCGAGTGGACCGTGGCCGCGCCCGAGAGCCCGCCGGCGGAGCCTGCGCGCCCGGCCGAGCCCGCCTCGCCGCTGGAGGCTCCGAACGACGACTCCGGGCCGTCCTTCGACGAGGTGGTGGTCACGGAGCCAGCGCCCATCGCCATGGAGGGGACCGACGGTGCGGGCACCCAGGCCGTGGTGGCCGAGGCCATCGACGGGGACATGGTGGAGTTCACCGACGCTGGCGTCCGCACGCCCACGCCGGTGCCCATGCCTCGGACGGGCGAGCTGGATCAAGACGACGCCACCGAGACCCTCACCAACATCGCCGCCTGGATCGACGTGATGTCGGGACCGCAGCGCGGCGTGTCGGTGGTGGTGGGACCACAGCTGTCCGTCGGCCAATCCGATGCCTGTGGGGTGAGCATTCCCGGTGACGCGCGACTGTCGCCGACCCACTGCGTGGTGAAGCGCACGGCGGAGGGCTTCGTCCTCCGGGATCTGGGCTCCGCCACGGGAACGGTCGTCAACGGGCAGCGGATCGAGGAGACGCCGCTTCAGGGGGGAGAGACCATCATGGTCGGACGCACGGTGCTACGCTTCCGCGCGGAGGCGAGCTGATGAGCGCGGATGCCGAGTCGTTCAAGGCCGTCATGGGCCACTGGGCGTCGGGGGTGTCGGTGGTCACGACCAGCGACGACGGGATGCTGTACGGGCTCACCGTGTCGAGCTTCACCTCGGTGTCGCTGGATCCGCCTCTGATCCTGGTCTGCCTGAGCAACCACAACCGGATCATCGAGATGATCTCGAACAGCGGCGGGTTCGCCGTGAGCATGCTGGGCTCGGATCAGCAAGAGGTGTCCAACTACTTCGCGCGCCCCGGGCGGCTGCCCACCCCGGACTTCACCGAGGTGGAGGGGCAGTGGACGTCGTCTGGCTTGCCAGTGGTGGGAGGCTCCATGGCGTGGCTCACGTGCACCGTGCAGGCTGCCATCGCCCAGGGAGATCACACCCTGATGGTGGGATGCGTGCAGGAGACCCACGTGGAGCAAGGGCGGTCGCCGTTGCTGTACTTCGATCGTGGCTACCGCTCGCTGCAGTAGGGGCTCACATCAGGGGCACGAACAGCACGCGGCACACAGTGCGGCGCCGGTGCTCGCCCCACGGCGTGGGCTCGAAGACCCACAGCTCCTGAACGTCGTCGTTGCCCACGGGCACGACGAGGCGTCCATCGGGGTGGAGCTGCTCCAGGAGGGCTGGGGGCACGGAGGTGGCTGCCGCGCCTACCAAGATGGCATCGAAGGGGGCTGCCTCCGGCCACCCCAGACGCCCGTCCCCCACACGGAACTGCACGGGAGGAACGCCTGCATCCGACCAGCTGCGACGTGCAGCCTCCAGCAGCTCGGGGCGAGTCTCCAGCGTGTAGACCTCTGCACCCAGTGCTGTGAGCACCGCCGTCTGGTAGCCGGATCCGGTCCCGATCTCGAGGACGCACCGACCGTGGCCGATCTCCGCCAGCTCGGACATCAGCGCCACGATGTAGGGCTGGCTGATGGTCTGCTCGTGCCCGATGGGCAGCGGTGTGTCGTCGTAGGCCGACGCTCGCAGCGCCGGTGGCACGAAGAGGTGGCGCGGCACCTGCCGCATGGCCTGCAGCACCCTCGGGTCGTGAACACCGCGGGCCTGGATGGTGTCGCGCACCATCCGCTCGCGCTGCATGGCGAACGGATCGGAGGGCTGATCTATGCGGGGGCCGAGGCGACGGGTCGCGGAGCCAGACGCGGCTGGCGCGCGAGGCGCTCCTCGATGGCCTTGAGCACGGTCTTGCGGGACTTGGTCTGCTGCTCACGGCGCAGGGCGTTGCGCAGGCCTGCGCGATCGAGCTGGCGCACGGCGGCAGCGGCCCGCTTGGCGTTCAGATCGTCCCAGTTGTCGACGGGGACCTCGGTAATCCGCTCCAGCTGCTGCTCCACCAGCTGCTGGGCAGGCTCGAAGATCGCTCCGATGGTGGGCACGTCGCTGGCCCGATCCAGGAACTGACCTGCTTGCTCCAGGGCCTCGGTCCGCCAGCCCCAGATCCGATCGTCCGAACGTTGCGCCACTCGCTTCACGCGCCGCCGGGCACGTGCGATCACGTCCCTCGAAGCATTCCACACCGCCATGAACTCCTCCCGATGAAATGGGTGGGCTCGCCAGACGACTGGATCCGCACCCTTGACATCCGAGTAGTCCCGTGCCTGGGAACGTCAAGGTAATGCGTCACCTGGTTGCTACCGCTGAGCTTTCCACTGGCCCGAGGCGCGCTTGCCGTCGCTCCAGGTGCCCGATGCCCTGCCCGAGGCGTGGATGGTGCCGTCGTAGGTCGCGCGGCGCGAGCCTTGCAGCTCCCGCGCCTGGAAGTGCATCTGAGGCCCTTCTCGGTTCCAAGAGCCCTGCACCGCGTTCTTCATCTGCCTCGGGCCGATGGTCACGCAGGCGGTGCCGGTGACCGTGCCATCCGCCTCGAAGGTCAAGATCAGATCGAAGGGCCGGCCGGTCCGGCTGCCGGTGTAGGTGCCCGTGAAGCCCTCGGGCTCGAACAGCGCCGCCGCAGACGGAGGCTCGGGCTGCGCCGGCTCCACGTCGGCCTGGGGTGGAGCCACCGTGAGAACCACGGGCTCGCTGGCCTCCTGAGGGGTGCCCTCCTCCGAGGCGGGCTCTGGCACGGGGGCGGCGGGCTCGGAGCGGGGCGTGGGTCGGGGCGCCTGTGGCGGACGCGCGACGCGGAGTTCGGCGGCCTCCTCGGGGGTGCCCTCGTGAGCTGCGGGCTGCTCGGGACGGGGCTCGGGCGTCAGGGCCGAGCTCAAGGAGGAGCTCCCGTTCGGACGCGGGGTGCTCGTGGTCGTGCTCGACAGGGTGACCGCGAGCCCGGCGAGCACCGCGGTCAAGGTGACGACACCTGCCCCCAGGACCGGGACGACGAGCCGGCTGGTGGATCGCGTGGATGCGGTGGCGGCCGCCCTTCCGCCCGTGCGATGCACGCCGAGTGCCTGGCTGACCCGGTCGATCTCCGACACGGCCTCGTCGAGGCTCTCGAAGCGGCCGCCGGGGGCCGGAAAGGCCAGGCGTCGAGCCAGGGCGTCGGCCTGCGGTGCCACGTTCACGTCGGGGGCGCGCTGGGCCATGGGCGGCAGCGGCGCGTCGGACGAGGCCTCGACGGGCCAGACGCCACAGCACGCTGCGTAGAGCACGAGGCCCAGGAAGTACTGATCGGCCGCTGCCGAGACGTGCCCGGAGGACGACACCTCGGGGGCCAAGAACTCGTGACGCGTCGTTCGCACTGCGCAGGGAAGCACGGGGACCTGTAGCAGCGGGCTCGGCAGCAGCGACACGCTGCCGGTCGGGTCGTCGGGTAGGTGCAGCCGGACGTGGGAAGGGTGGAGCGCCCCCATGATCAGGCGCTCGGCGTGCAGGGCCCGCAGGGCGCGTCCGAGCTCTGAGACCAGGCGGAACGCCAGCGGCAGCGACAGCGGCGTGCCGTGGCCGAGGCTGCGCAGATCGTCGGGTAGTGCGGCGGAGAGCACCACGTAGCGATCGCCCTGCAGCGTCTTGCCAGAACCGCGCGGTCTCCACAGTGCAGGGTGGATCGCGCCGGCGGAGCGCTCGAGCTCGGTGGCGAGGATCGTTGCATTCGCGCCGTTGGTGGGGGTGATCCACACCTCCACCGCCTCTCGCCCGTGCACGGCTCGCCAGCGTTGGAACGGGCCCAGCTGCCCTCGCCTCGCGAGCAGGTCGATCCCGTGGATGCGAGGCGTGGTGTCCAAGGCGAGCTCTCGTCAGTAACGGTCCGATTCCTTACGAGACCCATCGTAGCGTGCTCGTAGGGGGGTTGGCATGTCGGTTGGCATCATTGCTGTGGCGTCATGGTCGAACATGGCGATGGCTGGGAGTGGGCCTTGGACGCTGGAGCCCGGTGAACACAACGTCTACGTCGGGACCGACTACTTTCGGTACGCCAGCTTTCGCGGTGACGACGGTGAGGTTGCGATGCGTACCCGGATCACGAGCGCGGGGGGAACCGCGGTCTGGACGTTCGGAATGGCCTATGGCCTCGAGGGCGAGCTGGATGCTCGCTACGAGTCCGTCCGCGTTCGGGATCCGGCGGATGCGTTCTGCACCATGCTGGACGTGCCCGACGACTGGTGTGCGCCCACGCACGGGCTCGGAGACGTGGGGGCACGGCTGAAGTGGCGGTTCCTCGACGAGGCCTTCGGTGCGCCCTTCTCTGCGTCCGTGCACCTGGGGTTCCGCTCTGGCGAGGCCTACGCCAATCGCCGCGGTCGGCTCACCACGCTGGGCGACGGGAGCACCGATCTGGGAGGCGGACTGTCGGTTGGACGAGCTGGCACGTTGGGGGCGTCTGGGTGGTATCAGATGTCGATCGATGCCACCTACTTCTACCGGTTCGCAAACCAGAACGCCGACATCGGGCGGGTGCCCACCGACGAGGTGAACACGGAGGCATCCTTGCTCGTGTCGCTGCGACCCTCCGTCGGGATCGGGCCCACGGTCGCTGGATTCTGGAGGGTGTCGGGGCGCGCGCTGCGGCCCGAGGAGGCCGACTTCTTCGACCCCGACTACTGGGGGTCGCTGCAGGCAGCTCAGCTGAAGGTGGGCGGCAAGCTCGGCGTGTACTCCATCGACAACGGACCCACGATCTCGGTGTCCGTGCTGCAGACCGTGTGGGCGCGCAACAATCCGGCCGACACCCTGTCCTTGTCGCTCGGGATCGGGCAGTGGGTGCAGGCGCGTAACCGAGCTGGCGATTAAATCGGTGCGTGGCTAGACCCGCCGCGACGCCCATACACCGCCTGAAGCGCTCTATCGACCGTGCTCTGCACATGGTCGTGACGGAGCTGGTGTTGTTGATCCTCATCACCGCCTCGGTGTTGCTCACCGCGGTCGAGGTGATGCTCCCGGGCATGGAGCTCCAGGCGGTGGAGGCGGCCTCTGACGGCTTGACCGCCTTGTTCGCCGTGGAGCTGGTGCTCCGCTTCTGGATCGCGCGGAAGAAGACCCGGTTCTTCGAGCGCTACTGGGTGGACATCCTGGCGGTGTTGCCGCTGATCCGCCCGCTACGCCTGTTTCGCGTGCTCCGGATGCTGCGCCTCTTCCGAGCGGGAGTGCTCTTCCGTCGCAGGATCTCCACCTTCAATGGCGGCTTCCGGACCCAGGGTGGCGAGTTCCTGGGCTTAATGATCGCGACCATCTTGATCCTGGTCTTCTGCGCCATCGTGCTGCGGGCGGTGGAGGGGCCGGGCAACGGCGAGTTCGACACGCTGTCCGAGGTGCTGTGGTTCTCGGCCTTCAGCTTGGTGGGGGGCGAGCCCATCGGTGGAACCCCTGTGAGCGACGCGGGCCGCTGGACCACGCTGCTGCTCATGGTCGGAGGCATGACCCTGTTCGGGGTCTTCGTGGGCACCGTGTCGGCAGGGATGGTCACCCGCTTGCGCGGGCGGCTGGAGGTACACGAGTTGGACATCGACGAGCTGGTGGATCACGTGGTGGTCTGCGGTTGGAATCACTCGGCCCGCGCCGTGCTCACGGAGATGTTCGGGCCCGGCTCGCCGGTGGGACGAGCGGTCGTGGTCGTCACCGAGAAGCCGATCCCCGACGACGACATCCCGATGGACAAGGTCCGGGTGGAGCACCTGTACCGGCACATCGGGGACTACACGCGCGAGACGGTGCTGAAGGCCATTGGGATCGTGAACGCCGAGTCGGTGATCCTCATGGCGGACGATCTGGTGGCTCGCTCCAACCAGGACTGCGACGCGCGCACGGTGCTCGCGGCACTCACCATCGAGCGCATGGTGCCCGACATCTACACCGTGGCCGAGCTGCACAGTCGGCAGAGCGAGGAGCTGCTGCGCAACTCCGGCGTGGAGGACGTGGTGGTGGCGGACTTCTATGCCGGCATGATCCTGGGCAGCGTCCAGCGGAACCGGGGGCTGGTGCGCGTGCTCAACGACATCCTCACCCAGGCCCACGGCAGCGCGTTCCACACCGTGTCGCTTCCCAAGTCCTGGGCAGGTCGACGGGCGGCGGAGCTGCACCAGGAGCTGTATCGCGAACACCGCGCGCTGCTGGTGTCGGTGGAGCAGGAGGGCAACGTGTTCGTGAACCCCGACCCGGAGGTGGAGCTCACCGCGGGTCAGCGGATCGTGGTGATCTGTCAGCGGATTCCCTTCTGATGCGGGTGCGCGTGGAGCTGGGCTCCGGCGTGCCGGACACGCAGGCGGCACTCGCCACGGCCTGGGCCCGGGCGCTGTCCGCCGCCCACGTGTGGGTGCCATCGTCCCCAGCAGATGCGGACGTGGTCCGGGTCATGCGGGAGGTGGGCGTCGAGCTGCCGCTCCGGGTGGAGGATGGGGGCACTGCCGAGATCACGCTGGTGCTGCAGCCCGTGCCCCAAGGCCCGCTCCGCACGGTGCGAGATCGGCTCGAGCCGATGGTGGCCGACGCGCTGTCGCAGCAGGGGCTGCTGTTCGACGCGCGACCCTGGGCCAGCCACTTCGCCTTGGCACCCGACATGGTGTTCCTGAACAACGGCTCCTTCGGGGCCACGCCGCGCTCGGTGCTCGCCGCCCAGCGGCGCCTCGTGGACGAGATGGAGGCGCAGCCCATCCGGTTCATGGCCGAGATCCCGCAGCGCCTGCGGGCGGCTGCAGAGCGGGTGGCGGGTATGTTGGGCGCCGACCCGGCGGGAACCGTCTTCGTCGACAACGCCACGAGCGGTGTGGACACGGTGCTCGCCTCCATCGACTGGCGCCCGGGCGATGTGATCGTGGCCACCACCCACGTCTACCCCGCCGTGCACAACGGGCTGCGCCGTCTGGTGGAGCGGTTCGGCGTGCAGCTCGTGTCCATCGAGATCCCATTCCCGGTGACGGGCCCCGAGGACGTGCTCGCGCGGGTGCGAGACGCCTGGCCCGACGGTGCGCGGCTCGCGGTGTTCGACCACATCACATCTGCCACTGGGTTGGTGTTGCCGGTGATGGAGCTCGTGGCCTTCGCACGCGAGCGAGGCGCAGAGGTCCTCGTGGACGGCGCGCACGCTCCCGGGCAGGTGCCGGTGGACCTCGACGAGCTGGGTGCCGACTACTGGGTGGGCAACTGCCACAAGTGGCTGTTCACCCCCAAGAGCTGTGCGGTGCTCCACGTGGCTGCTGCCCACCGGAGCCAGATCTTGCCCTTGGTGATCTCCCATGGCTTCGGGGGGCCCATGACGAGCCAGTTCGACTTCGTGGGCACGCGCGACTACAGCCCTTGGTTGGCTGTCGAGGCAGCGCTGGACTTCGTGGAGGAGGCCGGCGGGGCGAACCGGATCCGGGCGCACAACATCCGCCTGCGTCGCCGTGGCACCGAGCAGCTCGGTGAGCGTTTGGATCTGGCTCGGGGTGCACCCTCCACGATGCTCGCGGCGATGGAGTCTCGCCCACTTCCCATTTCGGCAGGGTCCGACGCGCTGGCGCTCAACCGACGTCTGTGGGAGCGCCATCGGGTGGAGGCGATGATCGCCCCTTTCGCAGATCGGCTCCTCCTTCGGACTTCTGCCCAGTTGTTCAATTCCATGTCCGATTTCGAGAGGCTCGGGCAGGCGTTGAGTGAGGAACTGTCTGGCTGATCGGGAAGAGGCTTGTTGGGGGGCTCGTCTTCTCGTATCCTTGTTGGCAAAGGGAGTTGCCATTGCCCGCAAATCGTGAGGTCAGCGAGTGGCTCGACGCCTACACCAACCCCATGGCGCCGGTGGTCCGTAAGGTTCGAGCAGTGATCCTCGATGCCGATCCACGCATCGGGGAGTGCATCAAGTGGAAGAGCCCCACGTTCGTCTTTCGAGGGAACTTGGCGAGCTTTCAGCCACGCATCACGCGCCATGCTTGCCTGATGTTCCACACGGGCGCCCACATCCCGGGCGTCTATCCGAGCCTCGAGGGCACGGGCGGAGCGACTCGCTACATGCGCTTCACCTCCTTGGCCGACGTCGACCGACTGGCCCACGAGCTTCGTGCCATCGTGAGAGCGTGGTGCGATCTTCGCGCCGAAGCCCGCAGCTCGGGTCGAACTCGGATGCCCCCACAAGGGCCGCAGTACGCCACGGTGCCCTAGCGCAGGTCGGGCTGCTGGCTAGTCGTCGTCCTCTTCGAAGGGACCCTGAACCTCTGGCCCCTTGTTGCGCACGTTGCCCACGCTCTTGCTGACGCGACGCTCCTTCATGTCGTCGGCGGGGTAGGGCACCAGCAGCTCCTGCAGCACGGACTTGTCGTCCACGCTGCGGTCGAGCCAGAGATCCCACCGGTCAGCGGGCAGGATGACCGGCATCCGATCGTGGATGGGCTTCATCAAGTCGTTGCCCTCGGTGGTCACGATCGTGCAGGAGCGAAGCTCCTCCTCTGTCTCCGGATCCACCCAGGTCTCCCACAGACCAGCCATGGCAAAGGGCCGCCCGTCGGCCAGCTGGATCAGGTGCGGCGTCTTCTTCTGCGCCTTTCCCGTGCCGACCCGATGCCACTCGTAGAAGCCATCGGCCAGGATCAGCAAGCGTCGACGCTTGAATGCCGCCCGGAACGCCGGCTTGCTGGCCACGGTCTCGGAGCGTGCGTTGATGGTGCGGTACGCGATCTTCTTGTCTTTCGCCCAGCGCGGGATCAGGCCCCAGCGGAAGGTCTGCATGCTGCGCTGCCCGTCGTCTTCTTCGACGACACAGGCCACCTGGGTGGTGGGAGCGACGTTGTACCGCGGAAGGATGTCCGGGAGGACGTCGACCTGGAAGATCTCGGCGATGTCGCTGGCAGGAGCCGTCAGCGCAAAGCGACCACACATCGCTGCCTCCAGATTCCTGTTGACGGTCCGGACGAGCCGATGCCATCCTTAACGCATCTTGCTTTGGGCACGGAGCAAGCTGGTTTACCGGGCAGGGGCTGCCCGGTGGAGTTCTGCTTGTGGTGTGGGAAAGCAGGTCACCCGCTACCTTTCCATCGTCGCACGAGAAGCTGGGACCGGTGGTGGGAGCGGGTGACCTGCAACTCCCCCCAAATCACCGACTGCGACTCGTGCTGTGACGAGTCCGCCGGCTCGGGTTTCACCCATTATGACGCGTGAGACGGAACGTGATCGGGTTCGTGACCGTTTTTGTCAGTCTTCGGACCCGCCCGACAGGTAGACGTCGAGGTTTTCGCCCTCAGTCTTCATCGCGTTGATCATCGCATCGAGCGCCAACGCGTCGGGCACATCGGCGCTTCCGATGTCTGCCGCGATCCAGGTGGTGCCCAGTCGGACCGAGCCGGCGTCCCACGGCATGGTGATCCCCACATAGATCTGCTCGTTGACCTTGATGACGTCCCAAGGGGGGCGGATCTCGGCTTTGTCCATCAGCCAGGTACGGTGGAGAAGCACCGTCATCTCGTTGCCTTCCTCACCGACCGTGAGCCAGCGGTACTGGGCACGGCTGCGCGTGGCGATCTTCAGGCCGAGCGTGTAGCTGGCCTCGACCTCGTTGGTGGTGTCGAGGAAGTCGCAGGACTGATCGCGGAAGCAGTCCGGATCAGTGTCGAAGGTCCGATTGTGGGAGTCGTAGTTGTCGGGGAACACGGTCTCCTGCTCTTCCACCGACAGAGCGGTCCCGATGGGGACCACACCGAAGCCGGAGTCCACAGCGACGGATGCCCCGGCGAGGCCGTCGAGGTTGTGCTCCCGATCGGGCTCGACGGACTCGAGGACGCCCTCGTCCAGCTCGAGCACGCTGTAGCCGTCGCGCACGTTGTCTTTCTCGTCGCTGTCGATGTTGTCCTGCAGCCAGGCCTGGAGGTTGGTGATCCCCAGCTCGAGGTCTGCCGTGTCTTCGTCTTGGAAGCGCTCGAACAGGAAGCCGGCTAGCTCATTGAGCTCCGATGGCGCCTCGGGGGGCGCCTTGCAGCCGATGATGAAGGAAGAACAAACGAGAACGGCCAAAGATCTGGTCATGCTGCCATCCACTCGCACGATTGTACTGGCACGATGTGCCTCCCGCGCGCCCAAGTTTGGTGACGCGGGGTGACATCCGGGGATCTTTACCCCAAACGCAGGGTTGAAGAGGAGTCGAATGTGGCTGGACGAGGTGCGTCCAGCCATTGGACACCGCTTCGGCGCTGATGAGTCGGGTGTGTGTGTTGGAGGTCTGGTCGAGATGAAGCGCGTGGTGATGATTCTGACGTTGGTAGCTGGAGCATTCGGCCTGGGGGCAACGGGAGCGCCCGGACAGGCGATCGCCACGGCGGTGGCCCTGCTCGTTCCGGAAGGCGCCGACGCGCCAGCGGCACAGACCCGCCCCGTGCAGGCGACCCCGCGAGAAGGGGGCTGACGAGGTAAGACGCCCCTATGGCATGGCTAGGCTGGCTGGGGATCGCCGCAGCACTCGCGGGCGCGACGTGGGAGGTGGATGCGACGTCGCTGCACCTGCACCGCGGCACCGCTCCCGTGGCGACCTTCGCCCCCTGCGACGCCGATGCACCCGAGGACGAGGCGCCGCGCACGCTGGGGGTGGCGCTGGTGGCCTACTCCAAGAAGCAGGGCACGATGAGCTGGGGGCACGCCTCGCTGCGGGTGGTGTCCTGCAGCGGTCCAGAGCTCGTCGACCTGGAGTACGAGACCTACCGCCTGTCGGGCTGGAACGAGGAGCAGCTGCGCAGCGAGCATCGCGGCGAGGTGTTCACTCGCGGTGACTGGCTGAGCAGCCAGCGGGGGGCGCTCGTGCTGTTCCGCAACCGCGATCCCGTCGACGCGGGGTGGTACGGCGACGCCCAAGCGCGCAACCGCGAGATCTACGAGGTGTGGCTGGATCTGAGCCAAGAGGACCTCGACGCCGTCGCGCAGCGCGCTGATGCGGCCTATGCCGAGCAGCTGAGTCGGCTTCGCGCCGGGCAGGATCTACCGCAGCGCTACGACGTGGTGCGGCGCAACTGCACCTGGGTGCTCTCGTCGTTCCTGCCGCAGGAGCTGGTGCGGGGCGCGCCCATCACGCCCTTCGCGTGGGTGCGGAGACTGCCCCCCGATGTGGTGCGCGCTCGGGTGCTCCATCCGTCTCATCACCTCGTGAATCGCTGGGACGGATCGCTGCTCGGGGTCACCGAGCGCGTGCGGCCCGTGTTTCGTCGTCCGCGCCGCATCCGGCGCGACCGGCTCGATGCGGTGCATGCCTCGCTGTCGGGGGCGCGCCCGTGGCTCCCGGCCGTGGCTGGTGGTGGGGGCGGCTCGGACGAGCGCGAGGTCGGGGTCCCTTAGCCCTGCCGGGCTACTTCTCCGCGAGCGCCGGGGCGGCGAAGTCGGTGAAGCGGACGATGTCGCGGAACCCGCGCCCCTGGCACGTGGTCCAGATCAGCGCGGTGTAGGTGTCGCCCGGAATCATGGGCGCGGCCTCCCAGGTGACGCCGTCCTCTCGAGACAGCGTGTCGATCTCGGGCACCACGCCATAGGTCAGCTCCAGCGGGATGCACTTCAGGAACTCCCGGTCCTCCTTGTCGCGGCAGTCCAGCTCTCCGCCTTCGACCCCCGCGTTGCGCTCGCACTCGCACACCAGCTCCCACGCCGGGGCACCCAGCTCGTCGAGTACGGCGAAGCCGTTGGGCTGGTCTCCATCGAAGGCGAACTGAACGGGGTCCGTCGTCGTGTCCACCGTCACCGGGCTGTGCAGCACGTCTTCGCAGTCGGGTCCGCGGTATCCACGGCCGCACGCCACGCAGCCCAGGAGCACCCATGGCACGACACGCTGCATCCTCTCCTCCCAGGCGGGCCGATGGCCCGGCTTCCCGCGCAATGTTACGCGGCGCGCCATGATCGTGGCCAGGGCCTGTATCGCGGCACTGTGGGCTCTGGTGGTGCCAGGGGCAGGGCACGCCTACGTCGGCGACCTGCGAACCGCACTGACCGTCATGTTCCTCGCGCCAGCCCTGGGCGCGCTGGTTTGCCTGTGCACTGCCACTGGATGGATTCCGCCCGAACTCTTCGTGCCTCTGGCATTGGGAGCGCCGGGCTTGGTGCTGGTGGCCACCGCCGTCTCGGCGGCATGGTCGGTGGTGAAGGGGGCCGAGACCTGGAACGGGTCGGCCGTGGCCAGCTTCGCCTTCGGATCGGCGTTCCTCACCGTGGGGGCGATGGCCATCGTGCACGCGGAGGTGCTCTCGCTGCGTCGCATCGCGAGCTCGAGCATGCTGCCGCTGCTGGAGGTCGGTGACTACGTCCTCGTCCGGAGGGGCCAGTTCGCCCCCGAGGCTTTGCGCGGGCAGATCCTGGAGTTCCGCTTTCCACGAGACCGTCGGTTCACCTATGTGCAGCGCGTGATCGGCGTGGGCGGGGAGGAGGTCTCGATGACGGGCTTCGTGCCCGAGATCGATGGTGCGGCGTTCGTCTGGAGCGAGCCCGGAACGGGGGAGTGGCGTGGTGCCGACTGCACCGTGCGCACTGACGATCGCGCGACGGAGACGCCGGAGGGACAGTCCGGCTACACCGTGCTCGGGGGCCAGCTCGACTCGAAGGACAAGCCCCTGCGCTTGGGATCGGACGAGCTGTTCATGTTGAGCGACAACCGGTCGAACGCAGACGACTCCAGGCGCTGGGGTCCGCTGCCTCGCCGAGACGTGTCCGGTCAGGTCTTCGGCATCGCGATGTCGTGGGATCCGTGTGAGGGGCGCCTGCGCTCCCAGCGCGCTGGGGCGCTGCCCTGAGGGGCCCCGTGTGGTGGCGTCGCCACGTCCTTCGGGCGTTGGTGGCCGGAGTTGCCGCCACGACGTCGGCGTGCTCCGTGAATCCGTACCCCGGCGAGGAAGGAGCGGTGCTCCACGTGAGCCTGCGCAGCCTGCCCAAGACGCTGGATGCCCCTCGGGTGGAGCAGGAGAGCTCCAGTAAGCTCGTGGCCAACGTCTACGAGGGCTTGCTGCAGTACCATCCCTATGCGCGCCCATACCAGGTCCAGCCTGCCTTGGCACAGGCGCTGCCAGAGGTGTCGGAGGACGGTACCACCTACACCTTCAGGCTCCGGCCCGGGGTGCGCTACCACACCGATCCGTGCGTGGATCCGGAGCGCACCGTCGACGCCCACGACGTGGAGTACGCGTTCAAGCGGTTCCTGCACCCGACCACCCAGGCGCGTAGCTTGTGGTTGCTGCGCGACAAGCTGCTCGGCCTGGCCCAGTGGCGGGAGGCCATGTCGGACCACGTCGCCCGCGCCCGCGAGCGAGGGGAGCCTGCAGGTCTGCACGGTCTCGACGAGCTCGACATCGCAGGGGTCCGCGTGGTCGACGACCTCACCCTGCAGCTCGTGATGGAGCGGCCCTATCCACAGCTGTACTGGGTGCTCGCCATGCCCCAGCTGTCGGTGTACCCCCGTGAGTGCGTCGACTACTACGACGAGGCTTTCGCCTCGCACCCCGTGGGCACGGGCCCCTTCCGGGTCACCTCCTACAACCCCGTCTTCGGCGCCAGCATGGTGCGACACGAGCGCTATCGGGAGGTGAGGGTGCCCGATCCGGCGGAGCGCCCCGCAGATCGGTACCCCGGGTGGGAGGAGGATCTCGAGCGGGGGCTGCTCGATCGAGCTGGAGAGCGGATCCCCTTCCTCGATGGGATGGAGTTTCGCTTCATTTTGGAGGATCAGCCCCGCTGGCTGTACTTCAAGAACGGCTACACCGACTTCGTCAACCCGCCGAAGGACAACACCGCCGAGGCGCTGCCGCTCGGGGACCTGTCGGAGCAGATGGTGGACCGCGGTGTGCGTGTGCAGCGCTGGACCGAGCTGGGCACGGTGTACGCCTGCCTGAACACCGAGGACGAGCTGCTGTCCAACGTGGACGTTCGCCGCGCCGTCGCGCTGGCCTACGACCACCGCTGGACGGTGGACAATCTCTACGCTGGGCAGGCGCTCGTGGCGCGCAGCCTCATCCCGCCCGGGGTCGCTGGGCACGACCCCAGCTACCACCCGTTCCACAGCGAAGACGGCACCGCCGACGTGCAGGCGGCGCGCGAGCAGTTGGCTCGCGCGGGCTACCCCGAGGGGATCGACCCCGAGACCGGGCAGCCGCTCCGCATCACGTTCCAGAGCTCGGGTAGCTCGGTGACCAACCGGGCCTTCGCCGCCCGCTTCACCGACGAGATGCGTCGCATCGGGATCGAGGTGGACGTGGTGGTGAACACGTTCCCGCAGATGGTCGAGAAGATGCGGAACAAGGAGTTCCAGATCGCGTCGCTGGCCTGGGGTTTCGACTACCCCGACGCGCAGAACATCCTGCAGCTGCTGTACGGACCCAACAAGGCGCCAGGGGTTGGCTCGGCCAACTTCGACCACCCGGAGTTCGACGCGCTGTACGATCAGGCGGCGGTCATGGCCCCTGGCCCCGAGCGCACCGAGCTGTACGTGCGCATGGCGCACATCGTGGCCGACGAGGTGCCTTGGGTCACGCGTACCCACCGGATCCGACCGAACCTCGGGCACCAGTGGGTGGGCGGCTACAAGTACACCGAGGTCAACGATCAGCACCTGAACTACGTGTGGGTGGACGATGCCCTGCGTGATCGGCTGGTGGCGGAGTGGAACCGGCCGCGGCTGTGGCCGCTGCCGGTGTTGGGCCTCGCCGTGGTGTTGCTCGTGGGGATCTCGGCGCTGCGGACGCAGCCATGATGCGGTTCACCCTGCGCCGTGTGGCGTACGCCGTGCCCGTGCTCCTGGGGGTGGCATTCATCACGCTGTTCCTGTTCCACGTCGCCGGCGGGGATCCGGTGGCCATCAAGCTCGGCAAGAACCCCGATCCGGCCGAGGTGGAGGCCCTGCGTCAGGAGCTGGGGCTGTACGACAGTCTCTTCGCCCAGTACGTGGAGTTCCTGCGGCAGACGCTGATGCTGGACTTCGGGCGCAGCTGGGCCGACGACACCCCCGTCGCGCAGATCTTCGCGCGGGGGTTGGGCCCGACCCTGTCGGTGTCGTTGCCTGCCTTCGTGCTCGGGGCGTGCGTGGCGATCTCGGTGTCGCTGTTGGTGGCCTACCTGCGCGGCTCGGTGGTGGATCGCACGGTCACGGCCCTCGCCGTGGGTGGAATCTCGGTCAGCTCCCTGATCTACATCCTGCTGGGCCAGTGGCTCCTGGCGGATCAGTGGAAGTGGTTCCCCGTGTGGGGCTACGCCTATGGCCCGGGTGCCGCCACCTTCGTGGCGCTGCCCGTGCTCATCTGGGTGGCGCTGTCGGTGGGCACCGACGTGCGGTACTTCCGCACCGTGATCCTCGAGGAGGTCGAGCGGGACTACGTGCGCACTGCGCGGGCCAAGGGGATGCTGCCCAGGCAGGTGCTGTTCGGGCACGTCCTACGCAACAGCTTGATCCCCATCATCACGCGGCTCACCATCGCCGTGCCCTTCTTGGTCACGGGCTCGTTCCTGCTCGAGGTGTTCTTCGGCATTCCCGGCCTCGGCAGCACGCTCTATACCGCCATCCAGAACTCGGATCTCCCCGTCGTGAAGGCGTTCACGATGCTCGGGGCGGTGCTGTACGTGTTCTTCAACCTGGTGGCGGACCTGCTGTATGCCTGGGCGGATCCGCGGATCCGCCTCGGCTGATCGCGCTGCCTACGGGGCGTTCGTCAGCTCCACGACCTCGAGATTCGGATCTGCAGCGATCTGCTCTTCGGTGAACAGGATCGGCCGCATCCGCGACTCGTTCGCGTACAGCGCGGTCTGGTCTTCGAAGTGGGCAGACTCGGGGTTGTCGCTCTGGCTGTAGACCAGGATGGCGCGTGCATTGGGTCCATCGTCGGTGAACTCCATGGCCATCACCCAGCTGTTGCCGTTGTTGACGTAGTAGCCGCCCTTGGCGAGGTCGGTGTTGTCGTTGTAGATGGGCTGCGGTGGCCGATCGAAGGGCAGCATCATGGAGTTGCCGCCACCGTAGGTGGAGATCGCGATCAGCCCCTCGGCGTACTGGCCTCCGAGGCGCGCGTACTTCTCACCGTCGCGCAGGCCGTACTGCACCGAGCCGAGGGTCGCGTCCAGCGCCACCCCTGCTTGCCCCAAGCGGACCACGGCTGCGGCCAGGCCCTCCAGGACCGGATCGCCATCCTTGGTCGCGGGAGCCAAGGTGCTCGGCGTGAAGATCGGGTTCGCCGGATCGAAGGCGTCTCCGTAGAGGCGGCCGCTGTCCAGGATGTCGATCTCTTCGTTCAGCTCGCTCAGCACGGCCTCGCGCCACACGTGGGCGCCGACACTGTCCGTGCGGGAGCGTCCGTCCCACTTGGACAGGATGGCGCACGCCTCGCTGATGTCGACGTCTTCGTAGTTGGCGTCGTCGAGGCGCACGGTGACGGGGCCTGCACCGGTGCAGCGGGCCACGACCTGGGCGAGCAGATCCTCGGCGATGGCGGCGCGGGCCGACAGGGCTGCGCTCTCGAGCTCGTCGAGATCGAACAGGTAGTCCGCTCCCGAGGCGCCGTTCTTCTCCATCAGGTAGCGGTTGTTCATCTTGGTGCGCGGCAGCAGCGGGGCCCCGGTGGGTCCGTAGAGCCAGGGGTAGCCCTCCAGCGGCTCCATCGGGTTCGACATCCAGTGGTTCATGTTGGCGTTGTTCACGAAGTCCGTGCGCTGCAAGCGCGGGGCCTCGTCGTAGGGCACAGCGCCGGGCAGCGAGCTGCGAGCGTCTTCCACCCAGTTGTAGATCGGGTCGTTCCCGTCGACCACGATGAGACCGAAGCCGCCGAACAGCTGTGCCGCGCCGTTCGTCTTCAGGAAGGTCTGGTAGGCAGCGACGGCCTGCTCGGACAGGTTGGGCGTGGCGGCCGAGTCGACGTACAGGGCCGTGCCCTGGTCGTCGGCGAACATCGTGTGCACCCAGGGGATGCCTTGTGTCTCGCGGTGGGCTGCCTCGAACTCCGCCTGGGTGCTGGCGAGCCCCATGCGCCGGAACACCGAGATCAAGTTCACGTTCTCGGCGTTCACGTCACGCCAGGTGAAGCCGATGGTCTGGGTCCAGCCGACCACGGGGGCGTTGAACATCGGGCCCCACTGGGTGGCGTACAGGGTGCGTCGCATGGTCTGCAGCGAGCCATTCTCTTGGAGCACCTGGATCTCGTGGGTCTTCGACGTCATGTCGACCCACTTGTCCTCGTACAGGTACTGGGTGGGCTGTTTGGGGTTGATGGTGAGCGCCACCACGATGAAGCGCGGTGTGCCCGACACGGTATGGGTCCAGGCCACGTTCTCGTTGAAGCCCAGGTTCGGGATGGCGCTGCCCAGCAGCCCAGCACCGTACACGTTGAGCTCTCCGGGGATGGTCTGGTGCATCTCCCACCACTGCAGCTCCCCCTGAGACGGGAAGTGCGTGTTCGACAGCAGCATGCCGCGACCCGACGCGGAGCGATCCGAGCCGATGGCCCAGCCGTTGCTCCCGATGGGAGGCTCCAGGAAGGGCTGCAGCACCTCGATGGGGGGCGGCGGCGCCCGGTCGGGCGGAGGTGCGGTGGTCCCTTGGGCGCTGCTGCGCGGGGGCGGAGGCTGGGCATTGCCCACCTCCTCGAGCAGGTTGATGCCCGAGCCGCGCTGCCCGAGCCGGAGGTAGTAGGCGAACAGCTCCACGTCGCTGATGGGGGTCACCCAGGCCTCGCCCCGACACCGCGGATCGATCTCGGCCTCTGGGGTGGTCTGCAGGTAGTGGTTGTAGCCAGCGGCGTAGCCCTGGATGGTGGCCTGCTCGTCCTCCTGCAGCGTCGAGAAGGTGGCCTGGGCACGCTCCATGATGCCCAGTCCGAGCCAGCCGAAGTCGGCATCGATGTTGGCATCTCGATCACCGGGTCCGAAGTACCGCGCTCGCTCGGAGCGAACGATCACGAACTGGTCGGCCAGTGTGCACAGGTGATCTCGGGCGGCCGCCCATCCCGTGCCGAAGCCCAGGCTGCCCATGTCGTCGGCCAAGATGTGCGGAACTCCGTAGCTCGTGGTCCGCACGGTGGCTTCGTAGACGGTCTCGGGCGTGGTGGACGACGTATCCGACGTCTCTGTCGGGTCGTCCGTGTCTTGATCGGACGTGCCGTCCTTGTCGCCGTTGCAGCCGGTTGCTGCCCATAGACCCACGACGAACCACCTCACGCGCACCTCCGAGCCGGTATCTTACACGGTGGTGCAGCGCTTGACGGTGGCCGTTCCTACAGCGTTCGCTTCTTGGGTCCCGCCGTGGGCGGGGTCTCGTCGTCTCCGTCTCCGTCGTCGTCCTCGGAGGGTGCGGCAGATGGAGAAGCCAAGGTGCCAAGGGCCTTGAGGCGATCCAGCTCTCGCTGTGCGCGCTGCTCCCGTGCCAGGGCGGTGGGGCTGCGCCCCAGCGTGCGGCGGACCTCGGCTGCCTTCGCCAGGGCCTCCTCCGCCTCGGCCAACGGATCGCGGGGACCCTGGGCCACGATGGGCTTCGGAGGCTTGGGGGGCTGGTAGGTGTCACCTCGGGCTTCGGCCGCTCTGCGGAGGGCATCGGTGGCGGCTGCGAAGGGATCGGCGGGAACGACGGGTGCAGGCGCAGGGGGGGCCGGGGTGGAGGCCTCGGGCTCCGCTTCGGCCATCTCGGGCGCTGTCTCGGCGACTGCGGGCTCCGTCTGTGCGACCTCGGGCTCCTCGGGGGGCAAGGGCGGGGGAACGTCCTCGTCGGCGGCAGCCAGCGAGCCGCTGCGCGCCTTGAGGGCGGCGAGGGCTTGCTCCGCCACCGAGGGCTCGGCCACGCGCGGCAGATCGGCGACGGTGTCGACCTCGTCCTCGTCGCGCTCCTCCTCCTCCTCCGCGGCCTCGTCTTCAGGGGGGGCGTCGGGGTCGGCTGTCTGCTGCCTGCGCTCGAGCTCCTGCTCCGCTGCCGACAGCAGGTTCTCGGCGATGGCGCCCACCCGCTGCTCCACGGCGCCAATGGCGTTGCGCACGGCGGACTTGCCAGCTTCTTGCGTGGCCTTGGTGGCCGCATCCGCGGCCGCTTTCGCGGCCCGTTCCTTCGCGTCGTCGACCCATTTCATGATGTTGCCCCCTCGAGAGCGGTTGACGGATCCCTATCCCGTACGCCGCAGCGACCCGCAATCATGCCGCAGGGCCTACGACGTCCCTAGGGGAAGGGGAACGGACGGGACGACGACGTCGTCTCGTTGAACCGGGCCACCTCTCGCTGTACGAAGGGATGGTCCGAGTGCTGGACCACCTCGGACACGTAGGCCTCGACCGCACCTCGAACCTGCTCGCCCCACTTGGTCTCGGTGCGGCTCTCCCAGAAGGAGAGCAGATCGGCACGTCGCGCCCGAAACGTGGCCAGCGGACTCCCGCCGCCGAGAGGGCGCCCCTCGATCCACAGGGCCTCGAGTGCATCGGGGAGCAGCTCGAGGTTGCTCGCCACGGCGGCGTCGGCCATTCGGTCGCCCAAGGTGCGCAGCTGGGGCGTGATGGCGGTCATGGTGCGGCTGCGAACGGCGTTCAGCTTGCGGTCGGCCACCGTGGCCCCCACCCGCACGCAGGCCGTGGGCACGATGATGCACGGCAGCCAGCGAGTGCCCTTGGGCAGCTCCTTGGCAGGTCCCTCCACCACGCGAACGCCCTGGCGTCGGTGCTTGAGGAAGCCGTCCTCGTACAGCACGATCTTGCCGCGCCAGGTGGTGCCGTGCTTGAGCACGACTCGGCCCGAGCGCTCCCGCACCCGGTCGAATCCCAGGTCCACGAGATCGTCGATCACCGCCTGGCGGGCTTGCTCGACGGCATCTCCCACCACGATGATCTCCTCCGAGGCCTCGGGCTCGGAGTCCTTCACGGGCACCTGGGCCCAGGCGGCGAGACCGACCAGGGAGCCGATCATGGCACGCGCCGGCTCAGAGCCTCGAGCTCCGGATCGGTGGGGAAGTGGGCCAGGGCGACGTCGAGCTGCTCGCGAGCAGCCACCACGAGGCCCTCGCCGAGCAACCCCTCGATGCGCACGCTGGCCTCGATGGGGTCGCGGAATCGAATGGCGGGCTTCTCGATGCGCTCACGCAGCTTGGCTGCGTGCGAGCGACCCACCGGATCGGCCTCGAGCCTGGCCAGCCCCTCCTTCACGAGGGAGTGCTGCCCGTAGCGGATCGCCTCCTGCACGAGTCCGATCAGTCGTCCGCGTCGGGTGCCGGCCAGGTCCAGTGCGCGTCTGGCCAGGGCGGAATGCTCCGACTCGGGGGCACGGACCATGCGACGGATGGCTCCCTTGATCTGCTTGCCGCGCACGGACTCGAGCCAGGGCAGCAGGAGGAGCAACAGAAAGCCGCCTGCCACGAAGGGCAGAGCCCAAGGCGGCACCAGGGTCGTCACCACCTGTCCGAGGTCGGAGAAGATGCGAAACACGTTCGCCTCCTAACCTCCGCTCCCGCGTCATCATGGTCTGTGCGACGCAGCTGAGACCAAGGCCTGGTCTCAGGCCTCGCCGGCCACCTGGACCCAGTCCATGGAGGCGACTCGAGACATCATGGAGAGGAAGTCGGGTGGCGGGAGGACCGTGATGTCCTCCTCTCCGTGGTGCACGGGGATCGCACGCCAGCACCGGCCATCGAACCAGAACAGCTGATCCGACAGCAGGTCGTCGCGCGTGGCCTCCAGGTGGCCCACCGCCGAGGCGAGGGCCTGCAACCCATCGATGGCGCGGGCGGAATCGACCGGCACACACAGCAGCTGGCTCGGCTCGGGGACAGCCACCACCACTCCGCCCAAGGGGAGGGGCTTCATCAGCTCGGGGAGGACGGCGATGCGCGAGGCCGCCAGGCCATCCCCCACCTTGAGGAAGCGCAGACCGGGCAGCGTGTCGACCACGCGGAGGTCGTCGGGCTCCGACGTGCGACGCAGTCGAGCCATGGCGATCTCCATCGCCCGATGGGGAGACAGACCGAGCCGGGTCAGCTCTGTCGTCGTCATGGGGGCCACGCCCTCGGTGGACTGGATCCCGACGCTCACGAAGAGGTGATCTTCGACGAGCTCGTGTCCTACCTCCGTGGCGTCGTCGGTCAGCAGGATGCGCAGCTGCGAGGCATCTGTCATGGCGTCCTCCGGGGGGCCTCGAGCCCTTCCATCTGAGGATCCATGTCGTCACATCTGCGATCCTGCTCTAGGCTCCCTTGTCTGTTTTTGTCCTGAAACGGAGCGAACGCAGGCCCTGTGCGGGTCGTTCGAGTGTTCCGAACGTTTCGAAACATGATGGGAATAATGTGCGTGTATTCTTTGTTATCCGAGTACGGTTTAGCGTGCTGGTGCCGCGACCGCCCGGCTGCTGCTCTGGATGTCGTTCAGTGCTAGGGGCTGGTGCGCGTTGTGGAGGTGTGACAACATGAACGTTTCGATCACGAACGTCCATCTGGATCTCGGTGCTGGTCGGCGCGGCACCGACATGGGTTCCTCGGCGATCCACGTGGCAGGGCTGGTCCCACAGCTCGAGGCCCTCGGCCACACCATCGCCGATGTGGATGCCATCGACACCTCGGCCTTCGAGAAGGTGACGGCGACGGATCCGAGGGCTCGGTTCCTTCCGCAGATCACCCGCACGTGCGAGCTGCTGGCCGATCGTGTGCAGCAGGCCGTGGAGGCGGGGAACTTCCCGCTGGTGCTGGGCGGCGACCATGCGCAGGCAATGGGCACGATCAGCGGTCTCGCACGGGCGTACGGCGCTCGTTCGGAGCGGGTAGGGGTGGTGTGGGTCGATGCGCACACCGACATGAACACACCGGACACCACGGTGTCGGGCAACATCCACGGCATGCCGCTGGCCGCACTGCTGGGGCACGGTCCCGAGCAGTTGGTGCGCATCGCGGGCGATCAACCTGCTCTGAACCCGGAGGACGTGGCCATCATCGGCGTGCGCGACGTGGATCGGAGCGAGACGAGCCTGGTGTCTCGAACCGGTGTGCGCGTCTACACCATGAGCGAGCTCGACGCGCGGGGCACGGCGGTGTGCGTGCGAGAGGCGCTGGAGCACGTGCAGCGCCACACGGCCGGGGTGCACCTGTCCTTCGACCTGGACGGAGTGGATCCCGCGCACGCACCAGGTGTGGGCACGCCCGTGCCTGGTGGTCTCACGGTGCGGGAGAGCCACCTGATCTGCGAGTCCCTCGCCAACACGTCACGCTTGCTGGGCATGGAGATGGTGGAGCTGAACCCCACCTTGGACGTGCGCAACAAGACGGGAGAGCTGGCGGTCTGGCTCATTCAGTCGGCGCTGGGCAAGACCATCCTCTGAAGGGGACTCATCGCACCCAGTGGGGCCCTGCGTTGGCGGCGGGGGCGGCCCGCTCGGGTGGCCAGACCTGGCGCAGGTAGCCCGGAGCGCCCTTCTGGGGGTCGTACTGGCGAGGGTAGCCCAGGCTCACTTCCTCGAAGCGCACCCCATCTCGCCAGTCCGTGGCGCGCATGTGGAGGTGGCCGCTCACGACGACCTCCGCGCGGTAGCGCAGGTGCCAGTCCTCGGTCTGTCGCGTGCCACACCAAGGCGTGAACCGAGGAATACGGAACAGTCGGCACAGGTCCAGTCGCAGCGGCCAGTGATTGACGAGCAGCGTTCGCTCGTGGGGCTGGAGCGCGTCGAGTCGGGCGGTCGTCTCTTGGAGTCGGGCGGCGCACCACGCCTGACGGGTCGGGAACGGATCGGGCCGCAGCCGGCGCTCGTCGGCGCACACGATCCCTCCCTCGGCAGCCCAGGCCACGGCCTCCTCGGGCCCCAAGCCCGGTGGGCAGAAGCTGTAGTCGTACAGCAGGAACAGGCTGGCCACGACGATGGCCGGCACCTCGCCCTGTGCCGGGAGTGTTGGCCAGGGATCCTCGGGGGTGAGCACGGAGAACTCGCGACACACCTCCACGAGGCGTTGGTACTTGGCCACCCCCGACAGGGCGGGGTCCTCGCTCGTCCACAGCTCGTGGTTGCCTGGCACCCAGAAGATGCGCTGGTACTTCGGCGCCACGGTGGACAGCACGAAGCGCAGGTGGGCCTCCGTCTCTCCCAGATCTCCGCCGAGGATCAGCCAGTCGTCTGGGTGGGCCGGCAGCTTCGCCACCGTGGTGCGGTTGGCTTCGATGCCGACGTGCAGGTCGGACAGGGCGAGGATGCGCGTCAAGACAGTCCTCCCGAGGCGGTGCCGAACAGCAGCTGGGCCCCGTAGTACAGCGGGAGGCCCGCCAGTCGGTTGTGGAAGCTGGCCCGAACGAAGCGCTCTCGGGCCACGAAGAGGTCGCTGACGAGGAACAGCACGGCGGCTGCGGCGAGGGTCCAGCGGAGCGGCGTGGGACCGGCAGCCAGCAGGCCGAAGGCGCAGGCCGTCATGGCCACGATGGCGAGGATGTAGGCGCCCACCGCAGGCCCCATGGACCTGACTCGAGCCCGCGGCGCGAGCCACCGCCACACGCTCCACGCCACCAGGGCGAGTGGGGCGAGCGACACGAGGACTCCGGCGGTTGCGACTCCCGCCGAGACGAATGCGGCAGCAAAGGCCAGGTGGGCCAACAGGAACGCGGCGAGTCCCGGCAGGAACCCTCGCCGGAACAGCAGACAGACGTCCCCCACCACGGACAACCCCAGCGCGACCAGCAACAGCGCTCCTGGTGGGCCTTGGTCGGGCGCGCCCATCGCCACGGCATGCATCACGAAGGCCACCGACGCCGTCGTCTTCGCCAGCACTCGGATGGTGGGCGGGCGCGTGGTGGTGGGCTGCCGTCGGATGGAGAGTAGCAACGTGACAGTGGCAGCGACGCACAGGGCCGCGTAGGGCGTCATGGGTCCCCCGCGAGGCCGCTCATAACGGACTCCCGTGAATCTGGACTCTTTAGTCCACATTTGTTATCTCGCCGATCGGAGGCCAGGTGAAGCTGACGGCCCAAGAAGAGTACGGTCTGCGCTGCCTGATCCAGGTGGCTCGGCGTGCGCCCGGACCAGATGCAGCACCTGTCCCCATTCGCGACGTAGCCTCGGCCGAGGGCTTGTCGGTCGACTATGCGGCGAAGCTGCTCCGCGTGCTGCGTTGTGGGAACCTGCTGGTCGCCGAGCGGGGCGCGCAGGGTGGCTTCAAGCTGGCGCGCAGCGCCGAGTCCATCACCCTCTCCGAGGTCCTCGGCGTGCTCGACACGCCGCTGTACGGGGGAGGGGATTTCTGCCAGGCCCACTCGGGTCGGCTCGACAGCTGCGTTCACACACGATCGTGCTCGCTGCGCGTGGTGTGGCGTGCCGTGGAGTCGGCCATGGTCAAGGTCCTCAGTCGCGTCAACTTGGCCGACCTCCTCCTCGACGAGGCGCAGGTGGCGTCTCGCATCCTCCAGCCCATGGAACAGGCATGAGCACCGAAGCGACCGATACCGTCGAGGAGCTCGTCGCCGAGCGCGACGACTACAAGTACGGCTTCGTCAGCAACTTCGAAGCCGACACACTGCCCCCTGGCCTCGACGAGGATGTCGTCCGCTTCATCTCCGGCAAGAAGGAGGAGCCGGAGTGGTTGCTGAAGTGGCGGCTGAAGGCCTTCGAGCTGTGGCGAGGCATGGAGGAGCCCCACTGGCCCCACTTTTCCTATGGCCCCATCGACTATCAGGGTGTGAGCTACTTCTCGGCACCCAAGACCGACGGGCCCAAGAGCCTGGACGAGGTGGACCCCGAGATCCTCGAGACCTTCGAGAAGCTCGGCATTCCGTTGCACGAGCGGGCTGCGCTGGCCGGGGTCGCGGTGGACGCCGTGATCGACAGTGTGAGCGTGGCCACCACCTTCAAGGACAAGCTCGCCGATCTGGGGATCATCTTCCTGTCCTTCGGGGAAGCGGTGCGGGAGTACCCCGAGCTCGTGCAGCGCTACCTCGGCTCCGTCGTGCCCGTGACGGACAACTTCTTCGCGGCGCTGAACGCCGCCGTCTTCTCGGACGGTACCTTCGTCTACATCCCGAAGGGCGTGAAGTGCCCGATGGAGCTGTCGACCTACTTCCGGATCAACGAGGCGAACACGGGGCAGTTCGAGCGGACCCTCATCGTGGCGGAGGAGGGCTCGCACGTCTCCTACCTCGAGGGATGCACGGCCCCGATGCGCAAGGAGAACCAGCTGCACGCCGCGGTGGTGGAGCTGGTGGCCATGGAAGACGCCACCATCAAGTACAGCACTGTGCAGAACTGGTACCCGGGCGACCGGGAGGGTCGGGGTGGTGTCTACAACTTCGTGACCAAGCGCGGCCGCTGCGCTGGGGCTCGCTCGCGCATCAGCTGGACCCAGGTGGAGACGGGATCCGCCATCACCTGGAAGTACCCGAGCTGCATCCTGGAGGGAGACGACTCCATCGGTGAGTTCTACTCGGTGGCGCTGACCAACAACCACCAGAAGGCCGACACCGGCACCAAGATGATCCATCTGGGCCGGAACACGCGCTCCACCATCGTCAGCAAGGGGATCAGCGCGGGACAAGGGCAGCAGAGCTACCGCGGCCTGGTCCAGGTGGGCAAGCGGGCGCGCGGTGCGCGCAACTACACGCGGTGTGACTCCCTGCTCATCGGGGACCGCTGTGGCGCCCACACGTTCCCCTATGTGGACGTGCGCAACGGCAGCGCCACGGTGGAGCACGAAGCCAGCACGTCCCGCATCGGAGAGGATCAGCTGTTCTACCTGCGTCAGCGAGGGCTGTCGGAAGAGGACGCTGTGTCCATGGTGGTCAACGGCTTCTGCCGCGAAGTGTTCAAAGAGCTGCCGATGGAGTTCGCCGTCGAGGCGCGAAAGCTCCTCGAGGTCTCCCTGGAAGGGGCTGTCGGCTAGCCAACAACCCGCAACGTCGGGCGCGGTCCCTGGTGTGGACCGGTGCCCCTGGAGCGCACAGATCCATGCTCGAGTTGAAGGACCTACACGCCGAGATCGACGGGACGCCGATCCTCAAGGGCCTGACCCTCACCCTGAACCCAGGGGAGGTGCACGCGGTGATGGGGCCGAACGCGTCTGGGAAGTCCACGCTGTCGAAGGTGATCACCGGCCACCCCGACTACCAAGTCACCGGTGGAGACGTGTGCTTCGAGGGCCAGTCCATCCTGGAGCTGGAGCCCGAGGAACGTGCTCATCTCGGGATCTTCCTGTCGTTCCAGCACCCCGTGGAGATCGCTGGCGTCACGACGTCGGTGTTCCTCAAGGAGGCGGTGAACGCCACCCGCCGGGCGCGGGGGGAGGCCGAGCTGGACGCTGCGGGCTTCCTACGGCTGGCCAAGGAGAAGATGCAGCTCGTGGAGATGGACAAGTCGCTGCTGCATCGCTCCCTGAACGAGGGGTTCAGCGGGGGTGAGAAGAAGCGCAACGAGGTGTTCCAGCTCGCCATGCTGGAGCCGAAGCTCGCGATCCTGGACGAGCCCGACTCGGGCCTCGACGTGGATGCGCTGCGGATCGTGGCGCAGGGCGTGCAGGCGCAGCGCAACCCCGAGCGGGCCATGTTGGTGATCACGCACTACCAGCGCTTGCTCGAGCACCTGACCCCCGACTTCACCCACGTACTGCTGGACGGTCGGATCGTGCGCTCCGGGGGCCCGGAGCTGGCGCGTCAGGTGGAGGAGCGTGGCTACCAGTGGGTTCGCGAGGCGTCCGCATGAGGGGCCGCACCTTCACCTTGGCGGAGCCCTACGCCGATGCTGCCGCGCAGCTTCCCAGCGCGTCTCCCTGGATCGACGCCCTACGGCAGCGCGCGGTGGCCACGCTGCGCGAGACCGGATTCCCGGGGCGGGACGAGGCCTGGAAGTTCACGCGCGCCAGCCGGCTGCTGAAGACCCAGTTCACGCCCGTGATCGGCGCTCCCGCGGAGATCTCGCTTCCTCGAGGTCCCTACGACGAAGGGCCCCGATTGGTGTTCGTGGACGGGGTGCTCTCTCCTGCGCTCAGTACGCTGGAGCAGCAGCCTCACGAGGCCCTCCAGCAGCGCGTGTCCGAGATCCTCGGGCCCGCCGACGGGTTCTTGGCCCTGGGGCTCGCGTTCCTGCGGGATGCCGGCACCGTCGTGGTGCCGGATTGCTCGCAGGTGGGACCAGTGCACTTGGTGCACGTGACCACCGGCGGCGCGCGGCTGGCCGCCGTGCGGCACGCGGTGTCCGTGGGCGTCGGGTCCGACCTCGAGCTGCACGAGCACTTCGTGGCTGCCGAGGGCGCCGATGGTCCCTCCCTGACCAGTGCTGCGATCGAGCTGTTCCTCGAGAAGGGGGCGCAGGTCAAGCACGTGCGCGTCGTGTCCGAGGGGGCGCAGGGGTTGCACGTGGGCGCGGTCGGGGCCCACGTGGCCGCCGACGCACGCTATGCGCTGACCAGCGCCGTGATCGGCGTCGATCTGGCTCGGGTGGAGGCGCTCGTGAAGCTCGCGGCGCCCGGGGCCGACACGGCACTCACCGGGCTCACCCTCGCGCGCGACGCCCAGCACGTGGACCATCACGTGCTCGTGGACCACATCGCGCCGCAGGGCACCAGCGACCAGACCTTCCGCTCGGTGCTCGATGATCAGTCCCACAGCGTCTACACCGGCGCCGTGGCGGTGCGCAGCGGGGCGGTGGGCACGGACTCGAACCAGCTGCACCATGCGCTGCTCCTCTCCGACGACGCCGTGGCCAACGTGCGTCCGTGGCTCGAGATCGACAACGACGACGTGTCGTGTGCTCACGGGGCGGCCATCGGCAGCTTGGATCCCGACGCGCTGTTCTATCTGCGTCAGCGGGGGCTCACCCAGCTGGAGGCGCGGTCGCTGCTCACCCGTGGCTTTGCCGAGAGCAGCCTGCAGGCGGTGCCCGAGGGGCCCGTTCGTGACTGGCTGGCGGCGCGCTGCAGTGCATGGCTGGGGGAGGCATGAACATGGCGGCCATCGAGGCCCTGGACATCCAGGGCGTGCGCGAACAGTTCCCCATCTTGAGGAAGCAAGTCGGCGACAAGCCACTGGTCTACCTCGACACGGCGGCCAGCGCGCAGAAGCCGCAGGCCGTGATCGACGCGCTGCACACCTACTACACCTCGGAGCACGCCAACGTGCACCGGGGTGTGCACCACCTGTCAGCACTGGCCACCCAACGCTACGAAGCGGCCAGAGAGCAGGCTGCTGCCTTCCTCCATGCGCCCAGTCCGCGGGAGGTGGTCTTCGTGCGGGGCACGTCGGAGGCCGTCAACCTCGTGGCCTCCTCCTGGGGCCAACAGCTGCAGCCCGGCGACGAGATCGTGGTGTCGGCCATCGAGCACCACTCCAACATCGTGCCCTGGCAGCTGCTCGCCCAGCGTACCGGCGCCGTGCTCCGGGTGGCTCCCGTTCGCGACGACGCGTCGTTCGACCTCGATGCCTTCGAGGCGCTGCTGGGTCCTCGCACCCGCCTGGTATCGGTGGTGCACGTGAGCAATGCCTTCGGCACCGTGCTGCCCGTGAAGCGCATCGTGGAGCTCGCCCACGCCGCCGGTGCACTGGTGATGCTCGACGGTGCGCAGGCGACGGTGCACGGCCCGGTGGACGTGGCTGCGCTGGGCTGCGACTTCTACGCCTTCAGCGGCCACAAGGTCTACGGTCCCACGGGGATCGGCGTGCTCTGGGGCCGCGAGGCGCTGCTGGATCGGATGCCTCCGTACCAAGGGGGCGGAGAGATGATCAGCAGCGTGTCCTTCGAGGGATCCACCTGGGCCGAGCTGCCCGCGAAGTTCGAGGCGGGCACGCCTCACATCGCGGGCGCGGTGGGCTTGGGAGTGGCGCTGCGCTGGCTCATGGATCTCGGACGCGAGACGGTCGCTGCGAGCGAGGCCAGCGTGCTCGCCCACGGCACCCAGCGGCTCTCCGAGGTCGATGGGCTGCGACTCGTGGGCACCGCCCCCGACAAGCAAGGCGTGCTGTCCTTCGTGATGGAGGGGATCCATCCACAGGATCTCGCCACCTTGCTCGACGAGCAGGGCATCGCGGTGCGGACAGGACATCACTGTGCCGAGCCTGGCATGCGCCGCTTCGGCATCGACGGGACCGTGCGGGCCTCCATCGGCGTGTACACCACGACCGGGGACCTCGACGCCCTGGTGGACGGGCTGCAGCGCGCCGCGCGCCTGCTGCGCTGAGGCGAGACCGCGTCTGCTTCAGGTGAAGATCGACATGATCTCGCCGCGAGACTCCACCATTCGCGTCCACATCCCCTCGATGTCGTCGACCTTCAGGCTCAGCCAGCGCGCCTCGGCCGTCGACGCCAGGAACTCGGGGAACTTGGCCGGCATCAGGGTCTGCGCCAGGTACCAGGCGATGCGGTCGGCGATCCGGAGCAGGGCGACCTGCGTGCCGATCGCGCCGTCTGCGGCGTATGCCCGCGTCGGCTGGTGATGCCAGGCGACGATCTTGGGGATCGGCTCCGGAATGGTCCACGCCTGCAGGACGTGGGCGCCGAGGACCGCGTGATCGTAGCCCAGCTCCTGGCGCTCGAGACGGTGGATCACGTCCGGCGTGCACAGATCCTGGGGAGACAGGCGGGTGTAGTCGAACTCACGGGTCTCCGCGAGCAGCAGCTTGCCGATGTCGTGCAGTAGCCCTGCGAGGAACAGCGAGTGCTCTCCCGGCAGCTCGTAGTGCTGATCGAGCACCCGCACGATGGCGGCAGTGGCTGCGCAGTGGTCGCGGAACGTGCTCGCGATCCCCTGTAGATCGTTGAACATCTGCATGGTGGCGGCAGCGGAGACCATGTCGCGCACGCGCCGCCCACCCACTCGCACGATGGCCTCGTCCACGTGCTGGTAGCCGCCTGCTCGCCCGTACATCGCGCTGTTGGCCAGCCGTAGCACCATGGAGGCCAGCGCGGGATCGGACTCGATCAGGTTGGCCACCCACGCGACGGAGTAGTCCTGTTGGTTGAGGGCATCGAGCACCCTCGTGGCCACCACCGGGAACGGCTTGAGGCCGCTGATCCGCGCCACCTCGGCCGCCATGGAGGCCTGGGCCTGCTCATCCGAGCTGGCCGGATCGTCTTCACCGAACCACAACGCTTCGTCGAGGGTGTCGGCCAGCTTACCTGCAGTCGCCATCGCGTCCTCTGCGCCGATCGACCACGCGATCGTGCGAGGACTCCATCGGCAGCAGCGGAACGCGCTTTACAGGCCCAAGCGTGCCTTCTTCTCTTCGGCAGTGGGCAGCGGGTCGGACGACTCGGTGATGTTCTCCAGCTCGCCCGATTCGCTCTTCGTCGTGTTGATCTCCTCCCACTTCGCCTGATCTTCGGGCAGATCGTCGACCGCGAAGATGGCGCGCACCGGACAGGCCGGCTCGCAGGCACCGCAGTCGATGCACTCGTCGGGGTGGATGTACAACATGCGATCGTCGCCGTAGAAGCAGTCCACCGGACAGACCTCCACGCAATCGGTGTAGCGGCAGTCCTGACAGTTTTCGGTGACGACGTAGGCCATGTGTTCTCCTCGAGGCCGCAGGCCGTGGGGCGGTCACCCGCTGGTGGGCGTTCGCGCCACGGACGCCGACCCATAACCATGTCGGCGCGGGCAGCCACACCGAGGGTCCCTCACGCTGGCGTAGCCGAACAGGTCAACTCTTGTACCCCCCTGGTCACCGAAGGAAGGGTAGGATGGGACGATGAAAGAGCGATACGCCATCGCCGCCACCATCGGAGCCGTGAGCGCTGCCGTGGGTGCCACCTTGGGGTTGATGGCTGCTCAGGGCCTGGGCGGCTCCGGTGTCAGCGCGCTGCTCACCAGCGGTGGTGGCTCCATCATGGCGGGGGTGCTCGGAGTGGCAGCGACCCTCGCGCTGCCCTGGCGCGATGGCGGGGGCCCCGATTCGGACGCTCGGCAACAGCTGGTCCTCGCAGTGGAGCGGCTGGCCACCGGGCGGGTCTCGGACGTCAGCATGGAGCTCGGCGAAGAGTGGAACGACATGGTGTTCGCGCTGCAGCAGCTCGCCGATCGATTCGCCGAGGATCGTCGCCGCGCTCAGGCCCGCGAGAGCGAGCTGCGCGACGCGAGCACCCAGCACTCCACCGTCGTCCGACAGCTTCGTGTGGAGGTGGAGCGGCGCACCGAGCAGATGGCGGCAGCCAAGAAGGTGCGTGACACCTTCCTCACGCGCATGAGCCACGAGCTGCGCACGCCCTTGAACGCCATCCTCGGCTACCTCGAGATGATCGAGGAAGACGTCGAGGAGCCGCAGATGCTCCAGGATCTCGCACGGGTGCGGGCGAGCGCCATGAGCTTGCTCGCCACCGTCACCACGGTGCTCGATCTCACGCAGCTCGAGGCAGGCTCCTACGAGGTGATCCCCGAGACCATCGACATGGTGGCCATGGGGCAGCAGGTCCAGGCCAGCGTGAAGGCGGAGGCCGACGGCAACGGCAATCGCCTGGACGTGGCGGTGCCGGCCAACCTGATGGTGCGGCTGGATCGACGCATGGTGAAGTCGATCCTCTTCAATCTCATGTCGAACGCCTGCAAGTACACCACCAACGGCGACGTGTCCCTGAGCATGGCCGAGGACGACGGGCGCCTGAGCATGTTGGTGCGCGACACCGGCATCGGCATGACGCCCCGGCAGATCGAGGAAGCCTATCGACCGTTCGGCCAGGGCGACGAGAGCGCTACCCGGCGCTACGATGGAGCGGGACTCGGGCTCGCGGTGGTGCGTGGGTTCGCCGAGGCCATGGGTGGCGAGGTCGAGATCGAGAGCAAGCTCGGACAAGGGGCCAGCGTGGCGGTGAGCCTGCCGCTGAAGTGTGCGCCCAAGACGGTGGGGCTCAACGACGACGACCCCACCATGCTTCTTCGCTAGTCGTGCTCGACGTCGACGCGTGTGTGGCGTTCTCGAGCGCGACGGAGGTGCGGGGGATTCCAGTGTCCGGCGAGCGGCTTGGGATCGCCCCCAGTGACCTGGCGCGATCCCCTGCGGCGGCGCGGGTGGGAGCGCTGGCGGCCTCCGACGGCTTGTTCTTGTCGCACTTCGAGCACCGGGTCGCCGCTCCCACGTCGGAGGAAGCGCCCACGTGGTCGGACGGCGTGCTGGTGGAGGACAAGTACGCCGTGTTCCGCCACGAGATCCGCATCGGGAGCTTCCATCCTGGCCATCGGGCGAAGTGGGGAGCGCACGAGCTGTGCCACGGCCTCGTGGGGTTCGCCGCGGCTCCCGGTGTGTCGCCGCTCTTCGTGGCCACCGCCGCTCGCCTCGCTGAGTTGGTGCCGGTGGTGCTGTGGTACTTCCTCGACGAGGTGGGGCTCCGGCGGTGTCCGCGCCACGTGGGGCCGCTGTTCCGCACGCACTGCGTCGACTGCGAGGCCGCCGCTGCGCGAGGGGCCGTGCCCGTACAGCCCGATCGCGCACGGGTGCTCCTCGCCGACGCCGCGCGCTTCCTCGACGGGGAGCTGGCGGCCATCGCCCGGACGTTGCGATCGGGGCGTCCTTGTCCACACGTGTGGGGATCACTGGACCTGTGCAGTGACGGGTTGGCGTATGCGGCAGCTCACGGAGAGCGGATGCGGGGGGAGGCCTTCGCGCTCTGGCACGAGCGGTTCTTCGCAGCGGGCGCAGGAGGGCTGCAGCAGCTCGACGAGCTTCAGGAGCGCGCCGTGGCGGTGGCGCGGGCCATCGCCCAGGGGGCCGAGCTGTCCCCGCTGGTCACCGATCCGGAGCACGGTCGGCAGCGGTGGATCGCCCAGGATCTGGGGGCTCGTCTGTTGGAGGTGTGGGAACTCACCGAGGGCGCGTGCGCGCGAGCGCTGCTCGCGCTCGTGGATCGACTTGCCGAGGGCGCCGACGCAGCACAGGTCGCCACGGACTATCGCCAGCTGGCCGAGGAGCACGTGTTGCCCGACCCCAGCGTGCTCCTGGCCGTGGGCTACGAGCTCGGACCGTCCGTGCCCGAGGCGCGTGGCGTGGAGCAAGTGGAGGAAGGGTTGGCCTCGGTCGTGCCCCTCACCATGGAGCTGTTCGAGGACGCCGCCCTCGATCCCGTGCCTGCGTTCCTCGCGACGGACGCCCCCGCTCGCGAGCCCCTGGGGTTGCGCTTCGCCCGGTGGATGGACACCCACCACCCCGGGCCCGCGGCGGAGCTGGCTGGGTACGAGGCTGCGCTTCGGCGCGCCGCAGGAGAGCCCGAGGCCGTGGTGCTCGGAGCAACGGGGGAGGGTTGGCGGCTGCCCTCGGGGGCGGTGGTGCTCGCCTCGCAGCACGACCCCGTCCGGATCGCCGAGGCGGCGTCCTCGGGGGAGACGGAGGGGCGTGCCGTGGAGGGGCGGCTGGAGATCGATGATCCGTCTCCGCGCGCGACCACCTTGGTGATCGCTCGCGATGGTGCTGGCGAGCTCGTGGTCGCGGATGTGGAGGCGGAGCCAGGGCCCGACGGACTCGACGTGTCGAACTTGTCGGACGACACCTGTGCCGGGCTCGTCGAACTGGGCTTGCTCGTCCCTTGTCGGTGGTCGGTGGGATAGGTTGCCGCCCTTCAGGGGGGAGCTCGTGATTGTGTGGGCCGTTGCGCAGGCCTGGGGTGCCGTTCCAGAGTCCTTCGTCGTCGAGCCGCGCGTCGAGACCCTCGACAATGGCTTGGTGGTGGTGCTCGCGGAGGATCACAGGACGGACACCGTCGCGCTGCACCTGGTCTACGGCGTGGGGTCCCGCGACGAGACCGAGGCCGAGCGTGGATGTGCCCATCTCTTCGAGCACCTCATGTTCGAGGGCTCTGCCTTCGTTCCCACCAACGCCTTCGACGACTGGCTCACGTCCGCGGGTGGCTGGAACAATGCCTACACCAGCCGCGACGTCACGGCCTACTTCATGGAGTTTCCCTCCGGAGCGCTCGATCTCGCGCTGTTCCTCGAGTCGGACCGCATGGCCTTCCTCGAGGCGGGGCTGCTCGACGAGAACCTCGACAACCAGCAGAAGGTGGTGCTGCAGGAGCGCGAGGAGGGGTACGCCGAGCCCAACGGGCGTGACTTCGACGCGCTGGGGCGGATCAGCTGGCCCGCCGATCACCCCTACCACCACCCCGTGATCGGAACCGTGGCCGACATCGAGGGGTTCACCCTCGAGGCCAGCTCGGCGTTCTGGCAGCGGCACTATCGGCCCAGCAACGCGGTGCTGGTGCTCGTGGGTAGCTTCGACACCGAGGGCGCGCTGGATCGGGTGCGTCACTGGTTCAGCGACGTGCCCGATCGTGGCGCTGCGGCGCAGCGCGAGGTGGCGCCGCTGGTCGGCGGCGTGCGGGGCAACCACGGAAAGGTCGAGGATCAGGTCGAGGAGCGCACCCTGTACATGACGTGGGAGACCGTGCCCGAGGGCCATCCCGATGCAGCCGCTCTCGACGTGCTCACCTACGTGATGGCGGACGGGCGGGGCACTCGCCTCGAGGATCGCCTCTACTTCGATCGGCAGCGCACCAGCGCCATCGGCATGTTCCACTGGGCGAGCGATCGTGCGGGCCGAGTGATCCTCTATGCCTCCAGCCCGAAGGTGCCCCTCCCCACCATCCGCAAGCTCGTCGACAAGGAGCTGGCACGGCTCCTCAAGCGTCCTCCCACCCAAGCCGACGTCGATCGCGCGCTGAGGTCCATGGAAGGAGAGATCCACGACCAGCTGGAGATCCCTCGGCGCAAGGCCCAGCTGCTGGCCGAGTGCTATCGCACCCGCGGTCGCGCAGACTGCCTGGCAGAGGAGTGGGGGCGTGTGCTGTCCGTGACCCCGGAAGACGTGGTTCGGGTCGCGCGCACCTACCTCGTCGAGCAGTCTCCCAACACCCTGTCGAACATCCCCGTGGGTGACGAAGGCGCCATCGAGGGTGCCGTCGCCGTGGAGCTGCCATGACCGCGGTCCTGCTCGCCCTCGGCTCCCTCGCCGTGGCCTCCGATCTCGAGGTCGTGAGCTCGGTGGATCCGGTCTGGCCCGACGATGCGGATCCTGCGCTGGGCCGTGTCCTGTGCAACGTAGAGGCGGTGGTGCGCCCCGATGGTGTGGTGGAGCAGGTCATGCCCGGACCATGCGACGGGGTGGAGGAGCCGGCGCTGCTTCGGTCCTTCGGTCAGGCCATGGTGGACGCCTATCGCACCTGGACGTTCTCACCCTTCGAGGCCTCCGACGACGGCACCGAGCTGATCTACGGAGAGATGGGTGTGGAGTTCGTTCCCGAGGGCATGCCTCGTCGCTCCGTTCCCCCCGAGGTGCCCGCGCCCGACCCCCTTCAGCTACCCGAGCCCGTGGTGCACGAGCTCGGCCCTGGTCAGACGGTGTGGCACGTGCGCGTGCCCGGCGTGCGCAAGGTCGTGGTGAACGTGTTGTTCCGAGGTGGGATGGTGGAGCTGCATGGCTCTCCCACCGAGCTCGGGCGCGCCATGGGCTGGGTGCTCGACTCGGCGGGAGGCGAGTACTCCGCAGCCGAGCTGTCGGTGGCCAAGGATCTCTCGGAGACCGAGCTGTGGTCCTCCATCGGAGTCCATGACGGCAGCGTGGAGCTGGTGGTGCCCAAGACGGAGCTCACCCGGGGGCTCCAGCTGATGGGGGCCGTGCTTCGCGATCCCAGCTTCCCCAGGAAGGATCTGAAGCGGTATCTGCAGGATCGCCGAGAGTTCTACGAGGTCACGGGTCCGGCCAGCCAGGAGGAGGTGGCCGACAGCGCAGTGGCCTACGGCTGGTTCGCTTCTGATCATCCGTATGGAGCGCGCCCCGCCCCGAGCACGTTGAGCGCAATCCGACGCTCCTCGCTGGGGGAGACCTACGAGGTCTGGCGGAGCACCGTTCCCTTGACGGTGTTGGTGGTGGGGGACGTGTCGATGGCGGAGCTGGAGCGACCGCTCGGTGATCTGCTCTCTGGATTCGGCACCGCGGGGACCGTGCCCAAGGGGCTGCCCGTCACAGCGCCGCAGCGACGGGTGCTCGCGGTGAACATGCCGGGGCAGGAGCAGGTCGCCATCCGTCTGCGCACGCCCGCTCCCTCCGAGGGGCACGAGGATCGCGTGGCCATGCGGGCAGGGCAGTGGGTGCTCGGTGGCCACTTCCTGTCGCGCCTCAACCGAGTGTTGCGCGAAGAGAGAGGCTTCACCTACGGCTCGCGGGCTCGCTACAACAAGGGTCGCACCTGGGGAAGCTTCACGGTGTCGGTGTCGGTGGCTGCGGAGAACGTGTCCGAGACCGTCGACGTGATCCGCAACGAGATCACCGCATTGGCTATGGAGGGAGCCACCCCAGAGGAACTCCAGGCAGCCCAGCGGAGCCTCGTGCAGGAGTGGAACACCACCCTTCAGACGGCAGAGACTGCGGCAGACCGATACGTAGAGGCTCTCCGCGCAGAGGAGTCCATGTCGGACGTACGAGAACGGCAGACCGCCCTCGGAATCCTCTCGTCTCGAGAGGTTGCCGACGTGGCATCCGAATGGCTGGTCCCCGAGGAGGGACGAGTCTGGGTGTTCGTGGGCGACCGTGCGAGGATGGAAGCCGAGCTTGCAGAGGCCGGGCTCAGGCCGGAGTGGCTGAGTCCCAAACAGACCGTTCTTGGTAACTTCTAGGTAGATCTTCGGGAGGTCCTATGACCGATGACGAACTGGACGACGAGAACACCGGTGAAGCTGGTGTCGTCGCCATGGTGCTGCCCTTCGCCACCGCCATCGCCGCGCTCGTGTTGGGGGCTGTGCTCGGCGTGGCCATCGGGTGGGTCGCCAAGCCCTCCGAGAAGTCCGAAGTCCAGGTGCCTCGTGAGCTGACCGCCGCCGAGCTGGCCGAGGCCTGTGCGCCCCAGCTCGAGGAGACGGTGGGGGATCTGGAGGAGGCGCAGAACAAGGTGGCCTTCCTCGAGAAGGAGGTCTCCGACCGCGACAAGCGGGTCAAGGAGCTCGAGAAGACGAACGCTCGGTCGTCGTCTGGAGGCTCCACGGGCGGAGGTGGTCGCGCCATCTCCCGTGAGCTCGCGCAGGCCAAGGCCGATCTGGCCGAGGCCCTCGAGCAGCTCGACATCGCACGCTCCGAGAAGGAGCGGCTCGTCCTGGAGCTGACGGAGACCAAGGAAGAGCTGGCCAACACCAAGGTGGCGCTCACCGATCAGATCGACAAGACCGAGCGCGCCAAGGAAGATGCACTGGTCAACAAGTGGTACCGATTCATCAACCAGGCACAGCTCGACATCTGCGAGAAGGGTGGCCGCAAGAAGCTCGGGAAGTGCCGCGAGACCGTCCAGGGCACGCTGATGACCAACGCGCGGCGCGACAAGTTCGCACACTGCGTGCGCAGCGGTCAGGCGATGCCGTCGGTGCGGGAGCTGGAGAAGAACGAGGCGCTGCCCGACTTCTCAGAGATGATCGACGAAGAGCAGAAGCAGACGCGCGACTGGTTCGTGATGCTGTGCGATCCCACGCTGCCCGAGCGGGACGACGGGTTCCTCAACGAGGTTCCGCTGCCTCCCACGGCACGCCGGAACTGACTGGTTGCGAGCGCGGCTCGAGGCGAGTCAGAGCAGCGCCGGCGCAGCCGGCGCGAGCCTGATCTGGCCGCGAGCGCAGCTCAGAAGAGCTTGACGCGCAGCTTGGCCTCGAACTCGGCGTCTTCCGACAGCTCCACGGTGATGATCGTGGGGGACTCGTCGAGCAAGGCGTCGGGCACCACCACCGATGCCACCGTGATCACCTGAAGGCTCGGATCGTTGTCCCAAGAGGCGGTCAGCGTGTCGATGGGGCCGCTGTTGTTGTAGGTGACCGGCACGACGTCCACCAGGTTCGTCGGCTCCGTGCCGTCGAAGGTGTACTGCAGCCCCATGAGGTAGCGGTCGCTGCCGTCGATGGTGTTCGAGCCGATGGCGTCGATGAGGCCGTAGGGATCGGCCTCGTAGTCTGCCAGGTTCGTGCTGTCGGTGGCCACCAGCTGCTCCAAGCCGATCTGCACGCCGGCGGGGATGGGGCCGCGATCCGAGGTGACCGTGAGCGTGTCGACGCTCGTGAGCAGGCCACGCCAGACCAGGCGGTTGTCGCCGATCTCCTCGGCGATGTCGTCCCATGTGATGGCTTCGGTTCGCACGTAGACCGAGCCGCGGCATCCGGCGGGATCCTCTTCGACCTTGCTCACGACGCGGTTGCCGTTCTCCTCGACGTCGTCCTCGGATGGGTCACAGTCGAGGTCCATCTCGGGCAGCTCGCTCGCCACGTCGAGCTCGGCGGTCTCGGTGAAGTTGATGCACCCGACCAAGCAAGTCGTCAGCAGGGGGATGGAACGCATGTGATCTCCAGGTGGTTGCGGCCGGTAAAGGATTAATCGCTTCCGCGCCGATCCGTGCAGGGGTGCACCCACCGTGAAACGCTACCTGAATTCGCCCGTGCCGGGATCCACGTCGGCTGCATCCAGTGCATCGGCCAGCCAGGGATCGTCGAGATCCTCCCGCGTGAGCAACAGCCGTGCTGCGGCGAGCCGCACGGGCGGTAGCTCCGACCACACGGCAGAGCCCAGGAAGTGAGCCTCCACCGGATCGATGCGCTCCTGCTCCATCCATCGGCGACAGCGGCTGCACGCCATCAGCGTGCGCTCCGGATCGGGCTCCTCTGGAAAGGGCCACAGCTCGAAGGGGCGAACTTCGTCGCGTCGATCACACAGCTCACACCGCCCCCGAGAGCGTCGGGTGAGGTGCTTCCCCAGGCGCCCCACCTGTGGGCGCTGCTTGGTGCGTTTGCGAGTCATGGTGGAGGTTGCGAACATCCGGGCTGCAGCTAACCCGGCAAGTGGCCATGTCGCGCGACACGCTCACGCCGCACGCAGTGCGTACTCCCGAACATGCCGGTACAGACGAAATCGTAACGGTCCATCGGACGCCACGGGGGCGAGCAACGATCGATCTCGGAGATCCAGGAGCAGCTCGGCGACGACCTCGCTGTCGCCGCTGCCTCTGGCCTCCACCTCCGACACCTGGAAGGGTCGATCGAAAGAGGCACATCGCGTGAACAGCGTTCGTGTCGCATCCGACAGATCGGCAAACGACCACGACACGGCTGCATCCAGCGACTGGTGCCGGGTGTCGTGGTGACGATCGAGGGCCTTTAGCCAGTGCAGCGAAGTCTGCAGCCGGTGCAGGGCCTGCTCGGGGGTCAGCGTCAGCAGTCGAGGGGCCAGCAGCACGATGGCCAGGGGCAGACCATCCACGGCCTCCACGAGCTCGGTGGCCATGGCGTCCGTCAAGGAACTCGACAGCCCCGCGCGGACCGCGTCCACCCGGTCTCTCAGCATGGCCACGGCGTCCTTCGCCGGGAGCGGGCCGAGCTCCAGGCAGCGCTCGTCGGGGTGCTTGAGGCGGATCCGGCTGGTGGTGATCACCGAGATCGGAGCACAGCGGAGCAGCTCACAGACGATCTGTGCAGTCAGCTCCGCCACGTGCTCCACGTTGTCGAGGACGAGCAGGGTGGGGTGGCGGCACTCCTGTGGGGCGACCGGGAGGGTGTCCCGCACGAGGCGGTGGATGCAGTTGGCATCTCGTGCCTCCGCCAAGCTGCAGAAGTGTACGCCGCCTGCCGGGGCGTCCGGACCGTGGGCGATGCGACCCGCCACGTGTCGCGCGAGACGCGTCTTGCCGATGCCTCCGGGTCCGAGCAGCGTCACCCATCGATGGCGGGCGATCAGCGGGCTCAAGGCAGCCAGTGGCGCCTCTCGCCCCACGAATCCCGGATCGTCGAAGGAGGTGGGGGCAGTGGTGGTGACCGGGGCGATGAACCGGTAGCCCAGACCCGGAACGGTCTGCAGGTAGCGGGGACAACGGCGATCGTCTCCCAGCGCTCGGCGCAGCTTGCGGATCACCTGGGCCATGCTGCTGTCGGTGACCACCACGTCCGGCCAGAGGCTCTCCCGCAGCTGGTCTCGGCTCACCAGCTGGCCGGGCGCGGCCACGAAGAGCGCCAGGGCCTCGATGACCTTGCGCTGCAGCGTCACCGGCTGGCCGTCGCGAGTGAGGCGGACCGCGCGCGAGTCGAAGACGAAGGGGCCGAACTGCGATGGCACGTCGCTCGAGGCGCTGGACAATCGACACTCCCTGCACGATCCCGTGCGTGATGCCTCCGGTGTTCGTGCCGGGTCCTCCGACCTGACGGCCGGCGCCACTTTTTCGAGTGCAGGCCGCCGACGGAGACTCCTCCGGGTCTTCGTCTACTCCTCTTCGAGGCGGCGCCGCATGGCCTGCAGCTGGTCTGCAGCCTCGTCGTCGAGGGTGGGGTAGCGCAGATCGAGGCTCTGCAGTGCCGCCACCGCGATGCGGGCCACCTCCCGGCGCATGAAGGGCTTGTCGTCCGCGGGGATGGCGTACCACGGCGCCCAGGGCCGACTCGTGGCGCGAAGGACCTCTTGGTAGGCATTCATGTAGGCGGGCCACAGGGCCCGCTCCGCCAGGTCCGCCTCGTTGAACTTCCAGTTCTTCTCGGGTCGGTCGATCCGCGCCAGGAACCGCTTGCGTTGCTCGTCGCGGGACACGTTCAGGAAGAACTTCAGGATCACGGTGCCGTTGCGGGCGAGGTGCTGCTCCATGTTCCGGATGGAGTCGAACCGCTCTTGCCAGAGGGCTTCCCCCGAGGCCCGCCAGGGCAGGCGCTGGTAGCCGAGGTACTCCGGGTGCACCCGCACCACGAGGACCTCCTCGTACCAGGATCGGTTGAAGACCCCGATCCGGCCTCGCTCGGGAAGGCGGCGCACGCAGCGCCACAGGTAGTCGTGATCCAGCTCCTCGGCGGACGGGCGCCCGAAGGCCGAGACCTGACATCCCGCCGGGTTCACGCCCGACAGGACCTTGCGGATCGTGCTGTCCTTTCCAGCGGCATCCATCGCCTGGAACATCATCAGTACCGATGCCGTGTTGGACGCGTAGAGAATGCGCTGAAGCTCGGCCAGCTCGTCGACGGCCTCGCGAAGATGCTCCTTGAGGGTGGATTTGCTCGGCGTGTCGGCCGGCGGCGCGGTGGAAAACTCGTTGTGCTCGAATGTTCCATCGAAGGGGACCAGGTGGGGGCTGTCCGGCGCTCGAAACATCTTCGACTCCACGAAGATGCCCAATCTACCGCCTTCCCCTTGACGTGCCGGGCTGCAATTTCTATACCCACGGGACTTCATGTCACACGAATCGTCGATTGAGCCCAATCCGTGTTTCGCGTCGCCAGACGAGGTCGTCTCGGTGTTGGGTGAGCACGACTACGTCGCGGGCGACGCGCTCGCCATGAGCGTGTTTCTAGCCCTCAAGATGGGGCGACCCCTGTTCCTCGAGGGGGCTCCGGGGGTGGGCAAGACGCTGCTGGCACAGACGCTCGCCGCTGTCTTCGACACCGAGCTCGTGCGACTGCAGTGCCACGAGGGCCTCGATCTGGCCCAGGCAGCCTATGAGTGGAACTACCCCAAGCAGCTGCTCACGCTCCAGGCGCAGCGGGACGGCTCGGCATCTGCGGACTCGGTGTTCACGCAGGAGTTCCTGCTCGCGCGGCCTCTGCTCAAGGCGATCGATGCCTCGACGAACGGCTCCGTGGTCTTGCTGATCGACGAGCTGGATCGGGCCGACGAGGAGTTCGAGAGCTTCCTGCTCGAGCTGCTGTCCGAGTTCCAGATCACGGTGCCCGAGCTGGGCACCGTGCGAGCGCGCCACCGCCCCTTGGTGGTGCTCACGTCGAACCGCACCCGCGACGTGCACGACGCGCTGAAGCGACGCTGCGTGTACCACTGGATCGATTATCCAGCCCTCGAGGACGAGGTCGGCATCGTGCGTCGCAAGGTCCCTGGGCTGCCGGACGGGCTGCGACAGCAGGTGGTTCGCTTCGTGCAGCGGCTGCGGCAGGAGGAGCTGCACAAGGTGCCCGGTGTGGCCGAGACCGTCGACTGGTCCGAGGCGCTGACCCACCTGGAGGTCTCGGATCTGGACGAAGCGGCGGTGGACGCCACCCTGGGGGTGCTGCTCAAGGCCTCCGACGACCACGCCCGCATGAGGGCCGGACTGTCCGAGGCGGTGCTCGCCGAGCTGTCGACGGAGGAGGGCTGACGCACGTGCCAGACTCCAGCGTCGACGCCGTCTCCTTCGTGCGCGCTCTGCGTGGAGCGGGCCTGTGTGTGGGGATCGAGCAGTCGATCGCGTTTGCGCGGGCGCTGTCGTGGCTCGCTCCCCTCGACCGTCGCAGCGCCTACCTCGCCGGTCGATCCACCTTGGTGGTTCGGCGGGTGGATCTGGCCACCTACGATGCCGTCTTCGATGCGTTCTGGTTGGGGCAGCCCAGGCGTCAGCCCACGCCCCAGGCCCCGCGTCACGATCCCGACAAGTTTCGTCGAACGGCGCTGATGGCCTACATGGCCACGCGGCCCGAGCGTGACGCGAAGGAGGTGGAGGTCTCGGAGCACCAGCGGGCCGCGAGTCCGCTGGAGCAGCTCCAGCGCAAGGACTTCGGGGAGCTGACCCCCGAGGAGCACGTGGCGCTGCAGGACGCCATGCGCAGGCTCCGCTTCCAGCCCGCGCGGCGCCGCACCCGGCGTCGCATCTTTGCGCGGCGGGGCGACCAGACCGACCTGCGACGGGCCCTGCGCGAGTTCGCGCAGCGGGGCGTCGTGCCCAGGCTGCCGCGTCGGCGTCGGAAGTGGAAGCAGCGTCCCGTGGTCGTGCTGGCGGACGTCTCGGGATCGATGGAGCTGTACAGTCGCTTGCTGCTTCAGTTCCTGCACGGCCTGTCCCACCAGCTCACGCGTATGGAGACCTTCGTGTTCGGGACGCGCCTGACCCGAATCACCCCCGCCCTGAAGCTTCGCAACGTCGACTCGGCCCTCGAGGAGGCCACCTCCAGCATCCCCGACTTCGGAGGGGGGACCCGCATCGCCGAGTGCCTCGCCTCCTTCCATCGGGAGCACGCGTTGCGCGTGCTGCGCGGTGGCGCGGTCGTGCTCGTCGTCAGCGACGGCTGGGAGACGGGAGATGCCGAGGATCTGGGCGTGCAGGTCGCTCGCATTCGCGAGCGCTGCCACCGCCTGGTCTGGCTCAACCCTCTGATGGGGCGCGCAGGCTATCATCCGGCGGTTCAGGGAATGGCGTCTGCGCTGCAGCACGTCGACGATTTTCTACCCATCCACGACTTGAGGTCCCTCGTGCAGCTCGCAAACCATCTGTCGCGACTGCCTTCTCGGAGGGGCTCCAGCCGCGCACACGCGCCAGGAAGGTATCGATGAAGCTCGATGGTGACTACCTGTTCGACGCTCCCCGTCCCGCCGTGTGGGAGGCACTGTTCGATCCCGAGGTGCTCGCGGCGGTGATGCCGGGCACGGACAAGCTCGAGGTCGACGGCAACGAGTACACCGGCGAGATCAACGTGAAGGTGGGGCCCGTCCAGGGGCGCTTCGACACGAAGATCGAGGTGAGCGACATCGACGAGCCCAACAGCTACACGCTGACCATCAACGGGCGTGGCTCCACGGGCTTCGTCACGGCGACGGCGCTGGTGTCGCTGGCGGAGGAGGGCACGGGTACCCGCATGTCCTACGCCTCCGAGGCGCAGGTGGGTGGACGTGTGGCGAGCGTGGGTCAGCGCCTGATCGACGCGACGGCGCGCGCCATCGCCAAGCAGAGCCTCGATGGCCTGAACGCCAACGTGCAGGCCCGCACTGCGTTCTACGCAGCCCAGCAGGCCGAGCAGGCCGGCTCGAACGCTCCAGCGGAGCCCGCCGCGCAGGAAGCTCCGCCCGCACCCGCTCCGGAGCAACCGCCCATGCCGGACCCTACGCCTCCTCCGGCTCCTGCGGCCTCGACTGCAGACCCTGCCGATGTGCCGTCCAACCCCTTCGGAGTCCCCACCCCCGGCGTCGCAGCCATCGTGGATGCGCCCATGCCGGGGCTCGACGAGGACCTGGCGGACGCCGTGACCGAGGAAGCGGCCTTCGCGGCGATGGAGGACGTGCCGGAGCCGCAGGCCTTCGTGGCGGCCACCGCCGATGCGCCCGCCGTGGCGCCCAGCGCCATGCTGGATCCGGAAGAGACGCTGCCCGTGCCAGAGCCTGGCACTCCCGTCGACGACTTCACGCTGCCACAGCTCGCACCGCCGAGCAATCCCTTCGGCATGCCCACGCCCGATGCGGCTCCGGCCTCGGAGCCCGAGCCGGCTGCGGACCCGGCGCCTGTTCCCCAGCCCGCGCCGGTCCCCGAGCCCGAGCCGGTTGCGGACCCGACGCCGGTCCCCGAGCCGGTTGCGGACCCGACGCCAGTGCCCGAGCCGACACCGGTTCCCGAGCCCGAGCCCGCTCCTCCAACGCCGGTGCCGCCTCCGGCCGCTACCCCACCCACCGTGGAGGCTGCCGCTCCGGCGCCTGGTCCGGCTCCCACCGCCAAGCCCCCCGTGGTGAAGACCGACGACGCCGCGTTCGTGGCCGGGGTGGCCAAGGAAGTCAGCCGGAGCCTCATCCCTGCTCCGGTACTCTATGGCCTGCTGTTCCTCGTGATCGCGGCCGCAGCAGGTGGTGCCTACTGGTTCACCCAGATGCAGTGAGCCGTCGGGCTCGACCTTCGAGATGATCTGACACTTGCCACAGTGGAGCTCGCGTGATTCCTGCTTCCTTCGACTATCGGGCTCCCACGTCCGTGAGCGAGGCCATCGCCATCCTCAATGAGGTGAGTGGCGCCAAGCTCCTGGCGGGAGGCCACTCGCTGGTACCCGCCATGAGGTTTCGGCTGTCCGAGCCCCACACCCTCGTCGACCTCAACGGAATCGCCGCGCTGCGGCACCTGGAGGATCGAGGTGACCATCTGGCCATCGGTGCGATGTGCCGAGAGAGCGCGCTCGAGGAACATCCAGCTGTAGCCGCGCATTTTCCGTTGCTGCTGGACACCGCGAAGGTGATCGCCGACCCCTTGGTCCGCAACCACGCGACCGTCGGAGGGAACCTGGCGCACTCCGATCCGGCCAACGATCATCCTGCGACGATGCTCGCCTACAACGCCACCATCGTGGCACAAGGGGCCTCGGGGCAGCGCGAGATCCCCATCGACTCGTTCTTCACTGGGCTGTTCGAGAACGCGCTCGGCGAGCAGGAGATCCTTACGGAGATCCGGGTGCCGAAGCCGGGTGCTGGAGCGGGTGGGGCCTACAGCAAGATCGAGCGCAAGGTCGGAGACTACGCCATCGCCGCCGTGGCCGTTCAGCTCACGATGGCCGGTGACACCATCTCCGCCATTCGGATCGGGCTGACCAACGTGAGCCTGGTGCCCATGCGGGCCACCCAGGCCGAGGCGGCCCTGATGGGCCAGACCTGCACGGATCAGTCGCTGGAGGCAGCCGGGAGTGCGGCCGCCGCCGAGTGTGATCCCTCCGCAGACCTGCGGGGGCAGGTCGACTACAAGCGCGACATGGTCCGGGTGCTCGTGAAGCGGACCGTTCGCAAGGCCGTGGCCCGCGCCCAAGGAGTCTCCGCATGAGCCAGCACACCGTGTCGATCGAGATCAACGGCGAGGAGCACACCCACGAGGTGGACGCGCGCACCCTGCTCGTCCACTTCATCCGGGAGAACGCCAACCTCACGGGGACCCACATTGGCTGCGACACCACCAGCTGCGGCGCGTGCACCGTGCTCGTGGATGGCGTGGCCGTGAAGAGCTGCACCATCTTTGCTGTGCAAGCCAACAACAAGAACGTGCAGACCATCGAAGGTGTGGCCGGAGAGGAGCTGCATCCACTGCAGGAAGGCTTCTGGGAGAAGCACGGCTTGCAGTGTGGGTATTGCACTCCCGGCATGATCATGAGTGCGAAGTACTTCCTGTCGAAGAACCCGAATCCCACGGAAGACGAGATTCGTCATGGAATCTCCGGGAATCTGTGTCGGTGCACTGGGTACAACAAGATCGTCGAAGCGATTCAGTATGCCGCGCAGAAGATGCGCGAGCAGGGCGGGGAGGGCTAGGACATGCCACATCTAGACGACAAGAAGGAAGTCCACACTCCCGTTCCCGAGGATGCCTCCGCGGTGGTGCCCACCACCGAGGAGATCCGGGTGACCACGCCGGCTTCGGTGTGCGGCATGGGTCACCGCATGAAGCGCAAGGAGGATCCTCGCTTCATCCAGGGTCGCGGCAACTACGTCGACGACGTGAAGCTGCCGGGCATGCTCTACATGGACATCGTGCGGAGCCCCTTCGCGCACGCCCGCATCAAGAGCATCGACTCCAGCGCTGCCGAGGCGATGGAGGGGGTCGTGGCCGTGATCACGGGCGAGACCCTGAAGGCCGCTGGTGATCTGCACTGGATGCCCACGCTGATGTCGGACACCCAGATGGTGCTCCCCATCGACAAGGTGGTGTACTACGCGCAGGAGATCTGCGTGGTGGTGGCCACCGATCGCTACATCGCCGCCGACGCGGTGGAGAAGATCTTCGTCGACTTCGAGCCCCTGCCCGCCGTCGTGGACCCCTTCGAGGCCATGAACGACGAGGTCATCGTACGGGAGGACAAGGAGAAGCAGACGAACCACATCTGGCACTGGGAGGCGGGCGACAAGGACGCCACCGACCAGATCTTCTCGAGTGCCGCCAAGGTGGTGCAGCAGAAGATGTACATCCCGCGCATCCACGTGGCGTCCATCGAGACCTGCGGCATGGTGGCCAACTACAACAAGGCCCGCGGGCACATGCAGATCTACATGACCTCGCAGGCACCCCACGCGCACCGCACGGTGTTCGCCTTGGTGAGCGGCCTGCCCGAGCACATGATCCAGATCATCAGCCCCGACATCGGCGGTGGGTTCGGCGGAAAGGTGCCGGTGTACCCAGGCTACGTGTGCTGTGCGGTGGCCAGTCTGGTCATCGGCAAGCCCGTGAAGTGGATCGAGGACCGCAGCGAGAACCTGCAGGCCGACAGCTTTGCGCGGGACTACCACATCGACGCCGCCATGGCGCTGGATGCCTCGGGCAAGATCACCGGGCTGAAGGTGAAGACCCTGTCGGATTGTGGCGCCGCCGATGCGGCCGCGAACCCGAGCAAGTTCCCTGCGGGCCTGTACTCCATCTGCACGGGCTCCTACGACATGTCCGCGGCCCACGTGGAGGTGGACGGCGTCTACACCACCAAGCCTCCGGGTGGGGTGGCCTACCGGTGCTCCTTCCGGGTGACGGAGGCCGTGCACATGATCGAGCGCATGGCCGACATCGCAGCGCACGAGCTCGGCGAGGATCCGGCGGACTTCCGCATGCGCAACTTCATTCCAGCCACGGGCTTCCCGTACAAGTCGCCCACCGGCTGGGAGTACGACAGCGGCAACTACGCTGCGGCCTTGCAGAAGGCCATGGACATGGTCGACTACCGCGCCCTGAGGCAGGAGCAGGCGGAGAAGCGGGCGCGCGGTCAGCTCATGGGCATCGGGATCTCGAGCTTCACCGAGGTGGTGGGCGCGGGCCCCTCGCGCGACTTCGACATCCTGGGCATCAAGATGTTCGACTCCGCCGAGATCCGCATCCACCCCACGGGCAAGGCGCTGGCACGGTTCGGCACCAAGTCCCAGGGGCAGGGCCACGAGACGACCTACGCCCAGATCGTGGCGGAGGAGCTGGGCCTCCCCGCGGCGGACGTCCAGGTGGAGGAGGGCGACACCGACACGGCGCCCTACGGGCTCGGCACGTACGCCAGTCGCTCCACGCCCACCTCTGGTGCCGCCGCGGCCATGGCGGCGCGCAAGATCAAGGCGAAGGCCAAGAAGATCGCCGCCTACCTGCTGGAGGTGGGGGAGGACGATCTCGAGTGGAACGTCGACAAGTTCCAGGTCAAGGGCTCGCCCGACAAGGCCAAGACGATCCAGGAGATCGCGTTCGCGGCCTACACCGACAACCCGCCGGGCCTGGAGCCGGGGCTCGAGGCCACCGACTACTACGATCCGCCCAACCTGACGTTCCCGTTCGGTAGCTACATCTGCGTGGTCGACATCGACACCGGCACGGGCGAGGTCACGGTGCGGCGGTTCGTGGCCATCGACGACTGTGGCCACATCATCAACCCGTTGGTGGTGGAGGGCCAGGTCCACGGTGGCCTCACCATGGGGCTGGCTCCGGCCATGTACGAGGAGATCGTGTACGACTCGAACGGCCAGAACCTGACGGGCACGTTCGGCGACTACCTGGTGCCCACCGCGGTGGAGTCTCCGAAGTGGGAGACGGGCCATACGATCACGCCGTCGCCTCACCATCCGTTGGGCGCGAAGGGCGTGGGGGAGTCACCCACCGTGGGTGCGCCTCCGGCCATCGCCAACGCCGTCGTAGACGCGCTGTGGCATCTGGGCGTGCGACACATCGACATTCCCATCACGCCGCAGAAGGTCTGGCGCCTGTTGCGTCAGCACGGCGTTACCGACTGAGGAAGGAGGAGGAATGCCCCACGCGTTCACAGCAGCGGCCGCCGATCTGGAAGCGCGCGGCATTCCCTACGTGACGGCGACGGTGGTACGGGTGGTCCCCCCTGCCTCCGCCCGCCCAGGCGACAAGGCGATCCTCACCCGCGACGGCCTGGTGCACGGCTGGGTGGGGGGCAGCTGTGCCGAGCCCATCGTGCGGGCGGAGGTGGCTGCGGTGCTCGATGCGGGCGAAGCCCGGCTCATCTGCATCACGCCGACGGCCGAGGAACTCGCGGGCCGTAGCGGCCTGGTGGTGCACACCATGACCTGCTTCAGCGGTGGAGCCATCGACGTGTATCTCGAGCCCACGCTGCCCTCGGATCAGCTGGTCGTGTTCGGCCGCTCTCCGGTGGCGCTGGCGCTGTGCGAGCTGGGAGCCTTCATGGGCTACCGCGTGCAGCACGTACCGGAAGCCGAGGCGATGGAGTCACTGACGGCCTTCGAGCCTTCCCAGACGGCGGCGGTGGTGGCCACCCACGGCAACTTCGACGCCGACGCGCTGCACCATGTGTTGGGGGTGGGCGCTTGCTACGTGGGGCTGGTGTGCAGCCCGAAGCGGGGTGCGGCGATGCGCCAGCGCCTCGCGGACGACGGTGTGAGCGACGAGCAGCTCGCTGCGATCGACGCGCCGGCGGGGGTTCACCTCGGCGCGCGAACGCCCCAGGAGGTGGCGGTCTCGATCATGGCGTCGGTGGTGGCGGCGCGCAGGGGGCGGCAGGTGTCGTCGGAGCCAGTGGACGCGTCAGCGACCGAGACGGTCACCGAGGGTGCCGCGAGCGGCTGCTGCTCTGGCTGACAGCCGACAGCCGACACCTGATCCTCAGCAGTCGCAGGGCCAGTCCGTGTCGAGGTCGATGACCGTGATCACGGGCGTGTTGCGCTCGCAGGCCCCGAAGACCATGCGAGCGTGCTGGCCGTCGGAGGTGGTGCCCTCCAGCGCGTAGGACGGGCACTTGCCGTCGAAGCGTGTGCGCGAGGGGTCCACGACGCCGTTCTTCAAGATCTCCTCCACCTCCCCTTCGTCGAAGTGGCGGCAGTCCATGCGACAGCGCGCGTGGTGGGTGAAGCCCAGCGGACGGCTGCGCATGAGAGACACCCCGTCATCGGGTGCCACCACGGGCTGGATCCGAGGGCTCGGGGTCGGCGAGGGGGCGGAGATGGGCGTGGGAGCAGGCACGGGCTCCACCACGCCGCAGGCGAACAGCCACCACATGGAGGCTCCTTGGGTGAGGGCGTGTTGTACCCCAGGAGCTGTCGCGGTACCCAACCGCAGGAGGTGGACGTGGCCCTTTGGATCCTGCCGCTGTTCGTGGCGTGCGACACCGACGAGGGTGTCGTGGGGGAGACGAAAGAGGTGATCGAGGCCATCGAGGATGGCAAGTCCCTCAAGCAGATCGGCAAGCAGGCCAAGGACGTCCTGAAGACGCTCAACCAGGACAGAAAGGACGTCGAGGCCAAGCTGGAGGACTTCGAGAAGTGGGCGCGCAAGGCTCACAAGTCGATCAAGTCCGAGGCCAAGGACCTCGACGAGCGCCTGGCGAAGCTCGACGATCAGCTGGCGCGCGTGCGCGAGCAGCTCGCGGCAGGCAAGGAACTCACCGACGACGTGCGCAAGGTGATCTCGGACCTCGAGGGCGAGATCAAGTCCTTGTCGGAAGATGCGCACATCCCCGCCGACGAGCTCGACGCGGAGCCAGAGGAAGGCACTGCCGAGGAAGCGGCTCCCTCCGAGGAGTAGCTACGGCAGCGGCGGCGCGGTGAGCACCGGCACGTCGCGCGGGTCGGCCGAGGTGGGCACCAGCTCCACCTCGCCCACCAGCACGTCGGGCGCGGACAGCCAGCTCGCCACCCCCTCCGTGGGCGACAGCGATGCGTAGGAGCCCCGCAGCGGAGCCATGAAGCTGCCCTCGGACTGCGGACCCGCCGACAGGATGTCGCGGAGGATCCACCGCTGCACGGCGGCGAACCGTGCACCCCGGAGCCGCTCCTCCGAGCCGTCGGCGCGGACCCGGTAGACGGCCACCGGCGGAGGCAGGGCCGTGCCCTCGTCCACCGCGTCGAACCAGGTGCCGTCGGCCAGCCGGAGCATGGAGGGCTCCTGTAGCCGGCGCACCACCAGCACGTGGTCGCGTCCGTAGTCGCGGGCCACGCGCAGCGCCTTGCGGCGCAGGGCACGTCGCGAGCGATGGCGATCGGGCTGCACCTGGAGCTGCGTGACCCGCGCCGTCTGGCGGGTGCCCACCATGCCGCGGGCATGGCCATTGGTGGGACCCAGCCCCCGACGGGGAACACGCGTCATGGCCAGATCCCGCACGATGCCGTCGGTGATCAGCTGCACCGCGCTGGCTGGCGTACCCTCCATGTCGTGGGTGTAGGAACCCGGATGCGACGGCGCCCGCTGCGGATCGTCGGCTGCGGTCCACTCGTCGGGGAGCACCCGTCGGCCCAAGCGCACCGGATCCTGGTCGTCGCCCAGATCTCCGAAGAAGCTGTCGAACGGGATCTCGGGGGGCGTGCCCTGCAGCTGCGGGATCAGCACGTAGCGAAACAGGGTGCGCGCGGCTTCGCCCTCGAAGATCACGGGACCCACGTACTCCTCGGCCATCGGAGTCGCGGCCACCGTCGCCAGCAGGTCTGCGCGCAGCTGGCCGGCCTGCGCCACCATCTGGGCCTCGGACGGCAGGTCCGACGGATCCCGCACCGTCCATAGCCGCTGATCCGTCACCAGCGCTCCGTCCGAGGCGCGGGCCATCACCACCGCGCGCACCGTGGTCTCCTGGACCGGCGTGCGCACGTCGGTGCCTTCGCTGTCCACGATGCGCAGGTCCCCTGCTTCGTGGCCCACGTACACGTCTGCGAGCATCAGCTCTGGACCCGCCAGCGCACCGGAGATGGCGGTGGCCAGCTGCGTGAGGGGGCCCGGATCCGAGTGCGCGCTGGCGGAGCCCAGATCCGCCACCACCGGGCCCGTGAGCGTGTAGTCGCCGGGATGGGTGTCGGGTGGGGTCCACTGTGCCACCTTGCGGGCGCGCTGCTCCACGGCTTCCTTGTAGGCCGAGTCCGTGAGCCGCCAGGCCGCCGTCGCCAGGGCCTCGGGGGTCAGATGGGCAGGCAGCCCGGAGCGCCCGAAGCCGTCCTGCCACCCACCGAAGCCGGTGTTGTCGAGCTCGGGGGTGCCCACCCGCACCTCCACGCCGAGGAGGCCCTGCGGAATGACGTTGCTCCGCACGACGGAGCCCATGGAGGCGTGTACGTCCACCTGGTCCAGGCGCATGGTCTGGTAGCGCAGGTGGTACAGCTCGGGCGCGTCGGGCAGCGACAGCTGCTCGATGCTCCGCGTCAGCTCGGCCTCCAGCACGTCCCCCAGCCAGTCGGTGTCGGTGGTGGCGTCGGCGGCCAGCGCCGTGGACAAGGTGACGAGTCCGATCATGGCTGCATCTCCGCGTCGCTGGAGCCGTCGGTGGCGGGGGCGCTGGGCTTGGCGAGCAGCGGCGGCCGATCCTGGCCCTTCTCCTTGAGCTGGAACTCCAGGCGGCTGAACAGCAGGCTCGGCGCCACCGCGCTCACCGGCACCCAGCCGCTCTCTGCGCCGCAGGATCCGTTGAACACCGCTGGCTCGTCGCCGGCGGCGATCAGGTTGCTGAAGGCCACCAGCGGGGTGCCCACGAGATCGATGCCGCGCACGAGCTCGTCGGGGCGGCCGTCGGCGTAGACCCGCCAGGTGGTGGACGCGCGCACGTTGAAGGCGTTGGGGGTGACGCGTCCCGTCATGGTGAAGCCGCCCTCGATCTCGTCGACGATGTAGCCGTAGGGCAGTCCCTGCCGGCGGACCTGGGCGAGGAGCCGAGAGCGGAGGCGCGCATCCGACGACGTGCGTGACGCCTCCACCACCGTGTTGCCCATGCGCGCCAGGGGCACGTTGCCCGTGGAGCGGCGTCCGTGACCGTTGCTGTGATCGAAGCCGGGGATGGGGGAGCGACTCATCAGGAAGCCCACGAAGCGCCCGTCGGTGACCAGCTCGGCGCGATCGGCGGCCACGCCTTCGTCGTCGTAGAGGTAGTGGCCGTTGAGCTGCTCCCCGTGCAGCTCGGCGATCCGGGGGTCGTCGTAGACGTCGATCCAGGAGGGCAGGACGCTGCGACCCACCTGCTCGGCGAACGTGCGCCCTTCGTCCTCACGCTTCTGGCGATGCCCCTCTACGCGGTGTCCCAAGACCTCGTGGAAGAACACGCCGGCCGCCTCGCCACGCAGCAGCACCGGTCCCGAGTAGGGAGCGCCGCGGGGCGCAGCCAGGCGGGCCTCGAGCTGCTCCACCGCCTCGACGGCCCAGGCGTCCAGCTCGCTCGGATCCGGGAGGCGGGCCGGATCGTGCACGTCCAGCGCGCGGAAGACCGACACCTGGTCTCCGTCTGCCGCGGTGCTCGCCACCGTCAGCGACAGCCGTGCGTGTCGGCGCCCGTGCACGAGCCGCGTTCCCGCGGAGTCCACCAGCGTCGTGACCACCCGCTCGCCGGTCAACGAGACCTGTCCAGTGTGAACGGCATCGGCTTCCTGCAGGGCGCGGCTGGTTCGCTGCAGGGCGTCGCTCCAGGCCGGACGATCGATGTCCAGTGCGGGCACGTCCTGCCGGTCCACCACGGGGGGGCGCGGCTCGAAGTCGTCGGCCACGGCCTCCTCGGCCACCTTCACGTTCTGGTTGGCCCGGATCACCACGATGCGCTCGGCGGCATCTCGGAACCGAGCGTCGATCTCGCGCCACAGCGCGTGTCGTAGGGCATACCCCTCGTCCAGTGCCACGTGGACCGCCGCGCGGTCTTCGCCCGACAGCGAGGAGAACCCTCGCAGCGGATGGGTGGAGTCCAGCGCCGGCGTGCCCGTGCGCAGATCCACGTCCAAGGTGCGGTTGCGCGTCGCGGTGTCGTTGGACAGTGCGCCGTCACGTGCGTGGATCGCGACCTCCTCCCAGTCTTGCACCGTCACCGCGACGTGATGTGGCGCCTCCGGCTGTGCGGCGAGCTGCGCCTGCACCCTCGCCATCTCCTCCACCAGCACCGCCTCGACGTCGCCAGCGGTGTCGTTCGCGCTGGCGGTCACCTCACCTGCCAGCGCCAGGGTCGTCCATACCCACATCCCGATTGCTCCCACACGGCCTTCGTCCTCGGGACTTTAGCGTGGTGTGGTTCAATAGATGGGGTCCGGTGTCGTTGTAGGGAGCGTGGGCCTCGGAGGCCATCTGTGGCTGGGGTAGCGACGACCGTGCCATCTGCGAGACTGTTGCTGGACGAACGCATCGCCCGGCATCGGGCCGATTTGCTCGCCTTCGTGCGTCGGCGCGTGCGGCGGGATGCCGAGGAGATCGCGCAGGAGACCTGGGTGCGGGTGGTCCGGGCCGATCCCGACTGTCCCGACGAGGCGTCCTTTCGAGCGTACGCTTACACCGTGGCCAGACGCCTGATCATCGACCACGTCCGGTCGAGCGCGCGCGCGCTTCCGCTGGTTCCCCTGGAGGGTGGGATGCATCCCCAGCCAGCCTCGAGCGGCGATCCGGCGCAGATGATGCAAGCGGGGCAGGCACTGGCCGTGGTGCAAGAGGAGCTGCGTCACATGAAGCCCGAGATCGCCGAGGTGTTTCGCCTGCGCATGACGACGGGCCTGTCGTTCAAGGAAATCGCTGCCCGTCAGGGGTGTTCCCTCAACACGGCGCTCGGGCGCCATCACCAGGCGACCCGACGGCTCGCGCGCGTGCTGCGTGCGAAGGGCTTGGGACCGGAGGATCCGGATGGGATGTGAGCGCGCCACCTCCGACACCCTGCTGTGGGTGTACGGCGAGGGCTCCGACGACGTGATCGAGCACATCGCCTCGTGTGCCGAGTGCCAGGCCGTGGTGGACGAGCACGCCTATGTGGTGAGCGCCCTGGGGCCGGCGCTGGCCGGAACCGCACCTGCGACCCTGGAGCCAGCGACGACACCGCGGCCGAGGAGGCGGTGGGGGGCGGTCGTGGCGCCCCTGAGCCTAGCGGCCGTCGCGTTGCTGGCCGTGTTGGTCCTGGCCCCGGACGACGAGGGAGGCTCCGGGTTGGCGATGGAGCCTGCTCCCAGCCAGGGGACCTCCGTGGCGCTCGGGGCCGATCCCTTGATGGCCCCCCTCGATGCGCTCGACCTAGCGATGGACGACCTCGACCGTGAGTTGGACGAGCTGTCGCGCGACCTGGAGATGCTGTGATCGTGTGGCTGTCGATGTGTCTGGCCGCCTTCGCGGGGCCCGGGTTCGATGAGGTGGGCGGGCGCAACAGCGTGCCCGGCTTCGGGCCCGATGCCGAAGACGCCTCGGTGACCGAGGCGCAGATCCAGCGCGTGCTGCAGCGCGAGTCCGAGCTGCTCGAGGCGGTCCGGCGCTACGATCCCACGGTGCACCAGCAGCTCCTGCGGCTCCGCGACAACGACCGCAAGGCCTACGTGGCGGCGATGGTGCGGGTCGCCCGCAACGTGGAGCGGGCACGGCAGGATCCCACGGTGATGAAGCGCGTGATGGCCATTCGGGCCAAGAGCCGAGAGGTCGAGTCGCTGGTCCGCGGCTTCTCGAGGCTCTCCGCCCCCGAGCAGCGCGAGCGGCGCAAGCAGATCACGAAGCTGGCGGGGGAGCTGATGGACCTCAAGCAGCAGGACCGCCGAGCCCGGATGCGGCAGATGCAGGAGCGCCTCGACGCCCTTCGCTCCGACATCGAGCAGCGCGATCGAGACCGGGCCCGCATCGTAGAGCAGTTCGTGGATCAGCTGCTGGAGGAGCCCGTCGAGCTCTGAGAGGTGATGGTTTGCTGATCCGGTCACATCGGGGCTACGTCTTCGTATGCACGACGACCGCTTCGTCGATGAAGAGCCCATCGAGGGCACGAGCACCGTGGTGCGGGTGTGGGACAATCAGTTCTCCCTCGCGCGCGCCAGCCGTGCACTCAGGGACCTACTGGCCGAGGACTGGGACGTCGTTCGCGAGCGCGTGCGCGTGTTGTCTCGGCTGCGGCACCCAGCACTTCCCCAGCTAGTGGCCATCGGGGATCGACAGGGCGTGCTGTGCTTGGTGGAGGAGTGGGTCGAGGGGCGCTCCCTCGACGCGATCGTGTCCGAAGACGGTCCGCTGCCCTTCCCCGAGGTGCAGAAGCTCCTCGAGCCCGTGGTGGACGCGCTGGTCCTGGTGCACTCCATGGGGATCGCCCATGGGGGCGTGGACGCCCACAGCGTGCTGCGGGACCAGGTGGGAGCTCCCATGCTGGTCGGGGTGGGGGCGCACTCTGCGGATCTGCAGCACGACGTCGCCGATCTGGCCCTGCTGCTGTCGGAGGTGATCCAGGCGCCCATGCCCCAGTCGGTGGACGAGCTGATCGAGGCGGCGATGACGGAGGAGGTGGTCGACATGGTCACCTTCTCGCAGCGCTTGTTCGCGATCTCCGAGCTGCCCCCCAGCACGGAGACCGGTCCCCTCGACATGGACTTCGACTTCGAGCCGGATCTGGGGATCCCGTCGGACTTCGACGACATCGAGATCGCGCCACAGTCGCGCACGACAGCCACGTTGATGATGGTGGCCATAGCAATCCTCGGGATCGGGGGAGTGCTGGCGTGGTGGCTGGCGAGCGGCTCCGAGGAGGTGGCCGCCGAGGAGTCGATGGCGCCCGAGGAGGCTGCGGAGGTGGTGGAGGCTGCGCCGGAGGCAGGCTCCGAGGAGCCTGCGGCGAGGGAGGCCCCCGAGCCTGCCCCACAGACCGCGAAGATCCCACCGGGTTCGCTGGGTCGGTGGGAGGTGGTGCGGGACGTGGCCCAGCCGGCTCGAGTGGTCCTGCAGGCCAACGACATCGTGGAAGATCGCAACGGCCGCTCGGGTCGACCGTCGCTGTCGATGGCGTGTGTGGAGGGGGAGCTGCAGGCCGTGCTCGAGCCTGGGGTGCGTCGGGTGGAGGCCGTGGCCGAGCCACAGACCTACGCGCTGTACGCCGAGCTGTCGCTGTCCCATCCGGGAGCGACGTCCCCCATCGCCCTGCGGGCCGATCTGGAGCATGGCGACGCACGCGTGCACCTGCGCCGTGCCCGTCAGCTGGCGGCCGCCATCGACGGTCCCGAGCGCATCACGGTCGGCTTCGTGCCCTTCGCGTCCGAGCCCGTGCAGACCACCTTCGATGCGCGCGGAGCCGTGGCGGCTCTGAACCGGTTGGTGGGCTGCGGGAGCGAGGACGGAGCTGGGCCGGCCGAGTCCGGGTAACGTGTGTCGGCTGGAGGCCCGATGCTGCTGCTCCTGTGGACGTCCTGCTTCAGTGAACCCCCTGCGCGTGCCGATCTGGTGGTCCTCGCGGACCAGGGAGTCGTGGTGGTCGACTCACGGATCGAGTCGGTACATGCCAACCCCAAGGGCGTGCTGGATCGCTTCGGTGCCGACACCACGGTGATCGAGGGGGCTCGGGTCACGCCGGGCTTCGTGGACGCGCACGCGCATCCGGTGTCGCTGGGGCGATCCCTCGAGCAGCTGGATCTCACCGGGATCGACACCTACGCCGAGACGCTGGGCAAGGTGAGGGTGGCCGCCACGCAGGGAACAGGCTGGCTCGTGGGGCGCGGCTGGGACCAGAACGACTGGTCGGACGCTCCGCCCTCCGGTTGGCCCACGGCCTCGGAGCTGGACGGGGTGACGGGACAGCGGCCCGCTCTCCTCACGCGCATCGACGGCCATGCGGTCTGGGCCAACACGGCGGCCCTGACGGCCGCGGGCATCGGTGCGGACACCGTGGACCCGGCGGGGGGAGAGGTCGTGCGGGATGCGTCGGGGCGGCCCACGGGGGTACTGATCGACGCGGCCATGGCCCTCGTCGAGCCCGCAGCGCCCACACCAGAGGACCTGTCGCGCTTCGCGCTGGCGGGGGCGTCGCACATGGCGCGTGCGGGGCTCACCGGTGTGCAGGTGATGGGTATCGACGATCTCACCCTGGGGGCACTGGAGGAGCTGGCGGCCAGTGGATCGTTGCCCATCCGGATGTGGATCTACGTGGCTCCGGACACACAGGCGGCCAGCCGCTTGGCGGCCACGGGGCCGTGGGAGGTGGGGCTGTCGAAGGTGGTGGGGGTGAAGCTGTACGCCGACGGTGCCCTGGGCTCCCGAGGGGCGCTGTTGTCGGAGGACTACGCTGATCGTCCGGGGCATCGCGGCTTGGCGGTGCTGTCCGACAAGGAGCTGGCCGAGGTCGCGGTCCGGGTGACCGCGTCCGGTGGGCAGGTGGCCATCCACGCCATCGGGGATCTGGGCGTGCGCCACGCGCTGGATGCCGTCGCCGCCGTGCGGGCTGCGCACCCGGGCCACGCAGCGGTGCGCCATCGGGTGGAGCATGCCCAGGTGGTGCATCCCGACGACGTCGCTCGCTTCACGGAGCTGAACGTGGTGGCGTCGATGCAGCCGACCCACGCCACCAGCGACATGCCGTGGGCGCAGGCGCGCCTCGGGGAGGAGCGGCTGCCGTGGGCCTACGCCTGGCGTACCCTCGAGGACGCCAGCGTGGTGTTGGCCTTCGGATCGGATGCACCGGTGGAGTCCGCCTCGCCGGCGGCGGGTCTGTGGGCGGCCATCACACGCACGGATCCGAGCGGCGCACCTGCGGGGGGATGGACGATGGCGGAGGCCGTCAGCGAGGAGCGGGCGGTGGCGGCGTTCACCCAGGGAGCCGCGCTGGCGGTCCACGACGAGGAGGCGCTCGGACGCATCGAGCCGGGGCTGTCGGCCGACCTCACGATCTGGACGGTGGACGGCGCGCGGTGGACCGCCGTGGCGACCATCGTGGCGGGTGAGGCGGTGTGGCGCGCGGAGCAGGCGCCCTAGGGAGGCCGGGAGCCGTGCTTCACGTGCCTGCGGGGCACGCCTCCTGGCAGGCCTCGTAGGCCTCCGTGCGGTCTTGCAGATCGGCTTGGTCGGCAGGATCCACCAGCGCCGGTGGGTTGAGCACGTCGCAGGCCGTCTCGAGATCGCACTCGGCCAGGCAGCGTGCCTCGGTGCTGCCACCGCACTCGTCGGCCACGCTGTCGGCGAACTGCGGGATGCCGCACTCGCTGTCCTTGTAGTCGGAGGCGGCCTGGCAGGGGTTGCCACAGCCCATGACGGCGGGGAGGGCCAGCAGGCCGATCAGGTGGAGTCGCATGGCTGCGACCCTACCACCGCCGATCGAGCGTGGCCCAGGGTCTGGGTCGCTTCATGACCGAACCCTCACGCAGCGGGCTCGCCCTCTGCGGCGTCGCGGAACCAGGCCACGGTTCTGGCCGTGCCCTCGTCGAAGGGCACGCGTACGGTGTAGCCGAGGTCCGAGATGGCAGGCTGCAGCGAGTACCAGTGCGACCGCGCCAGTGCTGCGGCCAGGAAGCGGGTCATCCGGGGCTCACCGGACAGACCGAAGGTGCGCCAGGCCCACTCCATGACGCCGCCCAGGGCGGACGCCACGCCCAGCGACACCCGGCGCCGTACCGGAGCCACACCCACCGACTGCAGGAACTCGTTGACCCAGGGCCACAGGGCCACGGGCTCCCCGTTGGTGATGAAGTAGGCATTGCCGGCGCAGGCCGCGTCGGGTCCGGTCAGCGCCTCGGACGCGTCGAGGTGGGCCCAGGCTGCGTTGTCGACGTAGGTGATGTCCACCACGTTGTCTCCGGGGCCCACGATGGCCAGGCGACCCTGCCTCGCACGCTCCACCACCCGCGGCAGCAGGTTGGTGTCGCGCGGTCCGATGATCAGGTGGGGACGTAGGCTCACGGTGGCCAGCGCACCGCCTTCGCGCAGGGCGGCGCCGTTGGCGGCCAGCACCCGCTGCTCGGCCAGCGCCTTGGTCTCCCCGTACAGCGACTCCCAGCGGTCCGGGTAGGGCGCGTGCTCCACGCCCGCGGTGTCGGTGGCGTAGCCCACGACCGACGGCGTGCTCGTGTAGATCAGCTGGCGCACGCCGTGGTACACGGCGGCATCGATGATGTGCTGGGTGCCCTGTACGTTGATCGCCTCGAAGTCCGCGCGGCTCCCCCAGTAGCCCGCCTTGGAGGCCACGTGATGCACCACGTCGACGCCCTCGCAGGCATCGCGCACGGCAGCTGCATCCCGCAGATCCACCTGCAGACCCACGGCCCCCAGCGCCTCCACCTCGGGGTACTGGCCACGAGCCAGGAACCGGACCGTGTGGCCCTGCTCGAGCAGCAGCTCCACCACCCGTCGCCCCAGGAAGCCGCCGCCTCCCGTCACCAGAACCGTGGCCATCAGGCTCCTTCCTGGGTCACCAGATCGGAGCAGCGCGCCGTGGCCCACCCCTTGAGATCTTCGCGTCGGATCTTGGAGTTGTGCCGAGCGTCCACGGGGAAGGATTCGTGCACCAGGATGCGCTGCACGACACCCTCGTAGGGGGTGCCTTTGGCCCGCTGCCGCACGCGCTGGTCGAGCTCGTCGCTCCACGCCTCGCCTGGCTCCAGCTCCACGCACAGCACCGGCACCTCGGCGCCCGACGGACCCACACCGACCAGGGCGGTGCGGAAGACCGCGGGATCCTCGTTGTAGATCCCCTCCACCGGTACCGGCGGCACCAGCCCCTGCGCGGTCTGCAGCCGGTGGCTCTTGCGCCCACAGAACCAGATTCGACCTTGCTCGTCGAGGTAGCCCAGGTCGCCCATGCGGTGGATGACGCGGTCGCCGTCGGCGATCTTGGCGCGCTCGTTGGCGCCGGGTGCGTCGCGGTAGGCGGGGCTCACCTGGTCACCCGCCACCACGATCTCGCCGATCTCCGACGTGGGCAGCGCCAGCTCGTCGCTCCAGCGATCGATGGGCTCGTCGGTGATGCCGATCACCCGTACCCAGGCGCCGGGAGCGAGGTGGCCCACGCAGGTCCCAGCCCCCCGAGCGGTCTCGTCCCAGGTCTCGGCCAGGATGAGCTCGGAGCCGATCCAGCTGATGGGCATCGCCTCGGTGGCGCCGTAGGGCGTGTGGATCTCGGCGTCGTCGGGCAGGCGCTCGGCCAGCCTCCGCAGCAGGTAGGCTGGGATGGGAGCGCCCACGGTGAGCACGGTGCGGAGCCCCGGTAGGTGGGCGTCGTGGGTCACGATGTGCCGCGACAGGTTCTGCCACACGATCGGGGAGGCGAAGGCCGTGTCGGGCTCGTTCGCCACCAGGCAGGCGAGCAGATCGGCGGGCGCCGCCGTGGCGGGTTTCGACAGATCCATCTTCGGGATCACCGAGGTCATGCCCAGGCTGATGTCGAAGATGGCGAAGGCGGCGAAGGCCTGCTGATCCACCTGGCCGGGCTGGAAGTCGAACATCTTCTGCAGCGCAGCCACCTGGGCGGCGAACATCGCCTGGGTGCTGGCCACCCCCTTGGCCGGGCCCGTGGAGCCGCTGGTGAACAAGATGGCGGCGTCGTCGGTGGCGTGTCGGTCGACGATGGCGAAGGGCTCGTCTGCCTCGGTGTGCAGCTGCCGCAGCGTGTGTCCGCCCCAGCCGAAGCGGCGACCGGCGGTCACCAGGATCTCGGCGGTGGCGAAGGGCCGGCGTCGAAGCAAGCGCACGAGGTGCACGATGGGGGCTGCGATCACCACGCGAGGGCGAGTGCGCTCGATGCAAGAGAGCACGGCGCGCAGCCCCATGCCCGGGTCGAGGAGCACGGGAACGGCGCCGACCTTGAACAGTCCGAAGATCACCGCGTAGAAGTCGAGGCTGGGACGAAACAGCAGCAGCGTGCGGTCGCCGGGCTGCACACCCGCGGCGCTGAGGCCTCGGGCGTAGGCGTCGCTGTGGTGATCGAGCTGCCCGAAGGTGTAGGCGTCCCAGCGGGGGGCGTCCGTGCGGTAGTCCGCGGCGGGGAACTTCAGGGCGGCCACGTCGGGGGCGCGCTCGGCGTGTGCCCGCAGCGGTCCGGCCACGTTGAACGAGTCGGCCACGATCAGTGATGCTCGTCGAGGAAGGCGCCCATGTCCTGCACGATTCGCTCGTGGGCATCCTCCACCACCCAGTGAGCAGCATCGGCGTAGTGATGCACCTGTGCGTGGGGCAGCAGCTGCCGCCAGCGCTCCACGAAGCGAGGCTTGAACACGAAGTCGCGGTCCCCCCACAGGATCAGCGTGGGGGTGTCGGCGAAGGCAGCGGGGACCTCCTCCGTGAGGCGCTGCACGGTGGCGCGGGTGGGGTGCCCCTCCTCGATGGGGATGTCGCGGATGAAGCGGAGGTGCCCCAGGCGATCGCGGTAGCGGCGATAGGGCGCCAGGTAGCCCTGGGCCACGCCGTTGCGTAGCCGCTTCCGGTCGGCCAGCGCCCGGAACAGGCCCACGCGCAGGAACCCGTTGAGCCCACCGATGACGGCCTCTCCCACGCCCGGCCAGCGGCAGGCACGGATCTCGAGGGGGACCTCCTCCATGAAGACCGAGGTGTTGAAGATCACCAGGCGCTCCACGCGCTCGGAGCGGGCCACGGCGGCCCCCAGCCCGATGGGGCCACCCCAGTCGTGCACCACCATCGTGAACCGGGGCAGATCGAGGTGGTCGACGAGCTGTACGAGGTTGTCGATGTGGTCCTGCAGCCGGTACGACCAGTCCCGGGGCTTGTCGGACAGGCCGGCCCCCAGGTGGTCCACCGCGATGCAGCGTCGCTGGGGCTCGAAGGCTCGGATCAGGGTGCGCCAGTAGAACGACCAGGTGGGGTTTCCGTGCACCATGATCAGGGGCGAGCCGCTCGGATCGTCTGGCTGTCCCGTGTCGACGTAGTGCAGGCGATGCCCACTGCTCAAGGTGAGATCGGCACCTGCCCACGGGTAGTGCTCACGGACGCTCTGCGGGAGCTGTTGCCAGGTCACCAGGTCACGCCCATCACGATGCAGCCGAGGCCCGAGCCGACGGCGAACAAGCAGAGCTCCTTGCCCTTCACGATGCGTCCCTGGGTCTCACCCAGGGCGAGCGTGAGCGGCAGCGAGGCCGGCCCCACGTTGCCCAGGTAGGGGAAGGTCAGCAGCGCCTTCTCCAGCGGCAGCTCCAGCTGCTGGAAGGTGTGGGTGAAGTGCGACAGGCTCACCTGATGGCACACGAACTCGTCGATCCGGTCCGGGCTGTCCCAGCCGAGCTCGTCGGCGGCGAAGGGCCACGTCTCCACCGCCAGCTCCACGCCGTGCACCAGTAGGCCGTGCGGATCGGCCTTCATCTCGGTGGGGTTGCCCAGGCACAGCTCGTTGAACTCGGTGGCCGAGCGCATCACGGCGCCGTTGACGCGGTGCTGGTTCTTGGACAGGTCCTTGTGGGTCACCACCGCCGCCACCGCGCCCGATCCCAGGGTGAGGGTGGCGAAGTTGTCGCGGAAGGTGTCGGACGTGGCCAGGGGATTGTTCAGGCGATGCACCGTGGCGGTGACCGGCTCGCGCGAGCTCTCTCCGTCCACCACCAGCGCCGTCTTGATCTGACCCAGCTCGATCATGTTGGCCGCGGTCAGGATGCCGTTGAGGAAGCCCAGGCAGGCATTGGCGATGTCGAAGCAGAACGCTTGTCGCGGCAGCTTCATCTTGCCTGCCACCATGGACGCCGTGGCAGGCTCCAGGTAGTCGCGGCACACGCTCGTGTTGATCAGGCAGTCGATGCTGTCGCGATGAACACCCGCGTTCTCGAGGGCCTTCTCGCCCGCCATGGCCGCGACAGTGGAGGGCTGCACGCCCGGGTCCCACCAGCGGCGCTCCTGCACACCCGACAGCTTCTCGAGCTGACCCGGGGGCAAGCCCAGCCGGTCCAGGGTGGGGCGGAACGTCTCCTCGAGCTGTGCGCTGGTGATCACGTGGGGCGGCAGGACGTAGCCCATCGCCTCGATACACGTGTTGGCAAAGCGCATCTGACCTCCGGCCCGTAAGGGCGCGCAAAAGAGCGCGAGTCCTAACCCGGGTTGTGGCTCGTTCGCATCCTGGATACCGCCCCACCATGAGCAATGGTTGGTTCGGCGGGGCACGTCGCCCGAGGGGCGAGGTGGACTGGGCTCGTCACGTCCACGAAGACCGCAAGAACGCCGACCGTGCGCTGTGGGCGTTGATCGGCATCAACGTGGTGGTGTTCGTGGCGTGGGCGCAGGTGAGCTACCTGCCAGGCAGCTCCCTGCTGGGCATGGTGCTGCGTGATCACTTCCTGGTAGGCTTGCCCGTGGTGGACGACCTGCGTCTGTGGACGCTGGTCACCAGCGCGTTCAGCCACATTCGGCCCTGGCATCTCATCTTCAACATGATCGGTCTGTACGTGTTCGGTCGTGCGGTGGGTCAAGCGAAGGGCACACGGGTGTTGCTGCAGCTGTACCTGGTGGGTGGCATCGTGGCGTCGCTGGGCCACGTGCTCTACGCGATGGCGTCGGGGGACCCCACACCCGCGCTGGGCGCCTCGGGCGCCGTGATGGCACTGGCCGTGATGTATGGCTTGATGTTTCCGAACCGGGTGCTCCTGGTCAACTTCTTCATCCCCGTCCCCGCGGGCGTGGCGGTCGGGCTGTTCATCGTGATGGACCTGGTGGGGCTGATCTCGCTCGGAAGCCCCATCGCCCACGCAGCTCACCTGGGCGGGGCGGCCTATGGCTTTGCCTACTGGTACCTGTACGAGCGGCGCGGGTAGCCGCTGGCACGCGTCAGTAGATCAGCTTCATGAGGGCCAGCCCCCACAGTCCGGCCACAGCACACCCCAGGAGGATCCAGATGTCCCACCGACCGCGCCTGGAGTGGCGGCTGGGGGGCGGCTTCACCATCTCCGACCGAGGGAACGACGGCAGGGAGTGGTTGCTGGGCTGGTAGGGCCAGGACTCGACGGTGTCGGGGCGCAGCCCCAGCGGACGGTCCGCAGCATGGGCGGGCCGATGGGGAGCGGGCGCTGGTGTGGCGGGGTGCTGGGACATGGGGGCTGGGGTGTAGCCCGACACGGGGCGCAGCGGCGCCCGAGGGGATGGCGGGCCGGCTCTGCCCGGCAGCGGCTCCGGCACGGGATCGAGGGACGGTGCGTCGTAGGACTGCGGCACGGGCGTGTTGCCGCGCGGCTGGAACGGATCGGGATGGTCCGGCTCGTCGCGGTAGGCCTCTGGCTGGAGGTTCGCGCGGAAGGACTCCCGCCGGTACGGATCGGCCGCCAGCAGCGCCGGTGACGCAGCGGGGCGGCGACGGAGGTGCTTGTCGGTCTTGGGCTCCGCTGCGGCGACGGGGACCGGAGCGGGGTTGGTCGGGCGAGACCGAGGGGGAGGGGTCGGTGCCGCCGCTGGACGAGGCGCCACCTGAGGATCGGTGGCTGGGAAGCCTCCGGGCTCCAGGTGGTCCGATGTTCGCGGATCGGTGCTCACCACCCGCTGATACCGCTCCCGCAGATCCCGGAAGAGCACCTCGGATCCTGGTCGAGCCATCAGGACCGTCGGGATCTCTTCGAGGTTCGAGTTCTGGTCGTCGTCAAGGATCCCGGCCTGCGGAGGCCGCTCCCAACTTGACATCGATGCACCACCCCGTCGAAGCGACAGTGTCCCACAGGGGGTGCTCCCCTGCAGGTGGTGTGAGGTTACACCTGAGCAAAGGTGATTAGAACCTGATCAATGAGGTGCGTGGTCACAGGCCGATCCCCGAGCCGAGGTGTTGCATCCCAGCTCGCGTTCAGCGCGCTCGGCGTGCGACGGTGAGGACGCCCGCGACGCCCAGCCCCAGCAGAGCCGCCAAGATGGCCCAGGCAGCGCCACGTTTCGCCGGCTCCGCAAGGAAGGAGGCCTCCGGGCCAGACCACACCGATGCGGATCCCGCGACCAAGGCGCCGACGATCACCGCTCCTGCGGCCCAGGGGATCCACAGGGTGAAGGCTGGAGCGTGCTCGCGTCGACTCAGCCAGGTGGCGGCCAACCACACGAAGAGGAGCCCCAGGACGGTCTCGGCGAAGGAGGGGAGGTACACGTCAGCGCCCTATCGGAGTGTCAGATCCGGCACCACCACGACCAGGAACTCCACGCTCGGGGAGGGCGACCCTCCCTGGAGGAGATCGAGACCCAGTCGACCTTCGAGCCCCAGCGGCACCTCCACGGGCAGTCGCCCGGCCACCACGGCCCGAGCCGACCAGCCCAGCGGCCAGGAGCGACCGAAGAGCACCCCCATGTCGCCCTGGGGCGAGCGCAGCCCCACGGAGGCGTGCACGCCCAGCTGAGTGGGGGTGACGGCCTCCCCAGTGCGATCGGTGTAGGTCACGTCGCCCGTGAGCAGCGGTGCGGCCACCACCGCCATCCGCGCCCAGGGGCCAGCGGGGGACCGAAACGTCAGCCCCGTCTCCAGCGGTACGGAGAGCAGCGTGGGCGTGGCGGCGGGTCCGTCGCCTCGACCCACCGACAGCGCCACGCCGAGGCCGGTGTGGATCCTCAGCCACGGATCTCGAGCAGGATCCGCCTGTCCGAGCGTGGGCAGGGAGGGCGCGGGCACGGTACCCGCCTCCCGCAGCCCCGTGGCGACGACCTGCTCGCCCTCGACCACCAAGACCTGGCGCCCGAAGAACACGTTGTCCGACGAGGGGCCCACCTGAACGACGTGCAGGCCGGGCTCGAGCTGCATGGGGAAGTCGGTGTGGGTGCGGCCATCCACTGCGGCGACGTGGTTGATGGGACGGGGATCGAGGGACAGGATCCCCAGGGGTGCGTCGTCGGGGGGGGGACTGGCTGCCTCGTAGACGTCGCGCAGCTGCGAGCCGAAGTCTTCGTACCAGGAGCCCGGTGCCACCCGCGCAGCGGCGTGGAAGGCCCGTCGCGCACCCGAGGCGTCTCCTTCGAAGTAGTCCAGTGCTCCCTGAACGAGCCAGGTCCGGCCGAGCACCTCGGGATCCACCACCGCTCCGCACGTCAGGGCAGCGTCGAGCTGGGCAAGCGTTGTGCGCGTGCGCTCGAGATCGGCCTCCACGAGGGCGGTGGCCGCCGCATCCACCCAGTCACGTCGGCGCTCCACCTCGGGGCAGTCGGGCTCCTGGCCCCAGGCCATCCCGGCCATCCACAGGCTCGCTGCGATGCCGGTCAATGGTGGCGCTCCCACCGCTCTCCACCCTTCCACACGTACCGGCTGGGCTGATTGGCACCCACGCGCACCTCGATGGAGGACTCCTCGATGGCGGAACTCAAGCGCAGGGTGTGCTTGCCCTCAGGGAGCCGAAAGCCCATCACCGGCGTGCGGCCCACCGGCTTGCCGTCCACGAACAGCTGGGCTCCCAAGGGCACCGAGCTGATGGTGATGGTCCGAGTGCGCGCAGGCTTCGGAGCCGGTGCCGGAGCTTTGGGCTCCACGGGAGCCGGCGGCGCGGGCGGACGCACCTGTGGGGGCGTCGTAGGCCGCGGTGTGTCGCGCTTCGTGGGCACGGATCGAAGGGGCGCCACCGCAGGTGGGCGGGGTGTGGTCACCCGAGCCGGGTGAACGACCTGGGCAGCGCCGCGGGCCGCGGGGGCCTCCGGAGGCTGCCACAGCGCGACCGCCAGCCCCGTCACGGCCACGATGGCCACCGCCACGCCGAGCATGAGCGCGGCTCCCGCCGCCGTGGCCATCGACCATCGACGCTTCGGACGAGGTGGCTCGCTGGGGGGGAAGCTCCGTGAGTCGGGCAGGGCCTCCAGCGTCTCGCTCAGCACCGATCCCACCATGGCGTCCTCGACACCCCGGACGGTGCAGCGGGGTACCTGGGCGGCGGCCCAGCACTGCAGGGTCGTGCCCTGGGACTGGTCGAGGATCCGCTGACAGATCTCCTGGACCTCACCCGCAGTGGGCCGCTCCTGGGCGTCCACCGAGCGCATGCGGGTGGCGAGGCGAACCAGCCTCCGACCCCCCGCGTCGAGACGGGCGTCGTCCACGGCCTCCAGGCCCATCATCTGGCGACGGGTGGGGCGCTCGCCCAGCACCATCCAGTGTGCGGTCACGCCCAGGGAGAAGATGTCTCCCGCCGGGCTGTCGATCCCCTCCATGCGCTCGGGGGCGATGAAGCCGCGGGTGCCTCCGATGTAGGCGTTGGTGGTGGCCTCCCGCGTCTCGAACTCGGCCTTGGCGATCCCGAAGTCCAGCAGCTTGACCTGACCGTCGGGGGTGAGCTGGATGTTTCCTGGCTTGATGTCGCGATGGAGGAGGCGGAGCGGCGCGCCGCTCGGTCCCGGCTGCACGTAGACGCGCTCCAGCGCGCGAGCCACCTCTGCCACCACTGCCGCCGCCGCCGCCGTGGGCATCGGGCCTGACTTGAGCAGACGGTGCAGGCTCGCGCCGTCCACGAACTCCATCACCAGGGCCCAGCGCCCGCCGAGGCGGGTGGGGGGATCCACCGTGACGACAGCCCGGTCCCGCACGAGGCCCAGGATGCGGGCCTCGTCGCGGAATCGCTTGAGGGTGTTCTCCGGCACGTCCTCGTCGCGCAGGAGCTTGATCGCGACCTCCTTCTCGAAGCCGCCGACCCCCTCCATCACCGCGTGGTAGACCTGACCGAAGCCTCCCTTGCCGAGGATCCCCTTGATTCGGTAGCGCCTGGTCTCCGTCTCGGTCATGCCCAGTTCCTGGTGCGCAGTCTACCGTAGGTGGCCGGGCGACGACATCGACAGCATCTCGTCGATCAGTGTGCGGAGCGCCTCGGCGTCGAAGGGTTTCTCCAGGGTCGGACAGGTGGTTCGTTCGAGGAAGCGACGGTCACGCTCGGTGAAGATGCCTCCGGTGACCACCACCACGTGTCGAACCAGGTGTGGGGCGCGCTCCTGCAGGGCCTCGTAGGTGGCGATGCCGTTCATCACGGGCATCACGAGATCCAGGAGGATCAGGTCCCAGTATGGGTCGTCCTCGATCCGTCGCAGGGCGGCTGGCGCCTGGGTGAAGTGGACCACCTCGTGCTCGGGTCTCAGGATCCGCTGGACGGCGCGCCCCACCAGCTCCTCGTCGTCGATCATCAGCACGCGTCCGGGGCGTCGGGCCGTCGCGCGATCGGCGGGTGGGGGCGGGGGAGGTCGGGCGGCGATGGGGGAGGCGGGGAAGCGCATGGTGAAGCGCGCCCCCAGGCCCGGCTCGCTGTCCACGGTGATGCGTCCGCCCAGGTCGGTGACGATGCGCTGGCAGATGGCCAGGCCCAGGCCCGTGCCTTCGTTGCGCGACTTGGTGGTCACGAAGGGGCGGAACATCTGGGGAAGCAGATCCTCGGGGATGCCGGGTCCGTTGTCTTGCACCTCCACCACTACCTCCGGGCCGTCGGCTCGGATGTGCAGATCCACCTGGTTGGTGCTCGCGTCGTCCAGCGACATCGCCTGGGCCGCGTTGACCAGCAGGTTCAGGAACACCTGCCCCACGCGAGAGGGGCTGCCGAGGACGTCGGGCACTTCGCCGTAGTGACGCACCACGCGCGCGTGGTGGCGGAGCGTGTTGCCCGCCATGCGGACGGAGGTGTCCATGACCTTGCGCACGTCCAGTGGCTCCACCGTGGCGTCGGGCCCGCGGGAGAACACGCGCAGGTCGCGCACGATGTCGCGCATGCGCGAGGCGGCCTCGGCGGAGTCGTCCACCACGTCCATGAGCTCGGGTGCGACGGGGTGCCCCTCGGCGGCGATCTGCGACAGCCTCCGACGCGCCATCTCGAGGTTGGCCACCACCGCCGCCAGGGGGTTGTTGATCTCGTGGGCGACTCCGGCCGCCATCAGGCCGATGGTGGCCATGCGGTCGTAGACGAGCACCTGCTGCTGCAGCTCTCGACGGGACGTGACCTCTCGAGCCACCACCATGCTGGCTCCCTGATCGTCGAAGCGGAGCCCGGAGGTGGCCGACAGCTCGAACCACTGGTCGGGGTTGCCGGCGGATCGCACCTCCACGTAGCTCTGGTCGCCGCGCTCGATCACCACCATCGCCTCTGCTCGATCCGCGTCGTGCACCCAGTCCAGCAGCTGCTGGCCGGGGCCCGAGCCACGCGTGATCTGGAGCCACAGCCCGTTGGCGTGGGTGACGGTCCACGCGCGGTGCACGGCCACCGCGTAGGGGGCTCGCTCGATGAGCAATCGATAGGCTTCCTCGGCACGTCGCGTGCGGTGATCCGAGACGATGGCCTGGCCGAGCACGGCGCACAGCGCGTCTGCGAAGAGGCGGCCCTCGCCCGTGCGGGTGAGGGTGCCCACGAGGGTCAGCTGATGCCGCATTGGCAGGGTCTGGGTGTGGTGGGTGGCCCGACCCTCCCGAGCGGCCGACAGTGCACCAGCATCCCCGGCCAACGCGACGGTCTGGTCGTCCTGTGCCACCTCTGCGGCGTCCAGCCCCGCGCTCACGGCGATGGCGAGGGCTGCGCCTAGATTCGGCGTTTCGGTGGAGGACACCCACAGGCTGTGAGCGATGTGGGTGATCGCGCGAAGCAGACCGTCGATTGGCGGTTCCGGCATGGAGCCATTGAACCACAGGAGCCGGGGTGTTCGGCAGCTCCCCCCGTCAGCGGCCGGTGGGGATCCAGGAGACGCACCACGTGGTGGCGAAGCCCGCCATCATGGCCAGGGTGCGAAACGGGAACTCGTGTCCGTCGATCTGCGGGAAGTCCACGAAGGCAGGGATGCCGAGGGTGCCGTCTCCCGCCAAGAGCCGCACACCCACGCTCACGCCGAAGCCCGCGAGCGCTCCGAGTCGAGTGGTCCGCGCGGAGAACAGGGCCAGGGTGAGCTGTGGGAAGAGCACGCAGTACACGACGTCTCCGCACAGGTACCACAGCGCCCCCACGCTCTGGACCGACAGGGCCACCACGGTGGCGACGCCCCCGAGGAGCACGATGGCTGCGCGCAGCACCCTGCGGGTCTCCTCGTCCGGGGCATCGGGCCGGATCACGCGGGCGTAGCCGTTCCAGGTCGCCAGCGAGGCGGCCGACAGGATGGAGCTGTCCACGCTGGACATTACGGCCGCGCTCACCGCGCCGAGCCCCAGGATCGCCACCCAGTCGGGCACGGCATAGCGAAGCACGTAGGGCAGCACGAGGGCAGGGGTGTCCGCCAGGGCCGCTGCCTGATCTCCCGCCAGCGCCGTCCAGTCCAGCTGCGTGGCTGCGAGGCCCAGCAGCAGGGGGGGCACGGCCATCAGTGCGCACAGCACGCCGGCGGCCATCGAGGTGGCGCGGGCCGCCTCTGGCGTGGGGCAGGCCAGCACGCGCTGGAAGTACACGTTCCAGGGAATGCCGCCCAGGATGAGCAAGATGCTCCAGTCCGCGTAGGACAGGGCCTCCCCCGTCGAGCTCAGTCGGGCGGAGGTGGCCAGGCTCAGCAGTGGGGACAGGCCGCCCGCGGCGGAGACCACGTAGGGCACGGCGATGCCGAGGCCGGCGACGATCAGCAGCAGCTGCAGCACGTCGGTGCTCGCCACCGCGCGAAGCCCGCCCACCGTCGTGTACAGCACTGCCACCGCCGAGGAGATCAGGATGGAGGTGGTGAGATCCACCCCGAGCACCGTGCCGAAGGTGGTGCCCAAGGCGACCAGGATGGCGCCGGACCAGAACAGCTCTGCGAGGATCGCGGGGGCCAGCATCAGCAGGCCCACCCAGGGGCCGTACCGCTCCTGGAACGGGTCCACGAGGGTGACGTAGCCGCGCCGCCGCATCTCGGCGGCGAAGAAGGCCCCTCCCACCATCAGCGACACGGCGTAGCCCAGGCCTGCCTGAGCGCCCCAGAGCACGCCCGAGGTGTACGTGTTCTCCGCCGTGCCGTTGATGTAGCCGCCCCCCACCCAGGTGGCGGTCATGGTGAGCAGCCCGATCCAGACGGGCAGCGCACGCCCAGCGAGGAGCAGCTCGGTGAGGCTGCCGTCGGCACCGTCGGGAGCGGAGCGGCCCGCCCGCACTCCCACGACGAACACAGCGGCGTACAGCAGGGCGATCACGCCGACGGCGGCAAGGGTGACGCTGGACATGCCGCACCATGGACCGGCGCCTCTCGGTTTTGCAAACGTCGTCGACTGCACCCCGCCGACCCCCAGCCGTTGCTACACTTCGGTCGGCGCGGGTGGGAGGGTCCATGCTGTGGGGGATGGCGGCGACACTGGCCCACGGAGGGGTGATCGACGTCGGATCGGCGGGCGTGCCCGACGTGCGGGCGGCGCTCGATCAGGCCCAGCCGGGGGACGTCCTACAGCTACGAGGTGGGGTCTACGAGGGCTCCCACGTGGTGACGGTGGACGGGTTGGTGGTGGAGCCCGCCAAGGGGGCTGTGGTGGTGCTGGTCTCCGCGAAGGAGGGCCCTTCGGACAATCCGACGTCCCACGGCTTCTTCCGTGCGAGCGGCGTGACGCTCACGGTTCGCGATCTCACGATGGACGGAGATGCCTCCTTCCGGGTGGCTGCCGCCTCGGAGCCAGGCGGGCACCTGATCCTCGACAACGTGGAGGTCCGAAACGCCAGCCACCTGGGCAGTGGCGCCGGGGTGGTGGTGAACGAGGTGGCGTCGCTGACGGTGACGAACAGCACCTTTCGCGACAACACGTCGCTGCAGGGCGACGGTGGAGCCATCTTCGCCCATCTCGGATCCACCGTGCTCGTGTCGGAGTCGACCTTCACCGGATGCACGGCGGAGCAGGACGGGGGCGCGGTCAACTGTCGGGGCGCGTGCACCATCACCGACAGCGTGCTCTCCGACAACGAGGCCGTAGCGGGCAACGGCGGTGCGCTGGCGGTCGCGTTCTCCCCGGGAGTGGAGCTGAGGGGCAACCGGCTGTGTGACAACCGGGCGGGTCGCGACGGTGGAGCGGTCTTCGTGGGAACGGGTGCGAGCGGAACCTTCGGCTTCAACGTCCTGTGGGGCAACGAGGCCTCGGCGTCGGGTGGTGCCGTGTATGCGGCGAGCCCCGTGACGTGGTTCAACAACGACTTCCTCGACAACGAGGCGAACGGGCTCGGCGCTGCGGGTGCGGCCCCCTTCGCTGCCACCACGTTCGTGAACTCGCTGGTGGTGGGTCACCGTGGCAGCGCCTCGGCCGTGTTCTCGGGCAGCGGGGTGACGCTGTCGCACACCATGACCTTCGACAACGACCTGCCCTACGTCGGCAACGGCGTGACGACGTCCCTGTCCTGGGACGACGATCCCTCCTTCGTGGGCTTCGATCCCTCCGACTGTCTCGGCTCCGACCTGCACCTGGCCTTCGACAGCCCTGCGGTCGGCCTGGGAGACGAGACCTACGGTGACGATCTCGGTGCCTTCGGGGTGGGCTGCAGCGAGGATCAGCCCGAGGTTCCCGGAGATGGGGTGGATCAGGACTGCGACGGGGTGGACGACTGCTTCGAGGACCTCGACGAGGACGGCTTCGGCGACTCACGGCGCACACTGCCGGGCACCGACCTGACCTGTGACGAGCCCGGGGTGTCGTCGCAGGACGGCGACTGCGACGACGACGATCCGGCGGTGAATCCCGCCGCCGACGAGATCCCCCTGGACGGGGTGGATCAGGACTGCGACGGCACCGAGGACTGCTACGAGGACGACGACGGGGATGGCTACGGAGAGGGGCGTCCCAACGAGGAGTCCGAGGATCTGACCTGCAGCGAGGAGGGGGTCAGCCTGATCGGAGGGGACTGCGACGACCGCGAGCCGATGGTGCATCCAGGTGTGGTGGAGATCGACTGCAACGGATTGGACGACGACTGTGACGCCGCCACGCCGGATGGCTGTGACGACCCGCAGGGCGGAGGGTTTCGCGGCGCTGGCTGTGGCTGTGACCCCGTCTCGGGGCTCACCGTCGGGTGGGCGCTGGTGCTGTTGCTGGCTCCCTACGCGGGGCGCCGCCGCTGCGCGCTCAGTTGACCTCGACCAGGCTGCGCTGGGCATGGCGCTCCACCGCGTGGAGAAACCCGTTCGCCTTGGCCGCCGTCAATCGGTACGGCGTGTAGCGATCCCCCAGGGTGTGGCGAGCCACGATGGTCTGGTCCACGACAGGTGCGTCGAGGAGGGTCCCCCCGTCGAGGTGGGCCACCGTGAAGCGGTCGTAGGTGCGCGACGCGATGGGCTCGCTCTCGATGACCTGCAGCCGGTAGTGTCGCGGGTCGCGCGTCAGGCGGTCGTGCAGCTTCGCGACGTCCACGAGATCTGCCTCGATGGCCTGCAGGAAGGTGCCGTGTCCGTAGAACAGCACCCCCGTGACCTCGTTGGCCGCGTTGTTGTTCTGCGCCGTGGTCACGATGTCCTGTAAGTCGTGGAACGGCGCCAACTCCCTGTGTGTACTGCAGTACACCAGCCGTGACATCCTCATTGTGCTCTCCCGAGAGCCACTGGGGCCCTCCTCGTCTGGTCGTCGACACAAGCGAGGTTGGCGTTTAGTCGCACCCAGTTCCCATGGGGTTGCACGGGTCGGCCCGAGGGGCAGTACACTGATCGGCCGGAGTCTACGATGATCGTGGAGCGGGCCGATCTCGCGGGGGCTCGACTGTCCCTCCCGCGACCCGGGCGCCGTCGCCTTCGCTCCATGCGTGTGGTGGCACTGGTGACCTGGCTGGTGCTGGGGCTCGTGCTGTGGTGGGGGAGCCGTGCGACCCAGGTCGACCTCACGCCGCCGCCGGATCCACAGGTCACCGAGCCGGGTCCAGGGCTGCACGGCGCCTACGTGGCGCGGCGCGCCCATCATCTGTCGCAGCTGCTCCCACAGGCGTTTCCGCCAGCTCCTGTCCTGGGCCATCCGCCTCCAGGGATCTGGAGATCCGTGCTGCAGCAACCAGCCGATCGTGCCCTGGTGGTTCAGATCACGAGGAACGCCACGGTGCACGACCCGGTGTGGGTGCTCCGGGATCCCGTGATTGGCCAGCCTCGCGGACGCCGGATCGAAGACGACGAGATGCTTCGGGCTCTGCGAGGATGGGCGCCCACCTCGCTACCGGAGCTACCGGATCGCGGCGAGGCGACCTTGGCCTCCCTGGTGGAGGAGAGTGCTGTTCAGCTCCGCGGGACCGGCCGTCCCGCGCTGTTCGCGGCTCCGGAGGGAGCGCACGTGGTGGACCGGGCCGTGCGGGACGTGCTGCGGTATGCCGAGCTGCGTCGCGATGCCTCGGAGGCCCTCGTGGCGGCCCAGCGCGCCCGTGCGCGAGCTGCCTGGGCGGAGGCTCGACCGGCGCTGTTGCAGGCCCAGGCGGAGCGCGCTGCAGGGCTACGGGGGGCGCTCGGGATCTGGGCGGCGTGCGGCGTCGCCGGGCTGCTCGCCTGGTGGGCCCTGGGGCGTCGGCGGCTCGCCGTGGTCATCGGCCCACACCACCTGATGCTGGGGCAGCGGCAGCTGCTGTGGGAGGAGGTGGCGGATCTGTGGTGGTACCCCGACGAGGTGGGCGTTCGCCGCACCGACGGCAGCACCGTGGTGGTGGGAGGCCTGGCCCTTCGACCGGCAGAGGTGCGTGCGCTGGAGCGGGAGTGCTGGCCGCTGTGGGCTCGTGATCGAGAGGGTCGAGACGAGGCGTCGGAGCAGGCGCTGCGCGAGCTGATGGACCTGTCTGGGGCGTAGGCGTGCGGCCCCTGAGGTCTAACCTTCCCCAGGGGCCGCGGGAGCCGCGATTGCTGCTGCCAACGGCGTTGAATTCGACGGTTCAGCTCTAAGTGCCGGCGCTCTGGCCCCTGAGCTACTGCCCCGCAGTGGATGGGGCAGGCGAGGTTCGAACCCGCGACCTCCGGCAAGGGGTCGTCGAACATCGAGATGGCAGCCACGGCAAGGCTGAGTCTCGGAGGAACAATCTCAATCTTCCGGCCCGACACCGGGTGTCCGGCGCGTCTACCCTTCCGCCACTCCCGCGTAGGGGCGCCGCTGGCGCCAGGATGCGGGAGGCAGGATTCGAACCTGCACGTCGAGCCATTCAGCTTGAACCTGAACCTGAGCTTCACCTCCGTTGAGGGACGCCATCCGAAGACGACGTCACCCGAAGAGGTAACCGAGCAGGACCTCTCCGATCTCACGTCGCTGCACCTCGGCGTCGTTGGCCCGGGAGCGCGCGCGCTTCACCGCGTTGCGGAGCACGTCGATGCGCTCGAGCAGCTCCTCCTTGCGAGGGACGGGCAGGGCGCCGGAGCGGTAGGTGGTCTCCCAGTGGCCGATCGTGACGTCCTCGGAGATCAGCTGGGTCTGCGCGGGGTGGTGCTCCGTGGCGTCGTAGAGCACCACGGGGCGCTGCACCTTCTTGGTCTTGTGGGTGCGTGCGGGATCCGTGCGGAACAGCTTGGAGTTCGGGTCCTTGGTCCACGTCTTCGACTCGTCGAGCACGGGCATGCCGGCGACGAAGGTGTGCAGGTCGTTGAGCTCCTTCTCCAGGAAGATGAGCAGCGTGACCGGCACGTCGGAGAGCACCGTGGTGCCGTCCACCACCACGTCGGCCTGGGCCTCGCGGTTGCCCCACTCCTGGGTGGCCTCGATGTCCAGGTTGGTGGCGCGCAGCTTGCGCACGCGCTTGAGCACGTCCTCCGCCACCAGCTGGACCTGCTTGGACTCGGAGGGGAAGGTCTCCCCGTCGTCGTCGGTGGGGGTGAACTCCCGCGCCATTCCGTTGTAGAGCTCGTCGCGCTGGGCCTTGCGGAAGAGATCCGTGAGCTCCGAGTAGGTGCGTGTCTTCACACCTTTGCGGACCGCGACCACCTCGTGCAGCTTCATTCGTTCGTCTGACATCCGACCGTCCTCATGAGCGTCGCTAACCGGTGGCTTCAGGGGCGTCCCGAGCCGACGTTGGAGGATCGGCGAGCGAGGAGCAACCGGATAGCTTGGACTCCCGACTGCGCGGCCTCACCCTCGGAGCAACGTGTCCAGAGACTCCTCCTCGAGCCTCCCCGAGCGGGGAGAGTTCGTGGTGCGTGGAGCACCTCGATCGGATCGACGCAGCCCCGTGCGCTGGGTGGTGTCGCATCTGCTGCGCTACCCGGGTCTGCTCGCGGCCTTCGTGGGCATGGGGCTGGTGCAGAGCGTGTCGGGCGCCCTCATCCCGCGCCTGACGGGCTGGGGCTTCGACGCGGTGTTGGCAGGCGCCGCGGGTGCCTCGGCACTGGGCCCCATCGCGCTGGGTGTGCTGGGGGCCGCCATCCTCCAGGGCCTGGCCGATCTGGCCAGCAGCTTCACCGTGGAGCTGCTTGGCCAGCGCCTGGAGCGAGATGCTCGCGACGAGCTGTACGTGAGCCTGCTCGGCAAGAGCCAGACGTTCCACAACCGCCAGCGGGTGGGCGACATCATGGCCCGCGCCGCCAACGACGTGCGCCAGCTCAATCCCATGATGAACCCGGGGATCTCGCTGATCTTCTCGTCGAGCTTGAGCATCGTGGTGCCCATGGCCTTCATCGCGGCCATCGATCCGCGCTTGCTGCTGGCACCGGGCTTGTTCGTGGTGGCCTTCGTGCTCGCCCTGCGCCGCTACATGCGGCAGCTCAACCCCGTCTCCTTCGCCATGCGCACCCAGTTCGGCGTGATGAACGCGGGCCTGGCCGAGACGATCCAGGGGATCGAGGTGGTGAAGTCGGTGGTGTCCGAGGCGGCCGAGCGCGATCGGTTCATGGGCAACGCCGAGCGCTATCGCGACCACTTCGTGCAGCAGGGGCAGATCCAGGCGCGCTACCTGCCACTGCTGCTCATCGGGCTGACCATCGCGGGTGCCTTCGCCCACGGGCTGTACTTCCTGGCCATCGGCGAGCTGTCGGTGGGCGAGCTGGTGGCCTTCCTGGGCCTCATGGGGGCGCTGCGCTTTCCCGCGTTCATCTCCATCTTCACCTTCCTGCTGGTGCAGCTCGGGATCGCTGGTGCGTCGCGGATCCTCGACCTGCTGCAGCAGGAGGCCGAGATCGACGAGAACCAAGACGGGCACGTCGCCGCGGTGCGCGGGGAGATCCGGTTCGAGGACGTGCACTTCGGCTACGGCCCCGACAAGGACGTGATTCGGGGGATGAGCTTCACGGTGCAGCCCGGTCAGACGGTGGCCATCGTGGGGCAGACGGGCTCGGGCAAGTCGACCCTCACCAAGCTCGTCAACCGGACCTACGACACCACGGCAGGGCGGATCACCATCGACGGTGTGGACGTGCGGGACTGGAACCTGCAGAGCCTCCGCCCGCAGATCAGCGTGATCGAGCAGGACGTGTTCCTGTTCTCGCGCACCGTGGCCGAGAACATCGCCTTCGGCTTGGGGGAGCGGGCCACCGACCAGGCGATCCGCGAGGCCGCCGAGGCCGCGCAGGCCGGCGCCTTCATCCGAGGCTTCGCCGACGGCTACGACACGGTGGTGGGGGAGCGCGGCATGACCTTGTCGGGCGGGCAGCGGCAGCGGCTGGCCATCGCCAGAGCGCTGCTGACGGACCCCCGCATCCTCGTCCTCGACGACTCCACGAGTGCGGTGGACAGCGCCACCGAGGACGCGATCCAGCGAGCGATCGACGCCGTGTTGCAGGGGCGGACCACGCTGATCATCACCCACCGTCTGTCCCAGATCCGGCGGGCGGATCACATCCTGGTGCTGCACCAAGGTGAGGTGGTGGACCAAGGAGGGCACGACGAGCTGCTCGAGCGGTGTGCCCTGTACCAACGCATCTTCGCCAGGGTGGCTTGATGGGCTTCGTCATGGACGGGCTGGCGGCCGAGGCCTACGATCGGACCTACGGCGACCGCGAGCTGCTGGCGCGCATTCTGCGCTACTTCCGACCCTACATCGGGGTGATGACGCTGGTGGCGGGGGCCATCCTGCTCACCTCCACGGTGGACGCGTCACTGCCGGTGATGATCTCGGTGGGCGTGGACCGACTCGCCGCCGAGGTGGCCGCAGGCGATGCCAGCGCCGAGAGCTGGCGCTCGGCGTGGGGGCTGCTGGCCCTGTTCCTGGCGGCCGGTGTGGTGTCGTGGACCCTGAACTTCGTGCGCCAGTGGTTCACGGCTCATGCCGTGGGCAACGTGGTGCTCGACGTGCGGCGCGACGCCTTCGACGCCGTGCTGGCGCGCGACATGTCGTTCTACGACGAGTTTCCCTCGGGCAAGATCGTCAGCCGGGTGACCTCGGACACGCAGGACTTCGCGACCGTGGTCACGCTCACGCTGAACCTCATGAGCCAGCTCGGCCAGCTGCTGCTGGTGAGCACCGTGCTGTTGGTGGTCAACGTGCAGCTCGCCCTGATCGTGCTGGGCATCGCGCCGCTCGTGGTGGGGGTGGCGCTGGCCTTCCGGGCCATCGCACGGCGCACCACCACCTCGGCACGGCGTGTGCTGGCCGAGGTCAACGCCACGGTGCAGGAGACGATCACCGGGATCGGCGTCGCGAAGGCCTTTCGCCAGGAGGCCGCGATCTACGAGGCGTTCCAGCAGGTCAACGCGCGGTCCTACCGGCTCAACCTGCAGCAGGGCCTGGTGTTCTCGAGCATCTTCCCCGTGCTCGGAGTGGTGGGGGGGCTGGGTACGGCCGGTATCGTCTACTTCGGCGGTCAGCGCGTGCTCGCCGGCGCAGCCACGCCCGGCGAGTGGTACCTGTTCGTGCAGACCATCTTCCTGTTCCTGTTCCCCCTCACCGGCATCGCCTCGTTCTGGAGCCAGTTCCAGCTAGGCATGTCGGCCAGCGAGCGCGTGTTCGCCCTGGTGGATGCCGAGCCGCGGGTGACCCAGACGGGCTCGGAGCCCGCCGCTGTGCTGAAGGGGCGCATCGAGTTCGACGCGGTGGACTTCCGCTACACCGACAAGGAACAGGTGCTGTCCGGATTCGACCTGGAGATTCCGGCGGGGCAGACGGTGGCGTTGGTGGGCCACACGGGTGCAGGCAAGTCGAGCCTCGGTAAGCTCGTGGCACGGTTCTACGAGTTCCAGGGTGGCCAGATCCGCGTGGACGGCGCCGACGTGCGCGGCTTCGACCTCGCTTCCTACCGGCGCAACCTGGGGATCGTGCAGCAGACGCCCTTCCTGTTCAGCGGCACCGTGCGCGACAACATCCGCTACGGTCGCCCCTCCGCCTCGGACGAGGAGGTGATCGAGATCGCCGGCCGCATCGGGGGCGGGGACTGGCTGGAGGCGCTCGAGCACGGGCTCGACACGGACGTGGGCGAGGGCGGGCGCGGGATCTCCATGGGCCAGCGGCAGCTGTGCGCGCTGGCCCGGGTGCTGCTGCAGGATCCGAGCATCCTGATCCTCGACGAGGCCACGGCCTCGGTGGATCCGCTCACCGAGGCGCAGATCCAGGAGGGGCTGGACGTGGTGCTGCAGACGCGCACCGCCATCGTGATCGCCCACCGCCTGTCCACGGTGCGGTCGGCGGACCGCATCGTGGTGCTCGACCATGGTCAGATCCTCGAAGAGGGGACCCACGACGAGCTCACGGAGCAAGGTGGGCACTACGCGGAGCTGTACGACACCTACTTCCGCCACCAGTCCCTGGACTACGACCCCACGGCCGCCTGACTACAGCTGCTCGGCCAGCGCTTCCGCCATGGCCTCGTCCATGCCCGCACCCGCCTGCTTGGCGGCGTTGTCGCGGATCCACTGCTGCCGCTTGGCCTGGATGGTGCCGATCTCCGAGCGTGTCTTCTTGCGGTCCAGCTCTCGGCGATCCACCTCGGCGCGGAGCTGCTCGGTGGTCAGGCCCTGCAGCTCCTTGGGCAGCCCTGCGCGATCCAGCGTCTCGAGGTTCACCTGCCCGCCGTTGCGACCGTCCACGAGATCCCAGGTGGGGTTCACGTATTTGCCGGAGCCCTTGGTGGAGATGCGGCTCGACAGGGTGCCCCCTCCCATGCCGGAGCTCGAGGCGTCGTTGGCGTGCATCTGCGCGATCTTCTGCTGGCCCTGGGCGCCGTAGGGGATGTAGGTGCGGTTGAGCGCCTCGTTGAGCTGCTGCAGCTGCCCGTCGAAGGGGGTCGCCACCGCGACGGCGGACTGAGCGGCATCGATGGCGAAGTACCGGCCCTTGCCCGACTGGGCGACGTCGGCCCAGCCGATGCCGCGACCGGCCTCGAGCGCACCGGCGAACAGCGTGTTCACCACGATCCCCGAGGCCGCAGCGTGGGCGGCCACCTGGCGCGCCTCGTCGGGTCCCTGGAACGCGCTCTCGTTGCCGGCCACGAACATCAGGCGTCGGTTGTCGTTGCCGGCGGGGGTCCAGCTCAGGGTGTTCACCGCGGTCTTCACGGTGGTGCCGACGTACTCGTCGCCGCCGGAGATCTGCAGCTCCCAGATCCGGCTGTACAGCTCGTCGAGATCGTCGGTGAGATCCATGACCACGCGGACGTAGCCAGTGTCTGCGCCATAGCTGGGGCTACCGTAGGCGAGCAGGCCCACGCGCAGCGTGGCGTCGCGGTCCAGCGCGTCCACCTCGTTGACCATGTCCCACAGCCGGGCGCGCACGGAGTCGATGAGCTGGCCCATGGAGCCCGACGTGTCCAACGCCACCACCACGTCGATGGTGCGACCCTCGCCCTTCGGTGCTGCAGCGGCGGGGACCTGCGGATCGGGTGCGGTGACCACGCTTGGCTCCACCGCAGCCGTCGGCTCCAGGGTGGGCAGCGGGGCGTTCGTGGGCTCGGGGGGAGCCTCGACCTGACCGAGCGTCGCGGCGGGCAGGATCCGAGGTGCCAGCAGCGCTGCACCGATGGCGAGCAGTGCGAGACCCGTCGACAAGTGCCACTTCTTCATTCCGACCTCCGTGCTCCAGTCAGAACACGCCGCTCGGTCCGAGTTCCGGGCGTTTACGGAGCGGTTACCGGCCGACCGTCGGTGGCCGGGGCCCACAGCGCCCTGTGGAGCAAGCTCCCACCGAGCAGGTCGAGCACCGCGTGGGTGAGCATGGGCAGCCAGAGCGCTCCGGTGAGCAGGTACAGCGACCCCATCCACACGCCGATGCCCACGATCTGCAGCGCCTTGGCCGGGCCCTGGTACAGGTGCACCGCCCCGAAGAGCAACGCCGCGAGCAGCATGGCGACGACGTCGGTGGTCCATGTGGACAGGCAGGCGATCAGGAAGCCCCGATAGAGCAGCTCTTCGCAGATCCCTGCCGTCAGCGCGACTCCGTGGAACCACCGCTGCTGGGCGGCGGTCCGCGGGATGAACATCGCCAGATCGCGGAACTGCGCTCGCAAGCTCGCCCGTAGCGAGGGGCGTCGCGAGACGAGAGCGAGCTGGACTGCGGTGGGCAGCAGGCCGGCGACCGCGAGCAGGGTGCCCCATCCCAGCCAGGCGTCCACCACCACCGGTCGCAGCCCGAGGAGGCTGGCGCTCCGGCCCGTCCAGATCCACAGCGCCAGCACGAAGGCGGCGAGCAGCCACTGCACCGCGATGGTGGTGCGGTAGTCCTCGGACGGATCGTAGGGAAGCGCGATCTCGCCTCGGGCCAGCGCCCGCTGCAGCTGGCGGGTCTGGGCCCAGGAGTAGCTTGGGTACAGCACACCCAGGATCAGGAGCAGCAAGACGTCGGGCGCGGTGAAGATCACTGGGGCCTCCGGCGGTCGGGCAGCGGCATCCACGCCAGCGTCAGCGAGCAGAACTCGGCATCCTCGGTGGGAGGCCCCTGCTCGCCGAGCAGCGCGATCACGGCGTCGAGGTGGGCGTTGATCCGGCGCAGGGCGTCGGGCGAGCAGGCGGCGTGGAGGCGCACCGCCAGGAAGTTGCGGTGATCGCCTTCGAAGCGGGCGGTTCCGTGCGTTAGGCTCGCCGCCATGTCGCGGGCGGCCATCCGCTGCGCGGCGCGCAGGGTGCGAGCAGCGTCTTCGTGTTGGTCGGGGGTGTCGACGGGGAGCGTGAGGGTGTCGGCCACCAAGCCGAACAGGGCCTCGGGCTTCTTGCGGCGGGGGCGGCTGCCGACGCGCCGGACGAGCCCCACCTCCACCAGCCGATGCACGTGGTAGTACACCGCGGTGGTGGGACGCCCCATCTGGTGCGCCAGATCCCGCACGGACTGCGGCTGCGGTGTGTCCAGCAAGCCGAGGATCTCGAGCCGGATCGGGGAAGCCAGCGCCTTGCGCTGCTCGGGATCACAGACGTCGTGTGCTCGGTGTGGGGTCTGGGTGGGCATGCCCCAGGTGTACGGGACTGCTCGAAAAGGATCAACTTCTTGAATTAATCCGCAGCTGCAGCGACACCGTGGGCATCATGTGGCCCGCGGGTCCAGCGAGCTTGATGACGGGCACGTCGGCGAACAGCCCCACGGAGGCTCGCCGCGACAGGCTGTAGCTGGCGCCGAGCCGGTCCACGACGCACCAGAAGTCGGGGCTGGCCTGGCTGGTGACCCACATCAGGCCCATGCCTCCGTGCAGCCAGAAGCGGCCGAGCCGCCCCTCCCGCAGCGCCACGGCGCGCACGTCGGCGCCGGGCACGCGGCCGTCGCCTCCCAGGCCCCCCAGCCACTCTCCCGACAGGCGGGCGCCCCAGTTGCCGCGGCGCAGGTGCAGGGTGGTGCCTGCGCTGGGGGTGAGTGTGGGGGCGGGCAGATCCATGCGCTCGCTGGCCCACAGGCCCACGGAGAGCCACTCGGAGACGGCGTGGGAGACCTCGAGCTGGCCCACGTTGCGGAAGCCGGCGCCGATCTGCAGGCGGGTGACGCCGGCGATGCGCGGCAGCTGTGCGTGGTGTGCGGGAGCGGGGGCTTGTTCTGCGCGCGCGGCGCAGGTCCACAGGGCGAGGGAGAGGGCGGTCATGGGGACACCTCCAGGTGCAGCTCGACGTGATCGGTGGCGGTTCGCCCGTCGCTGTCCGTGAGGGTGACGTCGAGGCGAGCGGGCCGGCCGCGCACGTCGTCGGCGGAGCGGATGTCGAGGAGGGCGAGGAGATCGGGGCGATGCAGCGTGCAGGCGTCGTCGTCGGTGGGCAGCAGGTGCACGCGCACGTCGGAGCCGCCCAGGGGCTGGCCCCCTTCGGCGTCGGTGAGGGTGGCGGACACGTCCACCGCGGCGGTGGTGGCCTCCGACCACACGTCGAACAGCACGTGGTAGCCGCCCTGCGGACCGAGGTACACCCGGCCAGCGTCGGGGACCTCCACCGACAGCGCAGGCGGATCCTGTAGGCAGTGCTCGGCCACCTGCACGGGAGCGCAGGCCCAGGAGCTGGCCCCGAGGGCGGCTGCGGCACCGGTGTGCGAGCGACGACCGGTCAGCCGCGTGCCGCACCACGCGAGCAGCCCGAGCATGCCGAGGCTTGCAGCGGCGCGTGCGGCAGCGTCGAGCTCGCTCGCTTGGTGGGTGGCGACGAACGAGGCCACAGCGGCCATCGCGACCCACAGCCACGCCTGTCGAGAGGGGCGGGGGCGCTGGGCGGAGGGGCTCACCGGTGCCAGCGATCCGTCGGGCTCCCACTCGGGGGGCATTGCCCACACCGCCACGGCCAACGCCAGCGTGGGGGCGCGCTGCGACTTGCGCCACAGCAGCGCGAAGGGCTCCACCACCGCGGTGATGGGGTCGGTGGAGGAGACCGGTGTGACGGTGCCGTAGTCCACGGGCTCGGTCTCGACGGCGAAGGTGCCGAACAGGTGGTCCCACAGGGTGAGCACACCGCCGAGGTTCTTGTCGAGGTAGGCCGGGTTGCGTCCGTGGTGCACGCGATGGGCGGACGGCGTCATCAGCAGGTGGTCCAGCACGCCGAGCTTGCCCACCAGCTCGGTGTGGATGAAGAACTGCCACACCATGATGCCGACGTACAGGGCCAGGGCCATCTCGAAGGGGATGCCCAGCAGCGCGGCCGGGAGCGCCACGAGCACGCCCTCCTGTACCCACGACAGGCGGATCCCGACGGTGAGGTTGTAGTCCTCGCTCTGGTGATGCACCGCGTGGATGGCCCACAGCAGGCCGGTGTGGTGGGACAGCCAGTGGCGCGCGTAGCTGGCGAAGTCCATGACGAGGAAGGCGAGTGCCCAGTGCCAGAGCACCGTCGTGGACCAGCCGTCCCACAGCCCCAGGTGCGCGACCAGCCAGGGGTAGCCGAGCAGCGGTGCGAGGCCGGTGAGGGAGTTGAGCGCGCGCTGCCCCGCAGCCACCGCCAGGTTGCTGGCGCCCATGCGCCGACGGTAGACGTTGCGGCCCAGGGCGTGGGCGATCAGGGCCTCGACGCCGATCAGGGCGATGAGCGTGGGGCCCAGCAACAGCGCGTAGGCATTGACGGACATGGGTGCGCCTCCGTGCGGGACGGAAGCAATGGCCGTGCCAGGCGTCGGGCGCGCCGATGCGGCCGAGCCCTCGGGGCAGTGTCGCCTCTGGGCGTCAGTCGTCGCCGATCAGCTCCGGTTCAGTCCTCGGCCCACCAGAACGGGCGACGTCTCGCTGGTGTGACGTCGAAGGCGCTCGAGCCGTCCGGCCGTGGCATCCCGTGGAGGCGCTTCCATCCGGCTGCGACGAGCTGCTGGACGAGCTTCTTGGGCAGGCCTCGGACCGACCCGATCGCCCATTCCGGATCGCGAGGGCGCGCAGCCCCGGCTGATCAGCGAGGGCTGCGATGTCGTCGTCGTCGACGTCGACGGACAGGAACGACAGGCCGCCCGCGCGGCGGTGGGGCATCTGTTCGCCCTGTCGGCGCCAGTCTCGGAAGTCCAGCCCGACCATGCCATGGGTACGCAGGTTGGGCCCTTGGCGTGCGGTGAGATCGATGAACTCGAGCCGGTCGAGCCGCTCCAGCGCCTGCAGGAGCGGGTCGTCGACGCGCTCCACGCCGGACAGCGTCAGCTCCTCGATCGTCACTGGGAGCGAGTCGACGAGGGTCAGAGCCTGGTCAACGTGGGCCGCCCTTCCGGATGGCGGGCCGAGGTTGACCTCGATGGACCGCAGCGACGCCAGATCGCGCAGGGACTCGAGCTCGCCGATGCCGACGTTGGGTGAGCCGACCACGTAGCTGGCCTCGAGTCTCAGCTCGCGGAGGTGACGCAGCGAGGTCAACGCAGGAAGCACGGTCAAGGGCTGGCTGGAGCGCGCGTGGTTGGTCATGCAGCAGGCGCTGCAGACACCGGAGATCGGCGAGGGCAGGCCCGGTGCTCGCGTCGACGGTGCAGTGGCACAGCTCCAGGCTCAGCAGGTCCCCTCGCACAGGTGAGGACATGGCCTGAAGCGCACGCCGTAGCGACGGGCCGTCCAGGCCGTTCAGCAGCACGAACCGCAGGGCGACCAGGGACGAATGGGTCCACAACGCCCCCCAGTCCATTCACGGCCGTCGTCGAGGGCTGCATCCATGGCGAGCTGCAGCGCGACGAGCTCCGCGCGAGGGTCTCCGCGCTCGCGAAGCAGATCGGCGAGCACCCGAGAGGAAGCCTCCTTCCGGTCTCGGGCGAGTCGCGCGACGACGTCGTCGGACAGAGCGCCTCCGCCCAGCTAGGCTGGCGGCAGGATCGGCGCGATCCCCACCACGGGCTCCGTCCAGTTCCCGAAGGGGGGGATCCCCGACGTGGAGCCGGTGTACTCCCACACGTGGTCGGTGATCTTGTTGTCTTGCTTGTCGGGGTCCGAGCTGCCGTATGCGCGGCGGCCGTGGTACATGCGGTAGCCCACCACGTTGCCGTCGTCGTCGCGGGTGACCGAGTGGATCACGCCCACGTGGGTGATGGCCTCGCTGCGGTCGGTGTCGCTGAACATCTTCTCCACGCCTTCCCTGCGCGTGACGCGGGCGCCCGGCTTCGCGAACCACACCACCGTGCCCGGCAGGAACTGGTTGCGGTGCTTCTGCAGGTCCTGGCTCGGGGTGGTGATGTCCTGCTTGCCATTGTCGGCGAAGATGGGGGTGTACAGCCCCTGGCTGTGGTACCAGCGCGCGGTGCTACGGCTGGTTCGCGCGGTGTAGTTCTGCTCGGTGCCGTCGTCCTTCACCTGCACCCACGACTTCACCTCGCCCTTGAACACGTTGTCGCCGCCCTTACGCCACTTGGTGACGCCAGCGGAGGCCGCGAGCTTGTCGGCGCCTTCGGGGCACTGCGTGGCCACCCAGCTCGACACGCGGAGGAAGTTTCCGGAGCAGTCGCGCAGGGCGTCGCCACCGGCCTGGTTCTGGGTGTAGGGGATCTCGATGGACTCCATGTCCTCGAGGATCGGCGCCACCACGCTGCCCAGCGCCACCTTCTGGCCGTTGCAAAGCACGGTGTAGCCGTCGCCCGTGGGGGCTGCGGCGTCGCCTGCCTCCTCTGCGGCGTCGCCCTCGGTGGGGACAGCATCCTCGTCGGGGGTCTCCTCGATGGCGGCGCTCACCTCTTCGACCACGACGGCCTCGGCTGCGTCGGCGCCACCTCCACCCACGAAGGGCAGGGAGAAGCCGAAGGTCAGCGCGCCGTACAGCAGGAACGAGAAGGGCACGAACACGGCCGCGAAGACCAACTCCGCCATGCGGACCCAGGCGGCAGGCCGGTCGTCGGCCACCATGTTCACGAGCACCGTCTTCACGATGAGCACGAACATGAGCAGGTAGGTGACCATGAAGTACTGGTCGGCGCGCATCAGGTAGCCGACGTTGGGCAGCGAGTCGCCCTGGGCCAGGTGGAACACCAGGATCGACAGCAGCGCGGTCATCACCAGCGTCATGCGGGCGTCGAACTGCTGGGGCGGGATCAGCAAGCCGAAGAGACTGATGGCCACCATGATCACCAGCGGCAGGAACAGGGTGACCAGGTAGGGGAAGAGGATCCGCTTGAGCACGATCTCCGTCTGGTAGACGGAGTACGTGGAGCGGCTCGCGGGCCCCTCGTAGGCGGGGTCGCCGAAGGTGGAGGAGGGCACGTACGACGACGAGAAGTCGGCGCGCCCCATCCAGGTCCACTCCTCGGGGTACACGTCGCGCACGGCGTCGTGAGACAGCTGGTCCTGGTCCACCACGAGGATCAGGTTGTTGCTGTCGCGTGACTCGTGGGCGAGCGTGAGCGGGAAGCGCTGCGTGTCGAAGGGGAACTCGCGCAGCTCGAAGGGCGTGAGGAAGCGGCCCTTGATCTTGAAGCAGACGTACTTGGTGTCGCCCTCGAGGTCCTCACGGAGCACCTCCCAGACCCCTTCCTCGGTGTAGATCTCGTTGATGAACCCGATGTTCTCGATGTCGACGTCGCCCTGCCACTTGAACCACAGGTACAGCTCGACGTCGAAGGACTGGTTGTTGGCGTCGACGTCGTTGACGCGGAAGAAGTCGATGCCGGCGTAGACCACGGAGGTGAGGTGGTACGGCGTGCCGCCCAGCTTCACGGTGTTGCTGGAGCCCAGGGAGACCACGTTGGGCCCGGTGGGCTCGACCACGCCAGGTGCGGTGCGCCCGCGACGACGGAAGCCGCGGATCCGCTGCTGCACCTGCTGGGCACCTTCGGCGGCGGCCTTGGCCTCCTCCTCGGAGCGGTTGGCGCGCCACAACTCACGGGGATCCACCACCTCGCGCAGCTGAGTGTAGGCGGGCTGTAGTGCACCGAGTCGCGGGCTGAGGAACCAGGGATCCCGCTTCATGACTCCGTCGCGGTCGAAGTACAGCAGGCTGGACAGCCCCTCCACCGCACCCTCGGGGGTGTTCTTGTCGGTCAGGAACGACGCCACACCAGCTGCATCGGTGCGCTCGTCGGCCAGCGCTGCGGCCAGTAGCTGCAGGCCCTCGTAGACCTGCAGGGCGGCCACGGTGGGGGCCACCTCGTCTTCGAACTCGGTCCGCCAGGCGCGCACGGCGTCGGAGTCGATGGCCCAGGTGTGGCGAGCGGGCAGGTAGACGTCCTCGACGGGCTCGTCGAACAAGCCCGCGAAGGCGGGGGTGTCCCACCGGTCGGTGCCCACGACGGGCACGTCCAGGCCGGCGCTGCGGAGCTGGCCGATGATCTTGGTGCCGGCGTCGCCATCGCCGATGACGACGAAGGCGTCGATGCCGATCTTCTGGGCCACGGCGGAAGGCTGGCGCGGGCCGAAGAGGCGGCGCCGGAGGCTGGTGGGCGTGGCACCGCGTGCATCGGGGAACAACCCGCGCACGTAGCCGGCCTGTGGTCCGCCCGAGGCAGACCAGCTGGCGGTGTCGGCCTGCACCTGCAGACCCACGCGGCGGGCTGCGGAGCGGACGGTGCGGGCCATGGCCGTGCTCTGTGCGTCGTCGGCGTGGAGCACGGCGACGTTGTTGGCCTTCAGCACGGCGGCCGCGTAGGCCACGATGCGCGCGGCCTGTACGTCGTCGGTGTAGCTGGTGGTGAAGGTGAGGGGACTGCCCTTCGCGGCGGCCCGGTCGGTGAGGGCCGGGGCGAGGAAGGGCACGCCCGCCGCTCCGTAGACGCCGGCTGCGGCCTCGGCCGAGGCGGCGTCGGTGTGCCCCACCACGCCAGCCACGCCGCCGTCCACGAGCGACGTGGCCACCTCGGTGGCCTTCGTGGTGTCCCCGTCGTCGGAGACCACCGTCACCTCGACGTTGCGATGGTGGGCCTCGAAGATCTCTACGGCCCGGGCGATGGCGCTCGCATCGGGGGCGTCGGCCCCCGGCGTCACCACACCGACCTGTAGGGTCTGCGCGAAGGCAGTGCTCTGGAAGCATCCCAGCATCCACAGCACCCACGCGATCATCGTCGCTGCATGTCTCATCGTGCACCCCTGCTCGGTCGTCCCTCGTTCGGGCGGCGTACCTTACCGGATGCGATGCGGGGCGTGGAGGAGTGGAGTCCTCTGCGGCGTTATCCGTGGGGCGGCGGAGGATGGATGGAACGCACGCTGCTGGAGGTGACGTCGGAGGACGGCGCACGCAGTGCGCTCGAGGCCTTCGATGCCCCCGAGCTGCCCGACGATGCGCCCGTGGCCTTGCTGCTCCCGGCGATGGGGGTGCAGGCGCGGTTCTACAACCGGCTGGCGCTGCCCCTCGCCCAGCGGGGGATCCGGTTGATCACGGCCGAGCAACGGGGCCACGGTCGGAGCGAGGTGCGACCGGGGCGAGCGGCGGACTTCGGCTACGTGCATCTGCTGGAGTGCGATCTGCCAGCCTCGATCCAGCGCGTGCGCGCGCGGCACCCGGCGTCGCCCGTGGTGCTGCTGGGGCACTCCCTGGGGGGGCAGATGGCGGCGCTGTACTGCAGCGCGCAGCCGGGTCAGGTCACGGGCTTCGTGACGGTGGCGGCCTGCTCGGTGTACTGGCGGGCCTTTCCGCCGGGCAAGCGGCTGCCGGTGCTGGTGGGCACGCAGCTGGCGTCGCTGGTGGGCCGGGTGTGGGGCACGTTCCCGGGGCATCGCCTCGGGTTCGCCGGGCACGAGGCCACGGGCGTGATCCGGGACTGGGCGAGGCAGTCGCGCGACGGTCGCTACGCCGTGTCGGGCACTGCGGTGGACTACGAAGGGGCGCTGCGCAGCAACCGCACACCGGGTCTGGTGCTGTCGCTGCACGGCGACGAGCTCGCGCCGCGCTCCGCGGTGCGGCACCTCGCCCAGAAGATGCCGGCCGAGCAGATCACCCTCCGCCACCTCGACGACGAGGGATTGGTGGAGCAGCCGCGGGTGCACTTCGACTGGGTGCGAGCACCGGGGGCCATCCTGGGCGCCATCGACGAGTGGCTGCCGCGTGCGTGAGGTGGATCCCGATACCTTGGACTTCGACTGGCACGGCTACGTGGCGTGGCTGGTGGCGTCCCACGGCACGCTGGCGGCGGTGGCGAACCGGCTGGCGGAGACGCGCAGCCACACGGAGGACGTGGAGTCCATCGAGCGGGGGCTGCGCCGGCTGCGGAAGCGGGCGACCCGCGACGGCGGCAGCTGGGGCATGCGGTGCCTGCGGACCTTCGGGCTGCCGAAGGGGATCGAGGGCCGGGTGCGCTGGATGGGGCATTACCACAGCCGCTTCACCGATCTGCCGCGGTCGGTGTGCCTGGACCTGCTGCGCCCTTGGGAGCGTCCGCCCATCGCGGAGTCGCCGGCGCGGGCGTGGGTGCAGCTGGGCCGGGCGTCGGTGGCTCTGCGGGGCCGCTACATCCTGGAGGCGGAGGAGCACCTGGCCCGCGCGGAGCCGGTGGCGGTGGGGGCAGCGCGTGCCGAGGCCCTGCTGGTGCGCGCCTTCGTGGACAGCCGGCGGAACCCGTCCGCGGTGGCCGATCGCCTGGACGAGGCGGAGCCCCAGATCGCCGCGCTACCCAACGACGACGACCGCGCTTGCCTGTGGGCGCGGCTGGTGGATCAGCGTGGCTACGAGCTCAACGTGCGGCAGCGGCGCCCCGACGCCGCGGCCCCGCTGTACGAGGCCCTGCCCGGGGTGGGCCCACCCTTCGCGATGGTGCGGCGGCACAATGGCCTGGGGTGGTGTGCGCTGCACCTGGGCGATCGCGACCAGGCCGTCGAGCACGCACGGGCCTCGGTGACCCACTCGGGCGACGCGGGCTCGCTGCGCCTGCGGGTGATGGCGCTGAACCTGCTGGCCCGAGCACTGGGGGGGGAAGAGGGTGAGCGCACCCGGGTTCGTGCGCTGGCCATCGCGGGGCGGCTGGAGGACGAGGCGCTGCGGGTGCGGCTGCTGCGGTTGGCGCCGGACTAGCGCTCCGACTGCGCTGCCCACTCCTCCTTGAGCATGCGCGAGGTCTTGCGGCTGCCGTCGTGGCTGTAGCCCGGGGGCCCGAAGACGTAGGCTAGGCGCTGCCAGAGGCTCAGCCCCCGCCGCGTGACATCGGAGGCGATCCCCACCCACTCGTGCAGTGCGATGCGGACGGGGTTGAAGGTCGCGAGGTTCTTCACCAGCCCGTAGCGGCAGGGCTCGGTCTCGTCTTCCGGGATGAAGGTGCCGAACAGGCGATCCCAGATGATCAGCGTGCCCGCGTAGTTGGCGTCGAGGTAGCGGGCGTTGCGAGCGTGATGCACCCGGTGGTGGCTGGGCGTGTTGAAGATGGCCTCGATGGGGCCGGGTAGCTTGCCGATCGCCTCGGTGTGGATCCAGAACTGGTACAGCGCGTTCAGCGCCGCCACGAAGCCCAGCATGACGGGATGGAAGCCGAGCAGCACCAGCGGGATCCGGAACAGGAACGTCGCCGACAGCGTGCTCGTCCAGGTCTGGCGCAAGGCCGTGGAGAGGTTGTAGTGCTGGCTGCTGTGGTGGGTGACGTGGGCCGCCCAGAAGAAGCGGCTGACGTGGGCGGTGCGGTGGTACACGTAGTAGCGCAGATCGTCGAGCACGAAGCACAGCGCGAAGGTGCCGATGCCCCAGCCGAAGTCGAACAGGCCGAAGGGGTGCAGGAGCATCAGCACGCCGTAGCCGACGAAGCCGAGGAGCAGGCCCTCCACCACGTTGCCGACCCCCATGGTGAGGCTGGCCAGCGTGTCCGTGGCCTCGTAGCGGATGCCGCTCACGAAGCGTGCCACCACCAGCTCCACCAGGATCAGCGCGATGAAGCCCGGGATGGCGAGCTGTGTGGGGGAGGGCAGATCGGGGACGTCCATCAGGTCACCTCGGCTGTGGCTCGCTGCAGCCAGCGCTCGCGCAGGCTCGGATCCGACAGGCGGATCCGGAGGGTGGGGGCGCCGAAGTCGGTGAGCGTGAGCACGAGATCCTCCCCGGCCACGCGCACGGCCCGCAGGCCGCCGGAGTCCAGCTGCCGGACCACCAGCTTGTCGCCCAGGGTGGTGACGGCACCGAGGCCGGGCTCGAGGGCGACCAGTGCGGTGCGGCTGCGATCGCCCACCACCACCTCGCGCGTCACGGCGGTGGGGAAGTCGGTGGTGTACAGCCGACGGGCGTGGGCGTCGTCGCGGATCTCGGCGGGCACGGCGCCTCCGAGCAGTCGGGTGGCCACCACCACCAGCGACACGCCTCCCACCACCATCGGTGCCAGCAGCTCCAGTGGAATCGAGGCCATGGCCTCGATTCTACACGCCGAGGTGATGCAGCGGCACCTCGTAGCGCACGACGACGACGTCGCCGGGGGGCGGGCGATACTGCAGCGTGCGCGATCGTCGACCGGTGCCGGCGGAGCGGCGTCGCAGGCGGCCGTCGGTCTGCATGCCCATGGCTTCGTAGAACGCGCGCGCGCCGTCGTTGTCGCGGAGCACGTCGAGCACGCACCAGAAGCGGCCGCGGTTGCGCAGCGCCTGCAAGGCGTGATCGAACAGGTGCTTGCCCACGGACTGGCGCTGGTGGTCGGGGTCCACGTACAGCTCGTAGATCTCGCCGGCGAACCCGGGCTCCAGATCCCGCTGGCGAGTCTCGCCGAAGCTGACGTAGCCGGCGAGGGCGCTGTCGCGGCATGCCACGGTCAGGAAGCGACGTGGCTGCGACGCGCTCGACTCGATGCGTCGCCTCCACCAGTGCTCGCGCTCCTCGTCGCGCAGGGGGGCGAGGGCCGAGGCGGGTAGTAGCTCGGCATAGGCGCCCTCCCAGGCGCGCGCCTCGATCCGAGCGAGGCCGGGGGCATCTTCGGGGGTGGGGTGTCGAAGGGTGGGGGTCAGAACGGTGGCTCCTCCTCGTCCCACTGTGGGCCTTCGGTGGGCGGTGGTTCACCCCCACCTGTCGCTTCCGACAGCAGGGTGACTCGACGCGTATCGAACCACCGCGTTTCACCGTCGTCGCACTGCACTCCGATGCGTGTGCCTCCGCCCTGCTTGCTGGGCCCCACCCAGAACACCTGGCCTTCGCCTCGCTCGTCGTCTTCGAGGGGGAACGACACGCGGTCCCCCTTGCCGGGCTCCGGTCCCTCCGGCTCGGGCTCGGGGGCGTCGGTGGGCTCCACGTAGTCGGCGCTGACCCAGTAGGTCTCGCCGTCGTCTCCGTGGATCCCGAGGCGCTTGGCACCCTCTTTGTAGCGATCCTCGCCGATCCAGAAGACGGAACCGCACACACCCTTGCCCTTACGACCCGAGACGATCTCCACTCGGGTCCCCTTGTCGACGTCCACTGCCACTCCACGGCTCGGCAGGAGATTTAACGACCGACACCATGGCTTCGCGACCGTCAGGCGGCGTTGGAGATCCCCTGCTTGGCCAGCTCGCGCTCCGCCAAGCGAACGATGGACGTCATGCCCGACAGGCCGTGCTGCGCCTCCACGTCACCGTTGTAGTTGGTGGTGCCGTTGATGTCGTAGGTGTAGCGCACGCCGTTGGCGTCCTCGACGAACTCGATGCCAGCCACGTCGAGCTCGTTCTCGTGCATCATCTGGATGTAGGCCTGCACCAGCGGATCGTCGGCGGTGATGTCGGTGGCCAGCTCGAAGCGACCCGTGCCGCCCACGGGGCAGAACTGCTCGTCCACGGCGCAGGCATCGGCGGGGCACAGCTCGAAGCCGCCCTCGGTGCTGCTGCGGATGGCGTACTGCAGCTCCCCGTCCACGATCTCCACGCGGGTGATGTAGGGCTCGGCGGGCTGGATGTACTGCTGCAGCAGGGTGACGCCGTCCGGGCCGGGCACGAACTGTGGGCCGTCCACGTAGGCGTCGAAGGTGTCGAGGTCGTGGAACAGCTGCACACCGAGCCCCTTGCCGCCCTGGTTGTCCTTGGTGATGAAGGGCAGCTCCATCGTGCGCGCCGCACGCTTCAGCGCCTCGCTGCCCCCCACCACGGCAAGCGTGCGTGGGGTGCGGATCCCCGCTCTGCGCAGCGCGATGTCTTGAGCGACCTTGCTCACCTCGAGCCCGAAGGCGCGGCTGCCGTTGATCACGCGTCGACCGTGGGACTCGAGCACGGCCAGGTACTGCTGGAGGAACCGCACGCCGCCTTGGTGGTCACGGGTGTGGGCCGAGGGACTCATCCGGTTGAGGAACACGCCGTCGCGCGGGACGGAGGCCAGATCGAGGTGGCCGCCGGTGACCAGGTGCTCCTCGTAGGCGAGGCCCCGCGCCTCGAGGGCCGCGCGCAGGGGAGGCATCCAGTCTTCGTTCTCGAACAGGATGTGGATGGTGGACATGTCGTCTCCGAGCGGGCGGGCCTGCCGGAGGAGATGTCCACACGGCAGGAAGGTCCTGCCGTGATGTGGTTGGGTTCGGCTACTCGCTCGGCTGGCCCACCACACCACGGCTGCTCTGACAACAACAGAGACAACAGGTGGCGGTGGTGGGGGCGAACGAGTTCATGATTTCGCGTTCAGGGTATCGATGGTGGACGCGACCTGCAAACACCTGACCCCGGATCGACACACGCATGGCCCGCTCAGCTGCCCCTCGCTTCATCTTCGTGACGCTGCTGCTCGACATCCTGGGCATCGGTATCATCATCCCCGTGCTGCCGGAGGTGGTGGAGGCGCTGGTGGGGGCCGGCGAGACGGAGGCGGCTCGCTACTACGGTCCGCTGGTGGCGACCTACGCGGTGATGCAGACGCTGTTCTCGCCGCTGCTGGGAGCGCTGTCGGATCGCTACGGCCGGCGCCCGGTGCTCCTGCTGTCGATGTTCGGGATGGGTGTGTCCTACGTGGTGATGGGGCTGGCGCCGTCGCTGTGGGTGCTGTTCGTGGGGCGCTGCCTGGCGGGGGTGACGGGTGCCACGATCACCACCGCCAACGCCTACATGGCCGACATCTCCACCGCCGAGACGCGCGCCAAGAACTTCGGTCTGGTGGGGGCGGCCTTCGGCGTGGGCTTCGTGCTCGGGCCCGCGCTGGGCGGCTTGCTCGGGGAGTACGGTCCTCGCGTGCCCTTCTTCGGAGCTGCGGTGGCGGTGTTCGCGAACGTGGTGTGGGGCACGCTGGTGCTGCCGGAGTCGCTGCCGGAGGAGCGTCGTCGGGCCTTCGGCTGGGCAGACGCGAACCCGCTGTCGGGCTTGGCGAACCTGTCGGTGAATCCCCTGGTGGCCGGGCTGGCGGGGGTGCTCATGTTGCAGTCGCTGGCCCAGCGCGGGCTCGAGTCGGTGTGGGTGCTCTACACGGGCTACCGCTACGGCTGGGGCCCACAGGAGAACGGCCTGTCGCTCGCCGTGGTGGGGGTGGGGGCGGCCATCGTGCAAGGAGGCCTGGTCCGCCGGATCGTGCCGCGGTTCGGCGAGCCCCGCTCCCTGCTGGGAGGCCTGCTGCTCACCACCGTGGCCTTCTGCCTGTATGGCTCGGTGCCGCAAGGGTGGATGATCCTGGTGGTGATTCCGCTCGGATCGCTGGGGGCCATCGCGGGACCGTCGCTGATGAGCCTGGTGACGGGATCGGTGGAGCCAGAGCGCCAGGGCGCGGTGCAGGGGGCGCTCGCCAGCCTGCAGTCCCTGACGACCATCGTGGCGCCGCTGTTGGCCACCGCCTTGTTCGTGATGGGCACCGACGGCACGATGGGACTCACGCTGCCAGGAGCACCGTTCTATCTGTCGGCGGTCTTTCTGCTGGCAGCATGGGCGGTGGGCCTGGTCATCCTGCGACGACACGGGCCCACGCCGTCTGGCTAGCGGGAGGGTCCGCTAGCGCTTGTTGGTCTTCTTGTTGCCTCGATGGCGCGAGGAGCCGCTGAAGCCAGCAGATCCCCTCCCGCGTCCAGCGCTGGGATCGCGCTGGCGAGGCGTGGGTCGCTGCAAGGGAGACGTCGAGGGGACGGCCTTGCCGCGCGCCAGCGCACGGCGCTCGCGGCGAGACAGGGGTCGTGGGGTCGGAGTGTCGGAGTCGTTGTGAGGCACGAAGCCCTCCAAATGGGTCGAATGTGAGAAGAGCGGAGCTCGATCCACGGACGCACGTCTGCATTCGACACAGTCGAATGCATTTCTGCACGCAGCTGTGCCGGGGGCCTTCCAGCGCATGGCCGCCGCCGCGACTGCACGCTCGACCGTGTGTCGAGCCAGCAGGGGAACGCCCTGCCAGCCAGGCACCTGGTCACTGTCGAACCAGGTGGACACCTAGGTGAGCGAGCTGTCGCGCGTGCCGTGCCCGACAGGTCGAGCAGGGTGGCCTAGCGACTAGGAGTCAGCCTCGATCGAGGCTCAGACGAGGGTCCACATCGAGTGGTCTCCGCAAGGAAATGTAGAGAATGACTACGTCCTAGGGAAACCAGCAATCCATGTACGGACCCTCCACTGTGTGGCGCACGGTGTGTGCGTCATTGCAGTTGTAGAGTGTCGTGCTCGCGCTGTCAACGATGAAATTCGCCTCGATTAGATTCGTGCGAATTACGCACTGAAGATGTTCGTGCGGCGTTGTTTCGTGCGGCGAGCGCAAGGGGTATCCAAGAAGGCGAGAGGTGAGTGTGAAGAAGGTGGCATTCCTGGGGCTGGGGGCGATGGGCACCCGCATGGTGCAGCGCCTGGTGGAGGCGGGGCATGCGGTGACGGTCTGGAACCGCACGCCTGCGCGGGCGGCCGAGCTGTCGGTGCCCGTAGCGCTGACGCCGCGGCAGGCCGCCGCGGGTGCGGACGTGGTGATCTCCATGGTCACCGACGACGAGGCCTCGCGCGCGGTGTGGCTGGATCCACACACGGGTGCGGTGGCGGGCTTGTCTGCCGGGGCGCTCGCGGTGGAGGCGAGCACGCTCACGGTGGACTGGGTGCGGCAGCTCGCGGCGGAGGTCGGTGCGGCCGGCGTGGAGCTGGTGGATGCACCGGTGGTGGGCACGCGTCCCCATGCCGAGGCGGGCCAGCTGGTGGTGCTGGCGGGCGGTAGCGCGCAGAGCATCGAGGCACTGACGCCCGTGCTGGAGGCGTATGCGGCGAAGGTGGTGCGGCTTGGTCCATCGGGAGCGGGGGCGGCGGCGAAGCTCGCCGTGAACTTCCTCTTCGCGCTGCAGGTGGCGGCCTTCAGCGAGGCAGTGGCGGGCATGGTGGGCGCTGGGATCCCCGAGGATCAGGCCAGCCGCTTCCTGGCGGGCACCGCGGTGGCGAGCCCTGCCGTGGCGCGGGTGGCCACCCTGATCGACGAGCGCAGCTTCGCCCCCAACTTCCCCGTGTCGTTGGTGGTCAAGGACCTCGGCTACGCCGCGGGTCTGGGGGCCGGACCCCTGGCCGAGGTGGCCCGCGCCGTGTACGCCCAGGCCGTGGAGTCCGGCTACGGCGACGACGACATCAGCGGTGTCAGCCGGCTGTTCTTGGGGGACTGAGGGCGATGGAGGTGGAGTCGCTGCGGGTCTTCCTGGAGGTGCTGCGCCGGGGCAGCTTCGCCGCCGTGGCCCGGGATCGGGCGGTGGCGCCGTCTTCGGTGTCGCGGGCCATCGCGGGGCTGGAGGCGGAGCTCGGGGTGCGACTGCTGCAGCGCACCACCCGCGTGCTTCAGCCCACGGAGGCGGGCCTGCGCTATGCCGCGCAGGTGGAGCCCGTGCTCGAGGCCCTCGATGCCGCTGGCCGGCAGGCCACCGACGCCGGCGAGCGGCCCACCGGGGTGCTGCGGGTGAGCGCGCCGGTGAGCGTGGGCCGATTGGCGGTGGCGCCCGTGGTGGCGGAGCTGGCGGCAGAGCACCCCGAGCTGCGCTTCGATCTGGAGCTCACGGATCGGCTGGTGGATCTGGTGGCGGATCGCCGCGACGTGGCGGTGCGGCTGGGCCGACTCGAGGACTCGTCGCACGTGGCGATCCGGCTGTGTGCGATGCACTACGCCCTGGTGGCGAGCCGGGGCTGGGTGGCCGAGCACGGTCCGGTGGCGCACCCCTCGGAGCTGCCCGTCGAGGGCTGCCTGCGCTATCCGGTGCCGGGTCAGACGCCGCGGTGGCGCTTCCGCGACCAGCAAGGGGCGGAGGTGGCGGTGCCGGTGGGAGGCCGCTTCGTGGTGAGCGACGGGCCGGTGCTGCGAGACCTGGCGGTGGCGGGGGTCGGGGTGGCGCTGCTGCCGCGCTGGAACGTGGCGCGGGAGCTCGAGGAGGGAGTGCTCGTGCAGCTGCTGCCCGACTGGCAGGCCACGGCGAGCCGCTGGGATCTGGCGGCGTGGGCGGTGCTGCCCACCCGCAGCTTCGTGCCGGCCCGGGTGCGCGCCTTCGTGGAGCGTCTGCAGGAGCGGCTGGAGCCCTTCGCCGCGGCGTCAGGGGGCTAGGTCCTCTTCGGTGGCGTCCAACACGCGCTTCGCCAGGTCGAAGGAGAACCCCGCCCGGGCCATGCGCCCCAGCTCCTTGCGCCGTCCGTCGTCGTCCACGGGGGCGCGACGGTAGGGTCCGATCCGTCGCTTGCGGGCGTAGGTGAGGGCGGCCCGCCACTCGGGATCCGTGCCCTCACCGGCGAGGGACTCCAGTGCCGCGTCGATGCGCCAGCCCGCGACGCCCTTCGAGGCAAGCGTGGCACGGATCTTGCGGGCCGAGGCGCCGCGGCGGTTCAGGGAGCGTGCGCGGTCGGCGGCGTAGGCGTCGTCGTCGATGAGGCCGAGCCCCTCGAGCCGGTCCAGCTCGGCGTCCACGAGCACCTCGCCGTCGGCGGGGTCGTCGTCGTGGTGGGCGGCGCTGCGGTGCACGCGGCGCATGAGCAGCCGCTTGAGGTTGGCGCGGCTGGAGGCGTAGCGCTCCAGGTAGTGCGCCGTCACCCGCTGCAGGTAGGGGGCGGTGATGCGCCGCGGAGCGCGCCTTCGTCGGGGGGAGCTGTCCATCCTGCGCCTACAGCAGCCCCTGATCGAGCGCGTAGTAGACGCCTGCGATGCCGCCAGCGACCACCACGAGCAGCAGCCCGATCCACACGACCGAGCTACCTCCGCTGCGCTGGGGCAGGGGCTCCGGCTCTGCGTCGACGGTGATCTCCTCGTTGGCGGAGTAGCGCTCCCCGGTGTCGAGGATCGTGGGCGCGTCGGGATCGGCCCTGTTGGGCTGCACCACGCGCGGCGCGGTGGTGGGATCGTCGGCTGCCTCGGGCGCTGCGGCCTCGGCTGGGGGCTGCGCGTCGACCGCTGCCTCCGCCTCACCCACGATCTCGACCACGACCCGGCCGCTGGCACAGGGCGTGTCGGGCTGCTCGGGATCGGCCACGGTCAGCGCCAGCTCGTACTCGCCGGGGGTGGCGTCGGCCGGCGGCTTCATGATCACGACCACGCGCCGCCTGCCGTAGGGCGTCAGGGGCTGGGGCTGCGGCTCCTCCACGAGGGTGCACCAGGAGGCGTCGGGGGCGGTGAGGGTGGCCGTGGCTGCGACGGACGCGCCGGTCTTGTTGACGATGCTGAACACCAGGCGACCGTCGTCGTCGGGACTCAATCGGACGCCCTTGGTGGGGCCGCTGATGGCGAAGGTCTGTTCCATGGGGGGCGCTCCAGATGGGAGGGCATCTTACAGCTGCGCTCGACGAAGTCGACCGCGCTGTCCTACCGTTGGTCGCTCCGACCCTCCGGGACATAATCGATGTGCGCGCCGCAGGAACACGGCCATCGAACGACGGAAATGGGCGTCGCGCACATCGAGCCCTACGGGC
>JAHQVJ010000040.1 GCA_019634415.1 Myxococcales bacterium
GCCTCCTTCCTGAGCTGCACGAAGGGCAGGAAGATGTCCGCGAGGCGGTCCTCGCGAATCCCCACCCCGTTGTCGGACACCTCGATGGCCACCTGATCGGCCTGGGCGCGAACCCGTAGGCTGATCCGCCCCCCCTCGGTGAACTTCCCTGCATTGACGGCCAGGTTCAGGAGCACCTGCCGTGCGCGCAGCAGATCCGCCTGCACCAGGATCCCCGGCTCGATGTCCACCTCGAGGCTGTTGCGGCGACCATCCAGCAGCGGGCGGACCATCGCCACGACGTCGTGGACCAGTGGCTCCACCTCCACCGGCTCGAGCATCACGTCCAGGTCGTTGGCCTGGACCCGCGACAGATCGAGCAGGTCGTCCACCAGAGCCAAGAGCTGGCGACCCGCCGTCTCGATCTTGCGCAGATCGGCGATGCGGTCGGGCTCACACTCCTCCTCCAGCGACAGCCCGGTGTAGCCGAGGATCGAGTCCAGGGGTGTGCGCAGCTCACGGCTGACGATGTCGAGGAACCGGTCCCGCGCCTGATCGGCCTCCCTCGCGCGCTGGGCTGCACGCTCCGAGGCCTCGGCCCGATCCACCGACAACGCGACGGCCATGCGCATGTCCGCGACCACGTGGCGGACCAGGACCGCAGCGATCAGCACGGTGATCACGTGGGCCGCCATCGTGGTGTTCGGATCCCACCGGTCGTAGCCCAAGGCCATCACCACTGCCTGAGCCGCCACCACCGCGGGCGCAGCCACCAACGCAGCCGTCCGTCCCACCCAGATCCACAGCGCGAAGATCCCGATGGGGATGCCCACCACGAAGTGACTGTTGGCTCCCCCACCGGTCACGATCAGCACGAACAGTGAACCTGCTCCGGTGACCACGAGCACGGTCGAGCCGACACGCTCCCCGAGGGTACGCGTGAGGCCCAGCGACAGCATCATCAGCGCGAGGAACCACAGGCCGGCCCCGGTGACGCCGAACCCCGCCAGGCCGCACACCACCACGGCGATGACCGACACCAACAGGTGCTCGAAGGAGGACAGCTGCCTCATAGCGGCGCCAAGGGCAGCGTGAGGTCGTAGCCGTCGGTTCGTTGCGTCACCCCGCCTCCGTGAAGCTCTGCGAGCTGAGTCGCCAAGACCAGACCGATCCCGCTCTGGGGCACACAGTCCACCGACAGCTGCACCCGCCGACCCCGCACGTCGACCTCCACGAGGACGGGCTCGACGCCGCAGACCGTGGACACGTGGCCCAGCAGGTTCCGAAGCAAGCGCACGAGCTGATCGCCGCTGGAGTCCACGCTCACGGCCGTCTGATCCTCGTCGGTCAGCCGCACGGGCACACCGCACTGCATCACCGCCGCGAGCAAGTCCACGGCGTGCTTGGTGGAGACCGACACGGACTCCGCACGCGCCACCTCCAGCACGTCGTCCACGAGTCGGAGCAGCAGGCCCCCCGCCTCGTGGATGCGGTCGAGATCGCCAGGCTCCCCATCCTCGCGCAGCAGATCGGAGTAGCCGAGGATGGCATTGAGGGGCGTGCGCAGCTCGTGGCTCATGGTGGCCAGGAACTGGGACTTCGCCCGCGAGGCAGCGCGGGCCTGCGCAGTGGCCGTCACCGCCTGCAGCGTGCGCTCCACCGCCGCCCCCTTGGCTCGGGTGAGGGCGTCCATGAGGGTACCGGTGAGCATCAGCCCCACCATCACCGCCGACGACATGGCCACGAAGCGCCAGGTGCCGAGATCCGAAGGAGCCGCACGCACCGTGCGGCCCCAGGCCACCGTCAGCGGCTCGTGGAACACCAAGATCAGCACGTAGCCGACCACCATCGCCAGAGCGGCGGGTCGCTCGAGCCACACCACCCCGGCCATCGTCGCGGCCGCAGCGCACAGGGCCAGCACTCCGGGTAGCTCCCCCGTGGTGCTCATGCCCACCGCGAACACCACCAGCCAGCCGCCGCAGACCCACACGGCGGCGAGCTGCTGCTTCTGTGCGTACAGCAGCGACAAGCCCACGCCCATCTGGAGCACGAAGATCAACGCGATGGGCAAGCACTGGGGCGCCAACAGTGCCAGCACCGGCATCCACGCCACACCGAGCAGCAGCAGCCACAGGAGCTGTCGCCACATCAGCCGATCCCTCGCCCCGCGGTGTTCCCCACGCTGAGCGGGATCGAAGGCGTAGATGGCTCTAAGTATTCGCACCCGATGTTCCGCGCTGGCGCCAGATTATGCCGGGATGACCCCGTCTAGCGCAATGCGATTTTTTCCGTCATGGCATTGACTTGACGACCGGCCTGCCTAGGACTGGCCTCCCTCGAAGGTGAGCGCGGCACTGTTGATGCAGAAGCGCTTGCCCGTTGGAGGCGGACCATCGTCGAACACGTGGCCCAGGTGACCCTCGCAGGTGGCGCAGATCACCTCAGTGCGAACCATGCCGTGGCTGTCGTCGGCTCGAGTGGCGACCGCATCCGACTGAAGTGCGGCGGTGAACGAGGGCCATCCGCACCCCGACCGGAACTTCTCCCCACTGGTGAAGAGCTCCGTGGCGCACCCGGCACATCGGTACGTGCCCTCGCCGTCGTGGTCCCAATACTCCCCAGTGAAGGCGCGCTCCGTGCCTTGCTCTCGGAGCACGTGGAACTGCATGGGGGTGAGGCGCACGCGCCATCCCTCCTCGCTGTTCGGCAGATCGTTCATAATGCCCCCAGGGTGTGTAACGACACGAAGCTGAAGAAGGGCCGACCGCTGAACGATAGGCGACCTGGAGGGTGCCCCGTGCAAGAGTCGATGAGCAAACACCTGCCGGTGGGCGCTCGGGCCGCCGACATCACGGCCGACATCACCTTCAAGACGCGCACTCAGCTCGACACCATCATCGGGTTCACCGAGATGTTGGCCGAGGAGCTCACGGATCATCCCTCGGCGCGGGCGGATCTGGATCGCATCCGCAGCTCTGCTCAAGCCGTGGAGACGCTGATCACGGAGCTGGAAGACCACGCCAATCGGGCCCGACGCGAGGCAGAGCGCGACCCGCTGACCGGCATCGCAAACCGACGTGCCTTCGAGCTGCACTGCGAGCGCCTCTTCGCCACCGAGACGGAGGATCCCACGTCGCTGGTGCTCATCGACGTGGACCGCTTCAAGCACGTCAACGACACGTACGGCCACCTGGCAGGCGACGAGGTGCTCCGCGAGGTGGTGCAGCGCTCCAAGTCGGCCGTGCGCGACTCGGACATCCTGGCGCGACTGGCGGGCGACGAGTTCGTACTGCTCCTGCCCGCCACCCCCATCGAGGAGGCGCTGCGGGTGGCCGATCGGGTCCGCCACGCCATCGTCTTCACCCCCGTCTCCATCGACACCGACGTGCACGTGCCCGTCACGGTGAGCGTGGGGGTGGCCACACGCCACGAGGGAGACGAGGAGGTCTCGGATCTGCTGGAGCGGGCCGATCGCGCGATGTACCGCTCCAAGAACGACGGCCGCAACCGGATCACCAGCTTGGTGGACTGACCGGCCTACGGCTGCCGCACGTAGGTCAGCCCGCTCGCCCCGAGCGGCACCACGTCCCCTCCGGGAGGTGCCGAGCACTGCAGCACGTCCCATGCAGGATCCGTGGGATCCGCCACGTCGACGGCGGCATCGCAGCCCACGGGCGTCTGCAGCCACACGCCGCTCGCCGAGACCTCGCTGGCTCCCTGCACCCGCAGCACCATGGCCGCCAGGTCGTTGACGACGTCCACGTCCCACAGCGTGACGAGCCCCAGCTCATCCCCCTTCGCCCCAGCGAGATCGAGCCCCTCGGTGGCCGTACGCAGCGACACCTGCTGCACCAAGGTGGAGGCAGAGGCGGTGACCTGCACCGGGTCCGTCAGGGCATCGAGGCTGCCGCGCACGTCCACGCGGCTCGCCAGCACGCGCACCTCGGCGTCGGGTGCCTCCACCCGGATCCCGTCGAGCACGTTGCCGCCGATCACCTCCAGCCCCTCCAGGTGCACGATCCCGCAGGCCTGTTGCACCCACAGTCCATGCGTCGGAGTGTCCGTGGGCCCAGGCTGAAGGCTACCCGCCTCCGCGACCACGTGGCGCACCCCCCGCACCACGATGGGCCCCGTCACCACCTCGTCGAAGTCCAGCCACACATCCTCGGTGCACGCGCCACAGTCGTCGCAGGAGCCGGCCACCACGAGCCCCTCGGGGGGCACCGCCACCCGGTCGGCGTCCGCCACTGCGGGAGGGAGCGGCAGCTCGTCCACGCCCGAGCCCTCGGCCACGAACGAGGCACAGGTGTCCACCAGTCCCTCGTCGGTCCACGCCTGGGCGCACAGCCGATAGGACCCCGCGTCGAGACGCCACAGCACCCCCTCGGGATGGGGCGACCACGGCGGCCCGTCGAGATCTCGCGTCACGTCCTTGTCGAGGAGCCACACCACCTCGGTGATGGCCTCGAAGAGGCGAGGATCGGTGGAAGCCAGCTGTACCGTGGCCCCTTGCGCCCGAAGCGTGGCCATGTCGAGCGGCCCCCACGCGTCGACCCCTGCGGCACACATCTCGATCTGGAGCACCTCGGGCGGCCCGGGTGTCGGAGTGGGGGCCACGCCGGTGTCGACGGGTGGCTCGGAGACCGACGTCTGCGGGCCGCACGCCAGCAGCCCCAGGGCGAGGCCCACGCTCACGTGAGCACGGCGCTCAGCGGACCGCGACAGTACTCGGGCATGCCGAAGTGGTCCGCCTCGATGTCCAGCGCGTGCAGCAAGGCCGTGAACAGCTCTCCGTGGGCCACGTCCGGATCCGATCGCAGATCCAGATACCGCCCGGTGGACAGCGCGCCTCCGCACTTACCTGCCAGCACGTAGGGCACGTCGTCGCGCGTGTGGGTGTTGCCGATGCCGAGCTCGTTGCACCAAAGCACCACGCTGTTGTCGAGCAGGCTCGACCCGTCGCCCACGTCCACGGCCGTCATCCGGTCCAACAGGCCCGCGAGCTGCTCGGCGTACCAATGGTTGATGTCGAGGAGCTCCTGCTGGGCGGTGGCGTTGGAGTCGGGCTCGTGGGACAGCGAGTGGTGGATGGTGCTCTGGCCCAGCCAGCTGTGGCGGATGGTGGACTGCCCGCTCCCCCACTGCATCACCGTCACGGGCGTGAGCTCGCAGGCCATGGCAGCCACCATCATGTCCAGGCTCGCGCTGCCCACCTGTGGGATCTCCGAACCGTCCACGCGCTCGGGCAGCGCACAGTCGGCCAGGCTCTCCAGCGCCTCGATGGAGCGCTCCACTCCCCGCAGGGACTCCAGGTGCGCCTCCACGCGGCGGCGATCGTCGGCCCCGAGCCGCGCGTACAGCCGGTGGTAGTCGTCGAGCACGGCGTCCACCACGGACAAGCGCTGTGCCTTGACGTCGGCCACCGAGGTGGACTTCTCCACCCCGCCGCCGAACACCCGGTCGTAGGCCGCACCGGGCTCCTGCATGGGCCGCACGGCGTCGAAGGGCCCGCGCCACGAGATCCGAGCTGGGATGGCCTGCCGGATGTCGCACTTCGCGCCGAACACCAGGGAGCTGAAGGCGTAGCCCTCACCGAGGCTGTCGGCCACGTGCTGATCGAAGGAGGTGCCCCCCGCCGAGCCGTCCCACAGGTGGCCGAACTCGCCGAAGCCGCTCTTGCCGGGGAGCAAGGGCAAGGGAGTGAGGCTGTGGCCGGTACCGATGTCGTGGCCGTTCTGCCCGCCCGAGGCGTGCAGGGCGGTCTTCTGGTCCACCCCCTCGACGATGATCAGCTCGTCGCGATGTCGCTGCAGCGGCGCCAAGATGTCGGACAGCGCGAAGTCGCGCTCACCGCCGCTGGGCCGCCAACGATCGGGCAGGGTGCCGCACGACGAGAAGAACACGACCAGTCGCTTGGGCACACCTGCGGCCCAGGAGCGGCGTGGCGCCAACATGGCAGACAGAAAGGGCAGCCCCACGGTGATCCCACAGGCACCGCGCAAGACGGCGCGTCGGGAGAGTGGACGGATCATGGGCCGGCCTCCTCGGCAGCGCCCACCGCGAAGCGGAAGGCCGTGGCGGTGGTGGTGGCGACGACGAGCTGTCGCATGTCGAGCTCGGCAGCCTGGAAGGCCTCGGTGGCCTGCTCCACGCTACACGCGTCGGTGCCGGCGTCTCGCCGGCCGTGGGCGAAGCGGAACCACTGGCGCGAGAAGCAGCGCTGGCCGCTGTCGCTCTGCGCCAGGCGCGCAGCGAGCTGGGGCACGCCGTCGATGGGCCCGTCCACATCGGTGCCCGACAGCTCTCCCGAGGCGTCCACCGGCGAGTCGCCGTCGTGGGTGCGGAAGCGCCCCACGGCATCGAAGTGCTCGAAGGCCAGCCCAGGCGGATCGATCAGGCTGTGGCAGGCGTAGCAGACGGGATCCTCGCGGTGCGCCTCCAGCTCCTCGCGGGTCGTGGCCTCCCGATCCGGCGTCGGTGCCTCCACGTCGAACTCGTCGGGCACCTTCATGGACTGACACAACATGGGCCCACGCACGAACAGACCGCGATGGATCGGCGAGGACTCGTAGGCGCGAGCACGCGTGGCGAGCAGCGCGCCCTGGGTCAAGATGCCGGCGTGGAACTCGGGATCGCGCTCCACGCGGGAGAAGCCCGGCCCATCGGGAGCAGACAGCCCGTGGAACGCTGCAAGCTCGGCGTCCGCCACGGTCCAGCTCGCCGTGAGCAGCGTCTCGTAGCTCGCCCCCTGTCGGTGCCACACCTCGTCCACGAAGGCGTGGACCTCGAGGTCCCACAGCTCCGTGAGCCCCTCGTAGTAGTCGGGGTACTCCTCGGCGTCCTTCTCGAGGCCCTCGAGCAGATCGAGCTCCATCCACTCGTGGAAGAAGCGATGCACGTTGTCTTCGGCACGCGGGTCCTCGAGCATGCGCCGTGTGTGCTCGGCCACGCCAGCCGCCGTGTCGAGCTGCCCCGCCAGCGCCGCCTCCCACAGCAATGCGTCGGGAGCGGTGGACCACAGGAAGTACGACAGCCGAGTCGCCACCTCGACGCCCGTGAGCGCCCGCATCTCACCTGGCGCAGCGTCCAGCACGGTGGGCTCGATCCGGTACAGCAAGTCGGGCGACTGCAGCATCACAGCCAACAGCTGGCGCACCGCGAGATCCGCTCCCCAGGCCGCCCGCTGTGCCTCGTAGAAGTCCACGAGCCGTCCCAGCTGGGCGTCACTCACACGGGCTCGGCGCCACAGCCGCGGCAGCATGCCGAAGAGCCACCCTTGCACGCACTCCGTCTGAGCCGCATCACAGCCCATGAGCGCACTCGGATCCGCCCCGATGCGTGCGGCCACGTCCTGGGCGAGCGCGGTGTACCCAGCCGCCGTGGCCTCGTCCACGGTGCGCACGTCGACGTTGTTGGAGAACCCGCCGAGCCGCTCGGGCGGCAGCAGGCGCGTGGCGGGGCGGGTGTCGTCGCCGAGCAGATCCTGCAGCGTGTTGTCCAGCTCGTCGTGCGTCAGCCGCCGCAGCGGGCTGCGCGCGGGGAGGTCCACCTCGCAGACATCCGGTTCGTCGTCGGTGGATCCGTCGTCGGTGGATTCACCACTGCAACCCGCCGTCCAGGCGAGCGCGAAGGCGACAGCGATGTTCATGAGCATCCAAGGGAGGAGGAGCCCGCGCCGGGCCACCGTATCAATCGGATCGGCCCTCGACATGGTCGATCCAGGTGCGGAAGGCAGGCAGCCACTGAGGTGCCCGCGACGCGAGGAACGCCTGCGTGGCCTGCACGGCCACCGCCTCCAGCTGCTCGTGCAGCGCGTGGCCCGGCGTGCCCGGTCGCGTGTCGCGCGCCGCGCCCCCGCCGTGCTCCTCGCGCACGATAGGATCGGTGATGGGGTGCATCTCCTCGTGCAGCACCTGCATCAAGACGTGCTCGAAGGGCTGGTCCAGCGACGTCGCCACCCGGCGTACCCCATCCACCTCGGTGGCTCGGGCCCGGCCACCGAGGGCTGGCACGTGCATCAAGACCAGCGGAGGCGCCTCGCGCCCCTGAGGGGCCCACAGCTGCGCACGAAGGTCCTGCAGCACGGATCGGAGCTCCACGAGCTCTCCGGCAGGCTCCACCACGTCGCACGCCTCGGTCTCCACGGCGGCGGCGAGGGCCTCGCACAGCGCACGCCCGGCCGGATCGGCCAGCGCCTCGGGCGGATGCCGCAGCGCCCGGACCAGCGCCGAGGTCTCGCCATGGATCAACCCCAGCGCCTGCACGGTGTTGCGGCCAGGTGCGCCGTGCCACCGCGCTCGCAGGCGCCTCGCGTCCTCGCTGTCGGGGTCGCTGCCCGGCCCCAGGCCCGCCACGTCGTCGGACAGATCGGCGGTGGCGAGCACCGCGAACAAGCGCTGCGGAGCAGGCCAGGCCACCACCTCCGTCGGGGGCGCTCCGGCCTTCGACTGCGGGCGCTCCGGTGCCGGAATCCACCCCTGTGGTCCGCCGAGCACGGGCACCCGCACCCGACTGAGCACCCGCTCGGTGCCATCGGGAGACACGACGAGCAAGTCCTGGTCGCGAAAGCGTGGCCCAGCCACCACCAGCGCCCTGCCCGTCGGGGTCAGCCCGCGCACCACGCCCTCCGGCACGCGCGGAACCGCCGCACCGAGCCAGATCAGATCCGCCGGCTCGGCCACCTGCACCCGCTGTGCCGCCGAGCGCACCTCGATCCGAACCTGAGGCCACGGCTGCAGAACCGCGCGCAGCTGCACCGCGTGGGCGTCGGAGTCCGCCACCGCCACCACGCTCCCCTGCTCGCCCACCAGCTCCGCGAGCAACGCCGCGACGTAGCCGCAACCCCCGCACAGGTCCACCGCACGCTCGCCGGAGGCGGGAGCGAGCGCCTGGAGCCCCATCACGATGACCGACAGGCCGAGGGCCGCCGGTGGCGCACCCGCCACCGCTGGCTCGTGCGGTGTGGAGTCCACGATCCGCAGCGCCTCGTCGCGAGGGAGGAAGCGACCCGGCGACACCGCGAGCAGCGCACCCACGAGACGGTCCGCCACCACCATCCCGCGGTCCAGCCGCGCGCGAATCACCGCCTCGAGCCGCCGCACCACCTCGTCCTTCAGATCCAGCCCGATGGGCACCGCCAGCGGCTGCGCGTCGGGGCCGGCGGCCTGCTTCGCTCGATCGATCAGCGCGCGATGGATCTGGGGCGAGAGCACCTCCACCTGCTCTTGCTGACTGCGCGCGTAGATCGCCCCCACCGTGCCGCCGGGCCCCTCGAAGCGCTCGTGGATGCGCCGCACCAGGGGGCCGTAGGTCGCAACCATCCAGTCGACCCGCGCGGCGTAGTCCATCTCCCGTGACGGGTCCAGGTGCTGGGCTCGGAACGGCCCGTCGTACCAGCTCATCCACCAGCGCGGGTGGTAGAAGCGCGTTCCGTGCTCGCGCTCGTAGTGGGCCTGCTCCTGATGCACCTGAGAGCCCGGGTACAGCCGAAAGGGATCCACCGAGAGCCACCCGTGGCTGGAGGGTCCGTCGAGGAACAGCTGCTTGAGGAAGGCCGCGGTCTGTGCGGCGGTGGCGGGTGTCTCCCCGGGGTGGCCCACGATGACGTTGACCGCCCAGTTCAGGCCGTGGCGCTGCGACCGACGGGCCAGGCCCTCCACGGCCTGCAGATAGCGCTCGGCGGTGTTGCCCTTCTGCATGATGGCGAGCATCTCGGGGCTGCCGCTCTCGAGCCCGATGCCGATGGCGAACCGAGCCCGCGCCAGCAGCTGGATGTCCTCGTCGCCCAGATCGTCCGACCGCGTCAGGGTCCAGAAGTGCATGGGCGCGATGCCGCGGTCCACGATGCCCTGCAGCACCTGCCGGCGCCAGCGTCGGCGAAACCCGAACAGCGGATCGGCGATGTTCACCGTCCACATGCCGAGATCGGTGAAGGTGGAGAGGCGCTGCAGCTCGTCGAGGGCCCGCTCCGGCGAGAACGCCCGCCAGCTGTAGCCCGACTTCGCGCGCTCCATGCAGAAGGCGCAGCGGTAGGGGCACCCGCGCGACAGGTAGATCTGCAGCTTGCGCCCGATCCAGGTGGCGTGGGGCCAGTACCGCTGCAGCAGCTCCCAGCGATACGGCGGCAGCGCATCGAGGTCGGGCACCACCGCCGGCGGCAACACGCCGGGCTCGATCTCCCCACCGCCCAGCAAGGTCTCGACCAGCTGGCGCATGCCGATCTCGCCCTCGCCGGGCACCACGACATCGAAGTGAGGCCGTAGGTCCCCCGGGAGCGCAGACGCATGGTAGCCGCCCGTCACCAGGGGCACGCCGGGGTAGCGATCCCGCAGGAAGCGGGCCAGCGACAGCACGCGAAGCACATCGAAGCTGGAGTAGGCCGACACGCCGATCATCAGGAACGGCCCGAGCTCGTCCAGGCGTCGGCACAGGTCCCGCCGGTCGCCTCCCTCGTAGTTCAGATCGACGATCTCCACACGAACGCCGGTGTGCTCGATGAGGTAGCCGCCCAGCGCCACCAGGTGGGGCACGCCGAAGTCCACGTCCTGCCAGCGCATGATGCCTGGGCTGATCAGCAGCACCGCAGGGGCGCGGGCCATCAGGTCTCGCCGTGCCGCAGCGCCGCCCAGAGCAGCGGCTCGGGGTGGGCATGGTCACCGAAGGTGGCGAAGCCCGACTCCTTGCAGCCTCCCTGACAGGATCGCTCGAAGGCGCAGCCGCGGCACATCTCGGGCACCGAGCGCACGAAGGTGGCGGGATAGCTCGACGCCATGATGGTGTCCCAGTCGTCCCGGGCCAGGTTGCCCAGCACGCCGGTGGACAGGTTGCAGCTGCGCACGTTGCCCATCACGTCCACCACCAGGTTCGGAGAAGACGACCCCGTGGAGCAGGAGCCGAAGCGCACCCACGGCGTGCGCTCGTACCGCACCAGACACGGGGGAATGGGCATGGCCGTGCCCACAGCGATGTTCCACGCTCGGCCCAGCCGGTCCGCCACCGCCAGATCGGCCTCGATGTCCTCGACTGAGGGCATCAGGCGCTCGATGTGGTGGATCGCACCGCCGGTGGGCGACATGCGGTTGTAGGAGAGCTGCTGCACACCGAGCACGTGGCACAGCTCCATCACCGACTCGAGGTGACCCGCGTTCTCGCGCATGGCCACGTAGCAAACCTGGACCCCCACCCCAGCCTGGCGCAGCGCGACGGCAGCGCGCACCGTGTCGTCGAAGCAGACGGCCCCCTTGAGGCGGTCGTGCAGCTCCCTGTCGGCGGACAGCAGCGTGAGCTGCACCCAGCCCACCCCGATCTCCGCCAGCCGACGGGCGACGGCGTCGGTGACGTGGCTGCCGTTGGTGATCAGGGTGACGGACGGCACCAGGCTGGCAGCGTGGGCGATGAGGTCCAACGCACCCACCGCCAGCAGCGGCTCGCCGCCGGTGATGGTCACGTGGGTGCAGCCCGACTGGGTGATCCCCTTGGTCATCAGGCGCTTCAGGGCACCGGTGCGCAGCTGGTCCTGCACGGAGTACTGCTGGGCGTCCCCTGGCTCGGCGCCCCACACGTTGTAGCAATGGGCACAGCGGTGATCGCAGGCGGCGGACAGCTCGAAGTCCAACCGCGGCACCGCCGTGCCGTCACTGACCGACATCACCCGACAGGCGCGCGATCACGTCCTCGGGGAGGACACCGCTGGCGGCGAGCCGCTCGAACAGCTCGCTGCGGTCGGGCGCCGCCGCGGCCGCATCCGCTTCCTTCTTCTTCTCTGTGCCGGTGTCGCCGGTCTTCGTGGGGAAGTCCAGGCACGGCCCGTAGGTGGCGGTGTCCGACGTGTCCGTGTCGGCGTCCGTGTCCGTGTCCGTGTCCGTGTCCGTGTCCGTGTCCGCGTCGGTATCGCTGTCGGTGTAGGTGTCGGTGAACGTCGTGTAGTCCAGACACGGAGTGGCGAGAACGAGGCACGGCTTGTTGGAGAGGAGATCGCACGCCGAGGTGATCGTGAGCCCCAGGGCTGCCAGCACCGAGGGGGACAAGGGCTTGGGTGGCATCGTGGCACCTCCTACGTCCGCCCAGCACAACGCAGTATAGCCGCTGTTTCGCGCCCCGGGAGGCTGCATGCGCTGGACGAGTCTGGGACATGCCGGATGGCTTGTGGAGGCCTCGGGACTGAGGCTGCTCTTCGACCCGATCCTGGGCGACGATCTGCACGGGGGCGTGCACGTCGCCCACCCGCCCCGCACCATCGATCCCACCGGCCTGAAGCCCGACGTGGTGCTCGTCAGCCACGTCCACCCCGACCACTTCGACGTGCCGTCGTTGGCTACGCTGGCGAGGCTCTTCCCCGACGCCCCGGTGCTCACGCCCGATCCACTGGTGGTGGAGTCGGCCGAGGCCCTCGGCTTCCGGGTCGCGCGCCTCCTCGAGCCGAGCAAGGTGCTCACCTTGGGAGGGGTCACGCTGATGACCACGCCCTCCGATGCCCCGGTGAAGGAGTGGGGCATGGTGGTGGCCGACGACAGCGGCTGCGTGTGGAACCAGGTGGACTCGGTGATCGACGCCTCGATGGTGGGCGAGGTGCGACGGGCGGTGGCCAGCACGCTGGACGGAGCTGGCATCGACGTGGGGCTGGTGCACGCCTGCCCGCTTCGCGAGCTGGCCGCCGTGACCGCGGGGGACCTGGGGTTTCCCTACCGTGGCTGGGCCGACAAGCTCGAGGCGTGGGCAGCCTTGCAGGCACGCGCCGTGGTTCCCGCCGCGACCGGCTTTCGCCACGCCGCGCCCTTCGCCTGGCGAGACGCCCACGTCTTCCCGACCACCGCCGACGCCGTTCGGCGCGACCTGGCGGTGGCTGCCCCCGATGTGCGTACCCTGAGCTGTCCGCCGGGGAGCACGCTGATCGTGACCCCCGAGGCCATCGAGGTGCAACCTGGCTGCAGCTACGTGACGCCGCTGCCGGAGCCCCCGCTGCCCCCGTGGATGCCCCTGCACATCCCCGAGGTGGTCGATCCGGCTCTGGGAGGCGAGACGGCAGCGCAGATCCGCGCCGAGATCGATCCCTGGCTCCGAGGCGAGCTGGCGCCCGCGGTGGCCACCCACGCCCCGCGCCTCGGGGTGGCGCGGCCCCTCACCCTCGTGCTGGACGTGGTGCTCCCCGATGCCACCCACGACGTCCACATCTTCGTCGCCGAGGAGGGTGGGTGCACCCATCGGCGTTCGCGTCGCGTGGACGTGGGCCACGACGCGGTGGTGGTGGTCGCTGGCTCCATGCTGGCGGACGTGGTGGCGGGTCGCAGGCACTGGGGCGAGCCCCTGCTCGCGGGCCTGCTGCGCAGCGCACGCCGGGTGGCGTCGCTGCCGGTGTTCTTCCCCTACTGGGTCCTGCCCTACCGGCGCAGCGTGGAGCGCTGGGTGCGGTCACTGGTCGCGGATCACACGAGACGCCACCACCGGATCGAGGGCGACGGCGTGTAGGCGCACGAGCCGCGCCGTGGGGATCGAGGTCGACAGCACCACGTAGAAGCCCCGCACCCGCAGCACCGGCTCGAGCGGCGCCCCACCCTGGTACTCGCACGACACGTCGTTGAACGGGAACAAGGTGCGAGGGCCGGGCCGGATCTCCAGCAGCAGGTGATTGTCGCCCTCGGGAGGTCCGACAGAGATCACGGTGTCGGCGTCTTGGCGCAAGCCCCCGAAGGCAGCATCGCGGCAGCGATCGTCGTCGGCCGCCGGCCACACGGCGTCGACGTACACCAGCTCGCCGTCCACCACATCACCCAGCGCCTCCATGGAGGGATCGAGTGCCACCACCCGCACCGCGGGCCTGTGGGCCTGAGCCGTCGCACTGACCAAGGACAGGAGCCCGCCCACCAACCACATTCGTCACCTCGCCGCCCGCTCCCCTAACTCCAAGGTAGGCTCCCCCCCGCACCCGGAGCGGACATGTTCTCCTTGCTGCTGATCGGCGGCTGCGCATCGGTCATTCCCCAGTACGAAGCAGCCATGGAGCGCGCCCTCGCGGATCCGGGCCCCACCCCCACGGAGTGGGTGCCCGATGCCGTGCTCCACCTGTCGAGCGCCACCGTCAACGACGTCGTGCAGTCCTCCATCGAGGACTACGGCACCTTCTCCTCCACCTTCGACTTCACGGTGGCGCAGCTGTCGCCCGACATGACGCTCACCAAGATGGAGATCAGCGCCGGCAATCGCTGCGACGACTGCCTGGGGATCGCCATCGAGCTGGCGGGCGACCTCAAGTTCTCCTCTCCCGTGATCGGCACCGGCTCCACCGAGCTGGGCGCCACGGGCAGCCTCGACGCCCGCTTCGACATCGAGCAGAACGCCGAGGGAGACTTCACCGTCACGGTGCAGCCCCACCGGTTCCGCTTCCTCGACGTCTCCCTCGGCTCGGTGAGCGCAGGCGTCGCCGGCCTGGGAGAGACCATCCAGGACTGGATCGATCGCAACCTCGTCGCGCAGGTGCCTCCCCAGGAGATCATGGTGATCGCCCAAGAGGATCTGCCCCTGGCCGACGTGAAGATCGTGCCCGACGGCGACACGATCCAGTTCCACATGCTCACGATGGCCTCGGAGCGCGGTCGCGTGGACACCCAAGGCCCCAAGCCCGAGACGGGCTGGCGCATGGACATCTCCACGGACTCCCTGATCGCGCTGGCGCGAGCCGAGGCGTTCCAGGCAGAGAAGATGGCCCGCGGCATCGTCGCAGAGCCCACACTCCTCTCCATGGACGGCGAGACGTTCCAGATGGGGCTGCGTCTGTGGCGCACGGAAGGTCGGGGATGGTGGCGCGACTACCTCGTCAACGGTGCCATCGCCGTCGAGCAGGACGAGATCCGCCTCACCGCGACGGACGTGGAGCAGACGGGCCGATCTCCCGGAGCCGCCGCGGCCGACCCGCTGTCCGCCCTCGCGAGGGGCCTGATCCTTCGCTACATCGAGAAGGCCTTCGAGACGAGCATGCCCGCCGCGCAAGGGGAAGGCACGGTGGTGCTGATCGAGTCGATCAAGGCCATGGAGGGAAGTATCCGTGCAGGAGGCTCCCTGTCCGTGGAGGGTCCCGAAGAGCCCATCTACGGCCCTCCAATGTGACAGAATTTCCGTGAAGGAAAATTCGACTCAGCCCGAGGCGCCGACCACGATCACCGTGACGTTGTCTTCGCTACCGTTCTTCAGGGCTTCCTCGGTGAGCACGTGCGCGAGCATGTCGAGGGGCGTGTCGGCCACGATCGTCTCGATGGCCGAGTCGTCGAGGGGATCCGTCATCCCGTCGCTACACAATACGAATACGTCTCCAGGTTCCACCACCCGGGTGGTGGTGTCTGGCTCGACGGGCCCATGAAAGCCGACGGACTGGGTGAGGATGTGCTTGTGTGGCAGCAACCGCGCTAGCTCGGGCGTGAGCCGACCCGCATCGATCTCCTGCTGCACCACGGTGTGGTCACGCGTGAGGCGCGTGAGCCTCCCTTCGCGGAACAGGTAGGCGCGGGAGTCGCCCACGTGCGCCAGGTGCGCCTGGTCTCCGTCCACCACCAGCACCACCAAGGTGGTTCCCATCCCCCGCGTCTCGGGCCGCGCCTCGGCCTCCCGACGAATGCGGATGGAGGCCTGGTTCATGGAGTACCGCAGCCGCTCGCGCAGGATGTCTGCAGGGTCCTCCGAGTCGTGATCGCGCACGAGGCGTGTCTCGTCGGGATCGGCGGCGCCCACCAGCGTGTTGTGCACCACGTCCGTGGCCATGGCCGAGGCCACCTCGCCCGCCGCGTGGCCTCCCATGCCGTCGGCCACGACGAACACGCCCGCCTCGAGATCGATCTTCCAGGCGTCCTCGTTGTGCTCCCGTACCGGCCCGGTCTCCGAGACCGCGTACGCTTCCCACTCCATGCTGTCCTCACCAACCACAGCTGACCCGTGGCAATCTCGAAACTATAGTGTTTTCATGAGACCGTGGTCGGTTCGTTCGATCATCTGTTCGACGACTCCCCATTCCTCCCTGACTGAAGTCGCGGAGAGCCCGTGAGCAACGCCCCCATCCAGACCCTGGTCAAAGGGGAGCCCGAGCCGGGCGATCGCATCGGCGAGTACGAAGTGGTGGAGCGGCTGGCGCGTGGGGGAATGGCCACGGTCTACGGCGTTCGCCACGTACAACGCGGAGAGCCGCGGGCCCTCAAGCTGCTGCATCCGCTGGCGGGAGGCGACGAGAGCCGCGGGCGGTTTCGCCGCGAGTTCCGAGCGCTGTCGCGACTGCAGCACCCCAACGTGCTGCGGGTGCACGAGTCGGGCATGTACCACGGGCGTCCTTGGTTCACGATGGAGCGCCTCGAGGGCCACGACCTGCGGCAGGTCGTCGAGGCCCTGCAGTCCGCTCCGTCGGAGGCTCGCTTCGCCCGCGCCGAGGACATCCTCAAGCAGGTGGCACGAGCCCTGGCCTACGTGCACGACCGAGGTCTGGTGCACCGCGACGTGACGCCGGGCAACGTGTTCGTGCTGAGCGACGGCAAGGTCAAGCTCATGGACTTCGGGGTCGTCAAGGAAGCCGGCACCGATCTCACGGCGGTGGGGGCCGTGATCGGGACGGTGGCCTACATGGCGCCGGAGCAGATCACCGGCGTGGGCCTCGACGCGCGCGCAGACCTGTACTCCCTCGGAGCCGTGCTCTACCTGCTCCTCACGGGCAGGCGGGTGTTCTCGGCCCACACCATCCATGGCTTCATGGAGAAGCACCTCAACGTTCGGCCCCGCCCCCCGAGCGAGTTCACCCCCGACGTGCCCACGCACCTCGAGGAGATCTGCCTGCGGCTGCTCGAGAAGGAGCCACGGGATCGCTTCGCCTCGGCGTCTCACCTGCTGCACGTACTGGGGGACCTGGAGCAGCGCGTCGACGTGGACGGGCAGTTCCCGGGCCGCACCGTGGGCCGCACCCTCCTGAGGGGCCAGCTCACCGAAGCCGTGGCGGAGGTGGCGGCCGGGCGCAAGGGGCGCGCCATGATCCTGTCGGGTCCAAGCGGCCAGGGCAAGACGCGCATGCTCGAGCTGGCGGAGCACCACGCACGCCGCCTGGGCCTCCAGATCGCCTCGGGGCGTTGTCGACACCACGCACGGCCCTTCGGCGCCTTCGTGAGCATCTACCGCTCCCTGCGCGGCAGCGACCCGCCAGAGGTGCTGGAGGCGGTGTTTCGAGGCGACGACAACGAGGGCAAGGTCTGGGAGCGCTACCCGATCTTGAGCGCCTTCCGCGACGTGGTGGTGGCCAACGCCCCCATCGTGCTGATCATCGACGACCTGGACCGCGCAGACCCAGCCACCGTCGAGCTGCTCTCCTACCTGATCCGCAACACGCTGTCCCTGTCGGAGGAGCCCGTCCTGTTCCTCATGGGCCACGACGACGGGGAGCAGCGGATCCGCAACACGCTGGAGGAGCTCGGTCCCGTGAGCTGCGTGAAGCTGCAGCCCCTGGACGAGTCCGAGGTGGAGGAGCTGGTGGTCAGCCTCCTGGGCAACTCGGGCGCCGCCAGGGCCCTGTCGAGACGACTCATCGAGGAAGGGGATGGCTCCCCCGCGCTGATCGCCGAGATGCTGCGCGGCCTCATGGACGACGGGCTCATCCGCCGCCGCGACGACGCGAGCTACGAGCTGGTGGTCGGCTCCGCCGAGATCGCTCGTTCCAACCTTCCGATGCCAGCGTCCCTGCGCCAGGCGCTCCACGAGCGCCTCGCGGCGCTGTCGCAGCAAGCGCTCGCCATCGGGCGCGTGCTGGCCCACTCCCGCACCCGCATCGACACCGACGTGCTCATCGACGCCATGCCCATGGACGAGAAGACCGTCATGGCCGCGCTCGACGAGCTGATGGACGCCGGCATCGTGCAGGAGCACCGGAAGGGCGACGTGGAGCGTGTGGAGCTCGCCCACGGCCGCTTCCGCGAGGTGCTTGCCGAGGCGGTGCCCGACAAGACGCGCCAGGGCACCCATCGCGCCCTCGGAGAGGCGCTGGAGCGTCGGCACCGCGGCCAGACCGACAAGGTGGTGGAGGAGCTCGCCTACCACTTCGAGCAGGCCGCCCTGGCGCCCAAGGCCTACCAGTACCTGCTGCACACCGCCCACCGGCATCTGCAGCGCAGCCTCTACCACGAGGCCCTGGCCTTTCTCGACCGAGCCACCACGATGGAGCCCCGCGCGCGGCCCTACATGCTCCTCGACGAGGCCGACAAGCGACTCGCCGAGGCCTACCTGGCGCAGGCTCGGGCCCGACACGCCCTGGGTCAGCTGCCCGAGGCCGTGCAGGCCACACAGCGCGCCCAGGCCCTGGCCACGACCATCAACGACCCTGGCTTGGAGGCTCGGGTGGCCATCGAGCTCGGGTCGCAGCTGCGCCTCCAGGGGAGCAGCGAGTCGGCGGAGGAGCAGGCGCGCCTCGCCATCAAGCGCGCCGAGGAGGCAGGCGATCAGCGGCTGCTCCCCCGTCCGCTGTACCAGCTGGCCGTCATCCAGTGGAGCAAGGGCGACCTGGCAGCTGCGGAGAAGTACTGGCGCCAGTCCTTGCAGATCGCACAGCAGCTGGGGGACGAGCGCGACGAAGGCTTCGGTCACAACGGCTTGGCGATCATCGCGCTGTGTCGTGGCAACTCGATGGACGCACGGCGGTGGTTCGAGCAGTCCGCCACGCTGTTCGAGCGGCTGGGCATGCTCAACCCCCTGGTGGTCGCACGGGTGAACCTCACCGAGATCTACGTGCACACCGGCATCCTCCGGAAGGCCCTGGCGCTCGCGGATCGCACCGTCGCTCAGGCAGAGGAGGTCGGGCACCATCAGGGCATCGCCCTCGGAAAGGCCTGGCGCTCCCGGATCCTGCTGATTCTCGGGCGTGCCGAGGAGGCCGAGCGCGAAGCCACGGACGCCCTGAAGCGGGTGCGCCGCGTCGCGAACCGGGAACACGAGACCATGGTGCTGGGCGCGCTCGTGCACGCCCTGCTCGCCCGGGAGCACTGGGCCCGTGCCCTCGATCCCATCGAGCAGCTACTCGATGTGCTCGACATCCACGACTACGAGGGCATTCACCCGCAGGTGGCCGCCTGGAAGGTGCTCGTGCTGAGTCGGATCGGACGGCAGAAGGAAGCGCGTGCGGCGTTCCAGCTCATCGGACAACGCTCCGAGCACTGGCCCCACGTGCAGATCCACGCCGATCTGGCGCTGGGCAAGGCGCTGATGGTGCTCGATCGTCGCCACGACGCACAGGCCGTGCTGCAGCGTGCCCTGGCTGCGAGCGAGAGCAGCGGCTTCCGCTACCTGCAGCTGCTCTCCCACACTCAGCTGCTGCTCGCTTCCGATGCGCTGGAGTCCCGCGAGCACCACGCGCGCGTCGCCTCGGGCCTGGCCCGTTCCTTGGCTGCCAACCTTCCTCCCGACGACGCAGAACGGTTCCTGGCCGTACACGAGGCACAGCTGACCGTCGGCCCTTCGCTTTGAACGGGCTTCTCGATCGCCACCTGCGGTACCCCCGACAAGGAACTGGCGTATTTCGTACGCTATTCAACCCCTTGCCGATGGCACCGCAGGTGGCGCGATGCCCTTTGCTGTGAACGGGCCTCGTAGTTGCGCACCGCGAACCTCACGAACGCGCACCGGGGTTCTTCGAACCCTGATCGGCGCACGTCCGAGGGGATCGCAGGTCGCACGAAGCCCTTCGCTGTGAACGGGCTTCTCGATCGCCCCCCGCGATACTGCCAACAAGGAACTGGCGCACTGCGTGCGCTGGTCAGTCCCTTGCCGACAGTACCGCAGCGGTCGCGAAGCCCTTCCCGAGCGTAGCCGTCCCTGAGATAGAGTCTGAGAATGCAGCGCGCTGTTCGAGCTGGGTTGCGTACCCGCGTTGTCGATGAGTAGGACGGAGGCCGGTTGGGCGGAGGGTCTGGGCCCACCACCCGGACCCGAAGACAGCGTCGGTTCTTACAAAATTCGCCGCCTCATCGGCTCAGGAGGAATGGCCTCGGTCTACGAGGCGGAGGCCATCGGAGAAGGGCTGGACGCACCGAGGGTCGTGGCCCTCAAGGTGCTCAACCCCGACCGAGTCCTGCAGGAGGAGGTGCGCCGCTTCACGCGGGAATACCGCGCACTATCCAGGATGAACCACGAGAACGTGGTGAGGGTCTACGACACGGGGGTTCATCGGGGGTATCCCTGGATCGCCATGGAGATGGTGGACGGCCGAGATCTCGAGACCGAGATCGAGGCGTGGCGAGCGTCCGACCCCGACGACCGCTTCGAGCGGATCGAGCGGATCCTCCGCGGGATCTGCCTCGGCCTCGGCTACGTGCACGATCACGGCCTGGTGCACCGCGACCTCAAGCCCAGCAACGTGCTGCTCACCGAAGACGGCACCCCGAAGATCAGCGACTTCGGGGTGGTGAAGAGCGAGAGCACCGCGAGCACTCAGCTCACGCTCGCCGGGCGCCTGGTGGGAACCGTCGCCTTCATGGCTCCCGAGCTCATCACCGACGAGAACGTGGATCTGCGGGCCGATCTCTATGCGCTGGGCGCGGTGCTGTACCTCATGGTCACCTTTCGCCGCCCCATCGAGGCCGAGACGGTGGCTGGATACCTGGCACGCCATCTCACGGAGGTCCCGCGGCCGCTCACGGAGCTCGAGCCCCGAGCGCCGCAGCGCCTCGAGCAGCTCGCACAGCGCCTCCTTCAGAAGGACCGCACGTTCCGCCACCCGAGCGCCCACGCTGTGCTTCAGGCCCTCGATCGCAGCGATGTGGAGGAGATCCCGCCCTTGCGAGGTCGCGACGAGGTCGGTGTGCGCTGGACCCGTCGCCTCGCCCAGCTGCAGGAAGGCGCGGGGGCCGCAGTGGCCCTGCTCGGCACCTCGGGATCGGGGAAGACCCACGTGTTCGATACCTTGGTGGAGCAGGTGCGAGCGCACGGCATGCGCATCGGCGTCGCGCGCGGGGGGCACGCGCCGGTGATTCCCCAGCTCGCCCAGGGTCTGGGCCAAGGCGCGCGAGCGCGAACCGCGCAGGAGCTGGAGGCGCTGCTCCGCACCGATCCCGAGGCACCCACGGTGCTCGCGGTGGACGACCTCGATGCGGCTGGGTCGCAGGAGATCCAGGAGCTGTCGCGACTGATCCGCACCTGGGTCACCCTGGAGGCGCGCCCGCTGCTGCTGCTGCTCACCACGAGCCCGACGGAGGCCGAGCTCGACGGGGAGCTGTCGGCGCTGCAGTCCGGGCAGTCCACGGGACTGGAGTGCGACGTCGAGGCGCTGGGACCCATCGACGTGCGTGCGGCGATCGCCATGAGTCGCGACCGAGGCGTGACCGGTCCGGTGGCTGCAGCCCTCGGTCGACGCCTGCACCAGATGTATGGCGGCGTGCCCGGCGCCATCGTGCGCCAGCTCGACGCACTGCTCCAGGAGGGCTGGCTGCGACCCGATGGCGACCACCTCGTCGCCAACCGTCCCCTCGCCTCCTTCAAGCACGACGAGCTGCCCGTGCCGCCGGCCGTGCGACGCGCCATCGAGGAGGATCTCGCTCGGTTGGCCGGCGATGCGAGGCGCATGGTGGAGCTGCTCTCGGTGCTGGACCGCCCGGTCAGCCCTGCCCTGTTCGACGCGCTGGCGCCCTCCGACGCGGAGGAGCCGGGCCTGCACGCCCCGGAGCGAGTGCTCGAGGAGCTCGTCCGCATCGGAATCGTGCAGCGGGAGTCCGACGACACCGAGGAGCGCATCCAGCTGTCCGACCCCTGCACCGCGCGGGTGGTGGACGCCGCGCTGAAGGAGGAGGAGCGCAGAGAGCTCCACGCCACGCTGGCACGTGCGTTGGCCACCCGAAGGCGGCGATCCCAGGTGCTGCAGATCGCCCACCACCTCAAGGCCGCTGGCGAGGTGGCCCGCTCCTGGCCCCTGTACGTGCAGGCAGCGCGGCGTTCGGCGCGAGACGGACGACACTCGGACGTCATCGACATCTGCAAGAGCGCCGACGAGATCGAGGACGCCGCCACGGAGGCGCTCCCTGCGGCAGAGGTGCTCAAGCATCGACGCTGGCTGAACCTGTTGCGGGGCGAGGCGCTGTTGGAGCGGCGCAGCTTCGTGGAAGCTGCCGCCCACCTGCAGGTCGCTGCCCGTGACGCGCGAGCGGAGGGCCACCGCCCCATGCTCGCCCGCAGCCTCGCGGGGCTCGGTCGCGCGCAGTACCGCAAGGGAAACTTCGACGAGGCCCAGCGAGCCCTCGAGGAAGCGCTCCAGGGCTCCGAGCCCGACGCCACCCTGCTGGCACCCACCCTGCGCCTTCTCGGCGACCTCGCGCTGCGACGCGGCCAGCTCGACCAGGCCGAGGCGCTGTGGAGCAACGCGCTGCAGGCCGCCCTGAGCACGTCGAGCGGCGAGGACGAGGCGCGCGCCAGACGCGGACTGGCCCACCTGCGCACCATCGAGGGGTCCCTGGCCTCGGCGGCCAAGCTGCTCAACCACGCCGAAGAGCTGCTCAACCCAGACGGCGACTACCGCGTCCGAGCCAGCGTCTTGGCACGACTCACCGAGATCGACGCAGTGGCCGGCAGGTTCGGCAGCGCGCTGTATCGCGCCGAGCTGCTGGTGGAGCTGGCCAAGCGCCACGGCCTGGCCGACCGGATGCCCATCGCCTTCGCCTTGCAGGGAGAGGTGCTGACCTCTCTGGGTCACGCCGAGCTCGCCCACGAAGCACTTCGCCAAGCCACGCTGTTCATCGGCGCCGCGGAGGGTCCCACCTGGGAAGCCCGCATGCGCGTCGCGCGAACCTTGATGGATCTGGCCGACCGCTCCCATGCCGGCGCCTTCGCAGCCGCCGCCGAGCTGCTTCCCGACGAAGCGGATCTCCCCTCCTCGGGGGTGACGGATCCGCTGGCGCAGTGGCTGGTGCTCCGGGCCCGGGTGGCAGCCTCCTCACAGGATCCCGAAGCAGCTGCGCTGACTCGACGAGCGCTGGATCGACCCGCACCCCTCCTGGGCCTCTCCGACGCACGCATGGCCCTCGACGCGGCCAAGGCGCTCGCCGAGACGGCGCCCGAGGAAGCGCGACGCGCCATGAGCCGAGGTCTCGAGGCGCTGCCCGACGAGGGAGTCGACGGCATGCGCCTGGAGCTGATGCTCTCCGTCCAGCGCCCGGGATCGGAGGTACCCGACACCCTCGCCACACTGGTGGGCCGGATTCTCCCGCTCCTACCCCCTCGATCCGCAGACAGCTTCAAGGCTCGGAACGCGGTACTGCAGCGAACAAGCTAACCCTGGTCATGGCAGAGCACGACAACGAGCCCTTGGAGATGGGCGGCCTGATCCTCGAGCCCGGCTCTCGAATCGGCAGCTACGTGTTCATGCGCGAGATCGGCAGCGGCGGCATGGCGCGCGTGCTGCTGGCCAAGGATCCCGCCGGGCACCTCGTCGCCCTGAAGGTGCTCCGCCGCTCTCGCTTCAAGACCGGCATGGCCCGCTTCCGCCGTGAGTTCCGGGCCTTGTCCCGCATCCGCCACCCCAACGTCATCCGCGTGGAGGCCTACGGCGACTTGCACGGGCATCCCTACATCGCCATGGAGTTCGTGGACGGCCCCGATCTCCACAGCCTGATCCGCAGCTTCAAGAGCTGGGAGCCCGAGAAGCGCTGGACGCGCGTGGAGCAGATCGTCATCGACCTGTGCCGAGCGCTGTCCGCCATCCATCGGCGGGGCCTGGTGCACCGCGATCTGAAGCCCAACAACGTGCTGATCACCCGAGAGGGGGTGTGCAAGCTCACGGACTTCGGCATCGTCAAGGACCTCGATCCCAGCCACGATCCGCACCTGTCCACCACCCTGGTGGGCACCTGGGCCTACGCCAGCCCCGAGCAGATCACCGGCACGGCGCTCGACCACCGCTCCGATCTGTACTCCTTGGGCGTGATCCTGTTCGCCATGCTCACCGGCAAGCGCCCCTTCGTGGCCAACGACATGGCGGGCTACCTCGCCCTGCACCGGGATCGCCCGGCACCCGCCCCCCGCGACGTGTCGATGGACATCCCCGACCACCTCGACGAGATCTGTCGTCAGCTCCTGCAGAAGGCCCCGCGCGATCGCTACCAGTCCGCACAGGAGATCCTGTACCGCCTGGAAGCCGAGGAGCGAAGCCCGGAGCCGTCGCACGCCGACGGCTGGAACCCTCCGCTGGTGGGGCGCACGCTGGAGATCGAGGCGCTGACGGACGCCGTCGCCGGGCTCACCGCCAGCCGAGGGAGCGTGGTGGCGCTGGAGGGGGAAGACGGCACGGGCAAGACCCGTCTGCTGTCGGTGGCCATCGACCGGGCACGCACGCTGGGGATCCCGTTCCACCGAGGCGAGTTCCGCAAGGATGCCCCCACCTTCTCCGTGCTGCTCACCCTGGTGCGGGAGGTCCTCAAGGACGCGGGCACCCGGGTGCGCAAGTCCCTGATGGCCGACATCGAGGCCTGGACGGAGGACACGGGCGCCCCCAAGGACGCCACCCACGCCATCTACGACGCAGCGCGGGAGGCCTTCGACCTGGTGCTCGACCAGGGGCCCCGCCTCGTGGTCCTCGACGACATCCACGAGGCCAACGCCCGGGAGCTACACCTGGTGTCGTTCCTGGTGCGCACCCTCATCGCGGCCAAGGAGCTGCCGCTGCTACTGATCGTGAGCAGCCGCCCCAAGGCCAACGCCGCTGCGGACGCGCTGGTGAGCGGGGAGGAGCTGGGGGTGGATCCGCGCGAGATGAGCGTGGGAGCGCTGTCGCGGGAGGACCTGGCCACCATCCTGTTCGGGTTGGTGGGCGACACCCACGGAGCGCGGCTGCTCGCACAGCGCCTCCACAAGGAGACGGAGGGCAACCCCACCTTCGTGACCGAGTTCCTGCGCTCGCTGCTCGCCCGGGGCCAGATCCGGAAGCAGCCAGGCTCCGACGAGCACATGCTGCACATCGAGACCGAGGAGATCACCACCGGTCACCTCGAGATCCCCATCGGCGTGCGCCAGATGATGAAGAGCCGCTTGGACGCGGTCTCGCCGACGGATCGACCGGCCCTGGAGGTCCTGGCGGTGGAGCAACGAGACGTGGATCTCGACGTGCTCCTGGACGTCCTGGACGACGACGAAGAGGCCGTGCTCGACAGCTTGGATCGCCTGTTGTCCGCGGGCATCGTGCGCGAGCGACGCGCTGGCGACTCGGTGTTCCACTGCGTGACCCATCGCAAGTTCGCCGACGTGGTCTACCGCGACCTCGACGCCGACCGTCGGGCCTGGCTGCACCGTCGGGTGGCTGCGGCCATGGAGCTGCACTACGCCAACCAGCCAGCGGCGCTGGAGATCGTCGGGGAGCACTACCGCAAGGCAGGCGACGCGGGGCGTGCCTACCGCTACCTGGTGGCCGCAGCCAAGCGCCTGGCCGACCGCTCCCTCATCCAGGAGGCGTGGGATCTCACGGAGAAGGCAGGAACGCTGCAGGACTCTGCCCGGGCCGATCTCACGCCCGCCGACTTCCGCTCCTTTCGGCGAGACAGCCTCACGGTGCGGGCCACGGTGCAGTACAACCGTGCCGAGTGGCAGGAGGCCGAGCGCACCTGGCGTGCCGTGCTGGGGCTGGCCGAGGAAGACGGTGACCCGCGGGCATCGTGTGAAGCACGCTTGAGGCTGGCCACGGTGCTGCGCCGCCGCGGGAAGCACGAGGACTCCCGGACCTTCGCCGAGGTGGCGCTGGAGGCGAGCCGACGACTGCACCACCGCGAGGGCATCGCCGAGTCGCTGCACTGCATGGCGGCGCTGGCCTGGAGCGAGGGGGATCTGGACGCCTGCGAGCGGCTGGCCAACGAGGGGCTGCAGGTGGCGCAGGGTAGCCAGCTGGCGGACCGGCGCGCCGAGCTGCTCCTGGCCCTGACCGCCGCCCAGGCCACCCGCGGGCACCTCGCCGCCGCCACCAGCGGGCTCACCGAGGCGGAGGGGATCTTTCGAGAGCTTCGGATGAAGCGTCCGCGTTGCCTGGCGCTGTCCAACCTGGCCGAGCTCCTGATGTGGCAGGGGGAGCCGCTGCAGGCTCGCCAGCGCGCCCACATCGCCGCCGAGCTGTCGAAGGAGGTGGACTACAAGCTCGGCCGCGCCACGGCCCTGCGTGCCATGAGCGTGGCCGCCCACGACCTGGGTCTGTACGAGGAAGCCGAGGGTGGACTGAGTCAGGCGCTGCAGATCGCACGCAGCATCGAGCTTCCGGAGGAGGTCCTGTCGTGCCTGACGGCTCTGACCCACCTGGCGGTGGAGCAGGACCAGATCTCGAAGGTCCGTCAGTACGGCCGACGCGCCGTCGACGTGGCTCAGAGAGGCGATCCCGAGCGGCTGCTGCCGCTGCTGTGGGTGGATCTGGCCCGCGCCGAGGCGAGTGTCGATCGGCTGAAGGCCAAGGAGCTGATCGATCGTGCCTCGGCCACGCTGCCCGAGCTGCCCCTCCCCCGACGCACCCAGGTGGAGCTCGCGCTGGCCTGGGCCTACGTGGCCGTCCGCGACCACGTGCTGGCACGAACGTCGGCGCGCTCGGTGATCCAGACTGCGGGCTCTCGTGGCTTCCGCCTGATGTCGCTGGAGGCACGCGCCCTGATGACGAGCCTGACCCAGGGCGATGACCAACAGACCCACCGCGCCGTGGGGCAAGATCTCGCCCGGGACTTCGTGGGTCGACTCGCACCGGACATGGCCAAGCGATTCGGGCAGCGCCCGTTCCTCACGCTGCTCGAGGACCCGGTCGTGGACGAGGAGTGATGGGCAAGCGGGACGAGCTCGAGCGGATCACCAGCTCGTGGGCGCGCCGCACCCTCGCCTCGGGACGCGTGGCGCTGAAGCTGGGGCGTGCGGCCGCCCGACGAGCCGTCCAGGCCGTGGACCGTCACGGCGACGAGCAGCTCGGAGAGGGCCTGGCCACCGAGCTCGACGCGATGAAGGGCCTGGCCATGAAGGTCGGGCAGATGGCCAGCTACCTCGAGGGCTCCCTGCCGCCAGATGCACAGCGGGTCCTGCGACGGCTGCAGCGGGGCGGCGAGCCCCTCGCCTTCGAGGCCATCCAGCCCGTGGTGGAGCAAGCCCTGGGTCAGCCTCTGCACGAGCTGTACGACACCTTCGACCCCACCCCCATCGCGAGCGCCTCCATCGCTCAGGTGCATCGCGCCACGGTGCGAGGCCAGCCCGTGGCGGTGAAGGTGCAGTACCCCGAAATCGCCCGCACCTTCGAGGTGGATCTCGGGCACCTGCGCCGCATGGGCGCGCTGGCATCGCTGGGAAGTGCGCTTAGCGCTGAGGACGTGGTGGAAGAGCTGCGCGATCGGCTGCGCGAGGAATGCGACTTCGAGATCGAGGCCGATCACCAAGAGCGCTTCGCCCGACGCTGGGCCGACGAGCCTTGGGTGCACGTGCCCGAGGTGATCCGGAGCCATAGCGCCACCACCGTGCTCACGTCCAGCTTCGCGGAGGGGCAGGGCTTCTACGCCTTCGTCGACGCCGCTGACGAAGCGGCCAGGAACCGAGCCGCCGAGCACCTCTTCGTGTTCAGCTTCCGCTCCATCTTCGCCCACCGCTGCATGCACGGCGATCCGCATCCGGGGAACTACCTCTTCCCCGAAGCCCGGGACCAGACCGTGTTCCTCGACTTCGGGTGTGTCCGGAGCTTCGAGCGCCCCCTCGTGGACGCCTGGAAGCAGCTCGCCCGAGTCGTGCTGGAGGGGCGTCGCGGAGATCTGGCCGAGGCGATGATGGCCACGGGCATGGTGCCCGATCCGGACCGCTACGACTTCGACCATCACTGGGAGGTCATGCAGTACCTGTACGAGCCGTTCACGCAGGCCAGGTTCCGCTACACCCACGACTACGTGCGGCGCAGCTGGTCACTGCTCACCTGGAACAACCCCAACCTCCGACACACCCGCATGCCCGGACCCTGGGTCCTCGTGCAGCGGCTTCAGTGGGGCCTCAACAGCGTGCTCGCGCTGCTGAACGCGGAGGCCGACTTCGGCACGCTGTTTCGTGCCGCCCTCGATCACCCCGAGCGGTCCTGACGACTCTCGAGGTGGCTCGCCCGCCGGGCGTGGGCCCGGGCCGCATCCACGTCGCCGAGCTGTGTGGCCACGTGCTCCATGGTGCGCTCCCCCTCCACCTCGTGACCCACGAACCCATGGTGCCGTGACCGCGCGATGGCCTGCGTGAGCGCTCGCTTCGCCGCATCCCACTCGCCGCGTCGCACCAGCCGCTGCCCCTCCAGCAGCATGGCCTCCAGCGACAGGGAGACCAGCCCCCTGCGTCGAGCGCGGCGAATCACCTCCTCGAGGGGCGCGTCGTTCAACAAGGCCCGCGCGATGAGGGCGCGGCACATCAGGTTCGGATCGGGCTCCCCCGCCAGCAGGGCCTCGGCCCGTCCCAGATCTTCGCCCACGCTACAGCGCGATCGATCCGCGGCCAGTCGCACCCGGGAGCGCAACACCAGGGCGTGGGCCAATCCGCGCTCGTCAGCGGCCTCCCGCAGCCAGGCGATCCCCTGCCCCAGAGCCGCCAGCAGCGGCTCCGGATCCGCACGGCGCTGCCAGCCCACCTCGGCTGCCGCCACCCAGACCCGGGCGGCCCAGTTCAGATCGTCGACGGCATCCACCTCCTGACGCAGGCGCTGCGCATGCTCGTCCGCCGCCGCATGCTGCAGCACGCCCTCCAGGAGCAGCGCCAGGCGCACCCGCACCCGCACCCGGCCCAGCGCCGTGCCGCCAGGCAAGTCCAGCGCTCGCTTCAGCAGATCCGCCTCCGGCAGCAACGGCCCGACCCTGAGGGCCTCGCTCCCCACCACGATGGCTGCCCCGAAGGCGAGCTCGGTCTGTTCCTCGCGGATGGCCCACGCGCAGGCGGCTCGCGCGTTGGCCACCTGATGACCGGGGGGCGCGCCGTGGCGCCAGTCCGCCGTGGCCGCCAGGCCCGCGCACCACGACGCATGCCGCTGCTGCAGCGCGCGGTGGCGCGGATCGTGCTGCAGATGCTCGAAGGCATAGGCACGCACGGTGCGCAGCATGGCGAAGCCACCCTCCCGCCGCCGCACCACCAGCAGGTGATGGTCCACCAGGTGCTGCAGCACGTCCAGCAGGCGCCGCCCGCTGGGAGGCTCCAGCACCGCCTCCGCCGCATCGAGGGGGAAGCCCCCCTCGAACACCGCACACTGGGCGAGTACCTCGCGCTCCACGGGCTTCAGCTGCTCCCAGGAGGCATCCAGGGTGCACCGCAGCGTGCCCCGCAACAACGCGGGAAACGGCCCACCGTCGCGGGTCAGGCGATCGATCCCGAGCAGCGTGGCACGGGCCGCCGCCAGCTCGATGGCCAAGGGCAGCCCGTCCACCGCCGTCACCAGCTCCGCCACCGCCTCGTGGTTGTCCAGCGTCACCTCGAAGGCGGGCTCCGCGGCTCGGATGCGCGCGACCAGCAGCCGCACGGCGTCCGAGCCCGCCACCGCAGCCGCATCCGCGCGAGGCGCAGGCACCGCCAGCGGCGCCACGGCCATCACCCGCTCCCCCGACACCCCCAGCCGCCGTCGCGAGGTGGCGAGCAACGTGAGCTCCTCGGCCTCGGCCAGCCAGGTGGACAGCGCCGCTGCGGCGGCCTGCTCCAGCGGCGCCGCCAGCTCGGCGTTGTCGAGCAGCAGCAGCATGCGGCCGCGCGTCGCCAGGGCCGAGCCGATGGGATCCGTGGGCTGCAGCCCCAAGGCGCGCGACACCACCGCAAGCAGACCATCCACGTCGCGCACGCGCGCCAGATCGCAGACCACCACCCCACCGGGCCACAGTCCGCACAGCAGCGACGCGATCCGGCGAGCCAGGCGCGACTTGCCGATGCCCCCCGTGCCCACCAGCGACAGCATCCGATCGCCATCGGCGAGCCTGCGCTGGATGGCTTCCACCTCCGCGACTCGCCCCACGAAGGCATCCGCGGGCTCGAGGCCAGGCTCTCGCGGTGGTGGCGGCTTCGGCGTCTGGCGCCCGTGGCCCTGCATCACCCGGGAGGCCCGCGCTCGGCTCAGGCGGTCCAGGGCCTCCTCCAGAGTCAGTCGTGCATCCAGACTCTGTCGTGTGAGCCCCCGCACCACCTCGCGAAACGGAGCCGATACCCCTGCTCCCGGATCCAGATCGGCCAGCTGCGTCTTGCGACGGTAGATCCGGGCCAGCGACGGCGAGCGCCCGGGCGTCTGAAACGGTGTGTGCCCCGTCAGCTGCTCCCACAGGACCACCCCCAGCGCGTAGGCGTCTCCCTTGCCGGGATCCTCGAGCCGGGCGGTGCGAAACCACTCGGGCGGTGCGTAGACCAGAGTCCCCGGCGCCAGGCCCGAGGGGTCGGTGATCCGAGCCTCCTCCGGATCCAGCGCGATCCCGAAGTCCACCAGCCAGGCGCGACCCAGCGCGTCCACCAGAATGTTCGACGGCTTGATGTCGCGGTGGAAGATCCCCACGCGGTGCGCGTGCACCAGGGCATCCGCCACCTGATGAGCCAAGCTCTCCACCTCGTCGGGCCCTCGCGTGCCGAGACGAACCCGCTGCAGGGGCTTTCCCGGCACCAGCTCCAGCGCGATCCAGGGATGCGGTGTGCTGCCCGCGTCGTGCACCCCCACGATGCCGCGGTGATCCAGGCGCCGCAGCAGCCTCAGCTCCCGATCGAAGCGACGCATGCGCACGGCGATGAGCTCCAGGTCCTCGTCTGCGTCGAGGACCTTCAGCGCGGCGAGGTGTGCTGGGTCGTCCACGTGGTGGCTGCGATACACCGTCGCCATGGATCCCCTGCCGATGAGGTGATCCACCAGCCACGATCCGAATTGGGCCGTCTCGTGCACGCTCCAATCATGCCACGTCGAGCTCGACGAGGTCGCGCTCGGCGTAGTCCTTGAACCACTGACCGATCTCGGTGGTGAGCTGATCCGCGGTCGCCCACTCCTTGGCGAAGATCGCGTCGATGGCGTCGGGAACGGTACTCCCGCGGCGGATCTCGTCGAGGATGCCCCACGACGGCAGAGGCATCACCCAGTGGCGCATCTTGATGCCGCGCCGGAAGACCACCAGCGGGAAGTCGCCCTCCCGCAGCTCGGGCGCCTCCCGCCCCAGCAGCACAGCGGAGCGCAGCGCGTGCACGTCGTGGCGCACGCGCAGCAGCGACACGTGGGGCTGCAGCCGTAGGCGCGGCAGGCCCGCGAGGGCCGCGGGCTCGATGGCCACGCCCGACGCAGCCTCGAACCCCGTCTGAACCGCGCGATCGAGGTGCGCCATCTCCACGGCGGCCTCCGTGCCCTCGGGCTGCTCCGCCAGCCACTCCGGCAGCCGATGCGCCACGCGGTTCAGGGTCCAGCTCTCCGAGGGGTGCTCCAGCAGGTAGCGCCGCAGGACGGGCTCGGCGCCGTCGCCCAGCAGGGCGTTCAGCCCTGGGATCTCGTCGACGAGCGCGTTGAACAGCCGCAGCCGGTACTGACGCACGTAGATCTCGATCTGATCGAGCGGGCTGCACACAGGCCCCCCCGCAAACCAGGCGTCGTCGACGTCCTCGGCGCCGCGGATCATCTCCACCATGCGATCCTGCCAGTCGGCGGGGAGGCCGTCAGGCACGGGTCGCCTCCCGCCGGGCCAGCGCCTCGTCGCGTACCCGCCTCGCGTGGTCCGCCTCCTCCGCCAGGCGCTCCCAGCTCGGGATCTGGCCGTCCCACTCCACCAAGGTGCTCACCGGCCCGATGCGCTCGATGGCGTGGCCGTACAGCTCCCACACCTCGTCGCACACGGGCGCGTCGTGGGTGTCGAGGCGGTACCCCTCCATCACGGAGTGGCCCGCGAGGTGGATCTGCACCACCCGATCGTGGGGGATGTTGTCGAGGTACTCGATGGGATCGAAGCCGTGATTGATGGAGCTCACGAAGATGTTGTTCACGTCGAGCATCAGCCCGATGTCGGCGCGCTCCACCAAGGCCGTGACGAAGTCCCACTCGGGCATCTGGCTGGCCTTGAACGACAGATACGACGACGGGTTCTCCAGCGCGAACACGCACGGCAGCGCGTCGGCCATGCGCTTGCTGCGCTCCACCATGTGGTCGAGCATCTCGGGCGTGTAGGGCACGGGCAGCAGGTCGTGGGCGTTCACGCGCGCCGAGCCCGTGAAGCAGACGTGGTCCGACAGCCAGGGCGTCCCCGTGCGCTTCGCCAGCGCCACCAGGCGCTGGGTGTGCTCGCCGATCTCCGGCCCGCCGATGGACATGGAGACCCCGTGCTGCACCACCGGGTAGCCGTCCATCAGCCGCTCGAGGTAGTGCAGCGGGGAGCCGCCATCCACCATGAAGTTCTCGCTGATCACCTCGAACCAGTCCATGGAGGGCCGCTGCTCCACCACGTGCTGGTAGTGCGGGATGCGAAAGCCCACGCCGATTCCCAGATCGGGCAGTCGGAAGCGGGAGACGGTGTCAGCGACCATGGCTCAGCAGCTCCTGCAGGGAGGCGGGTGGGCGGCCGGTCAGCCGCTCGACGTGATCGGTGCACGCGGCCGACAGGCCCTGGCGGATGGGATCGTACAGCGTGGCCATGAACCGCGCGACGGGCTCGCTCATTCCCCCCTGAAGGCAAGCGCGAACGTAGTCGTCCACAGTGGCCTCTCGATGCTCCACGCGGGCTCCGGTGGCCCGAGCCACCGCCTCGCACAGCTCGCGGGTGGTCAGGGCAGCCGGGCCAGTCAGCTCGTAGATCTGCCCCTCGTGACCATCGGTGGTCAGCGCCGCCGCCCCCGCGCGGGCCAGGTCTCGTCGGCTGGCGTAGGCGTGGCGCCCCTCCCCCGTCGGGTACGGGATCGTGCCCATCCGCACGATGTCGTCCACCCAGTCCAGGATGGGCTCGGCGTACAAGGCGTTGCGCAGCAGCGTCCAGTCCATGCCCGACAGGCGCAGGGCACTCTCCGCATAGAGCAGGTAGGGCATGATCGCGAAGCCGTTGTCGGGATGGGTGCCCACCAGTCCGAAGTGGAGCACGTGACGCACCTGGGCATCGCGAGCGGCGTCGAGGGTGTTCTGCAGCTGCGGCACCCGCTGTGCCGGCATGGCCGTGCCGGGGATGACGAGCACGCGCTGCACACCGGCGAAGGCCTCGCGGAGGCTGTCGGGCTCGGTGTAGTCGGCGCGGCGGACCACCACCCCCCGTACAACGAGATCGGCAGCCTTCTTCGGCGTGCGCACCGCGGCCACCACGTCGCCGGCAGCGGTCCCTTGCTCGTCCAGCAGGGCGGTGATGGTGGCACGCCCCAGCTGCCCCGTCGCCGCCGTCACGGCGTATCGCATGCAGATCCTCCCGAAGGGTGGACCCCTTATCGTCGCGACACACAGGCCAGACCGATGGAGCTGCAAGCAGTTAGCAGGCCGGAATGGCAGGACTGCTTCTCTTCACGATCTTCCTGGTGTTCGCAAACGGCTTCTTCGTGGCCGCCGAGTTCGCACTCGTCAAGGTACGCTCCACCCAGCTCGACGCCCAGGTCGACGACGGGGCACGTTTCTCGGTGCTGGCACGCAGCATGCTGAACAACCTCGACAGCTACCTGTCGGCCACCCAGCTGGGGATCACCCTCACCTCGCTGGGGCTGGGATGGATCGGAGAGCCTGCGGTGGCGCATGTGCTCGAGCCCGTGTTCCTCGAGCTCGAGGTGCCCGAGGAGATGACCCACCGCATCTCCTTCGTGCTGGGCTTCTCCATCATCAGCTTCCTGCACATCGTGATCGGTGAGGTGGCGCCCAAGAGCCTCGCCATCGCTCGCCCCGTCGGGGTCTCGCTGGCCGTCAGCGCACCCCTGCGCGCCTTCCACTGGATCTTCTACCCGGCCCTGGCGGTGCTCAACGCATCGGCCAACCTGATCCTGCGTGCGGTGGGTGTGGAGCCCGCCAACAGCCACAGCCTCGCGGTGGGCGGCGACGAGCTGGTGCGCATGGCTCAGGCCTCGGCGGCGGAGGGCCACATCAGCACCCACGAGGGCGAGCTGGTCGACAAGATCTTCGCCTTCAGCGACCGGGTGGCCTCCGAGATCATGATCCCGCGCCACCAGGTGCACGCCATCGAGCTCGACGCTCCCATCGGGCCTCAGCTCACGGCGGCCCTGGATCAGGGCCACAGCCGCTACCCGGTGTTCCTGGGCGACCTCGACCATGCCGTGGGCATCGTGCACCTCAAGGACCTGCTGCACACCGACCTCACGGAGGTCAGTGCCGAGAAGCTACGGAACACGCTGCGTCCCATGATGTACGTGCCGGGCACGCTCCCGGCCCAGAAGGTGATGCGTCGCATGCAGCAGCGTCGCTCCCACCTCTCCCTGGTGCTCGACGAGAGCGGCGGGGTGGCCGGGCTCGTCACCCTGGAGGACGCCCTCGAGGAGCTGGTGGGCGAGATCCAAGACGAGTACGACCACGAGGAGCTCGAGGAGGTCCAGCCGTTGGAAGACGGAGGCTACGCTCTGGCCGGTGGCCTCCTGCTGGTTCGGGTGGCCGCCCTGCTGCGCGTGCCCGCGCCCGAGTCGCGCAGCACCACGCTACAGGGCTGGTTGATGGAGATGCTGGAGCGAGTGCCCGAGTCCGGCGACACGCTCCCGCTGGGAGACTGGAGTGTGGAGGTGGTGGACGTGGAGGATCGCACCGTGGTCCGGGCCGAGGCCACCCGGTCCATCGACTGATGGGCGTCCGCACGCTGCACCTGGTGCGCCACGGTCAGTACCTGCGCGACCCCGAGATGTTGACGGATCTGGGCCGGGCCCAGTCCGCCTGCGTGGCCTCGCGGCTAGCCCGAGAGGGCGTCGTGGAGGTGGTGACCAGCACCCTTCCTCGCGCGAGCCAGACCACCGAGGCGCTGCGCCATGCCCTGCCCAGCGCTCGGTTTCGCCGTAGTCGGCTCCTGGTGGAGGGGATCCCCTGCCCGCCCCCGTGGCCTGCGAGGGGCGAGGTCGCCACGCGGCTGCAGTCTCGCACCGACGACGAGTGGGAGCGCACGCGCGACCGCCTCCAGCGAGCCACGGTGCGGTTCGTGCGACCCACCCGAGGAGGCGATCAAACCGACGTGCTGGTGGGGCACGGCAACTGGATCCGAGCCATGATCTGTAGGGCGCTCGAGCTGCCGCTCGAGGCCTGGTGGTCCTTCGACATGCACCACTGCGGCCTGTGCACCCTGCGCGTGGGTCGCAAGCGCACCTTCCTGGTCCGCTTCAACGAGACGGGCCACCTCCCGGACGCCATGCTGACCATGGAGTGACCAGTGGACCGGCAAGCCCGACCCGATCGCCGCGTCTACGACCAGTACGTCCCTGCCGCCACGAAGACGAAGAAGAGCAGCGACACGTAGCCGTTCAGATCGAAGAAGGCCTTGTCGATCCGGGACAGATCGTCGGGCCGCACGATCCAGTGCTCGTAGAGCAACACCACACCGATCAGGGCCACCCCCACCAGGTAGGCCGGCCCTAGGGCGGTGAAGCTGGGCAGCGCCAGCAGCAGGCCCACCGTGGTCACATGCAGCACGGCACTCACCACCATCGCACCCCGCAGCCCCAACGCGCTCGGGATCGAGTGCGGGCCGTGCTCCGCGTCGAAGGCCTCGTCCTGGCACGAGTACAGGATGTCGAAGCCCGCCACCCAGGTGCCCACTGCCAGCGACAGCACCACCGGAATCGCCGTGACCGTGCCCGTCAGCCCGATCCACACCCCCAGCGGCGCCAGGGCCAGCGCCACCCCCAGCACCAGGTGGCACAGAGCAGTGAAGCGCTTGGTGAGCGAGTAGCCCCACACGATGGCCACCGCGACGGGAGACAGCATCAGCGCCAGCGGGTGCAAGCCCGCCGTGCACAGCACGAACAGGGCCGCCGAGCCCAGCGTGAAGACCCAGGCCGACGTGAGGCTGATCTGCCCCGAGGGCAGCTCTCGGCTCGCCGTGCGGGGGTTCTTCGCGTCGATGTCGCGGTCCACGATGCGGTTGAAGCCCATCGCCGTGGAGCGGGCCAGCACCATGCACAGCACGATCAGCACCACCTGCTGCCAGGTGATCGTCACCTCTCGCGCCGCGAGCACCGCGGCGGCCAGCGCGAAGGGCATGGCGAAGATGCTGTGCGACAGCCGAATCATGCGGCTGTAGGTCACCAGAGGGCTATCGGACACCGTCGTCTCCAAGGCCATGGGGGGGAGGCACCAACCAACGTCGCGCGGGCGGCTCGGCGAGATCCGAGGCCGACTGCACTCCTTCGAGCAGCAGCACGCCTCCGCAGGCGCCCTCGCGCAGGACGCCCATCTGGGGCCGGGCCAAGGCCGCGGCCCCGCCCGCGGTGGCCGCCACCAGCCACGTCGACGCCGGCACGTCGGGGAAGGCTCGGATCAGCGCCGCCACCTCCCCGAGCACGTCGAGATCGGGGCTCGAGCCCAAGCTGTCCGTGCCCAGGCACAGGCGGATCCCCGACGCGAGCAGGCGGGGCACGTCCGGTAGCTGCCCCCCGATGTGGGCGTTGCTCCGGGCACACAGGCACAGCGGCACATCCGCGGCCACCAGCTGCTGCAGGTCGTCCGCCGACAGGTGCACGCCGTGCACCGCCATGAGGTGGGGTCCCAGCACCCCCAGCGACGCCAGCCACGCCACCGGCCGCAGTCCGCTCGGCGTGTACCAGCTCCAGTCGATCCCCAGATCGTCGAGGAACGCAGCGAACGGCCCCGTTCCGTGCTCCACGAAGGCGACCTCGCCGGGATCCTCCTGGAGGTGGATACTGCCCACCACGCCCGCCCGCTCGGCACCCGACGCCTTCAGCCACCGCTCGGGCACGCTGTAGGTCGCGTGGGGCGTGGGACGGATGGCCACCGCTCCCTCCCAGCGCGCGGCTGCCTCCGCTCGAGCTCGCATGGCCGGATCGTCGATCAGCGCCCGCCCCATGCCCAGCACCTCGTGCTGCACGATGCCCGCCAGCTCCGCCGCCCGAAGCAGCGGCGCGGTGTCGCCCCCGTTGGAGATGTCGCAGACCAGCGCCGTGCCAGCGGCCGCCATCTCGCAGGCCGCAGCCGCGGCGCGCTGTCGCGCGTCCTGTGGGCGTGCGGTGCGCTGCAGCGTGCGCACCCAGGCAGGCAGTCCCTGGCCTCCGGGGATCTGGCCCGCCGCCCACGACAGCTCCAGGTGCAGGTGAGCGTTCACCAGCCCCGGCACCACCAGCCCCTCCACTGCCCCAGGATCCGTGGCACGGGCGGGTCGAACCGCCGTGATTGCGCCATCCTCACGCGTCTCGATGGCCACGCCCGACCGGATCTCGCCGGCCACCAGCGCACGCTGGGCGTGGACCACCACCGCCCTACCCTCCCGGCGGCGGCGGAGAGGGCTCGGCAGCGCGGCCCAGGGCAGGTGCGCTCACCTCGTCCAGGCGCACCGGGGTGAAGCCCGCCTCCTGGATGTGACGCTCCACCGATTGCACCTCACGATCCGAGCCCTCGCCCGACAGCACCACGGTGCCGAAGCGGTCGCAGCCCATGCGCAGGCTGGCCTGGGCCATGCCCAGCCCCTCGGTGGACGGCGAGGCGTCGCAGTGCTCCACGTTGTCGAGCACCAAGCGCGCCATCGCCACGGCGCGCTGGTGATCCGAGGCGGTGTTCGCCGCAGAGCCGTAGGAGCCAGGCGCGTTCACCGCCCACACCCGCACGCCGCTCACGTCTCCCTTCTCGTCCTGACGCTCGCGCAGCCCGAGCAGCTGCTCCACCACCGGATCGCCCACGCCCACCACCACGGGGTGTACGCCAGGGGGATCCGCGAACGCATCGGGCGCGCAGGTGGCGTACGACACCGACGTTCCGGGATGGCGCATGGTGCGCAGCTCGTGGGCGGTGGCTGCGAGATCTGCCAACGGGGCGTGCTCGTACAGCAGCTCCACCTCCGTGGGCGTGAGGCGGCTGCCGCCCAGCGCCTTCGCCAGCAGGCTGTCCACCGGCAGGCGTGGATGCGCATCGCGTGGGGGGCCGAACAGCTCCACCCGCTCGCTGCCCACCAAGCCCGCCTCGTGGGCCAGCGCCGCGAAGCGCCGAAGCCCCATCAGCGCCTTGTCGTCGAGGTCGTAGCGCAGGCGCTCGCTCAGGTAGACCAGGTCGCGCCCGGCATAGGTGTGGGGCACGGCCTGCACACCCGCCACGCCGCAGCTCGACAGGTGCTCCACCACCACCGGGTCCAGCTCGGGCGACCCCGCCCAGACCGCGAACACGAAGGGCAGACCCGTCCAGGTGTTCCACAGCTCCGCCAGATCGATGCGAACCGACCAGCGCTCGTCCAGCTCCCGGGCGGCATCGCCGATCACCAGGGCAGCCACGTCACCACCGGCACCAGCGACCCCCTCGTTGGGCCCCACCGGCTCGATGCGCAGGTCCGGGCGGACCCGCTCGGCCAGCGGCCCCGCGAGCAGGAGCTGTGCCAGCACCGCCGAGGTGCGGCTGACCCCGTCCAGGCGCACGCAGCGCCACTCCTCCGGGGGCGTCTCCGCCACCAGCAGCACGGAGTCCACGGGCCCCTCGGAGCCGATGGCCACGCGCGGAACGATGCGGAAGGTGCCATCCGACAGCGCGGCCGCCACCGGCACCAGCGCCACGTCCACCTCGCCGTCGCGCAGCATGCGCGCCACCTCGGCCGGGTGGGCCATCACCAGCGTGTGCCGATCGATGTCGATCCGATCGGACAGAGGACGGGCGTTGAGGTACCCGACGGTTCCAATGCGAGCCATGCTACGCCTCCGCCACGACGCGGTAGAGCGTGTCGCGCTCTACGGGAATGCGCCCCGCGCGTCGAATCAGGGCGACCAGCTCCGCCCGGGTGAGCTCCTGGGGCGTCTTGGCGCCGGCCATGTGGTAGATGCGCTCCTCCCGCACGGTGCCGTCCAGATCGTCCACCCCGAAGCCCAGCGACAGCTGCGCCAGCTGCACCCCGAGCATCGGCCAGTAGGCCTTGATGTGCCCGATGTTGTCGAGCATCAGCCGGCTCACGGCCAGGGTCTTCAGGCTGTCCGCGTCGGTGGGTTCCTGGATCTTGGCCAGCCGGTTGCCCTCGTTGTGGAACTTCAACGGGATGAAGGTCTGAAAGCCCCCCGTCTCGTCCTGCAGCTCCCGCAGGCGGACCATGTGGTCGATCCGCTCCGCAGGCCGCTCGATGGAGCCGTACAGCATGGTGCAGTTCGAGCGCATGCCCAGCTGGTGAGCCGTGCGGTGCACCTGCAGCCAGCCCTCGGTGTCCACCTTGTCGTTGCACAGCTTCTTGCGGGCGCGCGCAGCGAAGATCTCCGCTCCGCCCCCCGGCATGCTCCCGAGCCCGGCGTCGCGCAGGGCCGTGAGCACGTCTGCGTAGGTCATGCTGTACTTCTCGGCGTAGTAGTGGATCTCCACCGCCGTGAAGCCCTTGATGTGTAGATCCGGCCGCTCCGCCTTCAGCGCCTGTAGCAGATCGGTGTAGTAGGAGAACGGCAGATCGGGGTTCAGCCCGTTGACGATGTGCACCTCGGTCACGAACTGGTGCCGCAGCGCTCGCAGCCGCCCCACCGCTTCCTCGAGGGACATGGTGTAGGCCGCCGGGTCCCCCGTCTTCAGCCGCGCGAAGCTGCAGAAGATGCAGCTCGCCTCGCACACGTTGGTGGCGTTGATGTGCAGGTTGCGGTTGAACCAGGTCAGGTCTCCGTGACGCCGCTCCCGCGCCAGGTTGGCCAGCGCCCCCACGGCAGCGAGCTCGGAGCTCTCGAGCAGCGTCAGCCCATCGTCGAAGGAGAGACGCTCCGAGGCGAGCACCTTGGCAGCAATGGCCTGCAGTCCCGCGCGATCCACGGCGCGCTCGGATGCAGGTGACAGCGTGATCATGACTCCCCCCGGGCCGCGGAACCCAGCAACTTGCCGGTCCACCGCCTCATGAGATCGTTGGGTACGTCGAGTTGGTCCAGGATCCGAGCCGTGACGGTGTCGAGCAGCTCTTCCGTGGTCTGCGGAGCGCTGTAGAAGCTCGGCGAGGCCGGCATCACCATCGCCCCCGCCTCGGTCACCGTCACCATGTTGCGCAGGTGAACCAGGTTGTACGGCGACTCCCGCAGCACCATCACCAGCTTGCGGCGCTCCTTGAGCATCACGTCGGCCGCGCGGCTGACCAGATCGGTGGACACCCCGTGGGCGATGCGCGCCAGCGTGCCCGCCGAGCACGGCACGATCACCATGGCATCGAAGCCGGCGGAGCCCGATGCGAAGGGCGCGAGCATGTCGTGGGGCGTGTGGATGGGGAACGGGTAGATCTCGCCCGGATCGAGCCCCACCTCGTCGCCCCACACCAGGCGACCGAACTTGGTGAAGACGACGTGCACGTCGAGCCCCAGCTCATCGGCATGAGCGGCCAGGAAGTCCAGCACTCGCCGAGCGTAGGGCGACCCCGACGCGCCGGTGACGCCGATGACGATGCGCCGTCGGGAAGGGTCGCTCACAGCGCGCGCTCCACCAGGTAGTCGGCCAGCGCACACAGCGCCTCCGTCCCCTCGTTGCGCGGCAGCGCATCCAGTGCCTGGACGGCCGCAGCCACCCGGCGACGCGCCTCCTCGAGGGCGTCTTCCAGCGCTCCGCAGGCGCGCACCTCGGCCATCAGGGCGTGAACCTCCGAGGGGCTCGGCGGTCCCGCCTCCAGTCGGTCCTTGAGGCCCTCGACACGCTCCATCGCGATGAGCAACGGAAGCGTGACCTTGCGCTCTCGCAGATCGGCACCCGCCTCCTTGCCCGTGCCCTCGGCATAGTCCAGCACGTCGTCGGTGATCTGGAACGCGATTCCGACGCCGCGCCCGAAGGCCAGCAGCGGCCGAGCCAGATCGTCGCGGTCCGCTGCCCACGCCCCGGCGGCAGCGCACCAGGCGATGAGTGCGGCCGACTTGCGGGCCACCACGTCGAGGTACTGATCCACCGTGCACGACAGGTCACCGGCCCGCTGGAGCTGGAGCACCTCCCCCTCGGCCATCTCGGTGACAGTGTGCCCCAAGGCGGTGACGGCCCGAAACCCACCCTCCTCGGCGGCGAGCAGCACAGACCGCGCCAGGCAGAAGTCGCCAGTGAGCACGGTGACGGCGTTGCCGTACACCCGGTGCGCCGCGGGGCGCCCGCGACGCGTCACCCCGTCGTCCACCACGTCGTCGTGGAGCAGCGACCCCAGATGGAGCAGCTCGCCCACGCACATCAGCCGCGGCAGCGGCAGCGTGTGCCCCACTGCACGAGCCCCCAGCGCCGTCAGCGCGGGCCGCAGTCGCTTGCCCCCCGACGCCACCAGGTACCCAGCCACCGCCGGCACCGCAGCCACGTCGGTGTGGATGAGGTCCTGGAGCACCGACTCGGCCGCCGCCAGCTCCGCCGCCACCAGCCCGAGTGCGGCACCTGGCCCGCTGATGCGGGTGCCGGGAGAGCCCGCTTCGATGCCCGCCGGTCGGGTTCGCACGGCTTGACCCCCAGGTAGGGCCGACATCGAAGGCATTGACATCTCCTCGCCAGGAGGAGGCCGTATCCTCACGTCCCCGAAATTTCAATGGGTTTTGAAACCACTGACGAAGGAGGAAGAGAGGTGCGAGCAGGATGCTACCGTAGGGTCGGAGGACGGTCGGTGCCACCACACTCAGCCTGGCGAACACCCACTGCTGCGCTCGGTCTGTTCGCGCTCTTGCACTGCGGTGCATCGGAGCCCGCCACCGACGTGACCATCGGTCTGGGCGCTGGCAGCCACGAGTACACCCGCCCCGCGGCCGGCTGTAGCTCCACCGCCCACCGCAACACCGAGATCGCTTCCTTCGGCAGCATCCGGCATCGCACGGCCTCTCGCCTCGTGCTGGAGGGCGGGGTGCTGATCTCTCCTGCCATCGACACCGACAACGCCGACGCCAGCCCCTTCCAGAGCGCCGGCACCTACGCCCTGACGGGTCGAATCGGCGCAGACTGGCGCTGGGCGGGCTTCACGCTGGGGCCCCAGCTGCTCGTCCATCCGGGGCTCAGCGACTCCGTCCTCCCTACTCCGTCCGTGGACCTGCGACTCGGCCCCACCCTCGCCTATGCCTGGGGCCGCGCCTTCCCGATGCAGAGCAGCGCACCCGTGGCAGGATTGCTCCAGGCGGGCTTCGGCACCGAGGGCAGCCTCGGGATGGCCGAGATGGGCTTTCAGGCTCCCACCGCTCGCGCGGGCATCGTGGCCCGCGGCCAGATGCAGCTCACCCCCCGCTGGCGACTGGGGGCGGAGCTGCTGGTGCACGAGGCTCAGCGCACCTTCCCGGGACCCGATCTCCGGCTGCTGGCGCTCGTCACGTTCCGCGCCAAGGGGCCGCCGGAGCCACCGTGGCTCCCCACCCCCGAAGCCACCGAGGATGCACCCACCCCTCCTACGCCGACGGAGTGAGGGGCAGCGCCAACACGGTCGCATCGGGCACCAGCTCCACGAACAGCTGATGGATCCGGGGATGGCAGGTGGTGAGGATCACCTGCTGCTGCTGCGCCACCGTCGACACCACCCGAGCGAGGCTCCGCGCACGCTCCGGATCCTGGTTCACCAGGACGTCGTCGAGCAGGATCGGCAGCGGCACGGACTCGGCATGGCGCAGCGCCAACGCCAGGCGCACGGCCAGGTACATCAGGTCTCGTGTGCCGCGGGAGAGCTGCTGCGGACCCCGCAGCGACCCGTCCTCGGCCTGCGCCAAGAGCTTGCGGCCCTCGGCCTGCACCCCAATCCATCGCCCCTCGGTGGCCTGCTGCACCAGATCGGAGGCGCGACTCAGCACCGGCGGCTGCTCCTCGGCCACGAAGCGCCCATAGGTCTCCTCGAGCAGCTCGCTGGCCAGCTGCAGCTCCGCCATGCGGCGCAGCACGTGCTCGCGCTCGTCGTCCACGGCCGCCAGCTCCGAGCTCGCCTCGATCACGCGGCTGGAGCGCTCGATTCCTCGGATCCGGTCCGCCAGCGAGCCGAGCTGCTGCTGAAGGGACTCGCCAGCCTGATCGAGGTCGCGGCCCTCCTCGTCTACCTGTGCCAGCAGCTGCTCGATGGAGGTGTCTTGGGTGAGGGATCCGAGGTTGGCGGTGTGCTCCTCGCGCTCCGAAGCGAGGCGCTCGAGCTGACGCTCCACCTCCACCAGCTCGGTGCCCCAGGAGGCCAGCTGCTCCAGATCGTCGAGCCAAGCGCGCGCAGGCTCAGTCAGCGCCACCGCCGCCGCACTCCCGCGAGGGGCGGGCCTCCCCGCCACACGGCTCACCACGGCGGCTTCGGCCACCCACTCCCGCAGCGGACCGTCGAGGACCTCCACCTCACGCTCGGCCGCCACCGCCCGATCCAACTGCTCGAAGGCCACCGGGATCCTCCGGCACAGCAGCTCGAGGGTGGTCGGATCCTCGGGCAGGGGCACGGGCTGCTCCGTCACCGCATGAGCGAGCCGCTGCTCCGCCTGCCGAGCGCGCTCCGCCCACAGCTGCTGCGCGATGGCTGCAGCCTGCACCCGCTGCCCAGATGCGCGCACGCTCACCCACAGCAGCGCCGCCAACAGAATCGCCGCAAGGCCCGCCAGCACGGCGCCCGCTACCCACTCCGCCAAGCCGAAGGCCACCAGCGAAGCCACCACCGCGAGCACCGCCACCACCGCCAAGGGCCACGTCACAGACGGAGTCGCGCGGGATTCCGGGACCGCGACCTGCTCCGACGACTCGTCGGTGCGAATGCGGAGCACGTCCTGCGCCAACGCACCGAGCCGAGCCCAGGGCACGTCGCGCCCCGACGTGAGTAGCTCACGATCCCAGCGACCGGGCTGCCGCTCCAGGATGGCGTCGAGACGAGCGTCGACCTCCGCCACCGCCTCCCTGGCCCCCGCCAACGACGCTGCGCGACGCTGCATCCCCTCGGCGCTCGCCAACCAGCGACGCACCTGCGGCGCGTCGTCGCTGTCGGTGCTGGCCCAGCGCTGCCGCACCTCGTCGATGGAGGAGCGCAGCACCCCCCGCCGCCTCGTGGGCTCCGCCACGCGCTGGGCGACCGCCCGAAGCGACTGCTGCACCACCTGCGCCTGCGCCAAGCGCATTCGCTGCGCCTGGAGGGTGCCGCGCTTTCGCTCCAGCTCGGCCAGCTCGGCTCGCAGCCCCTCCCGCTGCGCGACGAGCTGCGGCAACGCCTCGGCCTCGGCTCGCGCCTGGCCGAGCTGCGCCACCACCTCGGCGCGGCGCTCCTTGAGTGCCTGCAGTGCCCCGCCCGAGCGCGACCCCAGCCCCAGCTTGCGCAGCTGCTCGCGCCATGACTTCAGCACGGCGGTGGCATCTGCCCGGCGACCCGACACCGAGCTCGCGAAGAGCCGCTTCTGCAGCGCCTGGTCGTGCAGGGCCTCGAGCTGGCTCAGGTCGCTCGGCGCGCAGGCGAACACGGCGTCGAACGCGGTCCGGTCAACGAAGCCGATCTGCGCCGCCAGCTCGGAATCCTCCACCGGCAGCCCGTCGCGCACCAGCGACAGCTCGTTGCGAATGCGCTCCACGCGGAGCGGTCCGGCCGCACCGTGCAGTGTGAGGGAGCCCCCAAGCCTCCCCCCCGCCAGCGCCTCGTCGGCGGGCACCGAGCGCCTCGGGCTCTTGCCGAAGAGCACGTAGCGGACGAATCGCACCAAGGTGCTCTTGCCCGAGCCGTTGGGGCCCACCACCAAGGTGAGCTGCTCACCCAGGGGCAGCCGCACGTCGTGAAAGGGCCCGAATCCCTCGATCTGCAGCTCGGTGATCACCGGCCATCCTCCGCCTCGACGTCGTGCACGGCGTCCACCGCACGGTGCAGGGCCCGCTGCATCAGCGCGCGGAGGTCCTCGACGGACAGCTCCTCGGCAAAGCTCCGCAGCACCGCATGCCCGGCCAGTCGCTCCCGCACATCGGCCCAGTCGTCTGCGCGCTGGATCAGCGCGCCCGCCAGGGTGGGGCCCTTCGCGACCAGCTCCAGATCCACCGCTGACCGCACGTCCACCCGCACGTCCATCCAGCGCACACCATCACCGCTGCGGTCGGTCAGCATGCGCAGCCACTCCTCGACGGGCACGTCGCGGAGGCCTCGGTAGTCGACGGACGATCCGGAGATCTCGGCCCTGAGCAGGCGTACCACCCCCTCCGGCTCCGGAGCCCCCGCCACCAACGCCGCGACCACCGCGTCGAGATCGGCCAGACCTGCCACATCGCACGCGACTCGGTGAAAGGCGATCGGCGCCACGGGGAGCGCCTCGACCACCAGCGCATCGGGCGGGCCCTGCACGAAGAGCGCGCCCCGCACGCCCTCCTCGCCGAAGCTCCGACCTTGGAGGTTGCCGGGGAACGCCACCAAGGGGTGCCGGCTCAGCACCCGCTGATCGTGCACGTGCCCCAGCGCCCAGTAGTGGAAGGGCTGCGCCACGAGGTCCGCCACCGTGCACGGGCTGTACGGGTGCTCGCCGCCGTGGGCGTCCAGCTCCGTGTGCAGCATGGCCACGTGCAGGCCGGGCCCCTGGGGCTCGGGATAGCCAGCGGCGAGGTTCTCGAAGACCTTCTTCTGTGGGTAGGACCGTCCCGTGATGGAGACCGGACCCGCATCGGTGGAGAGCCGGACCGTCTCGGCAGCGTCGGACGCCAACAGGTGGGTGCGCTCCGGCCAGACCCGCACGGCGGTGTAGCCCTCGTCGAGGGGATCGTGGTTGCCGTGAAGCAGCACCAGGTGGATCCCCGCCGCATCGAGGCGCTCGGCTGCACGCCGCAGCGCTACCTGAGCGCGAGCTCCCCGCCGCAAGCCATCGTAGACGTCGCCCGCCACCACGACGAAGTGGCAAGAACGCTCGATGGCCTCGTCGACGAGGCGCCGAAGCGCCGTGAGGCTCGCATCCCTCAGCTGCTGCGCCAGGTCGGGATCGCGTCGACCCAGCCCGCGGAAGGGACTGTCGAGGTGCAAGTCGGCGGCATGGACGAAGCGGTACGTGGCGAGCCTCGGTCTATGTGTGGAAGTAGCCACACACGAGACCAAAATCGGACCGTGAGATCACCAAGGGCACGACGTCGGGCGCCAAATTCAATACCTTTTGAAAGAACTGACGGCCCTTGCCGCCCCCGAAGGTTAGCCATGGACATGACGCTGACGCCCGAAGAGACTCGACAACGGGCCATCGACCTGTCCGCGGAGACGATGGGGGAACTCATCGCCTTCTGGGGCTTCAAGGCCAGCATGGGTCGGATCTGGACCTTGCTGTACCTGTCGTCGCGACCTCTGCCCGCCGACGAGATCGCCACACGCACCCAGCTCTCTGCGGGGGCCGTGTCGATGGCCCTGGCGGAGCTGCAGCAGTGGGGCATCGCCGAGCGGGCGGTGCTCCCCGGGGAGCGGAAGCGCCACTACCGTGCGGAGACCGATGTCTGGGGTGTGATCCGGCGCATCGTGCGGGAGCGAGAGCTGCGGCTCGTGGGCCGGTCCGTGCAGCGATTCACCGAGGCCGTCCAGCTGCTGGAGGCGCACCTACAGCAGCATCCCGACGACAGCGACTCGGCGTTCATGCTGCAGCGCCTGCGCGGGCTGCTGTCGCTGGCCCAGATCGGCTACCAGCTGGTGGAGTCGTTCGCGGAGGTCGGTCTGTTCACCCTCGAGCCCATCCGCGGCGCCCTCAACAAGGCCAAAGATGCCCGCTGATCCGCTCTGGGACCGCAGGGGCCCGCCCGCCGATCCCGCTCGTGCCATCACCTCGGTGCACGACTTCCTCGAGCGCTGCCGGGCGTGGGGCACGGACCGGCAGATCCCCGAGCTGCTGGAGCGCCTGCAGCAAGCCCCCTCTCCCACCGACGCCGCGAAGCTGCATCAGTGGACCACCTGGGTGGCTTTCCTGGACCATGCGCTGTCCGAGCTCCGAGACGGGACCCTCGACCCCTGGTTCGACGAGCTATAGACCTGGTAGCGAGGATCCATGGTGCTCGGCATTCTTCTCGCGACGGCCTGCTCCCCCTCCGGTCCCCTGGTGGAAGGCCGCGTGACCGACATCTGGGGAAACCCCATCGAAGGGGCCACGGTGATGGTGGAGGGCGGCAGCGAGCGTCCCCTCACGGACTCCAGTGGTCGCTACGCCATCGAGCGTCTCGACGGCAAGCGCCTGATCAAGGCGGGCCGCAAGGGCTACATCCAGGACCACCACACGGTCGCCTTCGAGGCCGACACCCCCACCGAGGGCCCCACCTTCACGCTCTACCCGCAGCCGGAGCGCTTCGGGCTGTTCTTGGTGCAGCACGACCACTACTCGGAGCTGACGCCCAAGCGCGTCAACTCAGTGGGCAACGCGCTGCGCAGCTACCGTGGTACCCGCAGCACGGGCGAGGTCATCGCCGATCGCAGTCAGCCCACGGTGTTGTGGCACATCGACGTTCCCCAAGAGCAGGCCATGGGCCTGCAGCTCGAGCTGCGACGCCTGGACTTCCTGCGTCGAGGCAAGGTGCCCTCCCCCAGCGGCGAGACCGACGTCAACGTCAACCTCTACGTCGACGCTGGGGCCGTGCCCACGGAGATCGAGCCGCTGCGCAGCCGCTTCGACTACCTGGTGCGCGTGTCGGAGCCACTGACTCCCGGGCTGTACGCCTTCCAGACCCAGGGGCTGCTCACGGCCGACATGTCGGTCTGGAGCCAGACGGCGCCCGAGCTGCGCACGGTGCATCCGTTCGAGGTCCGCTAGCGTCCGCCTCGCCTCAGGGCAGGATGCGAACGTCGATGTGGCCTTCGTCCGACGCTCCGGTGTGTCCGTTCGACACCATCTGAGCGGCCGGCACGCCCTGCGCCCGCAAGTAGCTCAAGACAGCCTCCGCTCGCGCCCACGACAACCGACGCCCCCCCTGGCCACCGGGATCGGTGTAGCCGGTGACCCGCACCTTCAGGTCCTGGGTCATGAGCAGCGTGGCGATCTGCGACAGCACCTCGGCGACCGCCGGGGAGACCTCCGAGGTGCCTGCCTCGAACAGCACCGGCGCGGCGATCGCCACCCGATCGCCCTCCACTCGTACCTGCGTCGGCGACAGCACCGCATCGATGGTCAAGATCCCTCCTTCCTGGACCTCGATCTCCTGCTGGTGGATGTCGTAGCCCGGTGCGGTGATCAGCAACGTGTGCGGGCCCGTCCCCATCGTGTGCACACCCTCTCCATCCTTGATGGAGGTGTCCTCGGGTGCACAGGCGATCTCCTCGGTGAGGTACCGGACCGTGGTGCCCTCGAGTGCGCGACCCGCCCCGTCTCGTACGGTGACCTCGACTTGACCCGTCACGTAGGCCACGGGGATCTGGTAGACGGTGCCCACGGTGGCCTCCATCTCGGTGACGACCTGACCTGCGCGACAGGCTCCCACCAACGCCGTGGCCCGAAATGGCTGACCTGGTCGGCCCTCCACCACCACCGTGCCCTTGCCGCTGACCACGGTGCCGTTCGGCCGATGCACCACGATGCTCGCCTCCGCGGCTTCCTGCACCGGCGCCTCGGCCAGGAACTCGATGCGGGGCAGCTGGTCGGCGCAGCCATCGTTGTCGACGTAGCCGTTGATGGTCTCGGGCACGTCCACGCACTGATCCAGGCGATCCACCACCCCGTCGCCGTCCAGATCCGACGGCGGCCCCCCGCGCAGGGCGAGCCCGGCACCCATCATGGCGCGCAGCGGCGAAGCCCCTGCCCCCTGCCCCAGACCGGTGCCCACTCCAGCGGTCCAGAACAGCCCGTTGGGGGCGGCGTAGCGCGCCGAGAGCAGCGCCTGCGCCGGCGTGCCGATGGCGCCGCGCACGGTGGGATCGATGGCGTAGTCGCCGTGCGCCTCCACCCCGAAGCCGAGCCGCTCGGAGGCGAGCAGCCCCAGGTGCAGACCTCCCTCGAGCACATCGCCGCCGCGGGTGGGCGCCGGGCGCACGTCGACGGGCTGGCTCGGCGAGAAGCGTCCGCCCACGTACCAGCTCACGGTCAGGGCGCTGGCCTCCACGGTGCCGACCACGCCGCCGCCTCCCGTCAGGCCGTGCTCGCCTCGGTAGCGCAGCGGATCCCCGGTGGGCGCGGTCACGAACCCAGTGAAGCCCAGGCCGAAGCCGCCCGCGGAGTCGGGGTGGGCCACCATGGCGAGCACGCTGGCACCGAGGTCGCCCAGGCCAGCGGGCTGCCCGCCCTGGGGCCCGTCGCTCGCCAGCACCACCGGCGCCTCCACCCCGAGCCGGAAGCCTCGCGTGGGCGCGAACCCAGCCGCCACGTCCACCGCCACCAGGTTCGACAGGACCGCATCCACCTGCCCGGGCTCGGTCTCGAAGACCAATGGCCGAGACGCATACCCCCCCACGAAGCCCAAGGAGCCGTCGAGGGCCTGCTGCGCACCGGGCCGAAGGAAGGTCAGAGGGTCTCGCGGATCTGCATCGGCGGCCGGCATCCGAAACCCGAGCGCGTCGAAACCACCCTCTTGGGCGCGAGCGTCGATGACGGCGAGCAGGCACAACCACATGAGACGGTCCTACGGCAAAGCGGCGGTCGCGTTCGGAACAGACGCGAGCTGGGGTCGAAACGGCCAGTAGGTGGCATAGTCGGGATCGAAGGTGCCGTCCGTGATCGCCGTCTGGGGCGTGGCCGACACCGTGGTGGCCGCCTTGGCGGTGTCGTCCACGATGGCGATCACCAGATCTGCCGTGGCGTAGGCATCCACCTCCGCCCACGGGATGCCGATCTCCACGATCCCGCTGGTGACGTCCACCGCCACGGAGCTGCCGTTCGACTTGGCCCCCAGCCACCCGACGTCCTCGACCCAAGCCTTGCCGTCGTAGGTGAACAGGCCGCTCGCGCCGTCGTCGGTGCGCCAGCGCAGCGCGTGGCTGGCGTCGAAGGCGAGCGTGGGCTCCTGGCCGCCGATGGCGATCCCCGTGGTGGTGTGAGCCGCCACTCCGGTGCCCAACGTGATCACCACCCAGGCATCGGCACTCTGATCGGAGATGGTGCCGTGATTCACGGCCACGTACAGGTGCGTGGCGCTCCAGGCCACCCAGGTCAGATCCAGAGACGACGTCTCGAACTCGGCATCCGCCGCGTAGTCCGCAACCGAGCCGTCCACGGTGATCTCGGCCCGGTAGGGCTCGGGCACGCCGCCGGCGAGCATGCCGGGCGACCAGGCGTGCACGGCGCCGGGCACGCTCTCGTGCTCCACCACCGCGGAGAGCGGCTGCTGCTCGGGGGAGCGGTTCAGCGACTGCCCCGCCACGGGCACGGTCCAGGTGAAGGTGTCCACCAGCGTTCCGTCGCCCGCATGCAGCACCGCGGAGTCTCCCTTCACGTCGAAGGGCAGCGCCCCGCTGCTCGACAGCTGGAAGACCGTCGACGCAGGCCAGTCCTGGCACCACGTGCCCGCGATTCCGCTGCCGTCGAAGGTGGGGGTGCCGCCCGCGAAGACCACGAGCATGCCGCCGGGCTCGAGCACCGTGGCTGCGGCGACGGTGTGATGCACCGCCGAGGCGCCGTCGGACAGCTCGTAGCCGCCGAGGTCCAGCGAAGCCCCGCTGGTGTTGACGATCTCGACGAAGGAATCACCCGAGTCGCGAACCCCATCGCAGTTGGCGTCTCCAGCCAGCCCGACCGGTGCATCGAGCAACACCTCGTTGACCACCGCCAGCACCACGGGGGGCAGGGCCGTATCGCCCGTCTGCACACCCGTGTCGCCCGTCACGGCCGTCTGGCCCGTGCCTGCCGTGTCGCCCGTCAGCGCCGTCGCGGCAGTGGGAGCGGTGTCCACGTCGGCGTCGGTGTCCGTGTCGGCATCGGCGTCCGTATCCGCATCGGTGTCCACGTCCAGCACGGGCGGACGGTCGTCGAATCCCGAACCCGGGGCGCAGGCTGCCAACATCCCGACCAACACCGGCCTCACCGTCGCCTCCCAGATGGCGGAGTCTATTCCTCCCAACTCCAGATTCGAAGGCCCTCTGCCCCTGTGGCGAGCCAGCGGCCCCGATCGGAGAAGACCACCGAGGTAACGGCTCCGTTGAAAGCTCGCACGAGATCGGGGCGCACCCGCTTCTCGATGCGGTCCATGCGGGCGAGCGCCACCGCACCGTTTCGGGTGCCCAGACCGAGGTACTGGCCGTCCTTGCTGATGTCGCCCGCGGTGAGATCGGGCAAGCGCATGGAGCGGGGCATTCCCCCCTCCTGCCCCCACACGCAGATCCCGGTGGTGGTGAAGCCGAGCACGAACACTCCGGAGGGCCGCAGCCGGTGCGCGGTGGACGCCAGCTCCTCGGGGAAGCGCTGACCGCGCCGCAGCGGGATCACCTTCAAGCCAGCCGGGGTGGACCGGCACAGCAGCGGCCGCCCCTCCGGAGACAGGGTGGAGGCCACGCGATCCGGCAGCTTGACCCGCCCCGTGCTGGTCCCATCCTCCAGCGACAGGATGCGCATGACGCGACCCGACGGCTCGTCCCCCACCAGCACGGCGTGACGGTTCGCGAGGAACCCCATCATCCCGCCGACGTAGGCATGCTCCCCCTCGTGGCGGATCTCTCCGCGGAGGGTGCCGATGCGCCACTGACCCGTGCGGGAGACCGCGAGGAAGTGCTGACGATCCGGGTGCAGATCCAGGACGGCGGTCTCACCGAGGTCCTTGGCGATGGTCCGGGTGCCGAGCACCGGATCCACGCAGATCAGCTCCCCCTCCCGCGTGGCAGCGACGAGCTCTTCTCGACCAGGCACCCACTTCAAGGCGGTCGGATGCGAGACGGGAGGCCGTAGGACGGACTCCAGCCCCGATCGCTCGTGCAGATAGTGGGCTTCGGTGACCTCGCGACTCACAGGCATCACTCTACCCGATGGTCAACTCGCCGCCGCGGTGGGTGCGTCCGGGCGGCGGTCGCGGACGATATGTCCGCGCTCTTCTTCGTCGACCTCCACCGGATAGGCTCCGGTGAAGCATGCGGCGCAAATGTCGTTGCCAGCCACCTCGACGAGTCCCTCTCGAGAGAGGAACGTGACGGAGTCGGCTCCGAAGTGCTCGGCCAGCCGGTCCTCCAGCTCGGGGCCCGTGGCAGGCCCGTGGGCCACGAGCTCCTGCTTGCTGGGCATGTCGATCCCGTAGAAGCAGGGGTGCTTCACGGCCGGGGAGAAGATGGTGACGTGGACCGCCGCCGGACCGTGCTCCCGCACCTTCGAGACGAGCCGGCGCATCGTGGTTCCCCTCACGATGGAGTCGTCCACCACGATGACGCGCTGGTCCCGGAAGATCCCGTCGATGAGGTTGATCTTCAGGCGCATCTCGGCCTCGCGCGTGGCCTGATCGGGCATGATGAACGTGCGTGCCGAGTAGCGGTTCTTGATGAACCCTTCGCGATACGGCAGCCCGAGGCGCTCCGCCATGGCTTGAGCGGCGGGTCGGGAGGTGTCGGGCACGGCGACCACCACGTCGGCTTCGAGCCCCTTGGCCTTCCACTCGTCGGCGAGTCGCTCCCCGAGCGCCCAGCGACGCGCGTACACGCTGCCCCCCGACATCACGGAGTCCGGCCGGGCGAAGTAGATGTCCTCGAACACGCAGGCGCGACGCGGCTCGGGCAGCAGCTCCCGCACCACCGGCTCCGCCCCGGCCCGGAGCAACACCATGCTGCCCGGCGGCACCTCGCCCACGAGGCGGAAGTCGTTGACGTCGAGGGACACGCTCTCGGAGACGGCGCTCCATGCTCCGTCGGCACGCTGCCCGTACACCGCTGGGCGGATGCCGTGTGGGTCGCGAAACGCCACCAGGGTGGGCTGGTCGTCCACTTCCAGCACAGCCACCACCGAGTAGCTCCCTCGCACGCGGGACATGGTCTTCGTCACGGCCACGGCTAGATCATCGGCCGTGTGACCGGTAACTTTCAGCCGCAACAGCTCATCGGCGAGAATCAGCAGGATGGGCTCGGCGTCACACCCGCTGTAGGTCCGCATTCCCCGGCTCTCGAGGTACGCGTTGAGCTCCGTCAGGTTCGTCACGTTGCCGTTGTGCGCCAGCGCGATGCTGGGTCGCCGCGTGATGAAGGGCTGGGCGTCGTTGCGCGTGGAGGCTCCCACCGTGGGGTACCGCACCTGCGCCACCCCAGCACGACCCGTCAGGGTCTGCAGGGACTCACGCGAGAACACCTCGGCCACTCGGCCCAGGTCCTTGTACAGGTGCAGCCGACCTGCTCCGTCGTAGGTGGCGATGCCAGCAGCATCCTGACCTCGGTGCTGCACGGCCTGAAGCCCCAAGCACAGGGCAGTCGACGCCGAGTCGACTCCAATGAGGCCTACGAATCCACACACGCATCACCTCGGGGACGATGGAAGAGGGGTACGGGCGTGGGGCGTAACCCGGAAGCGACCCCCTAGGTGGCCTTCAGCAACCCCACCAGGATGTGGGCCTGGTACCAGGCGTCGTAGTCGGCCCGGTGCACCTTCTCGTGCTCGACCTCCGGGAGGTCCAGCAGCTCGTGCAGGGTCTCCTTGTTGGTGTCGAGCCAGTGAATCCCGAGCAACCCGATGGACATCGCCTTGGTGTCGAGCGCCTTGTAGCCAAAGGGGTTGTCCATCCCATGGGCATGATACGCGTAGGAGACGAAGGACCAGTCGAACGGAGCGTTGTGGCCCACGAACACGGCCTCGGTACCTGGCAGGAGGTTCTCCTGCACGAAGGCGGTCAGCCTCCGAAGCGCCTCCTCCAGGGAGAGCCCCACCTCGCGCAGGTGGTCGAGGTCGAGACCGTTCACCGCCATGGCATCGGGGTCCACGCGCGGCGCAGTGGGGCGGATCTCCACGTAGAGCTGGGCCCCGATCCGGGGGCCCTGACCCGTGTCGGTCACCACCACCGCCCCCAACGACAGCATGTCGTACAGCGCCGGGACGGGTCCCGAGCACTCGATGTCGATGCAGAACCAAGTGGCACGCGCCATTCGACCTTCCCTCCCCGGAGTCTGACATGAAGCGTGCCCTGGCGGTAACGCTGTGTGTCTGTGGCGTCTCTTTGGCCCTGCTACCCCTGTTCACGCTGGTGGGCCTCGGTGTGCACCGGCATGCAGCCCCCTGGGCCATCGGCGCATCCGCCATGCTGCTCGTGTTCGCGCCGTCGCTGGCCATGGCCACTGCGGCACCACGGGAGCGCTCCCTGATCTACGGAGCGGGTCAGTTCAGCTGGTCGTTGGCCCTGTTCCTGATGCTGCCGATCTACTTCCCGGGAGAGCGGCGCAGTGCGGTGGCCACGGGCCTCGCCGTCACCGGGTTCGGTGCGTCCAGCTCGGACCTGCCGGAGCGCATCGCGGACTCCCTTCCCGAGGAGCCCGAGGTGGCCAGGCCCGAGGTGGCCGAGGCGTCGACCCTGACCGCGGCTCCGCTTCCCCCGTCGACCGTGCCGCTGTCGGACGATCAGATAGCACTGCCCTACGAGGGGGAGGGGCGGCGCATGAGCGTGCCGGTCATCTTCGAGAACCAGGGCATCGAGCTCGAGCTCGACATGATGTTCGACACGGGAGCCACCTACACCACCCTGTCGCACGAGACGCTGGCGAGCCTGGGCATCCACCCCACAGACGCAGACCCGGTGATCCGCCTGCACACCGCCAATGGCGAGCGACTTGCGCAGGTGATGCTGGTAGATGCGGTGTGGCTGGGAGACCTCCCCATCGAAGGCGTGGCGATCGCCACCTGCGACGACTGCGCCAACGCCGACACTGCAGGGCTCCTCGGGCTCAACGTGGCGGGTGGGTTCAACCTCTCCATCGACGCCGACCGACGCGAGGTGGTGTTCACCCGTCGCGAGCACGTGGACCGCAAGATCGACATCAAGCCATTCGTGGACCTGGCCGCCTCCTTCACCCGGTTCCCGGGAGGGCGCGTGGAGGTTCGGGTGCGCCTCGACAACGGCTCCCGACGCCCCATCCTGTCGGCCATCACCTCCATCCAGTGCGGCACCGAGCGGTGGAAGGTCCAGCTCGCGGAGCTCGTTCCGGGCGAGGAGGGAACGGTCAGGCAACGCCTGCCCCGTCACCCGGTGTGCGAGCAGTACCAGATCGCGCTGCACGAGGCGCTGTGGTGACTCCGAGGCCCGCAGCCGAAGGCGAGGGCCCAAGGGAGTGGGAGCCCAGCGAAGTCGCGCGGGATTCCGGTTAAGGTCGCGTCGCGCCACGGCGGCGCCGCATCTGGAGAATCGAGACATGGCCAACGCCCTGCTTCCACGTGACCGCGTCCACGCCTGGTCGGAAGCCATCGGAGACGACCCCACCTCCCACAGCTCGGCCATCACGCGACTGCTCAAGGACCAACGGCGGCTGTCGCGCTTCGTCGAGGAGAACGCAGCCTCCATGCAGGGCAACACGGGTGCGGTGGCCACCTACCTGGTGGGCGTCATCCTGCGCATGTTCGACCTGGCGGGCGGGCGCCTGCGCAAGGCCACCTGGGAGGACGTGCGGGCGGCCGAGCAGCGTATCGGGGGGCTGGTGGACCAGGTGCTCCCCCTCGACGACGACCTGCCCACGCGCGCTCGAGCGGTGCAGCGCGCGCAGGCCCACATCCTGGACGAGGCGCTGTACGCCCTGTTCGTCCGTGATGCCCGAGAGGAAGAGGACGAGCGCCTGGACCCGATGGAGGCCTTCAAGGTCTACATGCTGATGTGGGTGGCCACCGAGGTCTTGGACGAGAAGTGGCAGCCTCCGAAGGACTTCCAGGGCGTCGCCGCCTACAGCCACAGCCCCGTCGACGACATCGAGGCTCCGGCATAGCCCGGCGGGGCCATCGCTTGGGCCTCGTGGGGGCGATGACCATCGCCAGCGGCTTGGCCTGCGCGGGCATCACGGAGCCCGCTCCCGCCCCGCCCGAAGACGACCTCATCGTGCACGAGGCCGAGACGGGCCTCCTCGCCGACCAACCCGACGGCGAACCCTCCGAGCCCGTCGCCCCCCAGCCAACGCCCGAGCCCGACGCGGTGCCCGAGCCACAGCCCGCGGCCCCCGAGCCACAGCCCACAGCGCCCGAGCCCACAGCACCCGAGCCGCAGCCCACAGCACCCAAGCCGCAGCCCTCGGCCACGTCCTCCCCAGCCCCACAGCCTGCGGCACCCGAGCCGACGGCGGCCTCTTCTCGACCCGAGCCAGCCCCTGCCGCTCCCAAGACCAAGCACCCCATCGGGCCCAAGCCCGCCGGCCTCGAGCAGCTGGGTCCGCAGCGTTGGCAGCTGAGCGCCGAGCTGTTCGCGCAGATCAAGCGCAAGCCCGCGGAGCTCGGCAGGATGACCAAGGACGGCCCTGGCTTCCGCCTGCACGGCGTGCGGCCGCGCCACGGATACCACCTCGGGCTGCGCAACCGCGACCTGCTGCTGCGCATCAACGGGCGGAAGCTGCGGAATCAGGGCCAGGTGGAGGCCGCATTCGAGGCACTCCAGGACGAAGGCCAGTTCGAGATGCTCCTGGAGCGTCGCGGCCAAGAGCGCGTCCACACCTACGTCATCGGGGGTTAGCTCGCCTCCGGGACGGCCTCGGCCCAGGTGCTCAACGACTGCACCTGAGGAGCCATCGCCGCCGACGCCGTGCCGCCCAGCGACGCCCTACGCTCGGCTGCGCCACGCGGATCGAGCCACGTCAGCGCGTCCGCATCGAAGGCAGCGTGGATCTGCATGAGCGCATCGGCCGTGAGCAGAGACAGATCCCCGCCTCGCGCTTCGCACCACGCCACCGCTCGCCCCGCCGCGTGGTGGGCGTCGCGGAAGGGCACGTCCTTGCGCACCAGGTAGTCCGCCAGCTCCGTGGCCAGCAGGAAGTCTCCCTGCAGCGCCGCCTCGTACCCCTCGGCCTCGAACCGCGAGGTGTGCCAGATCCCGGAGCAGATCCGTACGCAGGCCACCGTGGTGTCCACCGCGTCGAACAGCGCCTGCCGATCTTCCTGCAGATCCCGGTTGTAGGCCAGGGGTAGCCCCTTCACCATGGTGAGCAGCGCCATCAGATCCCCGAACACGCGACCCGCCTTGCCGCGCACCAGCTCGGCGGCGTCGGGGTTCCGCTTCTGCGGCATGATCGAGCTGCCAGTGGTGTAGGCCTCGCCCATGCGCAGCACACCGAACTCACTGCTCGACCAGAGCACCATCTCCTCGGCCTGACGCGACAGGTGACTCATCACGATGGCACACACCGACGCGGCCTCGATCAGGTGGTCGCGGGCCGCCACGGCGTCCATGGCGTTGGGCACCGGTGCGGAGAACCCGAGCTGTCGCGCCGCCACGCCGCGATCGATGGGATGGGGCGTGCCCGCCATCGCCCCGGCCCCGAGCGGACACGCGTCCAGCCGCGCCAGGGCATCGTCCACGCGCGAAGCGTCGCGCTGCAGCGGCCAAGCGTGGGCCAGCAGGTGGTGCCCCAGCAGGATGGGCTGCCCGCGCTGCAGGTGGGTGAAGCCGGGGATGACGGCCTGGCCCTCGGCCTCCACCCGCTCGAGCAGCGCCTGCACCAGCTGGGCGAGACCCGCACGCAGGCGCCCCAGGCGCGTCCTCAGCCACAGCCGCACGTCGGTGGCGACCTGATCGTTGCGGGAGCGTGCCGTGTGCAGCTTCTTCCCCACGTCGCCCACGATCTCGGTGAGCCGCGTCTCCACGGCCATGTGCACGTCTTCCAGCTCGGGACCGGGGAGGAAGGTGCCCTCCGAGAGCTCCTGCGCCACCCGATCCAGCCCCTCGAGCAGCGTGGTCGCCTCGGCGTCGGTGATCAGCGCAGCCTCACGCAGCACGGCCACGTGGGCGCGGCTGCCCTGCACGTCCTCGCGCCACATCCGCAGGTCCACGTCCAGCGACTGCGAGAACGCCACCATGTCGCTGCCGGGTCCCTCGTCGAACCGGCCATCCCACAGGGGCATCAGTCCGCCCCGTGCTTCCGCTTGACGCGTCCCCAGGTGCGGTAGGACAGCCCATACAGCTTCAGGAAGCCCTCAGCGGCCTCCCGATCGAAGGTGTCGCCGTCGGAGTAGGTGGCCAGCCCGTCGTCGTACAGCGAGTAGGGGGACCGTCGCCCGGTGATCCGCGCAGCACCCGCGGTGATCCGCAGCCGCACGTCGCCGGTGACGGTGGACTGGGTCTGGGCGACGAACGCCTGCAGCGCCTCGCGCAGCGGACCGAACCACAGCCCGTCGTAGACGAGATCGGCGAAGTCCTGCGCCACCTTGGCCTTGTAGTGGGCCGTGGGCCGATCGAGGACCATGCGCTCCAGCTCGCGGTGAGCCTGGTGCAGCACGATGGCGGCCGGTCCCTCGTAGACCTCGCGGCTCTTGAGCCCCACGACGCGGTTCTCCACCATGTCCATCCGGCCGACGCCGTAGCGACCCGCCAGGGCGTTGAGCGCTCCCACGATGGCGACGGGCCCGAGCTCCTCCCCGTCGAGGGCCACGGGCACCCCCGCCCGGAACGACAGCACGATCTCCGTGCTGCCCTTCGGCGCCTGCGCCGGATCCGCCGTCATCCGCCACACGTCGGCGGGCGGCTCCGCCCACAGGTCCTCCATCTCGCCACACTCGATGGCGCAGCCCCAGATGTTCTCGTCGATGGAGTAAGGCTTTTCCTTGGAGACGGGGACGGGGATGTTCCGCTCCGTCGCGTAGGCGATCTCGGCCTCGCGGGTGGTCAGCTCCCACTCTCGCAGCGGCGCCAGCACCTTCAGGTGGGGAGCGAGGCACTGAGCCGCCACCTCGAACCGGACCTGGTCGTTGCCCTTGCCCGTGCATCCGTGGGCGATGGCGTCGGCGCCGTGGGCGTCGGCCACCTCGCACAGACGCTGTGCCAGCAGCGGTCGGCCCAGCGCGGTGTGCATCGGGTAGGTGCCCTCGTACAGCGCCCCCGCCTGCATGGCCGGAAAGCAGAATTCCTCGACGAACCGTCGTCGGAGATCGTCCACCACGGCCTGGGAGGCTCCCGTGGCCAGCGCCTTGGCGCGAGTCTCTTCGAGGTTCGTGCCGGGCTGCCCGAGATCCCCTGTGTAGGTGATGATCTCGGCGTCGTAGTGTTCGGCCAGCCAGGGCACCATCACGGAGGTGTCCAAGCCTCCAGAGTAGGCGCAGACGATTTTCACACCTGTCTCCAACGTTGGGCCCTGTCCGCTAACCGGGTAAGCGGGGTGCGGGAGGTGGGATATCACTGTGGCTCAGCGCCGATTCGGGCTGTTCTTGCTCCTCTGGATCCCGGTCTGTGTCCTCGCCTTCCTGGTGGCGAGCGACTTCTTCGCCTCCTGGGACGGCCAGGCCGTGAGTGTGAGGCCGGCCACCAGCGACAATCCGTCGTCCTTCTCGGTCCTGATCGCCCAGGAGTCGGGCGACCACATCGAGCGCACCTGGCCCGCGAAGCGGGTGCGCGACCTCGGGCTCCCGGTGGACGCCCTGGCGATCCCGCCCGCCGACATCCCCGACACGCGGCCGCGCACCAAGAAGTCGGCCTACGCGATGCACTACCTGCTGCAGATGCCCGACGAGGAATGGGAGGTGGTGCCCACCACGTCCCCCGGCTCCTTCGGCGTGGGTCTCCTCACGCTGTTGATCGGCATCGCCGTGCGCAACATGGTGGTGGCGGGCTCTCCCTTCGCCCTGTCGGGGAGCGGACTGGCGCTGCCGAAGGCCCAGGCCGCCTCCGGCCAGCCGGTCCAGCCGGGCAACCGGCCCAGGAAGGGGCCCCCGCCCGGCCGGCGCCGCAAGGGTTCCAGGCGCCGCTGATGGGAGGTCTGGCAGGGTGGGTCCGCTTCGGTGGTCCCACCGTCGACGACGAGGTCGTCGCCGACATGGCGCTGGCCCTCGCCCACCGAGGGCCGGACGCCCACGGGCAGTGGAGCGACGAGGGCGCGAGCTTGGCGCATCGCTGCAGACGCGTGCGCTCGGTGGCCCTCACCCAGCCCTGCGTGGCCGACGATCTCGTGGTGCTCCTGGATGGCTGGGTCTACGACCACGAGGCCCTGGGCTCCGAGGTGGGAGCCCACGCTGGCGCCACCGACACCGAGGTGCTGCTCCACGCCTGGCGCCGCTGGCAGGAGGGCGCGCTGTCGCGCCTCGAGGGCGAGTTCGCCGTGGCAGTGTGGGATCGCCAGCGCCGACAGCTCACGCTGGCCCGAGACCGCATGGGCACGCGGCCGCTGTACTACGGCCACACCGACGGGCAGGTGGCCTTCGCCTCCGAGCTCCCGGCCCTGCTGAAGGTGCCCTGGATCGAGCGCACCCTCGATCGCACGCGCCTGGCCGAGTACCTCTCCTTCCAGGTGGTGCACGCACCGCGCACGCTGCTCAAGGGGGTGCTGCAGCTGGAGCCGGGGTGCTGGGTGCAGCACGCGGAGGGCGGACGCCGCACCACCCGCTACTGGCAGCCTCGCTACGCCCCTCCCGGCACGGCCCGGCCCTCCGACGGAGAGGTGGTGGATCGGCTCCAGGAGGCGGTCTCCGCCGCGGTGCACCGCAGGGTGCCCGCAGGCGTCGACACCGGGCAGTTCCTCTCGGGCGGGCTGGGCTCCGCCGCCATCGCCATGGCCGCCCGCAGCCGCGGCGTGGCCCTGCCAGGCTTCACCGTGAGCTTCACCGACGACCCCTACCCGGAGGCGCCCTTCGCCGGACGCGTGGCCAGCCTCCTCGGCGTGGAGCTGCACGAGGTCGTCGTGGGCACCGCAGAGCTGGCCGACTCCTTCGATGATGCCGTGGCCGCCTTGGGACACCCCGTGGGGCATCCCGCCGTCCTGATGCAGCTCGCGCTGGCTCGGGAGGCGCGCCAGCACGTGCGGGTGGTGTTGTCCGGGAACGGAGGGGAGTCCTTGTTCGGAGGGCGGCAGATCGACGGCCTGGCACGGGATCTGCGACTCGCTGGCCTGCTGCAACACGTCCCCTCCCCCCTGGCGAGCTCCGCCCGTCGGCTGCTGAACCAGACGCGCTGGGGTCGTCGCGCGGCCACGCGGCTGTCCAGCTACGCCCTCGATCTGGGCATCGGGGGCGCCGATCTGTTCTCCACCGAGGAGCGCGAGCGGCTGCTGTCCGATCCCAGCTGGGTGAAGCCCCACGTGCGTCGCGAGGTGCTCGAGCCGCTGTACGCCGACCTCGACACCGATCCCATCAACGTCGCACTGCACGGCACGCTGCGCTCCTCCCTGATCGAGCGCGCGCTCCCGCGCATGGATCGCACCGCCGCCGCCACGGGGCTCGACGTCCGCTTTCCCCTCCTCGACACTGCGGTGGTGGCGGCTGCAACCGCGCTACCCGGTACCGCCAAGATCCGGCGGGTCGCTGGCTCGCTGCACACCCGCTGGCCCCTGCGGGCAATGCTCCAAGGGCAGCTCCCTGCCGTGCTGGTGGATCGTCCCAAGCGAGGGCTCCCCACGCCCCTCGGCACCTGGCTCGCGGGGCCGGGCCGACTGTTCATGGAGGAGCGCGTCCGACGCCTCAAGGAAGATCCCAACGGGCTGTGGAACGCCGACGCGATCGACGGGCTGCGACGGGACGTGCGCCGGTCGAACGCAGCTGGGATCAGGCTCTGGACGCTGTTCATCCTCGACGCCTGGTGCCGCACGCTCTAGGCCGGCCAATTCTGGGCACCCTGGGTGTTAGGGGGCGTGGAATGTCCTACCTCGCCATCGCGCGCAAGTACCGACCGGCCACGTTCGACGAGATCGTGGGCCAGGATCACGTCACCCGCACGCTCCGCAATGCGATCACGTCGGGCCGCATCCACCACGCCTACCTGTTCTGTGGCGCTCGGGGGGTGGGCAAGACCACGGCCGCCAGAGCGCTTGCCAAGTCGCTGAACTGCGAGCAGGGTCCCACCCCCGAGCCCTGCGGCACCTGCACCTCCTGCACCGAGATCGCCACGGGCTCCAGCCCCGATCTCATCGAGATCGACGGCGCCTCCAACAACTCCGTCGACGACGTCCGGGACCTGCGGGAGACCGTGCACTACGCCCCCACCCAGGGTCGGTACAAGGTCTACCTGGTGGACGAGGTCCACATGCTGTCCAAGGCCGCGTTCAACGCGCTGCTGAAGACGCTCGAGGAGCCTCCGCCCCACGTGGTGTTCATCTTCGCCACCACGGAGCCCCACCGGATCCTCGACACCATCCTGTCGCGGGTCCAGCGCTTCGACTTCAAGCGCATCGGCATGCCCGTGCTCGTGCAGCGGCTGGGGGCCATCGCGGAGCAGGAAGGCGTGGATCTGTCGGAGAACGCGCTGCGCATGGTGGCACGCGCCGGTGAAGGCTCCATGCGCGACGCCCAGTCGCTGCTCGACAAGGTGATCAGCTTCGGCGCCCAGGCGGAGGGCGAGAAGGGTGCGGTGAGCGACGAGGCCGTGGCGCAGACCCTGGGTCTGATCGACCGCGGCTTGCTGTTCCAGTTCGTCTCCGGGCTGGTGAAGGGCGAGCCCGAGGCCTGCCTGAAGGCCGTCGCCCAGGTCTACGACTACGGCCACGAGATGTCGCAGTTCACGCAGGATCTGCTCGAGCTGCTGCGCAACGCCACCTTCGTGGCGCTGTCGGAGGAAGCGCGGCGCCACGTGGACGTGTCGGCCGACGAGCTCGAGCGCCTGCAGTCGGTGGTGGAGGGTGTGCCCGCCGAGCAGCTCACGCGCAGCTTCAACGCGCTGCTCGACGTGCACGACAAGGTGTCGCGGGCCAGCCGTCCCCGGATCGTGCTGGAGATGGCGGTGGCTCGCCTCGCCACGACGCGACCAGTCCAGCCCGTCGGCCAGCTGCTGGCACGCCTCGAGCAGCTCGAGCGCAGCCTGCGTGGAGGCTCGGGTGGGCGGGGCCCCGCCCCCTCCGGATCGGGTGGCGGCGACTCGCGGCAGGCGCCGCGCCGGGGCCGAGCGAACCCGAACCAGCGCTCGTCGTCCTCCCGCTCCTCCTCGTCACGCTCGGCGTCCCCGCGCGCCAAGCGGGCCCCACGCAGCGCCCCCTCGGACCCCGACCCAGGGCCGTCCCAGCCAATCCCTCCCCCCATGACGCCACCGCCACCGCCCTCTCGCGTGGAGGGCCCCCCCGGCCGCGGCGCCAACGGACAAGAGGGCGGCTTCGAGGCGAAGTGGAAGGCGCTCACCGAGTCGTGGAAGACCCTCGGTCCCGCCGCCAAGCGGCTCGCCACGGGCACCCCCATGCGGCGCAACCGGACCCTGGTGGTGAAGGTACCGGCCGGGCGAGCACTGGCGGAAGCACGGCGCGTGAAGGGGGAAGCCGAGGTGATGGGTGCAGTGCGCAGGCACTTTCCGGGAATCGAGGCCCTCGACGTCGCCCCGATGGAGGGTACGGGAACCAAGGCGGAGCACGCGCGCGCCCTGGAGAAGGAGGTCCGCGAGGACCCAGAGTTCCAGCGCATCATCGAAACCCTCGGGGCCGAGGTCGATATGGTCACGTCGCTGCGCGACGAGGGCCCCTCGAGCTGACGGCCCGCACAGGAGACTCCATGGACTTCGATCCCAGCAACCTCGGCGGCCTCGGCGCCATGCTCGGTGGCTTCCAGCAGAAGATGCAAGAGATGAAGGAGCGGGCCGCGGCCGCTCGCCACGTCGGCGAGGCCGGCGGTGGCCTCGTCAAGGTCACGGTGACCGGCGACTACCAGGTCGACGGCGTGGAGATCGGCGAGGGCGCCATGGAGGATCGGGAGATGCTCGAAGATCTCGTTCGAGCCGCCACCTCCGAGGCGCTCCGCAAGGTGCAGGAGCAGATGAAGCAGGGCATGGCGGAGCTCACCGGAGGACTTCCCATCCCTCCGGGCCTGCTCCCCTTCTGATCATGGCAGACACGGCCGATCCCATTCGCCAGGCGATCCAGCAGCTGAGACGGCTGCCGGGCATCGGCGAGAAGAGCGCAGCGCGCTTGGTGTACTGGCTGCTGCGTGCCCCCGACGGCACCGCCACCGACATCGCCACGGCACTGCAGGGGTTGGGCGCTGGCGTTCAGGAGTGCAGCTCCTGCTGCGATCTCACCGGCGCCGATCCCTGTCGGGTCTGCGCCAACCAGCAGCGTGACACCACCACAGTCCTGGTGGTGGAGCATCCCCAAGACGTGATCGCCTTCGAACGATCCGGAGAGTTCCGCGGTCGCTACCACGTGCTGCACGGAGCCATCTCGCCCCTCGACGGGATCACCCCCGACAAGCTGCGGGTGCGCCAGCTGCTGGAGCGACTGCGCGGCGACACCGTGAAGGAGGTGATCCTCGCCACCGATCCAGATGCCGAGGGCGACACCACGGCGCTGTACCTGGCACGCCTGATCGATCCGCTGGGGATCAAGGTCACGCGGCTGGCCCACGGCATCAGCGTGGGCACCGAGATCGAGTACGCCGATGCGCTGTCGCTCGCCCGGGCCCTGCAGAACCGCGTGGCCCTGCGATGACGATCACGGTCAACGGCAGCCCGCAGCAGGTGGATCCGGGCTGCACCATCGCACAGCTGCTGGTCGCCCTGGGTTGGCCAGCGGAGGGCGTGGCCGTGGCCATGGACAGCCGCGTGGTGCCTCGCAGCCAGCACGGCAGCACCGTGCTCACGGAGGGATGCGCGGTGGAGGTCCTGCGCGCGGTCGGCGGCGGATGATCATCTACGAGGACGAGTGGATCGTGGTGGTGGACAAGCCCCATGGCGTGCCCACCCAGCCCGATCGGCGCTCGGAGACCCCCGACGCCTCCAGCGTGGAGAGCGTGCTGAAGCAGCAGTATCGCTACGTGGCGCTGCATCACCGGCTGGATCAGCCAGCCTCCGGCTTGCTCGTCTGCGCCGTTCACCGGCGCGCCAATCGATCGCTGGCGGCCTCCTTTCGCGATCACCAGGCCGTGCGCACCTACCTGGCGGTGCTCTGGGGCACGGCCGCCGCGGCGGAGTGGCGCCGCGACGTGGCCGGCCGTCCCGCCCACACCACCCTCTCGCCAGCGGCCGCGAGCGCCGGGCTCACCGCGGCCCGGCTCACGCCCCACACCGGCCGCAAGCATCAGCTGCGCATCCACGCAGCCCTGGCTGGTCACCCGATCTGTGGCGACCGACGCCACGGCGGAGACGCCGGGCGACGGTGGCCGCGCCTCGCGCTGCACGCGCACCAACTGCAGATCGCCCACCCCGTGACGGGGGAGCCCATGCAGTGGACGAGCCCGATCCCCGATGATCTTGGTGCCCTGTGGGCGGAGGCCGGGGGCGCCTAGCACGGGCTCGGGCGGTTCTGGCCAGCGGTGGAGAGAGCCGGGAACACCGGCGCCCCGAAACGTACGCTACCGTTGCTTCCTCTCGGACCTGGCGGGGTTCACGGGCTCCGGTCCCCGGGCCCCGACCCTCACCACCGCAGGCCAGACCACCCCAATAACCTACGGCGCCGGGGTGCGGAACCAGATCCGAGACCGCAGGTTGTCGCGATCCACACGCGGGTTCTGGGCACCTCGGGTCGCCTCCCTCACCGTGGCCGCCACGAAGGTGCGCAGCTCGTCAGTGTCGACGCCTCCGTCGGCGTCGGCGTCCGCCTCCCCGCGCAGCGCGCGCAGCACCGCGTGGGTGAAGAACCCATTGCGCAGGCGATCGGACTCGTAGGACACCTCGGTGCCGCTCGACGAAGAGAGCACGATGGTACCGGATCGACGACGTAGATCGGCGTAGATGAAGCGATCCCAATCGACGGCCACAGAAGGCTCGTCCGCCCCCTGATCAGCTCCGCTGAGGTCCAGCCCACGCGAGATCATGCCGTGCACCTGGGGCGTGCCTCGAGCGACCTCGTCCGGATCACGCTCTCCGGACTCGCAGGTGTCCATGAGCAGCAGCTTCTGTCGAGGAGCGATGCTCACCAACAACGCCTCCAGCCGCTCGAAGGAGGCCGCCGTCGACGCCAGATCCGTGAGATCGGCGTCGTGGGTGACGTAGAAGTAGGTACCGTCTTGGTCGTGGACCCCGTGCCCCGCCACGAACAGCACGAACACGTCGTCCGGTCGAGCCCCCGCCACCCACTGCGACACCTCGTCCATGACCGAAGCCGTCACCGCGTCGTCGAGAAAGGTACGCACGTGCACCGCGCCGTAGCCAGGCAGCGTCTGCATGATCGCAGCCAAGTCCAAGGCATCCTTGTGGGCATAGGCCAGGTCGAGATCCGGGTCGCGATAGGTCGAGACCCCGAGCCCCACGAAGTACAGATCCGGCACGACGGGGACCTCGGGCTGATGGCTCACGTAGGTCAGCGACCTCAGCGACTCCACGCCGGCGGCGTCGCGCACAGCGACCTCCACGGCGTTGCCGCCCGCCGTGAGCTGTACGGGCACCGTCAGGCGCACATCGGCTCCCTGTAGCGGCCGCGGCGGATCGAGCACGGGCACACCCTGCACGTAGATCTGCAGCTCCGTGAGCGCCCCCTCGCCTGCGGAGGTGCGGCCGGCGTGCGCGCGCAGATGAAGCGTCACCTCGCCATCACGAGCGACAGGCCCCACCCTCACCACCTCCACCGTGGGTCGGCGCAGGGGGGTGTCCACCACCTGCGCCTGCAGCCCCTGGCGCCGGAGTCGACTCGTGAAGCGCTCCTCGAGATGCTTCCGCACCGCGTGCTCAGTGGAGCCGAGGCGCTCCATGAGCACGTGGGGTCGGTTGTGGGTGGCCGCGAGCTGATCCACCCCGAAGGCCCGGGTACCCTGGGTCGCCGCCACCAAGCGCTCCCCATTGCCCGACGCCGCGAACACCGCATCGGGCTGGTACATCACCCAGTCGCTGCCACCCGCCACCACGGCGACCTGCTGATCGTTGTCCCGATCCCGCACCACCACGCGTCCATCCGCCGTCGCCACAGCGAGCGTGCGCCCATCGGGCGTGAAGGCCACCGCCGTGCCCTCCCCCACCCCGCTGGTGTCGTACAGGCGCTCGCCGTTCCGCAGATCGAAGACCGCCAGCACGTGTCCGCCCGAGCCCACCGGCTCCCACTGATGCACCAGCAACACGTCCTCGCTCGGCTGATGGAGACGATGGACCCAGCTCGCGAGCGGTCCGAGCTCCGTGCGCTTCACGAGCCCCTCCACCTCCCACACCTGCACGAAGCTCTCCCCCAGCTCGTAGTTCTCCCCGCGGCGATAGCGATGCGACGCCGTGAACAGCCGTCGGCCATCGTCGGAGAGGTGGGCCTCCTGGAGGTAGGACTGTCCCGTCCCGTCCTCGCCTGCGTCGGCAGTGATCCCGACCTCGCGCAGATCGAGCTCCCACAGAACGGCGCCGTCGCGCACCGCGCGGAGCACCTCCTCGTCGTCATCCAGCACGGTCTGTGGCGCCTGGGCATCGAGGGCCTCCTCCGTGGCCCACACTCCAGTGCTCGCCTCCCACCGAACCGCCTGCGCGGCGTCCAGATCCGTGAGCACGAGGGCCTCGGGACCATCGAAGGCCAAGCGCACCCAGTCGATGTCGAGGGCCCCCAGATCCCAGGGTTGCTCGAGGGACCGGATCTGCTCCCCCCGGCGGAGATCGAAGACCCGAACAGCGTCGGTGGCGAGCACGGCCAGTTGGCTACCGTCGTCGGTGAGCGCCACACGAACCGGCACGGCCACCGCAGCGCGGGACGTGCTCGACACCTGCGCTCGCGCCACGTCCAGCAGGTGAACCTCCCCCTCCACCCCCGCCACGAGCAGCCGATCTCCGTCCGGGGACCAGTCCAGCGCCAGGATCTGTTCGGTGGGCACGTCGACCTTGCCCCTCGCCGTGCCCGCGAGCGCGTCGAACAGCGCTACGGACCCCTCGTCGGCCACCGCCAGGTGGCGTCCATCCGGAGCCACCGCGTGCGCACGCCAGTAGAACGTGTGGTCGATCGCCACCGATCCGAAGGGCTCCCCCACTGGCGCACCGTCGGCCAGCGACCAGGTCTGCAGCTGCCCGTCCTGGGTGACGACATGCAGGTGCTCCTCCCAAGGGCCTGTCGCCGACGCCACGAGCGACTCGGTGCGATGCCACACGTCCGCCCAGTCCGACGTCCGCACCAGGCGCGCCCCCTCGAACCCCCAGAGCAGCAGGTGCTCCGCGTCGTCCACGAACCGCAGGCCACCGACCATCGGCTGCAAGGCAGCGTCGCCCGGCGCGGCCACGGTCCCGATCCGCTGGCCCGTCGCCACGTCCCAGATCACCGCCTGCTCCGCTCCACCGATGGCCAACCGAGCTCCGTCGGGCGACCAAGCCAAGGCAGGGAGTCGAGCGGACGTGAGCTGCTGATCCTCGAAGAGGTCGGCGCCGTCGACCAGCGACCACACCCGCATCGCGTAGTTGCTGGAGACGGCCAGCTTGGTGCCGTCGGGGCTGAAGCGGATCCGATCGATCCAGTCCGAGAAGGCAGACAAGGTGAGCTCCACCTCGCCTGTCTGCACATCCAGGATCTCCACCTGGTTCTGCAGGCACAGCCCGGCCTCGCTGGCCAGACAGGTTCCCATGGCGATCCGACGCCCCTCGGGCGACCAGACCACGTCGTGGATCTGCATGGAGCGCCTCCACTGGCGCAGCATCAGCCCGCTGTGCGTGTCCCAGACCCCGATCCCCGAGCCGCGCTGGCGCACCAGCGCCAGACGACCGTCGGGGCTGTAGAGCACGGCGTCCAACCCGACGTCTCCGCCGCTCTGGGGCCGAAGCTGCACGGGCAGCGTGACGTCATCGACGGTGGGCGACAGGCGCCCGTTCCCCACTGCCAGGTGGCTACGGATCCTGCCCAGCGACAGCTCACGGTCGTAGTAGGCCCAGGCCGCGACGCGGCCCTTGCGGCCGCCCACCCACCAGGTGCCACGCGGAGCGAGGGTGCCGCCGTGTGGCTGCTCGCGCCCATCGAGCACGACGGTGTAGTCACCGTCAGCATCCCAGCGCAGCGCGACGTGGTGCCAGCCCTCGGCGGCGGGCGCCTCCACCGACAGCGCACCAGCGCGGCGCGATCCCTGCGACAGCAGCGGTCCGGACGTACCCCGAACCCACAGCTCGAGCGTACCGGGCTCGCTCTGCAGCGGGCCACCGCCGGGGTGAGCCGTGGGCAGACGGAGGGCGCGCAGCTTGCGGGGAGGATCCCACAGCTGCTGCACCACGGGGCCGTCCGGCGAGATCTCCGTGAGGTAGCCCTCGGACGGCTGCCCGAGCGCTACGACACCAGAGAAGAACGACGCTGCTGCCCACATGTGCTGCTCCCCCAAGAGGGGCGCAGCTTACCTGCTTACGATGTGTGGCGGAGAGAGGGGGATTCGAACCCCCGGTGAGTTGCCCCACACACGAGTTCCAGTCGTGCACCTTCAACCACTCGGTCACCTCTCCTGAAAGACGAATCTGCAGCAAGTGGCGGAGAGACGGGGATTCGAACCCCGGGTACGCGAACACGTACAGTAGATTTCGAATCTACCGCCTTCAACCACTCGGCCATCTCTCCTCACTTGCGAGCCCGCAGACTCCGGAAGAACGCTCGCAGCTTCTCGCTCGCCTCTTCGGCAAGGATCTCCGGAACCACCTGGAACCGGTGGTTCAACCCGGGCCAATCCGAGAGATTGCCCAGGGATCCCAAGAAGCCGCCCTTCGGATCTCGACACCCGAACACGCATCCCGCGACGCGCGCCAGCACCATCGCACCGGCGCACATGGGACACGGCTCGAGGCTCACCACCACCCAACACTCCTCGAGGCGCCACGAGCCTAGCGTGGCCGCAGCCTGCCGCATGGCGATGACCTCGGCATGCGCCGTGGGGTCCTGATCCGTCTCGCGCAGGTTGTACCCACGTCCGACGACCTCGGTTCCACGGACTACCACGGCCCCTACGGGAACTTCCCCTAGAGCAGCAGCCATGTCGGCGAGTGAGAGCGCTTCGCGCATGAAGCGCTGATGATCCGAAGCGTTCATTCCACCCGGTCAAAGACCTGTGTGAGGGCCAGCCCTGCGGCCCACCCTCGACCGAGCTACCCTATCTCGCGACTGCCCGGTGTCAACCACCGTGGCTGGAGGGTCGATGGGCGTGATGCGAGCTGTTCTGATGGGGCTTTTCCTGGGTTGTTCGCCGGCATGGGCGGGCACCGTCTCGTTGGACACGCCCGACGACGTACGACTCACGGCCCAGAGCTGGGGGCGCAGCGGCGACGGCGTGTTGCTGCTCCATGCCGAGGGTCGCGACCGTCAGGACTGGGCCACGCTGGCTCCGAGGCTCGCCGCCAACGGCTTTCGTGTGCTCGCCCTGGATCTACGAGGCCATGGGGAGTCCCGCCTGGCGGGCTCCTTGGAGGACGAGGACTTCGTCCGCATGAGCGCGGACGTGGTCGCTGGGATCCGCTGGCTCGAGGCGCGAGGGGCCGCCCGCGTTCACCTGGTCGGAGCAGCCCTGGGGGCGAACCTGGCCCTGCACACCGCCGCCAACGACCCGCTCGACGGGAGCATGGTGCTGCTGTCGCCACAGCTCAACGCCCACGGCATGAAGGTGTCGGCCGAGGTTCCGAAGCTGCGCGACACCTCCGTGCTCGTGGTGGCCAGCCAGGAAGACACGCTGTCCGCTCGCGCAGCGGCCTACCTCGCCGAGCGAGCCCCGGTGCCCACTCACCTGCAGCTCTACCAAGGGGCGGGCGTAGGCGCGCGCATGCTCAATGGCGCTCCCGATCTCGAGAGCCTGGTGCTGAGCTGGCTCAACGGCACCTTCCTGTCGAGCCGGGACCCGACGGCGGCCCAGCAGGCTGCCGTGAAGTCCGGAGACCTTCAGAGCATCGAGGCCACGGGCACCAAGCTCGAGGACCGCAAGCGGTAGTGAGACCATGAAGCTGGTGCACCCCGAGGCGCTCAGCGCCCTCGCGCAGCAGGTCGGACAGGCAGGTGGACGCGCCTACCTCGTGGGGGGTGGCGTGCGGGATCACCTGCTCGGCCACGACGTGAAGGACTGGGACGTGGAGGTGTTCGGCCTGGCCATGTCCCAGCTGGTCCGCATCCTGCGATCGCGAGGCTCCGTCAACGCCGTGGGACGCTCCTTCGGCGTGCTCAAGTGGCGCCCGCACGACGAGTCCACGGGCGAGATCGACGTGTCGATCCCGCGTCGCGACTCGAAGGTGGGCCCCGGCCATCGAGGGATCTCCGTGGAGGGCGATCCCGACATGAGCGTCGACGAGGCGGTGCGGCGTCGCGATCTGACCATCAACGCGATGATGTGGGACCTGTCCGCCGGACAGCTGGTGGATCCGGCGGGCGGCCAATCAGATCTCGCAGCGAAGCAGCTGCGCGCCGTCGACGTGGACACCTTCCTGGAAGACCCGCTGCGCGCGCTGCGCGTGGTGCAGTTCGCCGCCCGGCTCCAGTTCTCGGTGCACGCCACGTTGCTGGAGCTGTGTCGGCGTGCCGCCCTCGACGAGCTGCCAGCCGAGCGGGTGCAGCTCGAGTGGGGCAAGCTGCTGCTGCGCGGAGCCTCCATCTCCACGGGCTTCGCCGTCGCCCGCCAGTCCCAGGTGCTGCAGCGGGTCTTTCCCGAGGCCGCCCACCTCGACGCCGACGCGGTGCTCGACCGACTGGTGGCGGATGCGCGCGGAGCACTTCCCTCGGAGGGGCAGCGGTGGGCTGTCATGCTGGCCGGCTGGCTTCACGCTGCCACCCCCGCGCAGACGAAGGCCACGCTGGACCGGCTGTGGATCCACACCGTGGGGGGCGTGAACGTGCGGGCCCTGGTCACGGCGCTCGTGGAGCACTGGCGCGCCCCGGTGACCACCGATGCCGAGCTACGGCAGGCGTCGGTACCGGCCCCCCTGCGTCTGAGCCTGCCCCTACGTGCCGCCGTGCACGATCAGGACCTCTCGGACGCCTGGCATCGAGCGGAGGCCATGGGCATCCTGGACCGCAAACCGCCGCCCTTGATCCAGGGTCGAGACCTCAAGGAGCTGGGGATGGCGCCCGGACCACGAATGGGGGAGGTGCTCCGGGAGCTGTACGCGCTCCAGCTGCAGGGCACCCTCGGCAACGAAGAAGAGGCCAGGTCCGCCGCCAGGACACTCCTGGACGACGGCTGACCTCTCTTTCGTCGAGCAGCGCTCTAGCTGTGACTAGATGGCGCCGGCCTCGGGGGAGTTGTTCACGTCGCCGCAGTAGCAGCGCTCGTTCGTGTCGAAGTCCGACGCATCGAAGTCTTCGTAGCTACAGAAGCTGCCCGCCTCCTCGACGCGCTCGAGCTCCTGCCGACAGTACCGCCGGATCGGCGTGGGCTCCGCTTCGAGGCCGATGTTGCAGAACGTCTGCTCGAAGTCCATGGAGCCCGGCCAGATCCGGTCGGACACGGCATCGAAGCCATAGAAGGGGCGGTAGTCTGCTTCGTCTTCGGGCAGCTCGCCGGGAAGCAGGCTCTCCCCCATGATGGCACACTCGACCGCGACCGGGTTGATGGTGGCCTGACCGGGTGTGTTGCCGCCCGTTGCCGCGCCGACCGCCTGGAACAGCTGATTGCAGCTTCCCTGGGCCAGGACCACCCCGAAGGAGAGGCGGTCGTCATCGAGAGGTGTGGACCAGGTACGCAGAAGCACCGTGTAGGACACACCCTCGGCGCCCACCGTGTTGATGGTGCAGTACTCGGGCGTTCCCTTGCCGGCAAAGCCGGGCTGGCCGATGAACCCGACCGAGTCTGGGCAGCTCCCCAGCGAGATCGGCACTGGGTTTCCGAGGGAGTCCTCGTAGGCCACGTTGAAGTCGCCCACCTTCGTGGGCGAGCCCGTGTAGTACACGGACAGACCTGCGTAGAGGTCCAGGTCCCCGTCGTCGAAGAAGTTGTCGGGGTAGTTCCAGGGCTCGCCCGCCGGCAGCGGATTGGCGGAGATGGCCTGGTTCCAGGTCACCGTCTCGGGGTCCACGAGCACACAGACGTTGCCACCCGTGCCCTGGAACTCGAAGGTGACGCCACCGTCCGCCGACGTCCTCGAAGCCGCGACCTCTGCATAGATGGTGGCGGCGCGGATCTCCTCGGTGGAGGTGATCACGGCGGGAATCAGCAGGCCCCCGTCCTCGGCGGTGATCTCGTAGATGTCGGGCAGCCCCTCCGGAGAACCGGGGAAGAGCCAGTCGCCGGAGTAGTCACAGCCCACCAGGAGGGACCCGGCGAGAAGGCCCGTGGCCAGTTGCAACGCTTTCATCAGAGCACCTCGAAATCGAGCACGAGATTGGGCTCGGCATCCTTGTCGTCCCACTGGAACGCCGTCCCGCTGACCCAGTCCCCGTCGCTGATGTACTGGGACGGGAAGTTCAGCAGGTCGGTCTCGAGCTGACCCCCGAAGAACTCCGCGTCGTACACCTCGACGTCGAAGCCGGTGGAGGGGTCGCAGGTCGTGTACTGGAAGGAGCTCTGCGAAGGTGCATCCATCCAGCCCCACAGCGACATGCCCTTGCAGTCCACACCAGGCGTGCAGTCTTCCTGGTCCTGGTCGTAGAACATCTCCTGCTGCCACATCGTGAACTCGCCCACGAAGTACTCACCTGCATCGTCGAGCACGAAGTCGAGGTCGAGGGCATCCATCGCACCATCGAGGTTGCGATCCTCGTAGACCGTGATCCTCGTCTCGGCGTCGGAGGTGACGTTGAGCAGGTCGTAGCAGGTCTGCTTCAGGAACTCACCATCGTCGATGGTTCGGCCAGCGGAGTCCGTGATGGGCTCCTGGATGAGCTTGAACCAGTCGACCATGTCGTCCCAGTCGACGAAGCGGCCGCTCGTGACCTTGCAGGCGAGGAACTCGAGGCAAGCGAACCGGACGTCCCCCACCGCCGTACCACCGTATGGGTAGGCATCTCCTTGAATACCCTCGAGATACTGGGGCCCGACCTCGGGGTGCGGGTACCGATCGATCACATTGGGCTCTTCGATCGACGGATAGAGGCCGAGGAACACGGGTCCGATGAGCCGCACATCGGTGAGCGTCTGCAGGTTGCCATCCGCATCGATGAACGACCGCGTGGCCGCATCCACGGGAACGCTGACCGTGCCCGTGAGATTCTCGATGAGCAAGCCCTCGTCAAAGACACACCCCGAGCTGGTGCCGAAGAGGCCCGCAACAAAGACCAAGGTACTGATTCGTCGCATCATGGTCTCCTAGAACTCGTAGCCAGCGCCGATCTGGAGCCGCAGCGGGTCCTGACGCGAGATGGTGAGCAGTCGATTCTCTTGGAAGATGAAGCCGCCGCTGACCCGATCGGGAGCGCGGTTGTTGGTGATGTTCTGGGCATCGACGGACAGGATGAACTTGCCCTTGCGCACGTCGATCTCCTGCCGGAAGCCGAGGCTCAGGAACCAGTAAGGGTTGAACCTGTAGTAGGTGCCGCGCGGACGGATGCGCAGGCCATACCCACCGAAGGTGTCGGAGTAGTACAGGCGCTCGAACGGGAACCCGTCGTAGTACACGAAGGCCAGCGACAGCGACTGGGTCCACGGATCGGTGGGCAGGTTCCAGTAGGCCAGGCTCTTGAACTGGTGCCGACGGTCGGTGTTCAGGTTGCCGTAGTTGTACTGCGTCTGCGGGTCCACCAGGAACGAGCCCGACAGGGACTGCGAGGAGGAGCCCAGCGCATTGATGTAGGAGTACGAGGCCTCCGCCGCCCAGCGCCGGCTCTCCACCTTCCTAAGCCCGAGGTCCCACTGGTAGTAGTCACGCTTGGCGAGTGCTGGCGTCCGCAGACGGCCGTACAGGTTCAGCGGATCGGCGAGGCGACTTCCGATGATGGAGGAGCCGTCCTCGTCGTACACCAAGTTCACGTCGTCGGGCTCGAACAGGAACCGAGAGAACTTCCCGGACATCTGTGAGAACAGGGCCAGGTCCTCGATGACCTCCTGCTCCAAGATCAAGATGATCTCGTCGACGCGCGGGTTGCGCAGGTTGTCGTGGGCGGTGTTGAGGTTCTGGCGCGGGTTCGCGACCCAGATGTCCGCCTGCGAGTTGAGGAAGCCCTCACCGGCCGTGAGCGTGGAGAGCTGCTCACCGAAGTACAGCTTGGAGCCGAAGCTGGACAGGGACGTGAAGTTGGCCACGCCGAGCCGCCCGATGTCGTTGAAGCGACCGTAGCCCGTGGCGATCTTGGTCTTCTGCTTCTTGAAGGGGTCCCACGATGCGTACAGACGCGGCCCGAGCAGCCCGCCCGACAAGACGGGCTCACCGAGGTCGTTGCGGATGACGAAGCTGTCGAAGCGGCTACCGTAGTTGATGGTCAGGTTGCTGACGGGCTTCCACGAGTCCTGCGCGAACACGTTGTACTGCGACGACGTGGTGCGGAACTTGATGGGAGCCGTGATCTCCCACCAACCTCGGTTGATGAAGGAGCTGGGGTCGAAGGGGACCTCGTTGAGGTCCAGGAAGTACTGGTTGCCGTTGATGCCGACGATGCGATCCCACACCAGCTGGGCGCCTTCGGCACCGAACTTCAGGTCGTGGCTACCGCCGAGCGGATCGTTGACCGACAGCAGCGACAGCTTGGTGGACAGCCGGTAGGTGAAGCGATCGTCGAAGTCGAAGCGGATGTCGTTGACGCTGTCGTAGGCGCCACCGCCGATTCCGATGCGACCCGGCGTCTGCCAGTCCACCGTGTCTTCGCGCTCGCCGGGCTCACAGGGATTCCAGGCGCGATCGCGGTTGTGCGTGCAGGGAACACCGCTTCCCTCGAGGTAGGACTTCTGGACGGACCCTACGGTGTCCAACGTGGTCTCGGGAGAGAGGAACCACTGCCAACGAAGCGACGCGACGTAGCCACCCTGGACCTGCTGCCGCTGCGCCTCGGCGCGGACGAACGGGTTGCCCTGCAGCCGGTTGGCGATGTTGGTGGGATCGGTCTGCAGCTGGGCCGAGATGCGGTGCTCGGTGGAGGGCTGCACGGTCAACTTCGCGAGCAGGTAGTGCGCGTCGAAGTCACGAGCCTGCGCGATGCCGGTGTTGGCGATGATCGACCGGTTGGCAGAGTAGGACAGGATGAACCAGGCCTTGTCGCGCACGATGGGGCCGGAGAGGAGCGCCGCCACGGAGTAGGACTGGAAGGTGGCGTCGAAGCCGGTGGGGGCCAGGGTGAACCCGTCGGCGGTGACACGCTCGTCCATGCGGGGCCGCACGTTGCCGTTGTTGTAGAAGATGCGGGCCTGGTACTCGAGATTGTTGTTCCCCGACCGAGTGACCAGGTTGATGATCCCGCCCAGCGACGTGCCGTACTCGGGCATGTAGCCACCGAGGAGAACCTCGATCTGCTGGATGGCGTCGAAGTTGAAGTTCAGCGAGAACGTGCCCGTGACGGGATCCGTGATGTTCACGCCGTCGAGCATGTAGGTGTTCTCGTTGAAGGCACCACCGCCCATGTTCGGGTTGCCCGTGCCGTTGTCGGTCACGCCCGCCGCGAAGGTCACCGCCGTCTGGTAGCTACGACCCGCCGGGATCTTCTCCAAGAACTCCTTGGTGAGGATCTGGCTGCGGGACGTGCTCTCCGTGTCGACGGCGTCTCGCGTGGCCTTGACCACCACCTCCTCGCCTTGTTGGGTCGACAGCTCGACGGTGAGTGGCGTCGTGCGCGAGATGTTGATGCGGATGTCCCGCACCGTCACGCCGCCGAACCCGCCCTTCGAGGCCTCGAGGTTGTAGTTGCCCGGCGGCAGCTCCGTGAAGAGGAACTGTCCGAGAGCGTTGGTCTGACGCTCCTGGACTCCACCGATGAGGTTCTCCCCTTCCAGACGCAGCGTGACCTGGGGGATCTCCAGCTGCATCTCCGTGTCGACCACGGTGATTCTCAGCTGACCCGTCGTCTGAGCCCATGACGGGAGGGCCACCAGGAGGGCCACGAGAGCTGCCAGGTAGGGCAGTACCGCTCGGCCGTTCAAGAGTTTCCAGACCATTCCCTGACGTCTCCCGAGATGCGAAAGCATCCCTCAAACCTTTGAATCGGGCGAGTTAGCTCACGACGCGAGCAGACTGCCGAACAGCGCTAGGCGTACAACAAGTGGCACTGAGAAATCAACCCACCGTCACCTAGAGGACAGGACCGCTCCAAGCCGGTTGCCCCCCACAGGTGCCCCATGGACCGCCCCCGTTAACCCAAGGTGTGTTCGAAGCACCCACGAAGGCGAAAGGCTCTTGTGTTACAACGGCGCGACCACGCCCTTAGGGGCGGAGCGCATCTTTTCGGAGGATGACATGTTCGGTCGGGTCCTAAGGGGAACGACGGCAGCTATCGCCTTGCTCGTGGCGACCAGCATCACGCCCTCGCCCAGCCAGGCGACCACGTTCGCGGAGCTCACGGTGGAGCAATTCACCGATGCCTCCACCTGGATCGTGGAGGGCAAGGTCACACGCGTGTGGACGGAGCTTCACTCGGAACGGTCCCTGGTGTGGACCCGTGCCGAGGTAGACGTCTCCCGGGTCCTCAAGGGACCGTCCACGCCCGACACCATCGTGGTCGACAGCTTGGGTGGGAAGTTCGGCGATCTGGAAGTGGGCGTGCCGGGCCGGGCCGTATTCTCCGAGGGGGAGCGCGTCTTCATGTTCCTCGACGACGCCAACGGGCGGCTGGTGCCCATCTCCAAGTTCCTCGGAAAGTTTACGATTCGGAGGGCCGCAGGTGAGGATCGTCATCACGTGATGAATTGGCATCCGCGGCGCAACGAGACATTCGATCATCGCTTCCTCCCCCACCCCGCGCCGGAGCATCGGGTGTACCTCGACGACATGATCGAGCGGGTGAGCGGCCGCCTCCAGGTGGGTTGGGACGGCAACCCCATCCCGGGAATCACCGCCGAGCGTCTCGAGTCCATCAACCGCCTCGAGCGGAGGATGCCCCACACTCTGGACCCGGAGACGGCCCAATGAGCCGCGCCACTAGCCTTGGCGGCATCGCCGCCCTCATGCTCTCCACCCCGGCCCTGGCCTGGGAACACACCACGGTCGTCTGGACTCCGACCCAGATGCCGATCGTGGTGCAGGTCGCCGACGACGGCGAGCCCAACAGCATCCAGGCCTGCGAGAAGAGCGGCGGCATGTCGGGCTGTTGTGAGGAAGGGGTTCCTGCAGGCTACTGCCTCGAAGCCACCGTGCTCGGCTTCGAAGCCTGGGAAGATGCCCAGTGTGCCGAGTGGGAGGTGGACGTCCTCGACAGCATCGAGAACCCCGCCCTGGTGGCACCCAATCTCCCTTCGTCGGCGGATGTGCTCGACCCCTTCAACTACATCACCTTCAACGACCCTGGTTGGGAGACGGGAGACGGCACCATCGCCGAGATCGGCACCCGCGCGGTCACGTTGTCCCGCACCAACGGCAACCAGGCGTTCATCTTCGACGGCCAGATCTACCGGGAGCACACCAGCTCCGACATCGTCTTCAACGAGAACACCGAGTTCATCAGCCAGCCCGACATCGAGGCCGGTCGGTGCAGCGGCTCCGAGGCGAGCCTGCTGTCCACCATGACCCACGAGATCGGCCACTTCATGGGGATGGACCATTCCTGTGAAGACCCGGCGAAGGGGGGTGCTCCGTGCACCGACCCGGTGCTGGCCAACGCCACGATGTTCTGGACGGGTCCGAACTGCGACACCGAGCGCGTGACCATCAACTCGGACGACATCGAGGGCATCACCGCCCTGTACGGTCCGTCGGCCCAGTTCGCCTGCTCTCACGAGGTCAGCGACGACCAGGTGATCGGTGTCGTGCCGTTCACGCTGAGGTGCGTCATCGTGTCCGACTTCCTCAACGAGGTGACGGGTGCTACGTGGACCTTCGGTGACGGCGGCACGTCCACCGAGCTGAACGCCGAGCACGAGTACACCGAGGCTGGCAACTACACCATCCAGGTCAACGTGCAGGGCGAGCGAGAGGCCTGTGGCGACGATGGGTGGGAGAACAACTTCCGCCGGGTCGGGTACGTGCGGGCCTGTGACATCCCCACGGCCTCCTTCCAGGTCGAGCAGGTGGATGGCCGGCTCTACCAGATGCTCAACGACTCCGACGTGTCGGTGTTCGGCTGCATCTCCGACATCCAGTGGGACGTGTTCGCAGGCAACGGCGAGGGCGAGCCCATCATGGATCCCATCAAGGCGTGGGAGCCCATCATCGACTTCCCCGAAGCAGGGACCTACACGGTGGTGATGAGCCTCGGCGGCATCGCCGGGACGGGCGGCGCGAAGGCCACCTTCGAGGTTCGCAACCGGGGTGGCAGCAGCACTTCCTGTGACACCACGGGGCCTGCTGGCGGAGCGCTGGCCCTCGTGGTGCTGGCGAGCATGCTGGGTCGCCGTCGCCGCAGCTAGCTCGAACGTCGAACAGACGACTACGGCGGCGTGGGTCTCCCACGCCGCCGTCGTGCGTTCAAGGTCCAGGTTCGCGGCGCATTAGCAGAAGCCGAGCTAGGATCACCGAACCTGGCGAGCCACTGTATGTTGGAGGCCTCCGTGCCCGGACCCTTTGTTGCCGATGATCGAACGTTGATATCGCCCCCCACGATCCTTTGGTGCCTCGGCGTACTCCTCGCATCCACGCCGGCCCTGGCGTGGGAGCACACCAGCGTCGTGTGGGCCCCCGATCAGATGCCCATCTCGGTCCACGTGGCCGACGATGGCGTGCCGTACCATCCCGACAGGTGTGCACAGAGCGGAAGCTGCTGCGAAGACAGCCTGCCTGCGGGGTACTGCTACGAGGCCACCCTGCGGGGCTTCGAGGCGTGGGAAGACGCGCAGTGTACCGAGTGGGAGATCAACGTCCTCGGTGCATTCGACAGCTCGACCTTCACGATCCCCCAGGACCACCCGAACCCCGAAGATGGCGTGAACCTCGTCACCTTCAACGGGGACGTGCAGGCCAGCGAGCCCGGCACGCTGGCGGTGACGTACTTCAGCACGCAGGGGCAGCAGGCCTTCGTCCTCGATGGAGAGCCCTACACCAGGCACATCAGCGCGGACATCGTGTTCAGCGACGACGTCGAGTTCGCCACCCAGGCCGACATCGAGAACGGGCAGTGCGACGGAGCCTTCAGCTTCGAGTCGACCATGACCCACGAGATCGGACACTTCATGGGGATGGGGCACTCCTGCGACGACGAGGCGGAGGGCCATCCTCCGTGCACCGATCCGACACTGGCCAATGCCACGATGTTCTGGGCGATTCCTCCCTGCGACCAGGAGGCCGTCACCATCAACGACGACGACATCGCAGGGATCACCGCACTGTACGGCCCCTCCGCCAGCTTCTCCTGCTCCCACCAAGTAGACGAGGATCTCGTCGTCGGGGTCGTGCCGTTCACCCTCAACTGCGTCGTCGTCTCCAACTTCCTCGACGAGATCGCCTCGGTCGAGTGGAGCTTCGGAGACGGGGGCACCTCCACCGAGCTCGCTGCCGAGCACGAGTACACCGAGGCGGGCACCTACACCATCCGCATGAGCGTGGAGGGCGAACGTGAGGCGTGTGGACCCGACGGCTGGCTCAACGATGTGGAGCGCGTCGGCTACGTGCGCGCGTGCGACGTGCCCGCGGCCGTCTTCGAGCTCGAGCAGGTGGACGCATTGAGCTACCAGACACGCAACGACTCCGACGTGTCGGTGTACGGCTGCATCTCCGACATCCAGTGGGACGTCTTCGCTGGCGACGACACCAGCGGGGAGCGTATCGGAGATCCCATCAAGGCCTGGGAGCCCATCCTCGAGTTTCCCGAGGCCGGCACCTACACCGTCGTGATGAGCCTCGGCGGCATCGCGGGCACCGGCGGAGCCAAGGTCACCCTCGAGGTGGGCGACCGCGCGGCCTCGGGGTGCCGAACGGTGCCGACCACTGGTGGCATGCTGGCGGTGGGCTTGCTGGCCCTCGCCACCCGTCGCCGGCGTCGATGAGGCGCTGCCGTCGTCGAGACGGTGCAGCTGCATAGAGCGTCGCTCATCGGAGGGAACGGGGTAATACTGTGTGGTCCCCGGAGGCCCGCACGATGCCCACCAGCACCGCATTGCTGACCATGTCCCTGCTCTTGGGCACGATCCTCGGAGGCTGCGGTGTGGGAGGCTGCTCGGGCGGCAGGCCCTCAGCGGTGTCAGCGGACGAGGGGCAGGCGATCTCGCTGCGAGAGCTCCCCTTCCAGACGCTCGAGATTCCCGACAACAGTCGCCCCAGCGGATCCGAGCCTCCCACGGCCATCGAGGTGAACGGCCCCTTCCGCTACATCGGGACCAGCCGCAAGGGCATGCACAAGTGGGCCACCCGCGTGCCGTTTCGCCCTCGCGGGTTGTTCTTCCACAACCCCAGGCCCCAGATGGTGCTGCGCGACGCCGAGGGGCGTACCGTGCGCTACGATCGCTTCGGCAAGCACGACGTGCCCACGTGGTCCTTCGACCGCGACAGCCTCATCGTGTACCAGCCAACGCGGAACCCCCCGCCCGAAGACGGCCAGTTCACCCTGACCTACCCCACCGCGGTTCAGCGCGAGCGAGCGCTGAACCTGCAGTGGTCGGACCACGCCGCAGATCCGTCCTCTTTCGTGTGGCAGACCAACCAGGACGACTGGGACAGCCGAGAGGGGCTGCTGCTCCCGGCACCTGGCGTTGCCGAGTGGGCGATCGAGGTTCCCAAGGCGGGTGAGCTGCACTTCGTCTCCGGCCTGGTGGAGCCCGAGATCCTCGACGGAGCGGGCTCGAACGGGGCACGCTTGCTGGTGGAGGTCGAGACTGGGGGGACCACCGAGGAAGCTGCCTCCATCGAGCTCGCCGTGCGCGACTTCCAGCCGCAGCGCGTCGATCTGTCTCGCTGGGCCGGCCAGGCGGTCACCCTGCGGCTGCGTACCGATCCGATGGGCTCCGCCGACTTCGACTACGCCTTCGTCGCCGAGCCCGCCGTGACCAGCCGGCTCGCCGATCCGGTGCGCGTGGTCATGGTGTTCATCGACACCCTGCGGCCCGATCACATGTCGCTGTATGGCTACGAGCGCGACACCACCGCCGCGATCGACCACTTGGCCACCGACGCCGCCGTGTTCACGGAGGCCCGCTCGGTGGCGCCGTGGACGCTGCCCTCGGCCCGCTCCCTCATCACCGGCCGTCAGCCCGAGTACTACGACGCCAGCCCCACGCTGCCCGCACTGCTGGGCCAGCAGGGATGGGCCACGGCGTTCATGGCGGGCAACGTCTACCTGTCGGTGAACTTCGACATGCATCGCGACTGGGATCTACACCGCGTGGGGCTGTGGCCCATGGCCGAGAAGGTCACCGACGACACGCTGCAGTGGCTCGAAGAGCACGAAGGCCGCAACGCGCTGGTTCAGGTCCACTACATGGACCCGCACCTGCCCTACATCGAGCCTCGTTCCTACCGTCGGCGCTACGCCGGCGACGGTCCCGAGGGCCTGCGCGAAGAGTTCCACCTGCCCGAGGTGCGCAAGCTCAACCTGCGCAACAAGCCCGAGGATCAGCAGTACCTGCGCGACCGCTACGACAACAACATCCGCTACGCCACCGACCAGGTGGCCCGCATCCTCGACGTCATGAACGACAACGACATCCTCGTGCTCTTCGCCGACCATGGCGAGGAGTTCTGGGATCATGGCGGGTTCGAGCACGGCCACACCCTGTTCGACGAGGTGATGCGGGTGCCCTTCGTGGTCAAGGCACCGGGCCTCGCCACGGGCACCTTCGACACCCCGGTCTCGTTGCTCGACCTCACGCCGACGATCCTCGATCTGGTGGGGCAGCCGCCCCTCGAGGGGCTGCACGGCAGGAGCCTGGTCCCGCTGCTGAAGGGCGACGAAGCCGAGAAGGAGGCGCTGTCCGAGCGCAGCCTCGGGTTCGGTCGCCCGCTGTACGGCCTGGAGATGTGGGGCGTGTACCACGGCAACAAGAAGTGGTGGACCCACGAGGGCCGCGAGACGCTGTACGACCTGACCTCCGATCCGCAGGAGCGCGAGAACCTGCTGAAGGAAGACGCCGACGACAGCGCAGCCCCCTACCGCGACCACCTGGCCGATGCGATGGGTCGCGAGGTCGCAGCGGGCTACCGGCTGGTGACGGGACGCCCCAAGATGTCGGGCGCGCCCATGGGCACCTGGGCGTTGTGCACGGTGCCCGGAGGGTTCGAGCACGGCTGGCTGGGGGAGGATCCCCTCGACAAGGCGCAGTCCACCCTGACCAAGCACGACGATCCGGCTGCGGTGCGCGCCCTGCTCGAGCAGTACCAGATGGTCGGGCACGACGTACCCGACGACATGGGAACGGCGCTCGAGATGTGCTGGCACCCAGGCCAGCGCGGCTCACGGGAGCTGTACATGGTACCCACGATGGAGCTGCCGGACGTGGGCATGCAGATGGTCTGCAGTGCCTACCAGGGCGATGCGGGCGGCGGAAAGCGCGCCACCTTCACCATCCACCCCACCCGCACCTCGGGTCTCGGCAAGTGGCGCACACCGCTGCGCAAGGTGGACTTCCCGCAGCGCCAGGTGCTCCTGCAGTTCGGCATCGGTCCCATCAACGGAGGCGATCTGCAGGCGCTGCTCGCCACGGATCCCGAGATGTCCGAGATGCTGGAGGCGCTCGGCTACGTGGATCGCGACGACCCCGAGGGGAACGCGCCCACGGCACCCACCCCCATGCTCGCGGGGGATCGCCCGTGCCCAGCGCCCACGGTGGAGCTGCCCACGCCGAAGACACCGCCCCCGGGCAACGGCACCATCGGAGGGTGAGTCGGCTCCCCCTCAGGGGATCTGGACGATCATCAGGGTGACGTTGTCCTTGCCGCCGCCGTGGTGCGCGGCGCGCACCAGCTCCCGTGAGGCGATGCGGGGATCCGTGTAGGTGTTGAGGATCGACTCCATGTCGCGATCCTCCACCTCGCCCCACAGGCCATCCGAGCACATCAGCACCCGGTCGCCTGGCTCCAGCTCCACCCGGAAGATGTCGATGTCGATGTTGTGCTCGGTGCCCACCGTGCGGAGCAGGATGTTGCTGTGGGGGTGGTGGCGCGCTTCCTCGGGGGTGATCCGCCCACGCTCCACCATCTTCTGCACCAGGCTGTGGTCCTTGGTGATCTGGTGGAGCTTCTGGCTGCGCAGCAGGTAGCCGCGGGAGTCCCCCACGTTGGCCATGAACCCCACGCGATCGTCGAGCACCAGGATGCACACCAACGTGGTGCCCATGTCGGTGCCCTTGGCCTCGGCCGTGTCCTTGACCATGTTGTTGGCGGCCTGGAAGGACTCGTCGAGCAGGTTCTCGACGGCGTCTTCGCCCTCGGGCGCCAGCGCCTCGCGCTCCAGCGCCACCTCGCAGATCGTCTTCACCGCCAGCGCGCTCGCCACCTCGCCGCCGTCGTGGCCCCCCATGCCGTCGGCGACGACGTAGAGCTTGGCGCGATCCGACAGGCGGATCCAGCCCCAGTTGTCTTCGTTGAGCTGGCGGGTGAGGCCCACGTCGCTCATGCCGCCGAGCAGCGGCGGATACACCACCTCGACGTTGTCGTCGTAGCGGCGCTCGATGGCGCGGCCCACCTCGGCGACGTTGAGCACCCGACCGGCCTCCACCGACTGGGTGAAGTCGATGAGGTCGTTGGCCTCGATGTCGCAGTAGCGCCGGAGCAGCTCTCCCACGCTCGCCAATGCCTCGCCCCGATCGTCCACCGCGATGGCGGCACCGTTCTCGAGGGCGCGATCCACCTCGAGATCGAACAGCTTCACCGTGTTGTCGGGCGTGACCAGCAGGTTGGCCCGGTTGACGAAGGCCACGCTCACGCCCTTGGTGTTCAGGTAGGCGAGCGTGCCCACGATCCGCTGGCCCAGGTCCAGCAGCCGCTGATTGCGCAGGGGGGAGGCCTCGTCGACCATGAGGCCTTCACCGGCGTAGGGGATCACGGAGAAGAGCACTCCGTCGATCACGAAGACGTCGATGGGGGTGGCGAGGCCCGGATGCCGCAGCTGCTTGCGGAAGTAGCGCGTGAAGGCCTCGAATCGCTCCGCTTCCCACCGTGCCGACACCAGGAAACGCCGCTCCTCCATCTCCGCGCCACACTCGGGGTTGGCGCAGTGGGTGTCGTTGCGGGGTGTGTCGGCAAAGCCGCACGTCCAGCACCGCCGATCGGGCAGATCTGGACGCAGATCGTTCGCCAGGTAGAACATGCGACCCTCGGAGAGGCGCACGAGTCCCTCGATGGTGTAGTGCTCACCGAGAGGAGTTCCTGGAGGTAGGTGCGAGGGTCTGTCGCCCATGTCCCGGGTACGGCTGGAGAGTGGGAACCCTGAGGGGTGGTGCTGTCGACCGCAGCCTAACGGACTGTGCGGCCCTCCTGTCAAGATACCCGGCCAACCACTCGCGGTACAGCACTCCGGCGCAGCCGGATCGTCACATCACTCCGGGGCCCAGTGCGCTAGTCTGTGCGCCGCTTGTGCTGGAGGAGCGATGCGTTCGAGTCTTTGGGTCTTGACCCTTCTGTGGGCCTGTGAGCCCCCCACCCTGGACAGCACCACGCTGGATGGCGCGGACGCCGACACCGATGCAGACGCAGACGCGGATGCCGACACCGATGCGGACACGGACTCCGACGCAGACACGGACGTGGGCTGCGGTGCGCCTCCGGACGGCACGGACCCGTGGGTGGGTCATCCTCTGGAGGCCGCCGGCGCAGCGGTGACCACCAAGCCCTATGACTTCGACGCGGGCGTGGGCGAGGTCGAGGCTGCAGCCATCAAGGCCGGAACCACCCAGACAGACGTCTCGCTCGCGGTCGCTGGGGCCGTGGTCGTGTCGAAGGGGTTCATCTCCGCCAACTCGACGTTCGCACGCTTCTGGTTCGCCGACTCCACTGGAGCCATGGTCGCCTACATCGACGACCCCAAGCTGCTCGGCGTCGTCAGCGGCCTGAACCCAGGAGACGAGATCTCGTTCACGGCCACCTCGGTGGTGAGCTTCTTCGATACCCCGCAGCTTCGTACGTTCGACGCACTGACCGTGGACTCCACGGGCAACGACGTCTTCGTCGTCGACGGGAACACCGGCGCCGAGCTGACGTACGATGACCACGGCGAGTCGGTCATCAATGTCTATGGCCAGCTCGTGGCCCTCCAATCAGCCGACTGCGGAGGAAGCTCCCTCTGCTACGACTTCGACTACGGCAAGGGTCAGACGATCACCTATCGAACGGCGTCGAACTACGATACCGTCGGAGACTGCCTGCACTTCATCGGACCCATGGTCCAGTTCAGTGGAGCGCCGCAGCTCAACGTGGACGACTTCGACTGGGACCGTTGGTACTGAGGCCGCCATGAAGAACACTCCTCTCCTGATGGTCGTCCTCGCCGCCTGTGGCACCTCCACCGGTGCCGAGTCGTGGCAGGACTGGTACGACCCCGGCTCCGACTACGACGTCGAAGAGCCCGTGGCGTTCACCACCGACAACTACGACTTCACCGGCGGCACGGCCATCGCCGACCTGCCGACACCCGGTGACTTCGAGACCTGGTTCGCCCCCGACGACGCGCCGCCCAGCGAGGACTGCAGCGGCTGGATGACGAGCAAGGAGCTGCCGCGGGAGATCACGGGCATCGTGACCGTGCACCCTCGCTTCTACATCAAGGTCTCGGGCTGCCTGCCGCCCGACGACTTCAGCGTCGACAGCGACGAGAAGTACTACGGCAGCTACTTCCTGCAGGACAGCACGGGCGGCTTCTTCGTGCTCGGCGACAGCCGCGTGGCCCACTTCGACATGGGCGACCGGGTGACCCTGCGGGTGCGGGCCATCAAGGAGTACTTCGACAACGTGATGATCTCCGCCCACGACGTGGTGGAGGTGCAGCGCGGGCCCGAGCCCATCTTCTACCGCTCGGTGACGGACCGGCTGCTCGACGCATCGGACGTGGCCGAGGTGGTGCGGGTGGAGGGCACCGTGGCCGGCCCCATGGGAGGCTTCGGCGAGGTGTACCTGTGCACCGGTGACGATCCGGACACCCGGCTGCGCCAGGACCAGGCCCGCAACGGCGAGCTGGTGCCGGCCTGCGCCCACCTGAGCGTGACGGATCCGGTGTGGTTCAAGGTGGGGATCGACGTGGAGCTGCAGCGCCGCGGCGTGTCGGTCACCCCAGGAGACACGCTGCAGGTCACCGGACCCGTGGCCTTGAGCTTCGGCGACTACCAGGTCTCAGTGCTCCGCACAGGTCAACTGGCGACTCCATGATCGTCAGTCGCACGCGAAGTCCTTCTGGACTTGAGGAATGATGTCCCAGGTGCACCGGAACGTGGCTGCTCCCGACCAGGAAAGCCCAAAGGCGTCGAAGGGGTCGTTGTCATCCGAACCTGGCGCGCCCCAGTAGGTCGATTCGGACTCGAACACATTGTTCCGCTCCCGACCGTACACGACACCGCCCCCCTTGTTGTTGGTGACGGAGCAGGACTCCAGGACGACCAGAGGGTCCCTGGAACCTTGGCTTGACTCGAAGAGAATCCCTCCTCCTCCGAACGGCGCCACGTTGTGGTCGAATTCGCAGTCCACAAAGCGAAGATCGACATTGCACGTGGTCATCAGACCGGCCCCTTGTTGAGCCTGGTTGTCGTCGAGCCGCGTCCCTGCTGCACGGAGCACTACCCCTTTGCTCGCACTGCCTGACACGCAGTCTCCCTTCACCTCCAAACCACCAACCAGGTTTCCATGGATGCGGCTGTCGGTGATCTCCACCTCCGCGAAGTCCAAGAACCGCATCGCCCGGGCCGTCGTCGAGCCGGTGATCGACAGCCCCTCCATCACCAAGGAGCCGTCGTCCGTGACCTCGATCACCGTGCCGCCGCTCCCCTCCACCAGGGTCGTGTGGTCGCGCCCCTGCACACCCCGTAGCGTGAGCGACTCCCCCGCCCCCACGTCGATCGTGCCCACCGACCAGCTGCCCGGGCACACGTCCACGCTCCCAAGCGCAGGAGCCGCGATCGCTGCTGCGGCTGCCCCCTCCACGGTGGGGTAGTTGTCGCCCGCCACCGTGGCCACCGCACTGTCCAGCACGCCGTCATAGTCGTTGTCGACAGCGTCGCACACGTCCACGGCGTCGGGATGGATCGTGTCGTCCGTGTCGTCGCAGTCCAGCGCGTTCCCCACCGACCCAGGCGGGTTCAGACACGGCTGTGACAGCGGGGACGCCGGATCCCCGAAGCCGTCTCGGTCCTCGTCCGCGAAGAAGATGGGCCCGTCGTCGTCGGGCACCCCGTCGCAGTCGTTGTCGATGCCGTCGTCGCACAGCTCCACCGCGTTCGGATGCACGAACGGACTGGAGTCGTCGCAATCGTCTCCCCCAGCCTCCACCGCGGCAAATCCATCGTCGTCACGGTCCTTGGCATCGAAGATCCGATCCCTCGTGACGAACCAATAGCACCCTCCCATCACCCAGATACCAAGCATAATATTCCCCCTCGCTCCTGGCGCGCATGCCTAACGCGGGGCTCGCACCCCCGGACGACCAAGGGCTCTAGATTTCCGCCCCGCCGGCAACTGTAGGATCCGTGAAGGGGGTCCTCCGCTCGTCCGGGACCGAGGAGCCACGGAGCCGCACGACTGCTCGCGGCGCTGGAGGCATCCCCATGACCATCGGAATCATCCTCGCTGCCACGGTGGGCCAGCCCGCCCACGCCGCGCGCTCCGCCCACCTCGTCACCACCATCGAGGGTCCCAGCGACGTCGAGGTGTACGAGGTCGCAAGCTACACCGTGATCGTCGGCAACGAGGGCACGCGACGAGCCGACCTCGTGGAGCTCGTGATCGACCTGCCCCTCACCCACACGAGCCCCACCGTACACGTGCTCGGCGAGGTCACCGCGTTGGATTCCAGGTGCCTGCTCGATGGCCTGCAGATCGTGTGCGATCTCGGACGCATCGGCAAGGCTCGCGAGGAGACCGTGTCCTTCGATCTCGCCCTGCCCGCCTCCACCCTGGACCTCGAGCTCCTCGCCGACGCCACCTCCGCCAGCCGCCACACCAGCGAAGGCGACGTGTGGCTGGCTGATCTGCAGCCCGTGGGCGTGTCGTGGACTGCACCGCATCGCATGACCATCGAGCACTGCACGGGCCAGGACCTGTCGTCCTTCTTCGAGTGCGAGGTGTCCCCTGGCTCCATCTCGTCGCACGCCGTCACGCTGCAGCCCGACGGCACGCTGCTCTTCGACGTTCCCGGCTACGCCGGATCGTGGTGGAGCACCGGCGCCGACCACATGGCACTGCAGTACACCGACACCACCTCCACCGTGGTGATGTCGTTCGAGGGCGTGGGCGTGGATCCCGACTGCTGGGAAGGGCAGGCCAGCTTCCCCACCAATCCCTCCTTCATGGCCATGTACTCGGTGTGCGAGTAGAGCGGCCACGGACAGCGCGCCCGCAGCTCACCGAAAGCTGCGCGCGTCGCAGTCTCGAATGTAGGCGATGGCCGCTTCGAGCAGGGTGTCTTCGTCGATGAGCCCCGACTGCACCACCAGATCGTATCGATCCAGCCGAGAGGCGCCCTGCTGGCTGACCGCGGCTTCCACCTGCTCGCGCGAGACCAGCCCCATCTTGACCAGCTGATCGCCGATGCGGTTGCCCGTCAGCTTGGCGGCTCGAAGGGCATCCGACATCTGACCGAGGTTGACGACCCCGTTGCGGATGAGGACACGACCTAGCAGGCCCGACGAGTTCGCCGACCTAACCTCGAAGTCAGCGGCCTCCTCGGGCGTGAGGAGGGCCTGCTCGACCAGATACGCAACAAAGTCCATGACAGGTATCATTCGACCTCCGTCCTCAGGGCCTTCGGCCCACGGCAATCCAGACTGAAGGCCCGACGGTGGCGTAGCGTCACCGAACTGTCGATCGGCTCTGCCCTCCTGCACACGGCGATCGGTTAAGCGCCGGGGTCGCTCGACCCACCAGGAGGCTCCATGCGTGCGTTGGCCCTCGCAGCTCTCGCCTTTCCCGCCTCGGCCCTGGCCCAGACCCGGACCGATCTCGAGTACCGCGAAACGGAGGTGGACGAAGACGAGAAGCTGTCCGTACGCGGCTTCTTCGAGTCCCACTACTACGAGTACGACAACCTCGACTTCCGCACCCTGGACGAGACGAGCGATCAGGCGATCCTCGACAGTGACGACCGCGGCGCCTTCGCATTCACCGGCGCCCAGGTGGAGATCGGCTACGCCATCGATCCGCAGGTGCGCTTCGTGGTCAACGGCACCCACCGCGGCCTGTGGGGCGACGATCAGATCGGCGAGACCAACGTCTTCGGCGGCTTCATCTACTTCCCCGCCCTGTACGTGGACCTCAACACCGGCAGGGCCGGCAACGGCGTCAACGTGCGCGTGGGTCGGCAGTTCTACAGCCTCGGCGGGCTCGGACGCGGCGTGCGGGACTACGTGCTCGCCGACGTGCTCGACATGGTGCGCGTGGACGTTCCGCTGGGCGATCTGATGCAGCTCACCCTCGTCCCCATCAACGTGTTCAGCACCGCCGCCCCCTACGACGACGTGGACTTCGTGAGCCTGATCGGCCAGCAGAACCCCGAGACGTTCCAGTTCCGTGGCGACGTGCTGACCCGACGCTTCGGCGGTGAGCTGTCGCTGATGTCGCTGGCCGACACCCTCGACGCCAGCGCCTACTTCTTCTACACCGACGTGCACGGCCGGGGCACCGGCGCCGACATCTCCTACAACGGCTTGCTCGGCAACTTCGTCGACAACGACTTCGTGGGCAACTACGGCGTGCGCGCCAGCGCGGCGCTGGGACCCGTCCGGCCCTTCGCCGAGTTCAACGGCTCCTTCGGCATCGACCGCAAGGAGCTGGTGGCCAACGACGTGGACGCCAACGGTGTGGCCTTCGGCGGCGGCGTGCGGGCGGACACCCGCAACGAAGAGAACACCGGCCTGCTCGCACAGCTCCGCTACTTCGAGGCCATGGGAGCCGCCTACGGGCCCAACGGCCTGCAGTTCTCCCACGGCTACGTGGGCATGAAGGGTCAGCAGATCGGCGGCACCCTCTTCAACCGCTTCCTCGGCACCCACCCCACCGCCTACACCAGCCGCAACGGCATCTCCGACACGCCACAGGACATGTCGCGCAAGTCGGGCACGCGGTCCCTCGAGGCCTTCGCCAGCTACCAGCTCGACGCCGGCCTGCACGTGCTCGCGGGCGTGTGGTGGCTCCAGGACACGGGCGTGTCCGAGGTGGACTTCTCCGACCTCGACAACATCGAGCCTCCCTTCGGGTACAGCCGGTCCGACTTCGCCGCCACCCGCCGCATGGGTCGCAGCCTCGGCACCGAGATCGATCTGGACGTGGGCTGGCAGTTCGGCCAGCACGTCGACGTCTTCGCTCGCGGCGCCGTGCTGATGCCCGGCAGCTACTACCAGATCGAGATCGATCGCCTCGCCGGTAACGCTCTGGGCTCCCCGAACGCACGAAACGCCTGGGCGATCCACGGCGGAACCCGCGTAAGCTTCTAGGCTGGAGACACCATGCGACGAATGCTCTGGTTGCTGGCCCTGGCGGGCTGCAATCCCGATCCCGGCGAGATCGATCAGCAGGTCGGCTACCGCGATGGCCTCGAGGACGGACAACCGAACTCGGGCGAGCGGGGCACGGTGGTGATCACCGAGGTGCTCTGGTCGGGCTCGGTCACCAACGACGGTCGCTGGGATGCCCGCGACGTGTTCGTGGAGATCAAGAACGAGAGCGCACGCACGGTGAACCTGTCGGGCTGGCGCCTGCAGGTCTCGGGCGTGCGCATGATCGAGTGGCAGATCCCTGCCTCGGATCGTGAGCTCGATGTGGGCGAGCATGCCTTCGTGGCCGCCAAGGACGACGGCTGCCTGCTCGAGCCCGACTGGCTGCTGCCCGAGCTGTCCTTCACCTACGGCGAGCCGTTCCAGGTCACCCTGCGCGACGCTGACGAGCGCTTGATGGAGCCCGCAGGCTCCCGCACGGCACCACCCTTCGCGGGCGGCTACGACGGCGTGGTGAGTCGCTCCATGGAGAAGGTGGAGCTGATGTTCGGAGGTCGCGGCAGCGAGCCGCACAGCTGGCACTTCTACACCGACGCGGAGGTGGACGTGCCCAACGACGACCGCGTCGCGGAGTCCTGTCGCCAGCACACCAAGGCCAGCCCCGGCCGCCCCAACTCGCCCGACTACTCGGGCGCCTTCGCCACGGGGAGCTTCGAATGAGACCCACCACCCTGGCCCTGGTCCTGTTCGCAGCCGGGTGCACCGCCCCCGATCCGGGCGAGCTGTTCAACGCCGTGTCCGTCACCGTGTACGACGATGCCGAGGCCGCGGAGGACGTGTTCGTGCAGGCCGTCACCCAGGCCTCCGACAGTGCCCACCTCGCGCTGCCCGATGCCGAGAACACCGATCTGTACGACGCGGTGGCTGGCGCCTGGTCGAGCGGGCTCGAGACGGAGCTGGTGCTCGACGCCGACGAAGCCGGCGATCCGGGAGCCACGGCACTCCTCGACGTCGGCGCGCCCGTCCAGCTCGTGGACGACGGGCTCACCTACTTCGAGTTCGTGCTCAACCGCGACGTCTTCTGGACCAGCGAGCAGACCGTGATGAGCCACGCCTTCGCCGTGGTGGACCGGCAGCGGATCTTCACCGCCACCACGGCCGGGCATCTGCGCTCGGGACCGCGGATCGGCCTGCAGCTACGCGGTGAGGAGCTGGTGGAAGACCTGCTCACCGAGCACAACCAGCTCTTCGGCGGCATCGACGCCACCTCCGTGACCGCCTTCGACGCGCCGGCCAAGTCCATCGCCGACTTCCGCTGGCGCTACGGCACCGGCACCACCACCGATCTCGAGCTGTGGCTGGGCCCGCAGGAGCGGCTCACGAAGCGGGTCGTCGACGCGATCTACTCGGCACGCTCCGCCATCTGGGTCATGACGGACGAGCTGGCCAACGACGGTCTGGCGCGCGCGCTTCAGGCCAAGGCTGAGACGGGCTTCGACGTGAAGGTGGTGGTGGGGCCAGCCTTCCGGACCACCAGCACCCGCCTGGCGGACGAGCTGCTGGACAACAGCCCCGACGTGGACAAGCGCCAGGTCACCGACGTCGACCAGCTACCGACGCTGGTCCTGGTGGATCTGCCGCGCGACGGGGAGGGCTACTTCCCTCACGCCCGCGCCATGATCATCACCCACCCCCTCGTCAGCTCGGCGCGCCTGTACCGCGGCCAGACCGTGGTGACGGATCAGCTCATCGACGGCGCGATGTGGGTGCTCTCCGACCGCACCCCCGCTCGCACCGATCTCCTCGACCTCGTCGATCTCTTCGACCGAACCTTCGACCGTGGGGAGGCCCTGTGATCCTCGCACTGCCCTCGCTGTTCGCCTGCAACGCTCCTCCGACCGAGGCCGATCTGGCCGACACCCGTGGAGGGCGCGTCGACGTGTTCTTCAACGATCCCGGTGGACGGCTGGAGCAAGTCTGGTACTCCGACGCCATCCGCGTGATGGTGGACCTCATCGACAACGCCGAGAGCTCCATCGACTTCGCGGTGATGGGCTTCTCCCACCCCGACGTGGTGGACGCCTTCGAGCGCGCCTTCGATCGAGGCATCGACCTGAAGATGGTGGGAGACGCCGGCCACCTCTACAACGACGGCTACCAGCGGTTCGCCGAGCGCCACATCCCGATGGTCACCGGCAACCTCGCCCACATCATGCACGACAAGTTCATGATCGTGGATCGCCGCTTCGTGCTGGCCAGCACCGCGAACTGGACGCCCACCGATCTGGAGAACAACTCCAACAACTTCGCCGTGATCGACAGCCCCGCCGTGGCCGCCGACTTCGCCGACGAGCACGCGCAGATGTGGAACGGCGTGTTCGGCCACAACAAGGTGGAGATCGACAACGGCCGGATCTACGACGTGGGCGACACCCAGGTGGAGGTGTGGTTCAGCCCCAACGAAGACGCCATGGGCCGGATCCTCGAGCTGGTGGACGCGGCTCAGGAGCGGATCAGCTTCACCATCTTCGCCTTCACCAAGGACCAGGTGGGCTCGGCCTTCATCCGCAAGCACGAAGAGCTGGTGGACGCCGGCCTGGTGACACAGGGCGACCGCAGCTTCGGCGTGTCGGGGATGATCGACCAGTCTCAGCTGCACAGCAACGGCCAGTACCACGAGGTCTACCGCCTGCTGGGCGCGGGGCTGCCCATGCGGCTCGACGGCAACGACGCAGGACGGCAGCCCGGCGACTACCAGGCCGGCGGCGGGCGGCTGCACAGCAAGACCATGGTGATCGATCCCGACGGCGAGAACCCGGTGGTGATCTCGGGCTCCTTCAACTGGTCGTCGTCGGCCACCGTGTCGAACGACGAGTACCTGCTGGTGTTCCACGGTCCGCGCGTGGCGGCCGACTTCGTGGACTACTTCGAGTACCTGTGGCGCAACGGGCGCCGCTTCGGCCAGGCACGCATCGGCGAGGACGGCCTCGAGGCGGGCGATCTCATCCTCAACGAGGTGCACTGGTACGGCGTGCACGACAACGACGTGGACGGCTACGACGAGTTCCTGGAGCTGAAGAACCTCACCGACCGACCCATCCCCCTCGACATGTGGTCGCTGGCCAACGCCGACGACTTCGTGGTGGGCATCCCGCCAGGCTCGGTGGTGCCGGCGAACGGCACCTTCAGCATCCTCGATCACGTGCTCGAGCGCTACGTCGACGGCGCCCCCCAAGACACCAACAGCGCGTTCCTGCGCGGGGATCTGGTGGTCAACGCCTTCAACGACGATCGGCAGAGCCGCCTGCAGCTCAAGGACCAGGCGCTCGAGCTGTTCCTCATCGATCCCGACGCCAACGTGATGGACGTGGCGGGCGACGGGGGCCCGGCGTTCGCGGGCGGGCCGGATGGCAGCGTGGTGCGCTCCATGGTGCGCGCTTCCATCCGCGGCGACGGCAGCGTGCCGGGCAGCTGGACCGCCAGCGACGTGACCGAGGGCGGCACCCACGTGAACCCGGACTACCGATCCCAGATCCTGGCGACGCCCGGAGAATGAGCCCCTGAGCGGCGACACCACCGAGAACACCTGGACGGATGACGAGTCGGATCGTGGGGGCAGCCACCTGGCGGTGGTGATCGCCTGGTGCACCGACGATCCGTCCCGCGTGGGGGAGGTCGTGGACGTGCCCGCGCCGGGGGAGACGTCGGTGATCGGCCGCGGCGACTCGGCCCCTGGGGCCGCTCGCTGGCTGCGAAGACGGCCCTGGGGCGACGAGCCGCGCCCGCCGCTCACCGATCCTCGCCTGAGTCGTGCTCAGCTGGGGCTGTCTCGCAAGGGACAGGACTGGCTCAAGGTGAGCCTGCTGGGGCGCGAGCCAGTGATGGTGGACGGCAGCCCGCTGACCAGCGGATCCGCCATGCACGTGACCGAGGGCAGCCTCATCCGGGTGCGCCGCGGGCTGCTGCTGGCCGTGGTGCGCCGCTTGGAGCTGCCCGCACCGCCTGGCTCGAACCACTCCTTCGGCGAGCCAGACGCGCACGGCATCGTGGGCGAGTCCCACGCCACCTGGCTGTTGCGCGCGCGCATCGCTCAGCTCGGCGCCACGGAGCGACACACGCTGGTGCTGGGCGAGAGCGGCACCGGCAAGGAGCTGGCGGCCAAGGCGCTGCACGATCGCTCCCCGCGCGGAGGGCGTCCCTTCGTGTCGCGCAACGCCGCCACCTTCCCCGAGGGCCTGATCGACGCCGAGCTGTTCGGCAACGTGCGCAACTACCCCAACCCCGGCATGGCGGAGCGGGCCGGTGTGGTGGGGGAAGCCGACGGCGGCACGCTGTTCCTCGACGAGATCGGCGAGCTGCCGGAGGCGTTGCAAGCCCACCTGCTGCGGCTGCTCGACCACGGGGAGTACAACCGGCTGGGCGATGGTCGCGCGCGGCGGGTGGACCTGCGGGTGATCGCCGCCACCAACCGCGACGTGGCCGCCATCAAGCACGATCTCGCAGCGCGGATGGTGCTGCGGCTGGACGTGCCCCCGCTGCGGGAGCGCCGCACCGACGTCCCCCTGATCCTGCGGCATCTGGCGAGGCGCCTGGCCACCGAGGAGCCCACGGCGGCAGCCGTACTCGACGACGACGGCGAGCCGCGGATCCAGTGTGGCCTGGTGGAGCGGCTGATGCGCCATCCGCTGCCCTCGAACGTGCGCCAGGTGGAGAAGGTCTTCTGGGACGCGGTGGTGAGCACCGCCCCGGGCCAGCCGTTGTCGGCTCCCCTGGCCTCGCTACCCACGCCAGCCCCCAACCGACCCGAGGTGACCGATGCCAACGACGACAGGCCTCGGCGCCGCCCGGAGGACGTCACGAAGGCAGAGGTGCTTCAGGCCCTTCGGGACAACGACTGGGTGAGGGAGGACACCTGGCGGGCGTTGCGGCTGCGAAGCCGCCACCAGCTGTACCGACTGATGGACCGCCACGGGATCTCGGAGCGAGACGACCCAGGTTAGACCACGCAGATGGCCAGGGTTCACATCGACGGACTCACGATTCCCCCCATCGACGGGCTGTCCGAGTTCCGTACATGGATCGGCTCGTTGGGTGAGGAAGCGCCCCGGGCAGCGTTCGTGGACGGGGAGGTCTTCGTCGAGATGGCACCGCAGACCTTCGACATCCACCAACCACTCGTGGACGAGATCAACAGCACGCTGCGCTACCTGGCGACCGACCTCGATCTGGGGCGGTATTTCTTCCCGCCCAGCTGGATCACCCATGCCAGTGCCGGATTGTCCAACGAGCCGGACGGCTTCTTGGTTCGCTGGCAGTCCTTCGAGTCTGGCCGCGTGCAGGTGGCCCCGGAGCGACGATCGGAGCTGATGGGCGCACCCGACTTCGCCTTCGAGGCCGTCAGCCCCTCGTCTGCCAGCAAGGA
>JAHQVJ010000041.1 GCA_019634415.1 Myxococcales bacterium
CAGTGGGACTGGAACGAGCGAGCGTGCGAGCGAGTGCAGGGAGTGCTGCAAGTCCAGGCGCGGAGCGGCAACCTGGAGCATCGCGACAATCAACTCCGTTGTTTGTCGCGATCGAGCGGAGCGCGCCTGATCCGGGGCTGCAGTGGGACTGGAGTGAGCGAGCGTGCGAGCGAGTGCAGGGAGTGCTGCAAGTCCAGGCGCGGAGCAGCAACCTGAAGCATCGCGACAATCAACCCCGTTGTTTGTAGCGATGAGACGCGCTGACCGCCGCCGCGCAGCAACGCAGTTGCGCCACCGCGAAGAGCCAGGTCCGTTTCACCCCAGCAGCGACGGGAGATGTTCCACGTGGAACACTCTGGCCCCCATGTTCCACGTGGAACATTCACGGGCAGCCAAACCCAACGAACGCAACAGAATTCGTTCCTTCGCGGTGCTGCCAGCCAAGAATATTTTCTGGGCGATCGTCAGCCACACCTTCCGCCAGGAACATCGGCGTGTTCTTCATCCCAGCAGTACTGGGCACTCAGCGCGCCGCGTGTTCCACGTGGAACACTCTGGCTGGCCAGATCGAGCAACGCTAGACTCGAAACACAAATCCTACCGGTCCGTCGTCCCCCGGCAGACCAGACCTCGCGAAGTCCCTTCGCACCCACCCAACATCCCCTGGAGTACGCGATGGCACGTGTCGTTGCTATCTCGAACCAGAAAGGTGGCGTCGGGAAGACGACCACCACGGTCAACCTCTCGGCTGCACTCGCAGAGCGTGGCAGGCGTGTCCTCGTCGTCGATGTGGACCCGCAGGGCAACGCTTCATCTGGTCTCGGCTACCCGCTGTCGACGATCTCGTCCGGCGTGTACGACGTTGTCATGGGCTACCGTGACTTTCAGTCCGTGGTCATCCCCACGGAGTCCGAGCACCTTCACATCCTTCCTGCATCTCGCGACCTCGTGGGCGCCGAGATCGAGCTCGTAGGCGCCGAAGACCGTGAGCGCCGTCTCCGCAAGGTGCTGATGCCTCTTCGTGAGACCTACGACGACATCCTCATCGACTGTCCACCGTCGTTGGGGCTGCTGACCATCAACGCCTTGGTTGCGTCGGATGCCGTGCTCATCCCGCTGCAAGCCGAGTACTTCGCAATGGAAGGTCTCGGGCAGCTGCTTCGCACCATCGCTGCCGTTCGCAAGTCGCTGAACCCGGACCTCAAGCGTGAGGGCATCCTCATCACGATGACGGACCATCGGAACAACCTGTGCCGAGAGGTCGAGGATCAGGCCCGAAAGCTGTTCGGTGAAGGTGTTCTGACCACCGTGATTCCTCGCAACGTTCGGCTGGGTGAGGCTCCTTCCTTCGGAAAGGCCATCGTTCAGTACGATCCCAAGTCCACAGGTGCGCGGGCGTACATCGATCTCGCCAACGAGATCCTCGAGCGGCGCACTGATGATGACGAGCAGCCCTCACAGGCGGAGGCAGTATGAGTCGCCCAGCACGTGTTGGACGCGGCCTAGCGTCCCTGATTCCCGATAGTGCGCTCGATGTAGACACCACGCCTGCTACCCGTGAAGGGCCTCGCGTGGTGCCGCTCGATGAGCTTCGTGCGAATCCAGAGCAGCCCCGCGAGGTGTTCTCCTCCGAAGAGCTCGAGGAACTCGCCGAGTCCATTCGCATTCACGGTGTGATCAGTCCCTTGATCGTTCGCCGGCAGGATGGTCGCTACATCCTCATCGCGGGAGAGCGGCGGATGCGAGCCGCAGCCCTTGCAGGTCTCACAGAAGTACCTGTTGTGGTTCGCGACGCGGATGATTCGAAGACACAGCTCGAGCTAGCTCTCGTGGAGAACCTTCAGCGTAGCGACCTCGATCCCATCGAGTCGGCGCGAGGTTTTCAGCGTCTGGTTTCCGAGCACGGCTACACACAAGACGAAGTGGCGAAGGCGGTCGGCAAGAACCGCGCGACCATCGCCAACGCCATCCGCCTGCTGAATCTGCCGGATTTTGTACTCACAGCCATCCGTGAAGGTGGCATTTCCGCGGGGCACGCTCGCGCGTTGCTGCCCATCGCCGAGGAGGAGGACGACCTTAGGAACCTCCTGGCCAAGGTGATGTCGCAGAACCTCAACGTTCGTCAGGTCGAACGAATTGTCGGAGATCAGGTCCGCACACCGCCCGTGATCAGCACGGAGCGCCGACGCAAGGAGCACGCGATGGAGTACGCAGAGAAGCTCCTTCGCGAGGCGCTACATACGAGCGTGCTCATCACGCCCACCAAGAAGGGCGGCGGTCGCATTCAGATCGACTACTCGGACGCTGAAGACCTCGAGCGGCTGATCGGTAGGCTCCGGGGTGAGGCTGCGTGAACGACGTCGACGATCTGCCCGTGACAGGCTGGCTCGGCATGGGCGCCCTGTGGAAAGGCGACCTCGAGTATGAAGGCCGCGTGCGGATCGATGGCACGGTCGTGGGTACCATCCGCACCCACGACCTGCTCGACGTCGGCGCCGCAGGACGCATCGAGGGCGAGGTCCATGTGGCGCAGGCTCTCGTGGGCGGAGTCATCGAGGGGACGCTGCATGCCACCGAGCGCGTCACTCTCCTCCCAACTGCCGTGGTAAAGGGCCGCGTGTTGACCCCCTGGCTCGACATCCGATTGGGTGCTCAGCTTCGAGCCGAGGTAGAGGTGATCCGCGATGCCCAACAGGAATCATCCAGCGACGCCTCGTGACGGCACACAGATGACGTTGATCGGGATTGCCGGAGGCAGCGCCTCCGGCAAGACGTCACTGGCCGTGGCGATCGCTGAATACCTAGGCGATCAGTGCCTGCGGATTGCGCACGATCGGTACTACCGCGACCTGCTGACTGGCTCCAGCACGGACCTGCCCAACTTCGACCATCCAGACGCCTTGGACAACATGGCGCTGCGAGAGGACCTCCAGGCGCTGAAGCTGGGTCGGACCATACGTCTTCGCGACTATGACATGACCACGCACAGGCCGACTCCCGAGGCCACGTGGACTCGATGCGGACCAGCGCACGTGGTGGTTCTCGACGGAATCCACGTCCTGGGAATCTCGGCGATCCGAGCGCTGCTCGACCTCACTGTCTACGTCGACGCTCCAGCCGACATCCGCCTCGCCAGGCGGATTCGACGCGACACCCTGACCCGTGGGAGAGCCGCGGGGGACGTGCTGGACCAATACCTGGCCACCGTTCGCCCGATGCATCGAGCCCACGTCGAACCCACCAAATCAAGTGCTGATCTCGTGGTGGACGGCACCCGGTCGATCACCGAAATACGTGACGCCGTACTTCTCAGACTCACCACCCTCAGATCCTCGGAGGACCCGTGATGCACGCCCTTGTGGCCCACCTACTGGCATGTGGAACGACGACATCGGAGCCCGCGCAGACCACGGAGCCAGAGCAACCCAAGGCAGAGGAAACGGGCCCAGACTCGATTCAGCCACGCGTCGTGACAGAGGGCCCCACGATGCCCTTGCCGGTCGAGGAAGTCACCTCGAAGGTGGCGGCGGCCTACAATGTCGGCGTCGTCCAGTGCCCTGTGCCTGGCGAAGGCCGCATCGAACGGATCCATGGGACGTCCCGTGACTTCGCCATCGCACTCGGCCCCAAGTGGCTCGTCGAGGTCAAGGACGACATCCCTTGGATGCCGACCTTCGACATCGTGACGGTGGAGAACGGCTGGGTGGCCATTCTGGCCGAGCCCGGATCCACCGAAGGCTTCGTTAGGTCCCGCACATGGACACTTCGCCTGGAGTGGCCTGCTGCAGAGACGGGCAAGACCGTGACGTGCTCCAAGGTCGAGCCCGTGCCGGAGCGAGTCGTGGTCGGCCAGGTGACTCCCAGAGACGCCTCCATGTACGTCCTCGGTTGCACAGACGATGCCGTCGAGGTCGCCCGAGATGGCACCTTCGTCGTCGACGCCAAGGTTCCGTGCAGCCTGTGGCTGGAGACCGACGATGCGCACCGCACCCAGCCTATCGCCATCCCTCCAGGCACAGACAAGCTCAAGCTCGAGCCCATGGAATATGCCGCGGATCCGCTGCAGAACCCGGACCGCTCGTGGACCGATGCAGGCAAGGCTGCACTTGGAGAGGTCGTGCGAACGATGGAGGCCAGGATGAACAAGGAACGGGAGATGATGGCCAACATCGAGTCCGAGCTCCCAGCTGATGCCAAGGCCCAGCATGCGCAGCTTCGGAATTGGAACGCCATGCAGTACCAATGGACCCGCTCCACCCAGTTCCTGAAGGAAGGGCTTGCCGGCCGCGGGCCGCTCTAGCCAGGGTTCTCGGAGCAGAGGAAGCTGAGCCACGGCCCACGACAGGCCGCTAGGTGCCTTCCTCGTCCTCCATGAGGTCCTTCAGCCACTCAGCGCTCTCGGCGTCGATGCCCAACTCATCGAGCACCTCGTCGAGAGCCTCTTCCTCGTCCTCTTCGTGGTCCACGACTTGAAGCGCGTCCGTCGCGACGGGCAGACGCGGCTCGTTCACCCACGGAAAGTCGCGAGACACCTTCTCGCGTTCCTCTGGAAGAACCCACTCCAACAGGCGATCATCCTCGTCTGGATCGATCCGCCGACGCCCCCGCATGTGTACCTCCAGCTCCGTGAATGGATCCGTCGGAATGTATGCTTCAACCTGATCTTTCCCGTTCCACGCCATACCTTGGACGCGACAGCCTTGCGGAATCACGTCCGCCTGCGCCTGCAGCTCCAGGGTCGACAGCATGGGCTGTGCGAGCTCGCCCGAGATGGGAAGCAGCATGCGGCTCGACAGGGCCTCTCCCTGGCGGGTGAACAGCTGAAGGGCGACGCCATCGATCCGAGTCGAACCCGAGGATGGTGCAAGCAACACGCTCACGAGCACCGAGTTCGGGTTGCGCTCTTCGAGCCGAAGCTCGATGGTGAGCGCCAGCGCCATGCGTTCCTCCAGGCACCCGTGACGATAATGCCGGACGGTCAGGTCGCCAACCCATACCCCTACGCGCTAGCCTCACGCCGGGAGACGTCATGTGGTTGTTGTGGTTCGCCTGTACGCCGCCCGTCGTGGAACCCATCGTGGACGGACGAGGGGGTGGTGCCGGGTATTGGCCACCACACTCCGCAACGGCGCTTCGCGGCGCCGTGGATGCCTCCTTGGGGGGTATCGAGCTGGACGTCCACCTCACCCTCGACGAGGTGCCCATCATCGCGGATTCCTCCGTGATCTCCAGCCCGACGTGCACAACTCCGAACGGGCCGCTGGCGCAGCCGCTGGTCGTGGCACAGGTCCCGTGGGCGGAGCTCGAGGACCACGTGCTCTGCGGCGGCGAGCCAGATCCCGACCATCCCAACGCACTCCTCGTCGAGGAGCCCTTGTTGACGCTGGATGGCGCACTGGCGGAGCTCCGGGAACAAGACGCCACCACCCTGAGGGTCCACCTGCACGTGCCCGAGTCCGACACGGAGCCCGCTGCGGCTGCACGAGCCGTCTTGGAGCGATGGCAGGAGGCAGACCTGCCCAACCACCTGGTCGTCGCCACCGACACCATCCGCTCGACTCAGGCGTTCGAAGCCGAGTCGCGTGCACGCGGACTAGCGCTGACTACCATCCTGCGTCTTCACGACGAGCTGCTGACTCCGAGCGCGACACAGCTCACTTCGCTTCTGCGCAGTCGCTGGAGCACTACGGATCCGCTGGCCATGGCGCAGCGTTCGTCGGCCGATGGTGTGGCGATGTCCTGGCGAGCCATCGGCAGCAGCTTGCTGCGGCGCGCCGAACGTCTGGACATCGAGGTCCACGCCATGACCGTCAACGACCCGACCAAACTCCGTGAGCTGTCCGACCGGCCGCTACACGGCATCCTGTCGGACTACCCAGGGACCGTTCCGACCCCCCGTTGAGTCATCGCGACAATCAACGGGGTTGATTGTCGCGATGCTACAGGTTGCCGCTACGCGCCTGGACTTGCAGCACTCCCTGCACTCGCTCGCACGCTCGCTTGTTCCAGTCCTACTGCAACCCCCGATCAGGCGCGCTCCGCTCGACAATCAACGAAGTTGATTGTCGCGATCAGTCCGCTCAGAGGAACAGTGTGCCCGACAATACGCGCACACAGGAACCTCGGAGCAACACCCGATCCCCCTCGACTTCGCACTCGAGCTCTCCTCCTCGGCGAGAGAGCTGGGCGGCTCGAAGTGGATTTCGCCCCAGCTCTGCTGCCCAGTACGGCGCCAATGTGCAGTGGGCGGAGCCCGTCACCGGATCTTCTGCCACCCCAGACGCTGGAGCGAAGAAGCGCGACACGAAGTCGACGCCGTCCCCACCGGCTGCCGTGCAGATCACGTTGTGATCCAATGCCCCCAACCGGTGGACATCGGGGGCGAGCGCCACGATGTCGGCCACGGTCTCGTAGACCGCCAACGCATAGTTCGCATGATGGACGCGCCGGACCGGATGGGCCGCAAGCGGTGCGGAGCCAAGCGCCTCGAGGACCTCCGGTGGAACCTCGCCAGGCAGAACGGGGATCGCCGGAAAGCTCATCTGCAGCATGTCCTGATGGCGGCGCACCTCGAGGGGCCCGGAGCGCGTGTGAAACACCACATGCTCGAAGGAATCCGAGTCACTCAAGACGACGAAGCCAGACGCAAGTGTCGCATGACCGCACAGATCGACCTCCACCGTGGGCGTGAACCACCGCAGATCGAAGTGCGGAGGCTCCCGTGGCACGAGGAACGCCGTCTCCGACAGGTTGTTCTCCAGGGCGATCCCCTGGAGCACGGCATCGTCGAGCCACTCCGTCAGCTGAACCACGGCAGCAGGATTGCCCCGGAACGGCTCGCTGGCAAACGCATCGACCTGCTGCATCTCGACCTGCATTCCGCCTCCGAAGAATGGACGGGATCTAACCCAGCAACCATCCGAACGCGCAGGCTCCGACGAACACCCCGAGCCCAACGGCCTCGCCCCTCCGAATCCAGGGCGCTTCCGGCAGGACCGACACCGACAATCCCACGATCAGGCCACCTAGGTGACCCACCGCATCCACAACGGGGACCGCGAAGGACAACACGAGGTTCAGCACGAGGAACGCCCACAGCCAAGGCCCCATCAACGCCTGGTCCTCGGGTGGCATGTACGTCCGCCATCGCAGCCCGACCACCACCGCCACACCGAGCAACGCAAACGCACCGCCGGAGGCTCCATCCGACTGAACCACGCCGGTCCAGTGTGATGCCAGCGATCCGCCGACTCCTCCGAGGGCAAACCAGGCCAAGAAGCGAACTCCCCCGAGCCAAGGCTCGAGGAGCCTGCCCAGGGCAGCCAACGCCATCGCATTCAACGCCAGATGCAGCGCATCCGCATGAAGCATCACACTGGTGGCCAGCCGCCAGACATCGCCATCCCACACCAAGGGGGAGAACTGGCCCCCCACGTGAACCCGCAGATCCAAGGGGCGCGGAAGCAGCAATCCCGGGCCCAGCAGCTGCCACCCTCGAGCAGCTGCCACCACGGCGGACGCTACATGAACGATGACGAGTGCAGTCACCAACGACCAGGTCGCGGGGATGGGCGACCTCAGATCCACCCCTTCAGACGGCGACTGCAAACTCACGAAGCACGGACTCCAGGCTCGTCTTTCGGTTCGTTCCCTCGGACCGCTGCCCGATGATCAGCGCGCACGGAACCTCGTACTCTCCCGCCGGAAACCGCTTGGGGCGGGTGCCGGGGATCACCACGGAACGAGGCGGCACCGCGCCACGGTGGACCACCTCCTCGGGACCGGTCACGTCGATGATGGAGGTGGACGCCGTGATGGTGACGCCAGCCCCAAGAACAGCCTCACGGCCTACGTGCACGCCCTCCACGACGATGCAGCGCGACCCCAAGAAGGCACCGTCCTCGACGATCACAGGACGCGCCCCAGGGGGCTCGAGCACGCCACCGATACCCACGCCGCCCGACAGATGCACCCCCTTGCCGATCTGCGCACAGGATCCCACAGTGGCCCACGTATCGACCATCGTGCCCGCCCCCACGTACGCACCGATGTTGACGTAGCCGGGCATCACCACGCAGCCAGCCTCCAGATGGGCCCCGAACCGCACCGTCCCTGGAGGAACGACCCGCACGTTCTGCTCCGCCAGGTCCATCTTCAGCGGGATCTTGTCGTGGAAGCGGTACTCTCCATACGTGCCCTCACGCATCGGCATCATGCGGAAGTAGAGCAAGATCGCCTGCTTCAGCCATCCGTGAACCACCCAGTCGTCACTCGTGGGCTCAGCGACGCGCAGCTCCCCTCGGTCGAGGGCCGCAATGACGGTCTGAACCGCATCCTCGTCGATCTTCGGACCTGCCCACGAGGCAGCGATGCGAGCACGCAGCTTGTCGGTATCCATGGGGCCTCCCGGCTTCGCACCTAATCCCCCAGATGCCCGAGGGCATCGACCGATCCCACCGCACGGCGGCGCCCCACAACGCCTGCTGGGATGTCCGGAAGGTAGATGTCATCGACGTACATCACGTCCGGCTCGATGAATCGGGGAGGGGGGTCGTGCCCAACGCGGCCGGTGTTAGTCTTGCGCCGGAGGTGACGGTGCGCAGAGGCGTGTTCATGGCCGTGTTCCTGTGGATCTCGCTGGCGTGCGCGGGGCTTCAACCCACAGCCCCTCTCAATCCCGGAAACGACGAGACCATCGTGTTCGAGGTGCCCAAGGGGGCCACTCCGAAGGCCATCGGCGGCCCCCTCGTGGATGCTGGGATCTTTCCGTCCAGTCTGGCCTGGGACGTGTTCCTGCGCACCACCGACGCCTCTTGCCTGAAGGCCGGCAAGTTCGAGCTCCGCATGAGCATGTCTCCCAACGAGGTCCTCGAGACCTTGTGTGGGGCTCCACTGGCGGACGACGTGCCGTTCACCGTGCTCGAGGGCTGGCGCATCCGAGACGTCGACGCCGCCTTGGTGGAGAAGGGGTGGATCGAGCCAGGCGCCTATGCCGCAATCGCGAACGGCAAGGGAGTTCCCGCCCCGTTCGAGGTTCGTAGCACCACGTACGAAGGCTACCTGTGGCCCGAGACGTACATGGTCAACCCCGACAACTTCGATGCGGGTCAACTCATCGAGCGCCAACTCGCGACGTTTCAGGAGCGATTCCTCGCGAAGCACACCGACTACGGCAACCGCACCCTCAACGAGATCGTCGTGATGGGGTCCCTGCTGGAGCGGGAGGAGCCCAAGCCCGAGAATCGCCCGTTGGTGGCGGGTATCCTGTGGAAGCGCATCGACCGGGGCATCCCCCTGGGGGTAGACGCGACGAGCCGGTACACCATCGAGAAGTGGAACGACCGACGAGCCTTCCTCGCCAAGCTGCGGGACCCGTCCGACCCGTACAACACTCGCAAGAAGAAGGGCTTGCCTCCGACGGCCATCGGCGCACCCACCCTCACGTCGCTGGAGGCGGCGATGAACCCGAAGTCCTCTCCCTACCTCTACTATCTGCACGACGCCGACAAGAACCTACACCCCGCACGAAACGGGGCAGAGCACGAGGCCAACAGGAAGAAGTACAACGTGTACTGACGCCGTCCGTCGGCGTCTCGCCGCCTGAACAGATGTAGACCAGACAGCAGCAAGGCCCACTGGAGCATCGTCCCGGACGCCACATCGTTCCGAGCGGAGGCACGACATCCTCCCCTCGAGAGTCGAAGGCCCTCAAGCATCGGGCCTTTTGGCTCGACAGGAGGATGCGGAGGGCAGATGGCTTCGTTGCCGGCTCCACCCCGGGCACTCGCGTCCATCCTGGACGCCGCGTCCGATCCGGACGTTCAGATCGACAGCCTCGCTCGCATGGTCGCAGCAGACCCGAGCTTCGCCGCTGTCGTGCTGAAGACGGCAAACACGACTCGGTACCGCGGAAGTCGCCAAGAGCCCATCACCGACCTGCGTCAGGCCACCCTGCGCCTCGGTGTCCGAAGCCTCCGAAACTACGCGCTGTGTCACACCGCCCGCTGTTGCGCGGCCTCTGGAGACCTCGGCGAGTTCGACCTGAACCAGTTCTGGGAGGACTGCGTGCGGCGAGCGGTGGCGGCAGAGCTCCTCGCAGAACACCTCCACGGAGTGGATCCGCGAGAAGCATTCACCGTGGGCCTGCTGCTGGAGGTCGGTGTCGTGGTGCTGATGATGGCACATCCCGAGCATGCGGGCGCATGGGGAGATGTTCAGCACGCCGAGCCGATCGTTCGACTGTCGCAGGAGCTCGTGTTGTTCGGGCGTACCCACGCCGACACGAACGCCGAGCTCGCCGAAGAGTGGCAGCTTCCGGACGAGATCGCCCTGCCGCTCATACACCACCACAATGCCGACAGCGTTCCCACGCCACTGCGCGACATGGCGCGCGTGGCTGCGGGCGCTGAGACCTTGGCATCGGTGCTCAGCAGCCACGACAAGCGCTCCACGCTGGATCGGGCGAATCACCAGCTGGCCGATCTCATCGGGGCCGACACGGACAAGGTGAGCGAGATCGTCGACGCCTTGGGCCAGCGGGTCCAAGACGCCGCTGAGGCGCTTGGCATCCACGTGGGCGAGCAGCCCCGCATGGAAGACATCCTCAAGGCGGCCAACCAGAGCCTCGTGAACATGAACCTGTCCTACGAGGATCTGGTTCGGCGCCTCGAAGCCCTGATCATCGAGAAGGAGGCCTTGGCCGCACAGCTCGACGAGCGCAACCGAGAGCTCCAGCGCCTCAGCGTGACCGACACCCTCACACAGCTCCCCAACCGACGAGAGCTGTTCCGCCGCCTCAACGACGAGCTGCATCGCATCAAGCGGCACGGAACGTCACTGGCCATGGTCGTGGCGGACATCGATCACTTCAAGCGCATCAACGACACCTGGGGTCACGTGTTCGGGGACGAGGTGCTGACCAAGGTCGCCACGACCTTGGGCGGCTGCGCGAGGACCAACGACGTGGTGGCGCGGGTAGGGGGGGAAGAGTTCGCTGCCCTGCTTCCGAACACCGACCTGCGGGGAGGGGCGACCCTGGCGAACCGCATGCGCGTGAGCGTGTCGCGACTACCGCTGACCGCACCCGACGGCCAGACCGTCCGCATCACGGTGTCCTTCGGAATCGCCTGGCTTCAAGGGCCCTGGCGAGGCCCCACCAACATCGAAGCGGTGTCCACCCAGCTCTACTCCGCGGCTGACGGCGCGCTGTACCACAGCAAGAAGAACGGCAGGAACCGCGTGACACCCAGCACCGATGCCGTGCCATGGGCGCAGGACGTGGCCGCGTAGCTCCCGCGGGACGCATCCCGCGGCCTCGGGGGTCGAACCGTTCGCAGTGCGGTACAACGCGCGTGAAGGGGAGGGACCCGATGGCGATGATCTTGGCCGCCTTGGCGACGATGGGCTGCTCGGGCTCGGGGGCTGGGGACCGCTTGGTGCGAGACCGCGACCGACCCGAGCCCACCACGACGGATAGCTCGTCGTCCACCACGCCCGAGCCGACCGAGCCCGATCCCATCTCGGCGGATCGGCGCTGGGACTGCAGTGGCCTGGATCCCGCCGACCCCGCACCCCTCGGCGGACGTGTGGCCCTGACGTTCGACGACGGGCCCACGACGACCCACACCGCATCGATCGTGGGCACCTTGCGCGCCTGGGACGTGCCCGCGACCTTCTTCATCGTGGGTGAGATGTTGGCTGATCCGGATTCCTGGGAGCTCGTGGAGGACATGCTCGACGATCCGTTGTTCGACGTGGCCAACCACTCGTGGGATCACGCGGATCTGTCTTCCTTGTCGCGCTCGGCCCTCGAGGCGGAGGTAGACGACACCACAGACCTCATCGAGACCTTCGGGATCACGCCGCGCTTCTTTCGGTTTCCCTTCGGGGCGTCCACCTGTGATGCCGTAGATCTGGCCCGGGACCGCGGGATGCACGTGGCAGGCTGGCACGTCGACACGGCTGACTGGTGCTACGCCGCCATCGGTACCACGGGCACCTGTCGCACCACCGACTACTGGCGCGTGCCCACCGAGCACCAGTCCGACATGATCGGCTTCACCATGGAGCAGGTTCGACGGTTCGACGGAGGCGTGATCCTGCTCCACGACATCCACGCCTACACCGCCAACACGCTACCCGACTTGCTCGAGGCACTGGATGACGAGGGCTTCACCATCGTTCCACTCCACGACTTGGATGCCTTCCCCAGGCTCAACGCCGACGATCCCATCGATCTGCCCTACCTGGGCGAGGCCTGCAGCGTGGACGACGATGCATGCTGGCAGATCGAGTATCAGTCGTGGTGCGAGCCCACCCATCCCGAGGACACATCGTCCAGCACGGGGATCTGCACGCTGCCCTGCGAGGGCTTCTGCTTGGACCGACCGGGTGCAGCGACGACGTTCTGCGCCACGGTGGATCCAGGAGCCGGCCAGTGTGTGGGACGCTCCGACAGCGAGAACGACTGGTGCGACGCGATCGACGGCACCGTGGAGCAAGAGTTGGAGCGCTGGGTGGGAAGCTCGGGGGTGTCAGCCGCTCGCGCGGATGTGTGTGTGCCCCCAGGCTGGTGATCGCCCCCACTACTTGCCGATGCAGAATCGGGCGAACACCGCGTCCAGCACGTCCTCCCGCGTGTCCGCTCCGGTGAGCTCGTCGATGAACCCCAGGGCCTCGGTCAACAGATCCGCAGACACCGCAACGCCCGCAACGTCCATGGCCTCGACCGCGGCATCGCAGGCCGCCGCGACGCGCAGCAACAGATCTCGCTGACGCGCAGACGCCACCAGCAACTCATCCCCCATGGATCCGACCCCCGCAGCTCGCACCAGGGCCTTCTGCAAAGCCTCCAACCCCTCGCCGGTCACCGCACTGGTGCACAACGCCCCCTCCGGCGGTGTCGCGTGGGGACGATCCACACCGTTGTACACAACGAGTCGTCGGCGTTCTACCGTGCGTTCCAGCAACTCCCGCTCGACGTCGTCCACAGCGTGTGGACCAGCGCGGAGGACCACCAAGATCACGTCCGAATCGTCCACCAGCTCCTGTCCGAGCGCCACCCCCGCGGCCTCCACCGGATCGTCGGTGGATCGCTCGCCAGCGGTGTCGAGCAACGTGATCTCGAGCGGCCCCACCCGACAGCGTGCCTCCACGACGTCGCGCGTCGTGCCCGGAGTCGCGTGCACCAGGGCCCGAGGGCGTCCCACCAGCCGATTGAAGAGCGATGACTTCCCCGCGTTGACGGGTCCCACCAACGCAACCCTCACGCCGTCCACCAACGCCTGACCCGCTCGATGGCTCTCGCCCAGCGATCGAAGAGCATCCCCAACGGCATGAAGCGCCTCGCATAGCGCAACGTCGTTCTCGAGCGCCAGCTCGTCCGCCGGGTAGTCCAGCCGCGCCTCCAGCTCGGCCACGACATCGACGATCCGTTGCCTCGTGGCATCGACACGCCGAGCCAGCACACCAGACAAGCCTGCCCGCCCCAGCCGCAGCCCGCCTGGGCTCGTGGCTCGAATCACCTGATCCACCGCCTCGGCACTCAGCAGATCCAGCCTCCCCTGCATCACGGCCCGCCGGGTGAACTCACCTGGCTGCGCTGGCCGCGCCCCCGCCTCGACAAAGCGCTGCACTACCAGCTGCACCAGCAGGGGATTCCCGTGAACCGTGACCTCGCAGACGTCTTCGCCCGTCGCGGTGGCGGGGCCACGAAAGACCGTCGCCAACCCGTCGTCGATCGCCTGGCCATCGGAGCCCACCACATCCACTCGGCGGGCTCGACCCACATCCTCCCAGGGCCGAGCGGTGTGATGCCCGCGCAGCACCTGCCTCAGCACCTCATCGAGGCCGCGCCCTGTCAACCGCACCAAGGCCAAGGCGGAGTGCCCGTGTGGTGTGGCGGCTGCGACGATCACGTCTCCCCACCCATCGGGGGAGACGGAACGAGCCGCCACGGCCATCAGGCGGGGATGATCTGCACGAACTTCATGGTGCGACCGTTCTCTTCGCGCTGCTCCGACTGGCTGTCCACACCGTCGATCTCGGAGATCTCCAGGTGCACCACGCGTCGGTCGTAGGCGTTGAGCTCCAGGTTGATGGTGTACGTCTTGCCCGTCTCGACGGCCTTCTCGGCACCTCGACGGGCCAGGGCTCGCAGCTTGTCTTCCGGGTAGCGGCCCTTCGCACGATCCCGACCGCGGTCGCGCCGACCCCGCTCGCCACGCCCGCGACTGCGCTCGCGCCGAGGCTTGCGCTCTCCGCGCGCGTCCCCCACGTCCACGTCCACAGTGAGGTCGCCGAACTTGCGCTCCAGCGCCAGTCCGAGCAGATGCCGGATGGCCCCGAGCGTGGCGCCTCGCTTACCGACGATCCGACCTGCTCGCTCGGCATCGATGGCCAGGTGAACCCGCTCCTCGTTGCCGGAGCCCGAGACCTTGCCCTCTACACTCATCAGCTCGAGCAGCTTCTCGAACCACGCCTGAGCGAAGTCGGATGCCTCGGTGCTCCCTTCCTCGGCACCACGGAGCTGCTCCGGCTTACCATCTTCGCTCTCGGAACGATCCGGCGCTGCCTCGGCGTCTTCGTCCGCATCGTCCTTACGCGGCTTGCGCTTCCGCTTCTTACGCTCACCGTTGTCCTCGTCCCGATCCCGATCCCGGTCCCGCTCTCGGTCGCGCTTCGGCTTGGACTTGACCTCCTTCTTGGTCTCCGCCGCATCCTCCGATGGGGCAGGGCGCCCGGACTCCCACGCCACGATCCTGACCGTGGTGCGGGCGACAGAGACGCCCGTGGAGCTGCGAAAGTGGGACAGATCGACTTTGTAGTCCACCTGCTCGGGATGGAGACCCAACTCTTCGGCGGCACCGGCAATGGCCTTGCTCAGGTCACGTCCTTCCGCTTCGACTGTGGTGGCGCCTTCGGGGATTGCCATGTCCTCTCCACTCATCGCCCGCACCGTTGGGTCGGACGAGTGTAGGTTCACGATGATGCGGCTGCCGCCGCTTCGGGCGTGTCCGCGGTGTCCAGATTTCGCTTGATCAGCCACTGCTGGATGTTCGAGAGCACCATGTTCACGAACACATAGACCGCGAGCCCAGATGGGAACGCGAAGAAGAGGAGCCCGAAGAACAGCGGCATCAAGCGCATCACCTGCTGCTGCGTGGGGTCCATGTTGGTTGGCGTGCTGAACTGCTGCTGCACGAACATCAACACCATGATGGTGATCGGCAGGACCAAGTACGGATCCGGCTCGGTCAGGTCGCGCAGGTAGAGAAACTCGGTGTGGTACAGGTCCACACTGGTGAGCAGCACGTTGTACAGCGCGATCCACACGGGCATCTGCACCACCATCGGAAGGCAGCCCGCAGCCGGATTCACGTTGTTCTCTTGCATCACCTCGAAGAGCTTCTTGTTCATCTCCTGAGGGTTGTCGGCCATCTCCTCGCGGATGCGATTCAGCTCGGGCTGGATCTGCTGCATCTTCTGCATCGACCTGAACGATCGCTGCGTCATGGGGAAGAACAGGAGCTTCACCACCAGGGTGAGCATCACGATGGCCACGCCCCAGTTGCCCACGCCTGCGTAGAACAAGCGGAGCAGCCACAGCAGTGGGTAGCCGAAGAACGCGAACCAGCCGAGGTCCACGACTCGCTCGAGCTCCTCGTGGACGGCGCCGAGGGTGGCCATGTCGTTCGGACCCACGTAGGCCGTGAATGACTGCGACACCGACGCACCGGGAGCCAGCGGGCCCTCCACCACGACATGAGTGCCATCCAGCGCCTGCTCACCCGCTCCGAGCCTCGACAGATAGCCGGTCACCGCCTCGGGCTCGTCCGGTACGAGGTAGAAGCCGAAGTAGCGATCCGACACGCCGAACCACGACACAGGACCCTCGAGGGCAAAGCTCTGCTCCTCGGGATCGTCGGACAGCCGAGTCCCGGCCTGCACGCACCCCGCTCCGAGGGCGCCTCCGTAGTACAGGTCGTCGCCCACCACGGCCGTGGGCTGGCGCTGGCTCGTGTAGCGCGCGGTCATACCGCTTCCGCCGGACACGGCGGAGTCGTGCATGCTCAGCCACAGCCCACCCGAGAAGGGGGTCGAGCTCGTGTTGCTCCAGGTGACGTCCACGTCGATGGTGCACACATCGTTCACGGACGACCGAGTCCAGCGCTGCTCCACCTGCAGTCCGTGAGAGGACCTGCCCCGGAGCAACCAGCTGTCGTCCGACTCCTCCACCACCGCCAGCCTCGCAGGTGCGTCGACCTGCGGACCTGCACCCGTGCCGACGACCAAGGCGCGTCCGTACTCACCCACGACCTCGGCAGGGCCAGGCTCGGCGGGACCCCAAGGATGCCAGCCTCCCTCGACGGACCCCGTGATCTTCCCCCACAGCCAGGAGTACAGCGGCTGCACGGCGTAGGGGCCTTGGTGCTCCCTCAAGGTGAGGCCAGACAAGCCACCGCTGGTGGAGAAAGTGGCCTCGGCCCCACACATGTCGAAGGGCGCCTCCCGCTCGGGGATCTCCTCGAGCAGTGGCTCGGACGGCGCTGCGGGAGCAACGGGAGGGACGACCACATCGGCGGGCTCGACCTGCTCGGCCGCAGCGGCGGCCTCCGCTTCCCGGGCCTCCTGCTCGGCCCGCAGCTGCGGCCCCCGGATGGACAGCCAAGCGTAGTAGATCGCGATGCTCAGCGTGATCGCGAGCAGCGTGCGGCGATCCATCAACGAACCCGACGAGGCAGGCGCACCGAGCCCGGAGCCATGTGAGCGCGGGGATCCGGATGGGGGTCGTTGCGGAAGATCAAGCGAGCTCCTTGCGAATCGCCTCGAAGGCCCGACCGAGCGCAGCAGTCAGCTCGGCGTACCCAGCCGAACGAGCACGTGGGCGAGCGATAAGCACCACATCAGCTGCCGGCAACAGATGTTGCTGGCGCCGAGTACCCTCTCGCAGCCATCGCTTCACGCGGTTCCGTGCCACGGCATTCCCAACCTTCCGACTCACCGCCAGCCCGATCCTCGGACCGTCCAGCCCATTGCTCCGATACACGATGACGAGAGCATCCCCGTGGATCCGACGCCCAGTCCGCTGCGCCCGTCGAAAGTCGACGGACAGACGGAGGCGACGATGCCTCGGGAAGCGCTCACGCCCCCCGGAGCCACTCAGTGCCGCTTGCTCGGCGTGGTGGGCGTCAGCCGCTTCCGGCCCTTGCGACGACGACGGGCGAGCACCGCACGGCCAGCAGGGGTGCGCATGCGCGCCCGGAAACCATGGCTGCGACGACGCTTGATTCGTGAGGGTTGATAGGTGCGCTTCATGGGCGACTCCCGTAGGCCCAGGTGATGCTGTGATGTCCGACGCGGCGAGCCTGGCCATGTCAGAGAGCCCAGCGCCATCCAGGTCCGGGCCCAACCCGCACCGGTTATCGCAAGTGCAACTAGAGGGCAAGCCTCATCGACATCCTTGAATAGACATGCTCTAACCTGCACATTCAGAGGAACGCCCCGGACTCGGCGTTCGTACGGCCCGCTCTCGTGCGGCGAGCGTCGATTCGGTACGGCGGGGATCCTGGTTCTACCATGACTTCCAAGGCTCGCTGAGATTCGGGCTCCAACCGCGATCCTCAGCGATCAGCCATCCATTCCCCTGGAAAGACGAGGACTTCTCCGGTCCCGCGATAGGCCGTTGTTGTCCCGCTGCGGTTGCATCGGGTAGGCTCGAAGGCCGAGCCCCGACATGACCCCACGCTCCTTCTAGGCGTCCCGTGGTCGTGTCTGCGCGAGCGGAAGAAGGACTCAATGGATCTGACCCGGTTGTGGGACGGCGTCATGAACGCCATGCGTCGTCGAATTGGCCACCAAGACGTCGACATCTGGCTGCGAACGGCCAAGCCCCTGGACCTCGGGGAACAGCGGCTGAACGTCGAGGTGGCCAACCGCTACTACGCCGACTGGATCAGCGAGAACTACCTGAAGGAAATGTGCCGGGAGACCTCGGCGATCCTCGGGCGACCCATCCAGCTGCAGCTCACCTGGCGCGACGATCCGACCATCGAGGAGCGCGCACTACCGTCGGCCGAGCCAGAGCCCACGTCCACGCGTGCCATCGGGGTCAACGAGGACCAGACCTTCGACAACTTCGTCATCGGGGAGTGCAACAAGTTCGCCCACGCTGCTGCCTGCGCCGTGGCCGACCACCCCGCCCAGCAGTACAACCCCTTGTTCATCTACGGCAGCACGGGTTTGGGCAAGACCCACCTGATGCACGCCGTCGCCAACCGAGTCCTCGAGAACCAACCGGGCTCGCGCGTCGTGTACGTGACCGGCGAAGACTTCATGAACGAGATGATCAACTGCATCCGGTACAAGCGGATGGAGGACTTTCGGAGCAAGTACCGCAAGCGATCCACGGTGTTGCTCGTGGACGACGTCCAGTTCCTCTCGGGCAAGGACTCCACACAGGAAGAGTTCTTCCACACCTTCAACGCCCTACAGAGCTCCGGGCGTCAGATCATCCTCACGTCGGACGTCACCCCCAAGGACATCGACAAGCTCGAGCCACGGCTCCGCACCCGCTTCGAGGGCGGTCTGTTGGCAGACGTGCAGGCGCCCGAGACCGAGACCATGATCGCGATCCTGCGCCAGAAGGCGGACCTGCAGCGGCTGTACCTACCCCATGATCTCGCTGAGGTGATCGTCAGCCTGGTGACGGGCAACATCCGCGAGCTGGAAGGCATCCTGAATCGACTGGGTGCCCTGCACAACTTCTATGGTGAGCCCATCACCCTCGAGTGGGCTCGTCGCCGCCTCCCGGGGGAGTTCGACCCAGCTCCCACCACGGTGACGGTGGCCGCCATCATCGAGTCGGTGGCACGGTTCCACAACCTTCGCTCAGCCGACATCACGGGAAAGAAGCGCACCCGCACGCTCACTCGGCCGAGACACATCGCCATGTACCTCGCGCGCGTTCACACCAACCTGTCGTTCCCCGAGCTCGGACGAGAGTTCGGCGGGCGAGACCACTCCACCATCCAACACGGCGTTCGAAAGGTGGAAGACGGTCTCCAGGACGATCCCGATCTGGCCTACAAGGTCCAGTTGATCAGACAGGCACTGCAGATCACGCGGTAGAGATTGGGTGTGTGCCGTCTTTTGAGATTGGTGGGTGGCGATGGGCGGTCGGTGGTCAGTCGTTAGCGGTCAGCCGTCTAGCGGTCAGCCGCTTAGCCGTCAGCCGTCAGCCGTCAGCCGTCAGCCGTCTAGCGGTCAGCCGTCAGCCGTCAGCCGTCAGCCATTAGCCGTCAGAGCACTCCAAGGCTGACCGCCTACAGCTGATGGCCCCAACGCTGACCGCTGACCGCTCCGACGCTGACCACCGACCGCTGACCGCCGAATCTCTTCCGTTGTTCACGAACCCCTGTGGAAGACCTGCGGATGACTTGCGGAAGAGCCTGGGGAGGATGTGGGAACAGATCGCCCGCACCTGGGGACGAGTCCAAAGATCGTCCGGTTGTCCACGATTACAGATTCCTCATCCCGGATACCTCCCCACCACAACCCACAGCGATCAGGTTGTGTAGGTGCCCCTCGTGGCACGGTATCCACAGAATCCACAGCCCCTACGGATCCTTCTAGATCGATCCAACTGGATCCAGATCTTGATTACAGTGGGCGGCCCACGGGGTGATTCATGGACCTCTTCATCGACCGGGATCAACTGGGCCGAGGCTTGGCACGCGTCCAGGGTGTGATCGAACGTCGCAGCACACATCCGTTGCTGTCCCATGTGCTGATGGACGCACAGGGCGAACGCCTTCGCATGACCGCCACCGACACGGAGGTGGCCTACATCGGCGATCTGTTGGCCAACGTCTCCGCGCCTGGCGACATCGCGGTGGACGCAGCGAACCTCTTCCAGATCGTGCGTGCGCTGCCCGAGCCCACCATCCAGCTCAAGAAGAGCGCGAACAACCGGCTCGAGATCAAGTCTGGCCGGGCCCAGTTCAAGCTGCCCGGCTACGCCGCCGAGGACTTTCCTGCGCTGCCTCCATTCGAGTCGAAGGGCTCCGCCAAGATGTCCGAGGACACGCTGCGGCGCTTGGTGGAGCAGACGTCCTTCGCGGTGGCGATCGACGACGTGCGCTACGGACTCAACGGTGCGCACCTCGAAGAAGTGGACATCGACGGCACCAAGCTGCTGCGCGTCGTGGCCACCGATGGGCACCGCCTGTCGGCGGCTCAGGGTGACTTCCAGGGGGAGTTGTCCCTCGCACCCCGCATGCTGGTGCCTCGCAAGGCCCTCGCCGTGCTCCGCAAGCTGCTCGAGGGGGATGACGAGGTGGAGCTCGGATTCGGCGACGGCGCCATCCGCCTGTCCCGTCCCGAGCAGACCTTCTGGTTTCGCCTGCTCGACGGGGAGTTCCCCGACTACAACGCAGTGGTGCCCACAGAGAACAAGCACCGCGCCATGATTCGTCGCGAGGCGCTCACCTCCACGCTCAAGCGAGTGGGCATCCTGGTGCAGGACCGTGCACGAGCAGTTCGCTTCTCCTTCGGTGCAGCTGAGCTCGAGATCGAGGTCCAGAACGTGGACCGCGGGGAGGTTCGGGAGACCGTGCCCATCGAGCTGGACGGGGACCCCATCGACGTGGGCTTCAACGCTCGCTACCTGGCCGAGGTGCTCTCTGCCCAGCAGGGGGAATGGGTCACCCTCGAGCTCGCACATCCGCTCGCGCCCTGCCTGGTGAGGGACCCCGACGACGAAGGAGCCTTCTTCGTCGTCATGCCCATGCGTCTCGACTGAGCACAGGTGCAGCTTCGCCGCCTGGTGACCGACGGGTTTCGAAATCTGGTGGCACCGGACCTGACGGCCACACGCTTCGTGGTGCTCCACGGTCCCAATGCTCAGGGCAAGACCAACGCGCTGGAGGCCATCCACCTCGTCGCCACCCTCAAGCCCCTTCGAGGCCGACGGCTGAGGGACCTCGTCACCTGGGGAACAGACCGGGCGGTCGTCTCCGCGTGGGTGGAGCACCAGGGCGTAGAGCGCCACTACCGCGTGGAGATCGGAAAGGAAGGGCGCACAGCCAAGCTCGACGGCAAGCGAGTGTCCGATCTGCAGGACTACTTCGCAGGCGTGCGCGCCATCGCGTTCACGCCCCAGGACGGTCGCGTCGTGTCCGGCGAGCCGTCGCGTCGCCGCGCCTGGCTCGACCGCGCCGCCTTCACCGCCTCCCCCGCGCACCTCGACCGGGTGCGGGTGTACCGGCAGTGCCTCGCGCAGAAGGCGGCCCTGCTCCGCTCCGATCGACCCGACCCCGCGGTGCTCGACACGCTCGACCTGCAGCTCGTCCAGCACGGGGCACAGCTCGCCCACCGTCGCGCCGAGATGCTCGACGAGCTGACCCCCCACATTCAGCAGCTGCACGAAGGAATCGCCGGCGGCGAGGGAGAGGTGACACTCACCTACGCCACCCGCGCCGCCGGGGACGATCTGGCAGCTCGGTGCGACGCCCTCGCTCAGCGCTTGTCCGAGGTGCGCGGTCGTGAGCTCGACCGCCGGACCACGCTGGCGGGCCCCCAGCTCGACGACGTGAAGATCTTGCTCGACGGCAAGCCGGCGCGAACGTTCGCCAGCCGAGGTCAGACCCGCTCGCTCGTCCTGTCGCTCAAGCTCGCCGAGATGGTGGCGGCGCGCAACCGCGGGCAGGTTCCGCTGTTCCTCATCGACGATGCCAGCAGCGAGCTGGACGCCACGCGTACGGCCCGTCTGGTCGCGCTGCTCGCCGACCTCGGTGCCCAGGTGTTCGCCACCACCACCGATCCGGGGCCCATCGTGGCAGCGCTACCTGCGGACGACACCTTGCTCGTGGGGGTCTCCCAAGGCGTGCTCACGGCCAGCTGATGGGCGTCAGCGCGGGTTGAGGGACGGGCTTCAACCGGATAAGAGCAGATGATCGCACCCGACCCTGGCGCAGCCACGGTCAGCCACGCCGGTCCCGGTGCGTCAGCCCCCCATGACGGGAGAGTGGATGTCCACGCAAGTCGCGGATTCGAGTGGTTATTCCGAGAACAGCATCCAGGTGCTGGAGGGCCTCGAGGCCGTCCGGAAGCGGCCCGGGATGTACATCGGAAGCACCGGTCCGCGCGGTCTGCACCACCTGGTCTACGAGGTGGTCGACAACTCCATCGACGAGGCTCTGGCAGGCCACGCCGACCGGGTGGTGGTCACCCTGCACGACGACGGCTCGTGCTCGGTGCAGGACAACGGGCGCGGCATCCCGGTCGGGGCGCACGAGTCCGGTCGGCCAGCGGCCGAGGTCGTCATGACCGTGCTGCATGCTGGCGGAAAGTTCGACTCGTCCAGCTACAAGGTCTCCGGTGGATTGCACGGTGTGGGTGTGTCGTGCGTCAACGCGTTGTCGAAGCTGCTCAAGCTCGACATCTGGCGTGAAGATCGGCACTGGCACCAGAGCTACGAGCGGGGCGAGCCCCAGGCCGATCTGGCCGACATGGGTGCTGCGGAGAACGTGGACGGGCAGTCGCGGCGCGGCACCACCGTGCGCTTCTGGCCCGATCCCGAGATCTTCACGGAGACCACCGAGTTCGAGTACGAGGTGCTGTCGCAGCGCCTGAGGGAGCTGGCGTTCCTCAACCCCGGGCTCGAGATCGTGCTGAGTGACCTGCGCGACGAGCGGCAGGATTCCTTTGTCTACGAGGGTGGAACCGCCTCCTTCGTGCAGTATCTCAACGCCGCGCGAACCTCGCTGCACAGTGATGTCATCCACGTCACGGGTGCTCGGCCCGGAGTCGATGGCGAGGAGATCCAGGTGGACTGCGCGCTGCAGTGGACCACGGCCTACAACGAGACGCTGTACTCCTTCGTCAACAACATCAACACCGTGCACGGTGGTACCCACGTCTCCGGCCTGAAGGCCGCGCTGACGCGCACGGTCAACAGCTACGCCAACGCCGAGGGCTTGTTCAAGAAGGACAAGGGCACCACGCTGTCGGGCGACGACATTCGCGAGGGGCTCACCATCGTGCTGTCGGTGCGCGTGCCCGATCCGCAGTTCGAAGGGCAGACCAAGGGCAAGCTGGGCAACTCGGATGTGAAGGGCCTGGTGGAGAACGTGGTGGGCGAGCAGCTCGCCATCTTCTTCGAGGAGAATCCCCAGGTCGCCCGCACCGTGGTGCAGAAGGCCGTGGAGTCCTCCCGCGCGCGCGAGGCGGCGCGGAAGGCGCGAGAGCTCGCCCGACGCAAGGGGGCGCTCGAGGGCGGGGATCTACCTGGCAAGCTCGCGGACTGTCAGGAGCGTGACCCCGACAAGTGCGAGCTGTACCTGGTGGAGGGTGACTCCGCGGGTGGCTCCGCCAAGCAGGGGAGAGATCGGCGGTACCAGGCCATCTTGCCGCTACGAGGCAAGATCCTCAACGTCCAGAAGGCACGGCTCGACAAGATGCTCGCCAACAACGAGGTGCGCACCATCATCAGCGCGCTCGGATGCGGCTTCGGCCCCGACTACGACCCGTCGAAGCTGCGGTACGGTCGAATCATCCTCATGACCGATGCCGACGTCGACGGCAGCCACATTCGCACCCTGCTGCTCACCTTCTTCTACCGGCAGATGCGCGAGGTCATCGAGGGGGGGCACCTCTTCATCGCTCAGCCGCCGCTGTATCGGGTGAAGCGTGGCCGCAAGGAGCAGTACCTCAAGGACGAGAAGGAGCAGGAGCAGTTCTTTCTCTCGCAGGCCATCGGCGGCAGCGTGAACGTGCGCACTGCGCCCAACGGCGAACCCGTGGAGGACGACGTCGGCTGGCTGGAGGCGGAGGCCATGTCCTCCTTCGTGGAGCTGCTCAAGTCCTACGTGGAGCGTGTGGCCAGGCTCGAGCGCAAGTACCCGGCCTCCGTGGCCGAGGCGTTCTACCACGTGACAGGGGGCGTGCTGCCCACCGACGAGGAGGCGCTCCAGGCGTCGTGTGACGCGCTGCGGAGCCACCTGGCCGAGATCGAGCCCCAGCTTCGGGTGGCGTGGGTGCGGCCGCAGATCGAGGAGGACGGACCCGTCATCCTGCTCGGGGTCGTGCTGCGTGGTGAGGAGCGCACCGTACGTCTCGTGGACCACCTCGGAGATCACAACGCCATCACCGAGCTGCACAGCGAGCTCGGGTCCCTCGCGTCGCTGCCGTTGCAGCTCAAGTCCGGTGCCAGCGAGCGCGAAGTAGGGACGTGGGGGGAGGCGCTGGTCACGCTGCTCGATCTCGCTCAGCGAGGGTACGACGTGCAGCGTTACAAGGGCCTTGGCGAGATGAACCCGAAGCAGCTGTGGGAGACCACCATGGATCCCGAGGTGCGGACGTTGCAGCGCGTCGACGTCGAGGATTTCCACAGTGCCGATCACATGTTCACAACCCTCATGGGCGACGAAGTGGAGCCCCGCCGAGAGTTCATCGAGAGGAACGCGCTGTCGGTGCGCAACCTGGACGTCTGATGGGGGCTGCGAGTCGGGTGGCTGACCGCACCGATGACGATCGCGAGGCGGCAGCGGCCATCCTCCGGGATCTCCTCGGAGCGCGCCTGGTGCTGGTGACGGGCAAGGGGGGGACCGGCAAGACCACCTTCTCTGCGGCACTGGCCCTGCTCGCTGCTGCCAAGGGGCGGAAGGTGCTGCTGGCCGAGATCGACAGCCAGCGCCCTGCCCTCACCCCCGTGTTCGGGCAGGCTCCCACCTTCGATGGGGTCGCCGTCACCGAACACCTGACCGTCGCGAACCTCACCTGGCAGGACGCACTGCAGGCGTTCCTGCGCAAGCTCGTTCCCAGCCGGCGGATCGTGAAATTGATCCTCACGAACCGGGTGGTGTCCCGGTTCCTCGACTTCACGCCGGGGTCTCAGGAGATCGTCACGCTGTCGGCGCTGGGCGAGCGGGTCGAGTCGTACGATCTCGTCGTGGCCGACATGCCGGCCAGTGGTCATGCGTTCTCGCTGCTCGACATCACGCGGTCCGCCATGGGGCTGTTTCGCTCTGGGCCCGTGCGCACCCGTGCCAGTGAGCTTCGCGCGCTGCTCATCGAGCCCTCCACCCGCGTCGCGCTCGTGGGGTTGCCCGAGGAGATGGTGGTCAACGAGACCATCGAGACCTACGCCAAGCTCGACAAGTTCGGGCTGTTGTCCAGGGCACCCGCGGTGTTTCTCAACCGGGCCACGTTGCCCACCTTCACCGACGACGAGCGCAGCCTGCTCGCTCGGCTGGGGAAGCAGGAGCTGACCGAGCTGCAGGAGGAGTTTCTCCGCGCCGGGCGGTGGGAGGACGAGCTGGAGCAAGCCACCGCGAGCAGTCGCCACCGCCTCGCCGAGGCCATTCCGATCCGGCCCGTGCTGGTGCCCCCCAGCACCGCAGGCGGAACGTCGGCCGGCTCGGTGCAGGCCGTCGCTGCGCACCTCGGGCGGCTCGTGGGCATTGGCCGGAAGCAGCTGGGGTGGCCCGCGTGAGCGACCCGTACGACATGGAGGCCTGGCTCGATCGCACCAAGCTCGTCGTGTGTGTGGGAGCAGGGGGGGTCGGCAAGACCACCACCGCTGCCACGTTGGCGCTGTGTGGGGCTCTGCGTGGGCGCAAGGCCGTGGTGCTCACGATCGATCCGGCCCGCCGCCTCGCCAACAGCCTCGGGCTCAAGGCCATCGGCAACGAGCGCACCCAGATCGATCTGGAGGGGCTCGGGCTGTCCACCAGCGGGCAGCTGTGGGCCATGATGCTCGACTCGCGCAGCACCTTCGATGGTCTCATCCATCGCGTGGCTCCCGACGAGGCCTCTCGCGATCGGATCTTGAGCAATCACGTCTACCGCCACATGGCGGACACCTTCGCCGGCAGCCAGGACTACATGGCCACGGAGACCCTGTACGACCTCGTGTCGAGCGGGGACTTCGATCTGGTGGTGCTCGACACGCCTCCCGTCAAGAACGCCCTGGACTTCCTCGAGAGCCCCGGGCGTCTCATCAACTTCATGGACGAGCGAGTGCTGCGCTGGTTCCTGAGCCCCTACGACCCCAACGCGGTGTTCGGCCGGCGGCTGATGATGGGCACCTCGGCCGTGGTCTTTCGACTGCTCGCCTATGTGTTCGGGCGAGACTTCCTCGACGATCTCGCCACGTTCTTCGAGGACTTCCAGGGCCTGTACGCAGGCTTCGTGGAGCGCAACGACGCGGTGGTCGCCCTGTTCCGCGATCCCGCCACCAGCTTCGTGACCGTCTGTGCACCCAACCACTCCAGCCTGGACGTCGCCACGTTCTTCCAGGAGGAGCTCGCTCGGCGGGATCTCCCGCGCGGTGGCATCGTGGTCAACCAGGTGCACGTGTGCGACGGCACCGAACACGACGCACGAGCCGTGCTCGGTGACGTGGCTGCGGAATTGGCCGAGGACGTGGAGCCGAAGACCATGTCGGCGTTGCTCGCTCGACTCGGGATGGCGCACACACGTCTGCGTGCGCTGCACGTGTCCGAGACCGAGCTTGCGGAGCAGGTGCGCGAAGCGGGTCGCGGAGGCGGCTTCTACCAGGAAGTTCCCAGACTGGAGGGCAATGTGCACGACTTGGAGGCGCTGCACGAGGTGGGGCGGCGGTTGTTGTCTGCTGCGGGGGTGTTGTGATCATCGGATGGTGGATAGGCGCCGCCGTCGCCAGTGTTCCGGGCACGGGGGAGGCGCCGTCCTTCGTCGAGGTGGTCGCGCTCCACCTGCGGCTCGATGGTCGAGGGGTGGATCAGCACACGCTGTCGGGCCTCTACGGAGCCCTGTGCGACCAAGGCCACGAGCTGTCCTGTCGCTGGCGTGCGTGGGACGACTGGTCCACGGTGAAGCGATCCGATCTGTTGCGCCTGGTGGAGTCGGACTGTGCGGCCGGGGACCACGAGGCGTGTGTCGCCGAGGCTTGGATGCTCGGTCTGTCGGGCCACCAGTTCGCCGAGGAGGCCCTCGATGCGGCCAGGGCCATGGGGTTGCTCGAGGAGGCCTGTGCGAACGGCACCCAGCGCGCGTGTACGGAGCTCGGTCTGATCCTGACCGAGGATCGGGTGGTCGATCCGGATCGGGATCGGGCCACGTCGCTTCACCGAGGGGCGTGCCGAGCTGGATTGTCCGTGGCCTGTCTGCGCGCAGGGGATCGAGCAGCCGCGTCCGCCCTGGCTGATCCGTCGCTCGAAGAGCCTGCCGTGGCCTGCGAAGCAGGCGTCGCCGCTGGATGTGAGGCTTGGCTCGCAGCCGAGGGGCTGTCCGACGAGGATCGTCGCCGAGCCGCTGAGCGGTGGTGCCATCTCGGTGGGGACTGTGTGGCGTTGATTCCGCTGGTCGACGTCGAGCCCTTCGATGCGCTGCCCGACGACCGGCCATCGAGGGCATGGGTGGGCGCTGATCGGCTGATGCTCCGCTATTCGGGACCCACCTTCGCGCTCCATCGCACGGTGGCGTGGTCCGAGGCCGATCGGGTGGAGCTCGTCGTCGACGGGCAAGACGAGGCCCTCGTGTGGGTTCGAGCGAACGACGAGGAGGACGATCGTCTGGTGCTTCCCGTGCACGACGAGTGCACCGAGGCGATGGCACAGGCCCGCGCCCGCGAGGCCGCCGGGATCCGACCGCGCGTGGTGAACCGGCGGGGTCGGCCCACCACCTCGGTGTGCATCGACCGGCTTGGGCCAGGTCGCGGTCCCGACCACCTGGGTGGGAGCGTGACCGTGCTTCCCCGCGATCCGTCGCAGAATGGGGAGGCCACCGCGTTCCTGAACCAGCTCGATTCCGAGTGGCATGGGGCCATGGACTGTGTGGAGGCCGCTGCGGATCAGGTCGTCGGCCCCGTGCGACTCGACGTGGTGCACAAGCGATCCGGCGCCGTGAAGGTCAAGATCGGCCAGACCAGCCGCTCCGATGAGCTCGACGCGTGCCTGGTGGGCTGGGCAGGCGCCCTGGAGCCCGCTGAGGCGCCGCAGCTCACCCTGAAGGTGGGGCTGTTGCTGGATCTCGGCTGAGCGCGACTCGGCTCAGCGTGCCGTGAAGGTGCCGTCCTGGGCGATAACCGGGGCGCTGTCGCCGAAGTCTTCCTCGGAGAGCTGCCGCACCAGGTTGACCGCCGTGTTGTCGGCATCCGCTCGCGGAACCCCCTCCCCTACTTGACGATAAGGTAGGATCTTCCCTGATACGAGCTTGCCCTTGTGGTCCACCGTCACCTCGAGGATGAAGGCCGTTCCGAGGTGCCCCGACAGGTTGAAGCGGCCGTAGGTGGCGAAGTTGCCCAGGCTGTAGGCCACCAGGTGGCCATCGATGAGCTGCATGCCGCGAGGCACGTGGGGGCCGTGCCCGAGCACCATGTCTGCGCCAGCGTTCACCACTCGCTGCGCGAAGACCCGCAGGTGGCCTCGCTCCTCTCCATAGAACATCTCCATCTCGTCCGGGACGTGTAGGGCCTTGCTGCCCTCAGCTCCTCCATGGAAGCTGACGATCACCAGATCGTGGGAGGCCGCCACGCTCTTCACCAGCTTCTCCGCCGTGTCGTGGTCGTTGACGTAGTGGGAGTTCCGGTTCGTGTGGAACCCGATCATGCCCACCTTCACGCCCTGCACGTCCACCGTCGCCACCGTGCCCGGGCGTCCCGAGAACGCGATCCCCAAGGTCGACAGCGTCTGCTCTGTGGCGTCCCGACACGTGTCGCCGAAGTCGCCCGCGTGGTTGTTCGCGGTCGACAGCATGTCGAAGCCCGCATCCTTGAGGTACTGGCCGTACCGGGTGGGGCTGCGGAAGGCATAGCAGTTGCCGCCCTCACCACACTTGCGCGTCGTGCCCGTGTCGCACAGCGGGCCCTCGAGGTTGCCGAAGGTCAGATCGGCGTCAGCGGTGGCCCCCTTCACGGCGTCGAGCAGCGTGGCTCCATCGTCGGGGGGCAGGTGCACGCCTTCCCCTGGGAAGTCCGTGCCCAGCATGATGTCGCCCACCGCGCGGATGCGCACCGTGCGCCCCTCCGGGATCGGCGGCCGCACCGTGTCGGGCGCGCTCTGCGCCAGCAGCTCCAGCTTCTGCTGGCCTGCCAGGTTCGCCTCCGCCTTCGGCAGGTGCTTGCTCACCTCCGAGTGGTTGGGGTCCAGGGTGCGCACCGTGCGCCAGTGCTCCACCACCTGCTCCCACTGGCCCTCCGTCCAGTAGGACCAGCCGATCTCCCAGTGACATTCCACGTTGTTGGGGGTTCGACGAAGGCACTCGGAGTAGCGATCCAGCGCCAACGTCGTGTTGCCACGCCGTTGGGCCGCCATGCCCTCCGCGAGGAGCTGGGAGGCAGGGGCCGCGCAGGCCAGGTTCGACAGCAAGATTGTCCACATGGCCCGGATCATATCCGCCCCCCTCTCTGGCCGGAGCGCCTGCGGCCGAAGAATGCTTCGAAGCTACATAACGGCCTGCAGATGACGCGTGGGAGGCCGGGAAGGGGTATACACGCAGCGCTTTCTTCTGTACGGGGCGTCTATGTTTCTGCTGGTTCTGTATGCGGCGAGCTGTGGCAGCAACCCCTTCGATGGGCAGACCGAGTTTGCCGACACATTGGGGGAATGGGCCGAGTCCGATCTCACCTGCGAGCGCAACCGCGACTGCTTCGACGGGGAGACCTGCGTACAGGGCAGCTGTCAGATCGAGCGCTGTGCCGCCAACGTGGATGGCTCGGTCGCTCCGATGGGCAAGGGCCTGTCGTTTCTCGCCGAGAACGAGGTCGCGTTCATCGACGAGACCCCCTACAAGGATGGCTACTGGATCGACGGCTACCGTCCCGTGGGGGTCGGTGATCCCTACGACTTCAGCCAGCGGGCGTCGTCGGATCCGCTGCTCGACGTCGCGGGTGGGAACTTCGATGGCAGTCGCACCGAGCAATACGCAGTCGCCGTCTCGGGCAGCTCGCAGATCGAGGTGCCCGCACTCGGCACGCGGGTGAACGCTGGCTTCGTGCCCGTCGCCTTGGCGGCTGGAGATGCCGACGGGGATGGACTCGACGAGGTGATCGCCCTGAGCAGCACCGGCACCCTGGCCATCTGTCACGTGGACGAGCGCGACTGCGACACCTGGAACATCGATGGGGGCGGTGACCCCGCCGACGTCACCGCTGGCGACATCGACGGGGATGCCATCGACGAGCCCATCCTGCTGCTGCACAGCGGGGGAGATGCCTACCTGTTCGCGTTCCATGCCGACGACTCCGGGGTAGGGGAGGACTACTTCGGGCGCATCGAGAGCGACGACGTGCACCGGGTCACGGCAGGCGACGTGGACGGCGATCTGGTGGCCGAGGTCATCGGACTCAAGGAGTGTGGGTGGCTCGGCTTCTGCGACGACGAGCTGCACCTGTTCGACGCCCTGTCGGACGGCACCTTCCGCTTCCGGTACTTCTCCGATGTGGAGAACCACACCGAGGTGCGCGACATCCAAGCAGGTGACGTGGACCAGGATGATGTGATCGAGGTTGCCACCGTGAGCGCCGATCGGCTGTTCACCCTCGAGGCCGCCGACTCCACGGGCTTCGAGCAGCTGTTCTCCACCCAGCTGACCGTGAGCAACAACCCGAACCGGGTGGCCATGGCGGATCACGACGGGGACGCCCCGCGTGCCGAGCTCATGGAGGGGCCCGAGCGCATCGCCGGCGATGTGGTGCCCGTCATGGTGATGCTGCTGCCCCCCTACCATCAGGACTACTCCAGTGGTCAGTCCAGCGTGTCCTACGGCGACGGCGAATCGGTCAGCGAGTCGTTGTCCGACACCGTGTCGCTGGGCGTGTCGGCCGACATCGGAACCAACCCCAGCTTCTTCGGGCTGTTCGGGGTGAAGCTGTCCGCCAAGGTGGATCGCTCGGTGTCCGCCACCGTGGGCACGCGGCGTCGCCTGAGCGTCGGCAGCCGCTACTCCCTGAGGGCCGATCCCGCCGCCTTCGGTCCCAACTATGGCGGGGTCGTGGTCGGTTGGGGATGCTTCGACGCCTATCGCTATCGCATCGACGACCCACAGAACCGGCTCGCCCAGGGCGGGGATCGTGCTGATGGCGAGGACCTCGTGATCACCGTGCCCGTGGGGGGTGGCGAGGCACTGTACAGCTCCACTCGCTACAACGCGATGGCCGAGGCGCTGGGGCTGCCGCAGGTGAACATTCCCGTCACCGTGGGCGATCCAGACAGCTACCCCACTCGCCCGGAGCGGCTCAACGGTCGGCCCATTCCCGAGGAAGCGCTGCTATTCCCCACCTCCGATAGCTTCCGCGTGTCCGATGTGGGGCAGGTGTCGTGGCGGAACCTCGTCTCGGAGTCCGAGAGCAACACCCAGAACGTCTCCACCAATCTGGGTGTGTCGGCTGGCGTGGAGGCGTGGGGAGTGTCCGTCGGCGGCGGGGTGTCGGCGGGTTGGGGCCAGAGCTACAGCCTGGAGGTCGGCACCAGCGCCATGTTCATCGGGGGTATTCCACCCATCCCCGACAACACCCGCACCCCCGAAGACGAGTACGCCGAGCACCAGTACTCGGTGACTCCCTGGATCTACCAGCAGGGCTACAAGGACGCCGACGGCAACGATGCGGCGTACTGGGTCATGACCTACAGCGTCGCGCCGTAGCATGCGCACGATTGGCTGGGTTGCGCTGCTGCTGACGGCAGCGTCGTGCACGCCTCAGCTCCCCTCGGGGGAGTGGGGCACGCTGCGGTATTTCGGCAACCTGTTGGGGGAGCCGCCCATGCGGCTGCTGCCTCCCTTGACCGACCGCCAGGGGAACGTGCACGTGCTCTATGGCGCTCCCGATCGAGCCGACACCCAGGTGTTCGTGGGGCGTCGTTCGGGCGGCTGGACCGGAGGGTGCTCCGCCCACCGTGGGGTGGGCGGCGTGCACGGCTTCGTGGGGCGCTCCGACGAGCGCACCTGGTACTGGTCCGGCACGGCCCTCGTGGAGGTCGACGGGCGGACGGGTGCGTGCAGCCAGATCCTGCGCGACGATCCCGTCTCGGGCACCGAGCTGCTCTTCTTGGGGGTGGCTCCCTTCATCGACGAGACGCCCTCGCGGCGCTTCGCCTATGCGCTGGTGCAGGGAGCCACCGGCGCGCCCCAGTTCCTGATGGTGGATCTGGACTCGGCCCTGCCCTTCAACAGCACTCCCCTCGAGGCAGAGGATCGCGGATCCGTCGAGGTCATCGGCACCGGTGCCTGGACGGCGCTGCGGATCACCGTGTTCGTGGTGCGTCGAGACGGCGAGACCGTGGTCTTGTTCGTGGATCGCTTTGGCGACATCCAGCGTCAGCTCGTGGTGGACCTGCCCAACGACGTCGGAGCCTACGGCATTCAGGGAATGATGCAGTTCTCCGACGGCGGGATCGGCGCAGGACTGATCGGAGGCGACCGAGTGCTGGTGGTCTCCGTGAACGAGGCTCGAGTGCGCGACGTCGGCTTCGAGGCACAGGGGTTGTTGCGCTTCTCCGGACGACTCTTCGTCACGGGCGAGGACGGGGACGGACTGGCCATCGCCGAGGTTGGTGCCGACGGCACGCTGGGGGCGACCCAGCCATTTCGCTCCGCTCGCATCGCCACGAACGGCCTCGACGGGGAGATCGCCGTCAACGACGAGCGCGGAGATCCGGCCCGACCGCGGTCGTGGACCGACCCGGTCTCGGCCATCGGTTCCCGACCGCTCGTCTCGCCGTACCCCATCGACTCCTACACCCTGTGGAGCGCTGGCTGGCTCGTGGCCGGTCCCAACTTCGACTCTGGCGTCGAGCCGGTCACCGCCGTGGCGTTCGCGCCGGTGGGCGTGGAGCTTCCATGATCTCCTGGCTCATGTGCTGCGGCTTGGCCCACGCTCAAGAGGTCGTGCCCGAGCCTGCGCCCGCGGAGCCGTTGTTCGAGCTGTCGGGCTTCGTCAAGCCCGTGTTCTCGGCGGTCGTGCGAAGCTCCGCGCTCCCCCGAGATCGGGTGAGCGTGGGGCTGCGAAGCAGCCAGGCCGGCGTCACGCTGCGCGGCAGGCCGCTGCCGCAGTGGCGCTTCAAGGCGTTCTTCGTGCTCGGGGGCTCCACCGTGGCCGCCGTCACGCGGGCGTCGGCCGTGGACACCGACAATGACGGGGCAGTCGATCGCATCGACACGTCCACTCGTCAGGTGCTCGCCGATCTGGTTCGCGAGACCTCGGTGAGCTTCGTGCCTACCGGGGGCCTGGCGATCCGGGCCGGCCAGATGCCCGTTCCCTTCACCTCGGCTGCACAGTCCGCCGATGTGGCCTTGCTGTTCGTCGATCGGGCCGGACCCAATCAGCTGTTCCTCGCCGACGACGATCTCGGTGCGGTGCTGGAGCTGCAGACGCCGTCGCGCACCGTGTTGGCCAAGGCGGGGCTCTTCAACGGCACGGGCACGGGACCCACGGGGGGGCAGCGCGGGGTGCTGTATCTGGCGCGCGTGGATCTACAGCCGCTGGGAGCGTTCAGCTACGACGAGACCGATCCCTCCAGGACCGAGGCTCGCTTCGGGATCGGAGCCGGGCTCATCTGGCACCCCTACCAAGCCTTCGATGGCGTTGGGTTTCCGCTGGTACAGGTGCACGATCTGCGCGCCTCGGCGTCCCTGCGGTTCGGCATCGCCGGGCTGACGGTGGCGCTCGAGGGGCTGCATCGGCAGCAGACCGACGACCTCACGTCGCGCCCAGTGGTCGCATCGGGCGCCTACGCCCAGGCGGGGTGGCGCTTACCCATCGGGCTCGAGCCCATCGGTCGCCTCGGCTGGGCCGCCGAGGATCGCAGCTTCGATCCGCGCACCACCGTGTGGACCGAGGGAGGCTTCAACCTCTACGGCGCGTTTCGCAGCCCCGATCCGGACCGGCGCGACGACCTTCGCTTGACCCTTGCCTACCAGGGGGAGCATCGCGTGACCGAAGGGGAGTCCGCACACGGGGCCACGGCTGCCGTCTTGCTTCGGTTCTGACGCGGCTTGCGCACGTTAGGGCGACAGCAAGGGAGGTGCTGGTGGACACGCAGGACCTACAGCGGCTCATGGCGCGGGCGCGGGCGACCAAGGGGGCTTCGACCGAACGCGTGATGCGGGAGTCGATGCTCGACGACGTGTTGGGCGCCGAGCTGCTCGCGGAGCAGGCGGTGTCCCTCGGACGGGCGGGGCGCCGACTCATGGAGCGCTGCACGGCGGCTCGCGAGCTGGCGGAGCAGCTTCGTGACTCGGTTGACGGGCCCGAGCGCGAGGCCCTGCTCCAGCGCTACGCCGACGCCTATCGGGCGGTGCGCCAGGCCCGTTGGGAGCTCGTGGTGCAGCGGGAGGCGATGGGGCTCCGCAATGCGGCGCGTGAGCTCGACGAGCTGTACCCCATGCCGGAGCCTCCCCGGCGATTCCAGCGCCGAACACACTGACAGCTGGCCGAGACGAATCCGACAACGCAGGGTTTGTGTGAACCTGCGAAGAGGGTAGGAGTTCGCGTCGGTGCTTTGCCGGTGAGGCGACTCCAGGTCTAGCAAGCCCGTCATCACCACATCGTGGATGGGCGTTCGCGCCGACTCGATTGTCCGTCAATGCGTTGTGGATCTCTGTGAATGTGAGCCTGCAACAGGGTCTAGCGCGAGCCCTCGTCAAACTACGACACTGATATCCGCGAATTTCTTGCGCAAAAGTAATCTTGGCTGTACCCTTTTTGTTGAAGGGAACCTGGAGTAATCGTCATGGCAAAGCCCAAGAAGACCAAAAAGAGTAAGGAACAAAAGGCTGACGCTCAGCCGCTGGACGAACGACTTGCCACTTTGGTGGACGAGGTGTGGGGCAATGGGCCTCTCACCGTTCGGGCCTTGCAGGAATCGCTGCCTTGGTCTCGCCCCACCCTCAGGCGAGTGCTTCGGGAGGCCGAGCGTCTCGGCGTGATCCGGCGCATGAAGGGCGCCCACACCACCGAGTCCCCTGGTCGTCCATCAGACGTGTGGGAATTGGCGTAACAGCGGCTGCGGTCAACGAAAGTCGAGCACGCTGTTCGGCGAGCGATCTACCAGGCGTAGCGAATCGCCGACTCGATCCGTGTCGTGAGCGGACGTAGACGATCCCCCCGTCCGTCGTCCCGTGGCAGCAACGGCAGCTGAAGCGCACGGCTCCAGCTACTCAGCTCCAGCTCCACGCGCTGGGACGCTCGCCCCACTGGTAGAGAAGCGACGGCTCGTCCACCCAGATCGGCGTGCGGTGCGCGCTCGCCGTCCAGCCATCCCACCGCTCCGAGCGGCGCCGGAGCCTCACCCGGGCTCCGCCATCGGCCGGCCACCCCCAAGCGGAGGGGGAGGACCACCTCCACCTTCGTGGAAGCCACCGCCATGGCGGCAGCCCACGGAAGACCTTGGCCTCCCTCCGTCCATCGGCCTGCAGACACCCGTGTGGTGAGGTGTGTGTGCTCGGCGTCGTGGATCAGTCCGACGTCCACGGCCTGTGCGCGCTCTTCACCGATTCGAGTCCACGTGGCTGCGGCTCGTAAGGTCATGGTGTCGAGCAGTCGTTGATCGACGCCCGCCACCAGCTGATCGGTCTGCGGCAGGTCCTGCCCCGTGGGGGCGAGGGTCGTGGCCGAGCGGGAGAAGCCCACGAAGGCCCCAGTGCGATTGTCGGGCGTGTGGAGTCGCACGTGGAGCCGCGGCGACACGTCGGCTCGCTCCTCGATGCTGGCACCCGTGCGGTCCTGCAGCTCCAGCCGTGCGCCGGCGACCACGTCGATCAGGGTGGAGCGCTGGCTGTTCTCGGCCCACAGCCCCACCCGGCGGGTGAGATCCGAGTTGCGGCCCCAGTGCTCCACCTGGGCACCCGCGGAGAGGCCCGTCGGGGCGTGCCGGTGCAGTCGGGCCGAGACCCCCACCCGGTACAGGCGCTGATCGCGCTCGTCGGTGTAGACCCGCCCCATCATCGCGACGGTGCTGCCCACGTGATCTTCCGTCATGCTGGCGCCCACCAGGGCGTCGCTGCCGTCGGGCGTGCGGGAGCCGGTGCCGATGGCCTGGAACACAGAGTGATCCTGGGTGGCCGTCAAGGTGGCCATGCCGGACCCCTGCTCCGCCGTCACGTCGGCGGCAGCACCCCAGGCAAGCCCGTGCGGTGCGTCAGCGGAGATCCGCCCCACCGCGCGGGGGGTGGGCCAGCCCACCTGCAGGGCCCCTCCGCGAGGCATGCCGAAGTCGACGTCGATCGTGCGCGCGCCCGGTGCCCAGGTGGCGCCGCCGACGGGGGCGGCGGACGCTTCGACGCGCCGTACCGTACCGATGGGGACGATGGGCAGCGGATCGCCGTGGCCCGCCAGCGTCACGCCATTCCACTGCAGCGTTGGTCCGAGCGCGCCCCACGGGGCATCGGCAGGTCCCAACAACCGCCACGCAGGAGCCCCGAAGCTCTCTGGCGGAAGACTGTCCAGCTGCTCGGCGTCCAGGGCATAGGAGCGCACCGCCCAGGTGTCGTCGATCTCCTCGAGCTGCTGTGCGGAGGCCGACTGAAGGAGGCACGAAACAACGAAAGAAGTAGGTCCCATGCTGTCATAGGTGCAGGAAGCGGTCCGTTTGTCAACGGGGGCACCACGGATGACCTGGCTGATCTGGTTGGCGCCGGAGTAGAAGGGGAATGGACCTGGGTCGACCAGGGGCGTCGTTCGCTCGGGGTGGCGGGCGCAAGTCAGCTTTGCTGCACGAAAAGGCGACACGTCATGATCAGAAGGCTCGTGATCCCGTTCCTTGTCGTCGGATGCGTGGTGGTCAATGGCCTTGCATGGCAGCACGCCTCCTCGATGACCACATTGGTGGACCAAGGAGCAGAGCGGACCGGTCGCCCGGAGTCGCTGTCCACCGCCGACAAGATCCGGGTCCTGCTGTTCGGGGTGACCATCCCACGACCGCCGCCTCGCTATGCAGCGTCGGAGTTCGGATTGCGCACCGAGGGGTACGTCATCGACGGTCCCTTGGGCCCTCTGGAGCTGCTCCGAGTCGGAACGGGCTCGCAGGTGGTGGTGCTCGTGCACGGATACGCCAGTGAGCGAACCGACACGTTTCCCACCGCTCGTCGGCTGGTGGATCTCGGGTTCACGGTGGTGGCTCCCAACTTGAGGGGGGCGGGAGCGTCCGAGGGTGACCGCACCTCCCTCGGCTGGCACGAGGCGGAGGACGTCGCCGCCGTGGTGCGGTGGGTGGGCGATACGCTGGGCGACCGAGAGCCCATACTGTACGGGTTCTCCATGGGTGGAGCCGCCGTGCTCGGAGCCGTCGCTCGCGCCCGGGCTCCGGCCGAGGCCGTGGTGACGGAGTGCACGTTCGACCGGTTGCCCCACACCATCGGGCACCGATTCGCCGCCATGGGGCTGCCGCGCCGAGGGTTGTCGGATCTGATGCTGTTCTGGGGTGGTCTGCAACAAGGGTTCGATGCCTGGCGAGTGGCACCGGTGGTGGATGCGAGTCGTGTGACGGTGCCCACGCTGGTGGTGGGGGGGGAGCTCGACAGACGCGTGCTGCCCTCGGAGACGCGCGCGCTCGCGGGTGCCCTCGGGGAACACGGACAGCTCGCGATCGTGGAAGGCATGGGCCACGCACAGCTCGCTCGGAGCCAGCCCGACACATGGGATCGTGTCGTCGCTCCGTTCCTTAGGCCGTTCCTCCGATCTGCGGGGTCAGCCGCCCGGTAGGACACACGAATCGAAACGACTGTGTGACGCACTCCCTGGCGACGCATGAAAATCATGCTTTTAACTTATCAATGGTTGAGTGCGCATGAGGTGCGGATGCGTTATCAGGGGTGAAATGCCGACGTTTCGGCATTCTCTATGTTGCTGCCCCCCTGAAAGAGGCCCATGGACGACATCGCGAAGACTGTGATCCCGATCCGCATCGAAGACGAGATGCGGGACTCCTACCTCGACTATTCGATGTCCGTCATCATCGGCCGTGCGTTGCCCGACGTGCGGGACGGACTCAAACCAGTGCATCGGCGAATCTTGTACGCGATGGACCGGGAGGGGCTGCAAGCAGGCAAGAAGTACAGCAAGTGTGCCGGTGTCGTGGGTGAGGTGCTCAAGAAGTACCATCCTCATGGCGACAGCGCGGTCTACGACGCCTTGGTGCGGATGGCGCAGCCCTGGAACCTTCGCTACCCGTTGGTCGACGGTCAGGGCAACTTCGGCTCGGTCGACGGGGATCCGGCGGCCGCCTATCGGTACACCGAGTGCCGGATGACGCGGCTCGCCGAGGAGCTCCTGGTCGATATCGACAAGGAGACCGTGGGCTTCACGCCCAACTTCGACGGCAGCACGCTGGAGCCCGAGGTGCTGCCGGCGGCGTTCCCGAACCTGCTCGTGAACGGTGCAGACGGCATTGCCGTGGGGATGGCCACCAAGATCCCGCCACACAACCTGACGGAGGTGATCGAGGCCTGTGTGGCGTTGATCGACAATCCGGAGCTGTCGTTCGAGGAGCTGCTGGAGCTCGTACCCGGGCCCGACTTCCCCACCGGTGGGACCATCTACGGTCGGACGGGTATCCGCAACGCCTACTCCACTGGGCGTGGCCGGATCATCGTGCGCGGCAAGGCTCGCTTCGAGGAGGTCAACAACCGTCGCGCCATCGTGATCGACGAGATCCCCTACCAGGTGAACAAGGCGCGGCTGATCCAGCAGATCGCCGAGCTGGTTCGCGACAAGCGGCTCGAGGGCATCCATGCGCTGCGCGACGAGTCCGACCGTACCGGCATGCGAATCGTCATCGAGCTGAAGAACGATGCGTTCGAGGAGGTGGTGCTCAATCACCTCTTCAAGCACACGGCCTTGCAGAGCACCTTCGGTGCCATCTTGCTGGCCATCGTCAACAAGCGTCCGCGCGTGCTCTCCCTCAAGGAGATGTTGCAGCACTACATCAGTCACCGACGCGAGGTGGTGCTGCGGCGTACCCGCTACTTGCTGCGCAAGGCGCAAGAGCGGGCACACATCCTCGAGGGCTACCGGATCGCCCTCGACAACATCGACGAGGTCATCGCCCTCATCCGCAGCAGCAACACCGCGGAGATCGCCCGCGCTGCGTTGATGTCGCGTTTCGGACTGTCGGAGATCCAGTCGCAGGCCATCCTCGACATGCGGCTGCAGCGCCTCACCGGCCTGGAGCGCGAGAAGATCGAGGAGGAGTACCGCGAGGTGCTCGCGAAGATCGCGGAGTACCAGGCCATCCTCGGCAGCGAGGAGCTGCTGATGGGCGTGGTGTCCACCGAGCTGCGAGACGTGCAGACACGCTTCTCCGACGACCGACGGACCGACATCATCGACGCCAGGGGCGAGCTGACGATGCACGACCTGGTCGCGGAGGAAGACCAGGTCGTGACGCTGTCCCACCTCGGCTACATCAAGCGCGTGCAGCCCGACGAGTGGCGCATGCAGCGCCGTGGCGGCATGGGCAAGAAGGGCATGGACACGCGGGACGAGGACTTCGTCACGAGCATCTTCGTGGCCAACACCCACGCGGTGTTGCTGGTCTTCACCACGTCGGGCAAGGTCTACCCGCTCAACGTGTACGAGGTGCCCGCCACGTCCCGTACCGCTCGGGGCAAGCCCATCATCAACCTGGTGCCGGTGGGCAAGGACGAGGCCATCGCCGCGGTGGTCTCGGTGCGCGAGATCGCCGACGACGATCGACGGGACCTGCTGTTCTGCAGCAAGCAGGGTCTGATCAAGCGCACGCCCTTGTCGGCCTACAAGAACATTCGCCAGGGAGGGCTCATCGCCGCGGGTGTGGCCGACGACGACGAGTTGTGCGTCGTGAAGCTGCTCAACCCGGACGACGAGCTGGACGTGCTGCTGCTCACCCAGGCCGGGCAGTGCATCCGGTTCCCCAAGGCCGGCCCGAAGGGTGCGCCGGTGTTCGGTCGCTCCGCACGGGGCAACAAGGGGATCAGCCTCGCCGACGACGACTACGTGGTGGACATGCTGCTCGTGCCCATGGACGGTGCGTCGGAGTCCATCGCCGACGACGCCGACGACGAGATCGAGGACGAGGCGGTGGTGGACGTCGAAGAAGACGACGCCATGGAGGACGAGGCCGGCACCACCATCATGACCGTCACCGAGCTCGGCTACGGCAAGCGCACACCGCTGGACCGCTTCCCGCCGCAGGGTCGCAACGGCAAGGGTGTGATCAGCCATCGAACCGGTGAAGGGATCGGCGGGGTGGTCGGCGGGCGCCACGTGGCTCGCGACAACCAGGTGATGCTGGTGACCGACACCGGTCGCGTGATCCGGATCTCGGCTGCCGAGGTACGGTTGGTGAAGAGCCGTGGCTCGAAGGGCGTTCGCCTGATGCGCCTCGATCAGGAGGAGCACATCGTGGACATGGCGCTGCTTCCGGTGGACGACGACGAGGAGTAGATGGACCTCGGAGAGCTCTCGATCTTGTTCCAGCACCGGGTTCGCTCGGCGCTGGTGCGGGTGGTGGCATGGGGTGCGGTCAGCGGCTGTGCGCTGGCCTTCCTGTGGTTCCACCCGGCCTCACCCATCGCGTTGTGGCGCGGGGACGTGGCCATGGGGAACGGCCGGCCTCTGGCAGCCGTGGCGGCATACGACGCCGTGGGCACGGCTCATCCTGCGGCGGCGGTGCGCGCAGAGGCCTTGCGTCGATCGGCGTTGGTGTGGGCCATCGAGTTGGATCGACCCGACGAGGCGCGGCTGCGCTACGAGTGGCTGCTGCCGTTGCCCATGGAGCATGCCCAGCGTGCCGACGTGCTCGATCATCTGGGGCGGTTGCTGGTCGACGAGGCGCGGTTCTCGGAGGCAGCGCAGCGGCTGCGGGAGTCCCACGATCTGAATCCCGAGGCGCCTCGTGCCGCGGATCGCCTGGTGCGGGCCGCACAGGCGGCGGCGGCGGCCGGTCAGGCCAAGGAGGCCGAGCGGATCTGGCGCCGCCTGGCGCGCAAGCACCCGGCGCTGGCGGCACGGGCCCATCTCGGGCGTGGTCACCTCAGGCTGCAGCGCGGAGACGCAGTGGGTGCGCTGGCCCTGTATGAGTTGGCGGAGGACAGCTCCTTCGATCCCGATGTCGCCTCGGTGGCGAGCTTGGGGGTCGCCACCTGCCTCGAGCGGCTCGGCGATCTCGACAATGCCCTGCTGCAGCTCGACGATGCCGATCTGCCCTCGCGGATCCGCGCACAGCGCCGTTCGTCCATTCGGGCGCGGGAGCAGCTGAGCGAGTAGCGCGCGGCGCTCAGAGCTGCGTGGCCCCCCACCAGCCGAGCAACAGGACGACACACGCGGCGACCAGCGCCAGCCAGCGTCGTGCCGATCCCTTGGGTGCGTCCGCGTCTTCGGAGGCGTCCCGCTGACCGGGACGCGGGAAGCGCGTCAGCACCTCCGAGCGGTTGTTGTTTCCCGACATGCTGTTGACCGAGCGTGTGGGAGCCGGTGGCTGCAGCGCGTCTTCGTCGGACAGGGGGTTGGGGTCGTCCTTCTCGGAGCGCACGTCCCACAGCAGCTCGGCGAGTTCGCTCGCCGGCATCTGCTCGGTGGCCGCGTCTTCGCTCATCTCATTCGGGTCGAACCGTCGGTACGGCGTTCCGTTGGAGGCCACAGGACCCCTCCGCGAGGTGATGGTTGGTACTCGCATCGGATCACCGAGCACGCATTACATCTCCGCCCCGTTACCGAAGAGGAACACACAGACGCGTGGCCAGCGCAGGTGGGGCTGCGGACGTCCGTTCTGAACCCGCCACGTCAGCGTGACCGCTCGGGGATCCACCGCGATGTGAGTCGCCGTCGAGTCCAACATCGACGCGTCGAGCTCGAGCACGTCGTCGGGTCGGTAGCACAGCTGGCTGATCAGCTCGGCCGTGCCTGCTCGGATCGCGGAGACGTCGCGCAGCCGCGCGGGATCCAGCCCCTCACGCATCGCCCGAGTGCGGGCCGAGAGCATGCGCCCGAGGGCCGCCGACCGCCGGGTGGACTGCAGGGGCTGCCGCCGCTGGGCGTTGGCCAGGCGCACCACGTGCGCCAGCTCGGGAGGAAGGGGCACCGCCTGGGACGCCCGCTCCGACGGGGCCGTGAACGAGGTGGTGTGCTCCGTCTGCGCACCCTCCGCGTCCTCGACGAGGATCGAGGCGCGAACGGTGGCCCCGGCCTGCAGGGGCTCCTTGGGGATCAGGTGCACCGCCTCGCGAGGCTGACCCAGCGGACCCGACACCACCCAGTGCGCCACTGGCTGGCCGTCTTGTGTGAGGGTGTGAGCCATCGCGCGGTGGGGGGTCCACACCGTGACGGGAAAGCCCACGGGCCAGACCCGGTCGGGGTAGCGCATCAGAGGCAGCGGGTCTGGGTTCTCTCGCCCCACGAAGGTGCGTCCGGCGGCGGTGGTTCCCTCGGCGGGCCACACGGCGCTGTCGTCGTCTCCGCCCAGGGTGATGTCGGCCACCCACACGCCACCCACCCGCGCGGCCCCGATGCGGCGGGCCCTCGGATCCAACAAGGGCACGCGATGGAAGGGTGCCGCGAGCCAGCGATGCACGACCTCTTCGGGCAGGGTGTCCACCGGGCCCGTCCACACCACCTCGCGATCCGCCCCTCGATCCGCCGCTGTCTCGGCCAGGAACAGCGGAGCGCCTCGGCGCTGGGCGTGCACCGAGCGCCCGCGGCCGCGGCCGTTGCGCGCCACATAGGCGGCGTGTTGCACCGCTGCCAAGCCGAGGTCGTCGTCCCAGCGGAGGGGAGTCAGCCCCGCTTCGCGCCGGTGTGCGTTGAGCGCAGCCGCCGCCTCCGTCCCCGGCCCCAGCGCCGGATGGTCGGTGCGCAGCCCCTCGGCCGAGGCGGGCAGTGCGAGATCGAGGGCCGGCAGCACGGCCACGGACCCAGCACGTGGCGTCACACTCGCCGGGCGCCACGCCTCGTCGTCGGTGGAGAGGACCAGCAGCGCCACTCCCGCCTGCCACCCCACCGTCGTGCGGGCGTGTGGAAACGCAAGCGTCAGCTCCTGCGCCAGCGACCCGGCCAGCTGCTGATCGGCCGGGAGCGCCAGGTACACGCTGCTCGTGCCGTCGGCCCCCCGCACCCGCACTCGCTCCGCTCCTACCGAGGTCACGCGCTGGCCCGTCGCCAGCGGTACCGGATCGGGCCAGAGCCCCACCCGAAAGCGGGTGCGCCCTGCTGGGCCGCAGGCCAGGGGCACGCCCATCCGAGCTGCGTGCTCGCCCGCCAGGGCCCATCGCCCGCGCGGGTCTCGACCCGGCTTCGTGGGCGTCAGCTCCGAGAACGGGCCGGTGTACAGCACCCGTCCCCGTCGCTCCACCACCACGTGGGTCTCGGTGCCGCGGATCGTGGCGCCTGTCTCCGTCTGGCCCGTCACCACGTCGCCATCCATCTCGACCTGCACCGGGCCGAGATCGGTGCACCACGGAGTGGCCGCGGCGGCGGTCGTCAGGATTGCCATGAGGCTCAGCGGGTCCATACACACGGGATAGTAGGCCTTTCCATGCATACGTTCACGCCGTTGGCGACCCGGGCTCGGCTGCTGTTCCACCTGCAGGCGTTCTCGCGTCTGCTGCTCTTCTGGCTTCCCTTCTGTGTGGTGGCTGGCATGGTGGGGGCCTTCACCTGGCAGCCGCTGTATGCGGCCACCGCCGCTACCTCCCTGTTGTTCCTCCGCTTCCTGATCGCCGTGTGGTGGCCGTGGTTGTCGTGGCGGCGCTGGGGCTGGACGCTGCGGGACGGGGAGCTGCTCATCGCGCGAGGCGTGCTGTTCCGCAGCATCACCGCCATCCCGATGGAGCGCGTGCAGCACGTGGACGTGCGGCAGGGGCCGCTGGAGCAGTGGCTCGATCTGGCTCGGGTGCACGTGCACACCGCGTCGGGGCTCGGAGCCGACGGTGTCGTTCCCGGGCTGGTGCATCGGGTGGCCGAGGAGCTGCGCGACGCGCTGGTCAAGGCAGCCGCCGAGGGCGACGACGGTGTCTGACACGGCGGTGCCGTTCCGGGGTCTTCATCCCGTGTCGCTGCTGGTGAACCTGGTCCCGCGGACCTGGGCCACCCTGCGTACGGCGTGGCCGCTGCTGCTCGCGCTGGTGGCGGGGCGCGCCAGCGGTCAGGGGCTGGTGGACCTGAGCTTGATCTCCGTCTTCTTCCTGCTCGCCATCGGCAACACCGTGGTCCACTTCCTCACGCTGCGGTACCGCGTGGTGGACGGGCGCCTGGAGATGAAGACCGGCCTGCTCAACCGGCAGGTGCGCGTGATCGGGGCCGAGCGCATCCAGAACATGGAGATGGTGCGCAACGTGTTCCATCGCCTATCGGGGATGGTGGAGGTCCGGATCGAGACGGCCTCGGGCACCGAGGTGGAGGGTCTGCTCTCGGCGTTGTCGGAGGCGGAGGCCCGGGCGCTGATCGAGGCGCTCGAGGAGGCGCGCGGCGAGGCAGGCCCCCAGCAGGACGAGGAGGTGGGAACGGTGGTGGCCACCAACGGGCCGCTGGAGCTCGTCTGGTTCGGGGCCACCGGCACCCGCTTCGGAGGGATCGCCGTGCTGCTGGGGCTGGCCATGGAGGCGCTGGTCTTCGACCCGACGGCCGATCCGGAAGACGTGGCGCGCACGGGCGGGTTCCTGGCAGGAACGGGGGGACTGGCGCTGCTGGTGGCCCTGGTGAGCGGGGCCTGGCTCGTGGGCACCGTCACCGCCGTGGTTCGGCACCACGCCTTCCGGCTCACGCGCACGACCGCCGCCCTCGTGGCCGAGCAGGGGCTGCTCACGAAGCGCCGCGCTGTGCTGCGCAACACCAAGGTGCAGCTCGTCACGGTGCTGGAGCCGGTGCTCCGTCGCTTGTCGGGGTTCGCCTCGGTGAGCATCGAGACGGCTGCTGCGCGCGAAGGGGGTGACGGCACGCAGCGATCCGAGGCGCTGGTGCCCTATGTGGCCCACGCCGACGTGCAGCACGTGGTGGGGGCGGCGGTGGAGCTGGGTTCCGTCGACCCCATGACCGCTCAGCTCACGCCACCCCATCCGCTGGCCCTGGTGCGTGCCACAGCTGCGTCGGTGACGCGCAGTGCCATCTTCGCGGGCCTCGCCACGTGGTGGTTCTACCCGTGGGGCCTCGTCGGCTGGATCCTCGTTCCCCTCGCCATCGCCTCGGCCCGGCTGGATCATCGCACCCAGGGGTGGCTCGTGTCCGACGGCTTGTTGGTGAGTCGTCGTGGCTGGCTCAATCGACGGACGTGGCTGTTGGCCCTGAGCAAGCTGCAGAGCACGGCCGTGACCCAGGGTCCCATCTTGCGACGTTACGGCCTCGGAATCGTTCAGGTGCGGGTGGCGGGCAGCGTGGTGAGCTTGCCGGCCATGCTGCTGGAGGACGCCTTGCAGCTGCAGCTTCAGCTCTCTCGGAGTCGTCGTGGTTGACGTCGATCCGGACGATCCGCGCATCCCCGCCCGCCCGCTGTGGGGCCTGGTGATCCTGTCGCTACCCGTCTTCGGCGTGATCGCGGTGTTCATCGCCTATGGGATCATGTGGTCGCTGGGCCTGTCGGGCCGAGCGGCCAGCGGAGAGCCGGTGGAGCTGGCCTTCGAGGGTTGCGCCGAGGCGCGCGCGCTACTGGAGGCGCGGCTGCAGGACATGGGGTTGTCGGAGGGGGAGTGGTCCGACACGGTCGGTGGCTTCGCGGTCCGCACGCCGCTGATGGGCGATCCCGACGTGGACGGCACCGTGCCCGACACCCTCGCCATGCCCGGTGCCCTGGAGATCCGCGGCGGAGACGAGGTGCTCGCCACCAACGTCGATCTGAGCGACGCCACCGTGCGGCTCGACATCTTCATGGTGCCCTACGTACTGCTGCGGCTGCACGAGGATGCGGCGAAGCGCGTTCGGGATCACATGCGGTCCGATCCGCGGGGTCAGCTGCGGTTCTGGGTCGACGGCGTGGACGTGGGCTGGCAGTCCAACAGCAACCCGGTGGCGCTGGGGGAGCTCGAGCTGTCGCCCAACGCCTCTGAAGACGTGGACGAGCAGGACCGCATGCAGCAGGTGGCGGCGTGGTCGGTGGTGCTCGATCACGCCCCGCTGCCCTGTGATGTGCGCCCCGTTCGGTAGCTCAGCGGCTGCCGCGGGCCAGGCCCATGCGCACCGCCACACCTGGGGTGCGAGAGGCGGAGCGCCAGCCCTCGAGCTGCTGCTCCAGCACCTGGTGCTGGCGCTCCAGCGCCACGATGTCGCGCTCTGCAGCCGCCGTGCCCCCCGTCACCTGCTCGACGTGGCTGTGAGCTTCCCGCAGCGCCTCGATGTAGCGCTCGCTGGCCACCGCCGTGACCTCCGGGCTCGGCGTTGTCCGGGCGCGGTGCATCAGCTCCTCGAGGACGGCGCGGTCGCCGAGCCCCACCGTCACGAGGTTGTCCACCACCCCGGCGCGCGTGCTCACCACGCTCGCCATGGCGTCGCGGGCCTCCCGGGCCTGTCGGGCGTGCATCGTCACCCAGGCAGCGTCCAGCAGCACCAGGGCCATGAACAGGCCCACCAGGGCGCCGATCACGATCAGGGGTCGGGTGTGCTGTGGCTCGTCGTCGTCGTCGTAGGTTCGAGGCTGGAAGCGCCGCGCCATCGGGGGAGGGGTGGACCACCCCTCCGCGACCACGGGCGGCGACAGGGGAGCCGGCGTCCTCACTGGAGGGGTTCGCGCAGAGGCCCCGGCACGCACCAGCGCCGTGGTCGGAGGCGGGGGTGGCGGCTCTGGCTCCAGCGTGGGCTCCAGTGGAGGCGCCTCAGGGTCCAACGGGAGCAGGCTTCCTGCCTCGAACAGCGCCTTTGCCAGCTCCTTGACCGTGGCGTAGCGCTGGTCTTCCTTGTAGGCCGTGGCCTGCATCAGCACCGGCACGAGCTCTTCGGGGATGCCCACCAGCAGCTGTGGCTCGCGCTCGGCGATGAACAGGTTCGTGACCACCCGACCCGTGAGCAACGTGTACAGCGTCGCTCCGATCCCGTAGATGTCGGTGCGCTCGTCGGCCGAGTGGGGGTTCGTTCGCTGCTCGGGCGCCATGTAGCCCAGCGTGCCCATCGCGTTCTGCGTCTGCATGGTGCGCGCGTCGGGGATGTCCACCGAGCCGTCGGGTCGCATCACCTTGGCGATGCCGAAGTCCGTGACCTTGCACTGGCCCTTGCGGCTCAGGAGGATGTTGTGCGGCTTGATGTCGCGATGGACCACGCCGAACTCGTGGGCCGCCCCCACGCCCTTGCTGATCTGGATCGCCACGTCCACCGCCAGCCGGGGCGGCATCCTGCCGTGCAGATCCACCCAATCCTTGAGGGAGCCGCCTTCGGCGATCTCCATCACCAGGAACGGGCGGTCCACCGTGCTCACGATGTCCCAGGCGTCGATCACGTTGCGGTGGTCCAGGGCGATGACGGTCTCGCCCTCCGTCACGAAGCGGCTCCGGGAGCTCTCGCGGCTGGCGTAGGTCTCACGCAGCATCTTGATGGCGCACCAGGTCCGATCCTGGCTGTCCCACGCCCGGAAGACCTCTGCCATGCCACCTTCACCCAGCAGGCCGGTGGCCATGTAGCGCTGGGTGAGACCCTGCTGTTCCATGCCTACGGCCAATCACGCTCCGGAGCTACGGCGCCACAGTACCCTCGGGGGCACCGGCGATGCGTTCGAATACTAAACCCTCGCCGTGGGCATCCACCGAGATCGTATCCCCCGCATGGTAGTCCCCCTCGATGATCGCGGTGGACATCGGATCGAGGAGATGCCTGGTGATCGCCCGCTTCAAGGGGCGTGCGCCAAAGGACGGGTCGTACCCTGCGTCGCACAACAGGGTGCGTGCCGCGGCCGTGATCTCGAGCGATAGCTCGCGGGGCTCCAGTAGACGTCGGACCTGCAGCAGCTGGATCTCGAGGATCCGATCGAGATCGGCCCGGGTCAGCGCGTCGAACACGATTCGGTTGTCGATCCGGTTGAGCAGCTCTGGTCGCAGGTGCTGCAGCAGCTCCTCCTCCACCGCGCGAACCGCTGCCTCTCGGTCGCCCCCTGCCTGCAGGATCCGGTGGCTGCCGATGTTGCTCGTCATGATCACCACGGTGTTCTTGAAGTCCACCGTGCGGCCTCGGCTGTCGGTGAGGCGGCCGTCGTCGAGCAGCTGGAGCAAGACGTTGAAGACGTCGGCGTGGGCTTTCTCGATCTCGTCGAGCAGCACGACGGCGTAGGGGCGTCGCCGCACGGCCTCCGTGAGCTGACCGCCCTCGTCGAAGCCGATGTAGCCCGGAGGGGCGCCGATGAGGCGCGCCACGGAGTGCTTCTCCATGTACTCCGACATGTCGATGCGCACGACGGCGTTGTCGTCGTCGAACAGGAACTCGGCCAGGGCCTTGGCGAGCTCCGTCTTGCCCACGCCGGTGGGGCCGAGGAACAGGAAGCTGCCGATGGGACGGTTCTGATCCTGCAGCCCCGCGCGCGCCCTGCGCACGGCCCTGGACACGGCCTCGACGGCCTCGTGCTGTCCCACCACCCGGCTGTGGAGGTTGTCCTCCATCTTCAGCAGCCGCTGCATCTCCGACTGCTTGAGCCGGTTCACGGGCACACCGGTCCAGCGGCTCACCACGCGCGCCACGTCCTCCTCGGTGACCTCCTCCGACAGCATGGCGCCGTTCTCCTGCAGCTTGGCCAGCTCCTCGGTGAGGGTCTGAAGCTCCTTTCGGCGCTCGGGAAGCTCGCCGTAGACGATGCGACTCGCCTTCTCGAACTCGCCCATGCGCTGCGCCTTCTCGCCCTCGAACTGCAGCTCGTCGATCTGCTCCTTGAGGGTGCCGAGCTGCTCGATGGCGTCTCGCTCGCGGTGCCATCGGCCCGTCAGGGTGTCGAGCTCCTCCTGGATGGTGGCGATCTGCTCACGGGCAGCGCGCGCGCGCTCCAGTGCAGCCCGATCCGTCTCCTTCTCGATGGAGACCAGCTCTACCTTCAGCCCGGCGATGCGTCGCTCGAGTCGGTCGATGTCGGCGGGCTTGCTCTCGATCTCCATCTTGATGCGGCTCGCCGCCTCGTCGATCAGATCGATGGCCTTGTCGGGCAGCTGCCGGTCGCTGATGTAGCGGGCCGACAGCACGGCCGCGGCCACGCAGGCCTCGTCGGCGATGTGGATCCCGTGGTGGGCCTCGTACTTCTCCTTGATCCCCCGCAGGATGGCGATGGTGTTCTCCACCGAGGGCTCCTCGATGAGCACGGGCTGGAAGCGTCGCTCCAGTGCCTTGTCCTTCTCGAGGTGCTTGCGGTACTCGTCGAGGGTGGTGGCGCCGATGGCACGCAGCCGGCCGCGCGCCAGTGCGGGCTTGAGCATGTTGCCCGCGTCCATGGAGCCCTCGGCCTTGCCCGCGCCCACCAAGGTGTGCAGCTCGTCGATGAACAGGATCACGCGCCCGTCACTGGCCTCGATCTCGGTGAGCAGCGCCTTGAGCCGCTCCTCGAACTCCCCGCGGTACTTCGCGCCGGCCAGCAACGCCGGTAGATCCAGCGCGAGCACGCGCTTGCCCTTCAGCGAGTCGGGCACGTCGCCGTCGCACACGCGCTGGGCGATCCCCTCCACGATGGCCGTCTTGCCCACGCCCGGATCGCCGATCAGCACCGGGTTGTTCTTGGTGCGTCGCGACAACACCTGCAGCGCGCGACGGATCTCCTCGTCGCGACCGATCACGGGATCGAGTCGTCCCTCCGCGGCCTGGGCGGTCATGTCCACGGTGTACTTGTCGAGCGCCTCGTACTGTGACTCGGGATCGTCGCTGGTGACCTTCTGGCCGCCGCGCACGTGCTCGATGGCCGGCAGCAGGGCCTCTCGCCGCACCCCCAGCTCGCGCAGGACCTGACCGGTCTTCGACGAGCCAGCGGCCAGGCCCAGGAGCAACACCTCGCTCGAGACGTGGCTGTCGCCCAAGGAGCGAGCCTCGGTGTCGGCCACGTCGAGTGCGGTCTGCAGATCTCGCGAGACCATGGCCTTGCTGGCGCCGCTGACCTTGCTGTACGACGCCACCACCTGGGCGGAGTCGCGAGCCAGGGCGTCGGCGGGTACGCCCATGAAGTTGCACAGGCGCCCCACCACGCCGTCCTCCTGATCCAGGAGTGAAGAGAGAAGATGCCCAGGGCGGACCTCGGGATTGCCGAGTCGGCCAGCCAGGCGTTGGGCCTCAGCGAGGGCTTCGCGGGCCTTGACGGTGAATCGTTCGAATCTCATGGCTCCCCACCATTTCTTGGTACAAGGGTGCGCACCGAGACCGGCCTCGGAAAGCGTCTGTTCCTAGAAGGGCCACCACAGCGGGATCAGCACCACCGCAACCACCAGGAACAAGACGTTCAGCGGCAAGCCGACCCGCACGAAGTCCATGTAGCGGTAGCCACCTGGGCCGTAGACCAACAGGTTCGGCGGGCAGCCGATGGGGGTGGAGAACCCCGCGGAGGCCGCCATGGCGATGGCGATGGCGAAGGGCCGCGGATCGTGGGCGCCCAGCGCTGCGGCCTGCAGCGCGACGGGAAAGACCAGGGCCGCACCCGCGGCGTTGCTCACGAAGGAGGCCACGGTCACCCCCAGCACGTACACCGCCGCCAGGGTGGCCCGGGGACCCAGCGGCTGGGTGAGGGAGAGGATCCCCTGCGCCATCACCTCGGCCGCGCCCGACTCGTTGAGGGCGTGGGCCACCCCGAAGGCGCTGCCGATCAGCACGAGCACGGTCCAGTTCAACGACGCGCGCGCCGCCCTCACTCCGATGCAGTTGGTGACGAAGAGCAGCGCGAGGGCGGCCATCGCGCTCACCAGCAGGGGGATGCCCGTCAGCGCGGGCACCACCACCATGGCGGCGGCCACCGCCAGCACGAAGCGGGCGCGCGGGTAGCGGGTCAGCGCCTCGGTGCGGAGCTCGCTCACCAGGTAGAAGGAGTCGGTGCCCTGCCAGGCGTTGCGAAAGCCAGGCGACGCCCACAGCATCAGCGAGTCCCCCGCTGCGAGCACGATGTCGCCGATCTTCTGCTGGATCCGCTCCCCCGAGCGGTGCACCGCCATGATGGCGGCGTCGAACCGGCGGCGGAAGTCGGCATCGCGCACCGTCAGCCCCACCAGCGGCGAGCGGTGCGACACCACCACCTCGAACAGCTCGTGCTTGTCGAGCTGGATGGCCTCGTCCACGGGCTTCAGGCCGGGGAACTGCGAGATCAGATCCCGCACCGTGGCGGTGATCCCGGTGAACACCAGCAAGTCCGAGGCGTGCAGGCGATCCACGGGACGCACGGGGTTCACCACCTCCCCGTTCTCTCGTCGGATCTCCGCCAGGAACAAGCCCGGCAGGGAACGCAGTCCGGCGTCCTGCACCGTGGAGCGCACCAGCGGGGAGTCCGGCGCCACGCGCAGCTCCACCAGGTAGTCTCGGGCCTCGGCGATGGCCGCAGCCACCGGATCCGTGCGGTCCGGCACCAGCTTCACCCCGACCAGCGCCAGGTAGGTGATCCCCACGAGCGTGGTGGGAACGCCCACGAGCCCGATCTCGAGCACCGACAGCTCCACGGCCCCCGCCTTGGCCAGCATGCCGCCGACCACCAGGTTGGCGCTGGTGCCCACCATGGTGCACGTGCCCCCGAACATCGCCGCCCAGGCCAGCGGCAGCAGCAGCTTCGAGGGATTCAGCCCGATCTGGCGTGCATGGCTGCGCACCATCGGGATGAACATCGCCACGATCGGGGTGTTGTTGAGGAACGCCGACAGCACCGCCGTGGGGATCATCATGCGCAGGAGCACCACCACGGGGTTGGCGCTGCGTCCGAGGAGCGAGTTGGAGAACAGCTTCAGCGCACCCGTCTCCGACACCGCCCCGGCCACCACCAACAATACGGCGATCGTGGCCACCGCCGGCTCGGAAAATCCAGACAGGGCGGCCTCGGGCTCCACCACGCCGAACACCACCAACACGCACAGCGCCAGGAACATGACGACGTCGGGCCCGAGCCGCTCTCGTGCCATCGCCCAGGTGGCCACGGCCACCACACCCAACGTGAAGAGCCATTCCGCTTCGGCGAACGCAGCGATGATGGTGTGGTACACGGCCCCTCGGAGGGATCGATGCCCTCTAGCACGGTCCCGTCGGCTGCAGTAGATTGCAGGTCTGAGCGTGAGCAAGCATGGTAGGTCGAAGCAGCACAGCAGGGCGTCGTCGGACAGCTAACGAGCGCTTACGCCAGTCGTTCCTCACTCAGGTGAGCGAGCGGCTGCGCGACTTCGCGCAGCTCCTCACCGAGGAGGAAGAAGCTGCGGATTCCGTGGGCGTGGAGCTGCGTCGCATGTCGGACACGGCGGGCACCCTCGATCTCGAGGGGGTGTCTCGAGCGGCGCGCGATGCGGCGGTGGAGATCGAGGACGGGGTGACCAGCGTGCGTGTGCTGCGCCGGGTGGCGAACGCTCTGCGCGCGGTGGTGGGGCAGCTGCGCTTCGGGCCCGTCGTCGTGGTGGGGCTGACCGGTCGCCCTGCCCAGCTGCTGCGGGAGGACTCGGAGCTCATCTGCGAGGACGTGGATCTGTTCCCGGATCTGCCGGCCTTCGCGTCAGCGCTGCACACCGACGAGCCCTCGGCGGTGGTGCTGCCGGTGGAGGCGCTGGACGCGGTGCGTCAGCTGTCGTCGCGTGAGCGCTTCCCGGTGCTGGTGCACGGGCGTTCGGCGGCCTGGCTCCCCCGGCTGCGGGCGATGGAGGCAGGGGCGCACGGGTTCCTGCTGGAGGGGTTCCGGCTGGCCGACGTCACGCGCCTCGCGCGGTGGCGCACGAGCCAGCAACGCATGCCCTTCGAGGTGGTGCTGCTCGCCGATCAGCACGCGGTGCGTGATGCGCTGGCGCGCTCGCTGGAGCGGGCGGGCCTGGTGGTGGTGACGGCCAGCGATCCGGCGGAGCTGGCGGCTGCTCTGCAGGCGGGGGTGCCGCGGGCGGTGGTGCTGGGGGCCACGGTGGCGGGCCAGTCGGCGCTGTCGCTGGCGCGGATGGTGCGCGGGCATCCGTGGTGCAACCACGTGCCGCTGCTGGTGTGGGGGCGTCCCGAGGAGCCGGGGCTGCTGCGGGCCGTGGGCGTCGACGACATCGTGCGGTCCGAGGCGGATCCGGACCTGTGCGCACAGCGGGTGCTCGATCGGGTGAGCCGCCTCGATGCGCTCCCTTGGGAGCGCGATCCCGTGACCGGGATGCGCAACCGCCTGGGCGTGCTCGACGCGGTGGACGCAGAGCTGGCGAAGGCGAGTCGGTCGTCGAGCGTGCTGTCGCTGGTGTTGGTGGCCCTGCGTGGCTGGCAGCAGGCCGTCGAGACCCACGGTGTGTCGGTGGCCCGAGTGGTGCGTCGCCGCCTCGTCACGGTGCTGTCGGACGAGCTGCGGCGCACCGACATCTACGGCGAGCTGGCAGGCGGAGAGCTGCTGGTGGCCATCCCCGACTGTCGGGCGGAGGTGGCCGAGCAGCGCCTGCGGGCCGCGGGCGAGACCTTCGCGGCGTTGTGTGCGCAGGATCGGCAGCTCGCCGAGCTGCGCTTCGTGCTGGGGGCGGCCGATACCCGGTTGGGACTCCAGGGCCTCGCTCAGCGAGCCGAGCGAGCCCTGCGCATCGTCGAGAGGCCTTAGTAGGGCCTAGGCGTCCATCGTGGCCATCGCGCCCTGATCGCCGTAGGCGGTACGGTACGCGAAGACCTGGAAGGCGAACATGATGGGGTAGGCCACGATGATCCCCACGAAGGTGATGCTCAGGATCCCGACGGTGAGCATCGAGATGAGCCACACGGCGACGTGCCAGCCTGCGTGCTGCGTCATGTGCTTCCAGCCGAGCTGGTAGGCCGTGACGGGGGGCACGCGCTCGAACACCACCATCGGCAGAGCGAACATCATCAGCGCCGAGGCGATGAGCCCGGGCACGTAGCAGAACAGCATGCCCACGAAGGTGAGCAGCACGCCCGCCAGGTTGAAGCCGATGATGCGACCTGCATCCTCCCGCAGGGTGGACAGCGCCGCCATCGCGCCGAGGTCCTGTGCTCCGGCGCGCTGGGCGTCGATGGCGCGCAGCATGCTCGCCGTCATCAGCGGCATGAGCAGGAAGGCAAAGCCCATGATGCCGAAGAAGTAGGCGGCCATCCCCAGCAGCGAGCCGATCAGGCTGATGGTCTCGTCTTCCATGATGATGCCCGGCAACATGAAGCCGAACAACAGCACCATGATCCCCGTGATCACGGCGAAGACGACCGCCGTCATCACGATGCCGGAGAGGATGTAGCCAGCCAGATGGTCACGTACGTCCTCGAATACGCGCCGCGGGACCTCCATCGGATCCGACAGATCGCTCGGTGGCTCTCCGCCGCCCGTCGCACCAGGTCCCATGTCGTTTGCTTCGGGAGCATTCCAGACGTTGCCCATCCAACCTCCGCCTGCACCATATAGTAGACCCACCTCATGCGCGCCGTACCGACCATCGCCCTGCGAGAGCTGTCGGCCGCCTCTGGCCGACCCCAGGCTGGTGTGATCCTGGCGGTCTTCGTGGCACTGTTGGGCGTGCTGTCGCTGTGGTTCGACGATCCCTTCGAGGGAGGCGTGGCCAGCATGCGCCGCCCCTTCGCCTGGATGGCCGTGTGCCTGGTGCTCGGGGTGCCGGCCATGACCATGGGCTGCATCGCTCAGGAGCGACGCACAGGCACCCTGCTGCTGCTCCAGAGCCTCCCGATCTCCACCGCCTCCGTGGTGGTGGGCAAGTGGCTCGCGACATTGGCGATGGTGGGCTTGTCCCTGCTGCTCACCTTGCCGTGGCCGATAGCGCTGATGGCGTACGGCGAGCCTGAGCTGGGCCCCATTCTCGGTGGCTATCTGGGCTTGCTGCTGGCGGGTGGCGCGCTGGCGGCGGTGGGGGTGGCGGCGAGCGCGGTGGCCGAGACCCAGGTGGTGGCGTTCCTGCTGGCGAGCAGTGTGGGCGTGCTCGCCTTCGGTGCCGGCTACGCCCTGCGCTTCGTTCCCCCCGGTTGGGTGGGGCTCGCGCAGTGGTTTACCTTCGATCACCACTTCGCCAACCTCGCGGGCGGGGTGCTCGACAGCCGCAGCGTGGTCTTCTTCGCGTCGGTGACGGCGTGGTTCCTGCTCCTGGCGGTGCAGGTGCTCGAGCTTAGGCGGCTCAGGTGAGCCCCGCCGCGCTCCGGCGCACGCTGTGGGTGAACGGGGTGCTGGCGTTGGTGCTGGTGCTGGTGGCGAACCACCTCGCGGCGGCGGTGCCCCTGCGCTGGGACCTGACGGCCTCGGGGCGCCACACGCTGTCGGACGTGGCGCGCGACAGCGTGCAGGGGCTGCGTCGGCCGCTGGTGGCCCGCGTCTTCTTCAGCGACGATCTCGCGGCGCCGTTCCACGACCACCGCCGCGCGTTGCTCGACCTGCTGCGGGAGCTGAGGGCCCACTCAGGCGAGAAGCTGTACATCTCGGCCGTCGATCCGGCTGGCGATCCCGAGGCCACCGAGCGCGCTGCTGCCTTGGGCGTGCGCCCCCTGCCCTATGCGTACCGCGCCGCGGACCGCACCGAAGCGCGCACCGTCTACATGGGGGTGGCTTTCGAGTACGGCGACCAGGTGGTCGCTGCCGAGGCGCTACCCGATGTGTCCACGATGGAGCTGCAGGTGGTGCGCGCCATCCGGCGGGTCACCACCGAGCGGCAGGACGTGCGCTCCGTCGGGTGGCTGCTGGGCCACGGCGAGCCCGATCCCACGGTGGCGGCGGTGGGCACGCCGCTGCGCACACTGGCGGAGCGGCTCGCAGCCTCGGGTCGCTTCCGCACGGTGGCCCCGGGCGACGCTCCGATCCCGGACGACCTGGACGTGCTCCTGCTGGTGGCCCCACAGCGACCGCTGTCGGACGAGCAGATCGCGCAGCTCGATGCCTTCCTGGCTCGTGGAGGCGCGGTGATGGCCTGGCTGTCCAGCGTGCGTCCGGACTTCGAGGGAGGGCGGATCCTGCCGGTGGATCATGGCCTGTATGCCTGGCTCGGGCACCACGGGATCCGAGTGAACCGCGACGTGCTGCTGGATCGAGACCACTGCGAGCCCATGGTGGTGCCCATGGATCTGGAGGGGCGCGGTCGTCAGCTGGTGCAGGTGACCTACCCGCTCGCGCTGACCACCACGGCCCTCGACCGGGCGCGAGCCACCTTGCGGGACGTGCCCCGGCTGTTGCTGCCCTTCGCCTCGAGCCTGCAGCTCCGTGACACCGGCGCCTCCACCGAGGCTGCGATCTGGGCCACCACGATGCCTGGTGCCGCGCAGGTGCGCACCCTCGACACCCTCGATCCCAAGGCGCTGCGGGCGCCCCTTCCGGGGGAGCAGGTGGCGGAGGTGCCCGTGGTGGCAGCCATGTGGGGCCGCTTCACGCCGCAATCCGCCGAGGGCCCGCGCCTCGGGCGACCCAGCCGCCTGGTGGTGGTGTCCTCCGGCGATGCGGTGGCCAACAACCTCGACTTCGCGCTCAACGCCGTGGACTGGCTGGCAGACGATCCGGCGCTCATCGAGATCCGCAGTCGAGCGGTGGTGCGCCCGCCGCTGTCGCGCCCCAGCTCGCCGGTGATGGTGAAGGTCGCGATGATGGGGGTGCCGCTGCTCGTCGTGATGCTGCTCGCGGCGGTGGCGGGGCGGCGCCCGTGAACCTCGCGCGCAGCACCCGCTCCCTGTTGGTGGCCGTGCTCGTGGTGGGTGCCCTCGACGTGGGCGTTCGCCTGTCGCAGCGGGTGGGGGAGCAGGCGGAGATCGGTGCGCTCCCGGCGTTCGACGCGGCAGCCGTGGATCGGATCCGCGTGGGTCGGGTGGATCGCATGGTGGTGCTCGAGCGCCGGGGCGAGCGCTGGTTCGTCGCTGCCCCTAGCGAAGCGCCCGCCGACGGGGTGGCGATTCGCGCGCTGTTGGCCGAGCTCGCCCCCGGTGTACGCCCCCTCGCCCGCGTCGACGAGGAGGAGCTGGATCGCTACGGGCTCGCCGGCGGTTCCGAGCTGGCGGTGTCGGTGGAGGCCGCCGGGCGACCCTTGCTGAGTCTCACCCTCGGCCACGACGCTCCGGGTGGCGGCACCTGGTTGCGGTGGCCCGGTGACGACTCCGTGCTGCGGGCCGACGTCGGGGGGCGCGGACCGTTCGATCGTGCCCCCGTGGCCTGGCGCGATCCCACCATCGTCGACCTCGATCCCGAAGCGATCGTGGCCATGCGGCTGGAGAACCAGAGGGCGTCGGTGCGCGTGGCTCGGCAGGGGGCGGGCTGGGTGTCCGATGCGGGCTGGGCCGTGGACGGGCCCACGATGGCTGCGTTGGTGACGGGCGTGGCTCGGTGGCGTGCCCTGGAGGTGGCTGCTCCCGGGCAGGTGGACCGGCGCTGGGGGATCGAGCTGGAGGTGCGGGACCGCGACCCCGTCCGGCTGCACTTCGAGCAGCGAGGGGCGCTGTTCTTCGTGGGGATCGCGGGCACGGATCAGCGGTTCCGCGTGGGGCTCGAGGTGCCCTACACCGTGGCTCGCATGCCGCATGCGCTGCACGACCGGCACCTGTGGGGCCCTCTGGAGCAGCGCGTGATCCGCTTCGAGCGGCGGGGCGCGGGGCCAACGGGGGTGCTGGTGCAGGGAGAGGCGGGCCTGTCGGTGGTGCAGCCTCCCGGTCTCGACACCGAACCCGAGCGCGCTCGGGCAGCAGTGGACTGGCTCGTGGCGCCTCGGGTGCATCGCTGGGCGGAGCCGGGGTTGCCCGATGCCGACTTCGGAGGCTCCCGGCACTCGTGGCGCGTCACCTTCTCCGATGGAGCCGTGCGCACCCTCGAGCTCGGGGGATCGGCGTCCGTCGCGGGGAAACCCTGTGTCGCCGTGCGCGTCCAGGGGCGCCAGGGCTGGGTGGAGGAGCGCGTCGTACGAGGGATCGAGGGGCTGTTCTGAGGGGCTGGTGAGCCATCCGGCCAACAAATCTCGCTGCCGTCGAATGAACTTCTGGCAGCCCACGTCTGCTGCCTCGAAGACACCTCGGACTTTGGGGAGACCGACCATGGACCACGCACCTTTCGCCGTTGCACTGGCCCTCACCCTGTTCAGCGCTCCCGCGCTGGCCTCCGACATCGACGAGCTGGTGCCGATGGCGGATGCCACCGCCGATCTGACGGAGTCGGCGGAGGAGCAGGCGCGTCGCCCCAGCAGGTCTCAGGCGCGTCGCAAGACCTCTCGCACCCGGACTCCGGCCCGTCGCACGACCCGCACCACGCGGACGACGCGCACCACCCGCTCGGCGCGGCCCAACGCCGTGCCCCATCGGGTCCCGCGTACCAGCAGCGCCCGGCCCAGCAGCGCTCGCCCGCGCGCCCACACCCATCGGCCCGTCCGGCGTGCGCCGCCTCGGGTGGCCACCACTCGTCGCACCGTGGTCTACCGCCGCGTGCGGCCCGTGCACGGCGTGTTCGTCTATGGACCTCCGCCGCGGCACCACCGCCACTACCACCAGGCCCCCGTCGGCAACGTGCCGGTGCAGCAGGATCACCTGCCCAACCGCGCTGTGGACCGCGACAAGACTCTCGCCCTCGGGCTGCAGCTCGGCACGTTGCTGTCGAGCACCGAAGGCGGCCAGCTCTACAGCGACCCGGGCCTTGGGCTGATGGCTCGCTACCGGCCTGCCGAGTCCGTGGGTCTGCAGCTCGACGTGTCGCGTCACAGCGGCAGCTCCGTGTTCTCCTTCGCCAACAGCACCCGTGCCCAGACCAAGGTGGCGGGCTCGGTCGACCTGTTCGCCTTCCCCTGGGCGCCCGTCAGCCCCTACGTGGTGGGCGGTGTGACCTGGAACCAGCGCAACCTCTTCGAGGAGTACGCGGGCGACGGCTCCGTCACCCAGGTGAACACCTTCGACGCACTGTGGGGACTGCACGGCGGCTTGGGGCTGGAGCTCGCCATGGGCAAGCGCTTCGCATTGGACTTCGAGGGTCGGTACGTCGGATGGATCGACCGTCAGCCCACCGACCCGCGCGGCGCCCTACAGGGAACCGCTGGGATCCTCTTCCACTTCTGAAGCCCGTGGCGTGGCCCAGGTCGTCACTCCGTAGGCCTGGTCCAGTCGCCGCTGCGGCCCCCCGACTTCGCCAGCAGACGCACCGCGCCGATCTCGAGCGTTCGATCCACCGCCTTGAGCATGTCGTAGACGGTCAGGAGGGCGGCAGAAACGGCGCACATCGCCTCCATCTCCACCCCCGTGCGCCACTCCGTGCGGGCCGTGGCGCGACACACCACCTCCGCTGCGTCCACGTCGAGCTCCAGCTCCACGTCGATCCCCGTGAGGGGGAGTGGGTGGCACAGCGGGATCCAATCCGCCGTGCGCTTGGCTCCCTGGATCCCCGCGAGCTGGGCCACGGCGAGCACGTCGCCCTTCTTGGCGCTGCGCTGCTGCACCGCCACCAGGGCCTCGGGGCCCAGCCGGATCCGGCCTTCCGCCACCGCCTGTCGCTTGGTGATCCGCTTGTCGCCGACATCGACCATACGGGCGTTGCCGTGCTCGTCCAGGTGGGTGAGATCCGCCATGCGCCAAGCATAGTGTCGTGGAGGTTGGTGTGTCCCGTCGATCCGTGCAGTCCGGAGCTCCCTGGGAGGCCATCGCGGGCTACGCGCGTGCCGTGCGCGTGGGCGACACCATCCACGTCTCGGGCACCACCGCCACGGGGGAGGGCGGCGCCTTGGTGGGGGTGGGCGATCCGGCGCGCCAGACCGAGCGCTGCCTGCAGATCATCGCCGCCGCCCTGCAAGAGCTGGGGGCAGACCTCCGGCACGTGGTGCGCACACGCATGTACGTCACCGACATCTCGCAGTGGGAGGCCATCGCCCGCGTGCACGGCGAGGTCTTCGCCGACATCCGGCCCGCCACCGCCATGGTGGAGGTGAGTGGCCTGGTGGATCCGGAGATGCTCGTGGAGATCGAGGCCGTCGCCATCGTGCACGACTGATCGCGACAATCAACTCCGTGGATTGTCGCGATGAGGGCGCCTGCCATCGAGCTACTCGATCTCCAAGGCGTCGACGGAGAACTGGGCGTCCACGGGGAAGTCGTCCACACCCGAGGGTGCCGGCGTCGACAGCTCCCCCACCAGCACCGATCCCAGCAGCGGCCGCTCGTAGCGGACCAGGTGGCCATCGGAGCTGTAGAACAGCGTCCAGGCGCCTTGGGGGCCCGACCACACCAGCTGCGACGACTGCACCGTCTGGCCGGCGATCTGGACCGGATGGGTGCCCTGGTGCTCCACCGAGCCGGACTGCACCTCGCCCGTGGATGCATCGAGGACCTGGGCAGACGTGAGGCGCGTCAGGGGGAGCGAGGTGAGTGGATCTGCGAGATCCACCGTGGAGAGATCGATCTGCCCCAAGGGTAGCTGCCGGGTGCGGGAGCGGCCCGTGGAGGTGGTGGTGACGATCCAGTGCAGGGGGGTCCAGCGGCCCTGCACGTCCAGCGTGGCGCCGTCGTTGTCCACCACCGCATGGAAGGCCGCCGGCTGCCGGCCCGCCACGTGGGCGCTCAGGCGGCGTCGGTAGGAGGCTTCTCCCAGCGTGATCTCCGTGACCTCCGTGAGCATGCGGCTCGTGCCGTCGCGGGCCCCGAGCTGTCGCACCGTCAGGGTGCGCGTGCCGACGGCGGTGCCGTCCACCGACAGCCGCCAGCTCAGGGTGTGCTCCCGGTCGGCCGCCAGCGTCGTGCCCGCCAGGGCCCACAGCCCGATCATGACGCCTCCGAGTCCGCGAACATAACGCTGCTGCAGAGGCTATGAGGGTCGTGACCGGGGGAGCACCATGCGATGGACCATTCCGATGATCGGCCTCGCGGCATCACTGCTGGCGGCCTGCGGCGGTAGCGCCGCCTGCGACGAGATCCTGCAGCTGCAGGGAGACCTCACGGTGGGCGACATCGTGTACGGCAACCGGTGCGAGACCTGTCACGGCCCCGCCGGCGAGGGCGACGAGGGGCCAGCCCTCACCGACCGGATCCCGCGCATCACCCGCTGTCGCGTGATCTCGCAGGTGGTGGACGGAGGCGGCCTGATGCCCGCGTTCGGCGACAGCCTCGATCCGCAGGACATCGCCGACGTCGTCGAGTTCGTCTCGCTCGAGTTCCGATGAGTCGACGCGCCCTGCTCGAAGCCATCGAGCGCCGTCGGGCGTCGGAGCGGGGCCTGTCCTTTCGAGCGGGGAACCGGCGCATGGCCGTGGTGTACCCGTCGCCGTACCGGGCCGGGATGTCGTCGCTCGGCTTCCAGCGCATCGTGGCGATCCTGCGAGAGCACGGGATCGCGGCCGAGCGGGCCTTCCTGCCCGACGACGTCGCTGCCTGGCAGGCTGCGGGCCAGTCCGTCGTCACCTACGAGACGGGCACGCCCCTCGAGGACTTCCCGCTGCTCGCGGTGTCGTTCGCCTACGAGGCAGAGCTGGTGGGGTTGCTGCAGCTGCTGCACACCTGCCGGATCCGCCCCTTGCGCGAGGAGCGCACCGAGGGCGATCCCATGCTGCTGCTGGGAGGGCCGATCTCCATGGCCAGTCCGGCGTTCCTCGAGCCCTTCGTGGACGCAGCTCTCCTCGGAGAGGGGGAGGACGTGGTGGTGCCCGCCGTCGCGGGCTTCTTCGATGCGGAGACGCGGGAGGGCTGGCTCGACACCGTGAGCGCGCTTCCGGGCGGGTGGATCCCGGAGCGGGATGGCGCTCGTTTCCCGATCCCGGCCCAGGCCACGGATGCGCACCTGCCGGCCCGCTCGGGTTGGCTGGCTCCCGAGGCGGAGCTGTCGGACATGTTCCTGCTGGAGGGGGAGCGGGGCTGCCACCGCATGTGCACGTTCTGCGTGATGCGGCGCACCACCAACGGCGGCATGCGACTCGTCTCGTCGGATCGGATCCTTGAGCTGATCCCCGAGGAGGCGCGCAAGGTGGGTCTGGTGGGGGCGGCCATCAGCGACCATCCGGAGCTGCCGGCGCTGCTGGGCACCCTGGTGGCGTCGGGGCGGCAGGTGTCGGTCAGCTCACTGCGGGCAGATCGCGTGGCGCGGCGACCGGAGATCGCGCAGCAGCTGCGGGCCAGCGGCGCCAGGACCCTGACCACCGCCAGCGACGGTGCTTCGGAGCGGCTGCGCAAGTCGATGAAGAAGGGCACCACCGAGACCCACCTGCTCGCGTGCGGTCAGCAAGCCGGCGAGCTCGGCTTCGCCGTCTTCAAGCTCTACATGATGATCGGTGTGCCCGACGAGACCGACGACGACATCGACGAGCTGATTCGCTTCACCCGTGAGCTGGCCCAGGCCTGCCGCCCGTCGCGTCTCGCGTTGGGCGTGGCCCCCTTCGTGGCCAAGCGCAACACGCCGCTGGACGGGCTGCCCTTCGCGGGCATCAAGGCGGTGCAGCGGCGCATGAAGCGGCTCGAACGAGGCCTTCGCGGAGCGGCGGAGGTCCGTCCCGTGTCGGCACGCTGGGCGTGGATCGAGCACGAGCTCGCCCAGGGCGGCCCCGAGTCGGGGCTGGCCATGATGCATGGGCTCGCCGCCGGTGGCACCTTCGGCGACTACAAGCGAGCACTGGCGGCCGTGGCGGCGAGCACTCGTCGTCCGTGGGCCCGGTTCGAGGCACCCATGGTGGACCCCGAGGTCAGACGGGCTGGTTCATCTGGTAGAAGAACAGGAACGAGCCCACCAGGATGACCACGAGGATCACGACGGCGAGGCCGGCCAGGCTCGACTGGATGGCCATCTCCGCGTCCTTGCTGCGGGATCGCCTGGCTCCGCGCTCCGTGTCGACACTCCCCAGCTCCGTGGGACGCCCGGCGGGAATGTCGACGTGCTGCAGCTGCACCGCCTCGAAGCGGTGGGTCTCCCGATCGGGAGCAGGCACGAACTGCGAGGGGTCGAAGGCCTGAGTGGCCTCGTTGGACAGATCGAGTCCGACGGCCGTGGCCGCATCCGCCGAGGCGCGACTCAGCGCCGATACCACCGGCTGGCCGCGGGCCGGGGTGGATGCCAACAGCGGAGCGAGCTCCCTGCTGTCTTCGGGGCCCTTGCTGGCTGGTGGCGCCTTGCTGGCCTTCGGCGCTCTGCCGGAGGCGAGCTCCTCGATCTCGGGAGGGGCCTCGCCCGGCGCGAGGCCGCGATGCACGACGGGGGGGCCGGGGAGCTCGTCGATCGGCCCCGACAGCGGATCGGGCGACGGTGCCGCCGGTGGGACCACGGACGGGCTCCCGCGCGAACCTGTCGCGCCACCGCTGCCGCTCGCCGCTGCTTGCGGGCTCCGCGGTATCGACAGGCTGCTGGACGACAGATCGAGCACCGCTCGCTGCTGGGTCTCGGAGTCCTCGGTCGGCCGATCCACCGACAGCTCCTTGGGCATCTCCATCTGCACCGTGGACGGATCGGAGACCTCGGGCATCGGGGGCAGCTCGTCCTCCTCACCGGCCTCCGTGGGCACCTCGGTGTCGCCTCGGAGCCGCTGGATGATGGCCCGTGTGACGCGACGTGCCGCGGGGAGCACGCCCGGCGCAGGCAGACGAGTGTCCGTGGGCGCGTCCTCGTCGACGGGATCGCGGCGTTGACGTGTGGGTAGGATGCGCCCCCCAGGCAGCAAGCCCCGTCGGTCGTATCACGACGAGCCGGATGGCGGCGTCTGGTGCGATCCGGGCGCGCTTTGGAGAATCTGCCCCTGGGCGCTCCGGCACATCCGTCGGAGCCGGGGTTTCCCCACGGTTTCGGGTATCCGTGCTGTAACCTCCGTGGAGCCTGGGCTCGCTTACGTGATCGGTGATGAGTGTTCTCTGCGAGCCACTGGAGCCACCTTCCACCCTCGGACAAGGGCGGTACCGGGTGTTGGAGTCCATCGGGCACGGTGGGGTGGGCACCGTGTATCGGGCGCAGGATCGGATGCAGGGCACCTCCGTGGCCATCAAGGTGCTCCAGCCGCGCCTCGTCGGCAGCAAGGTGGAGCAGCGCTTCCTGCGGGAGGCCGGAGCCATGCGGCGGCTGCGTCACCCCAACGTGGTTCGCGTGGAGGACGTGGGGCACGACGGCCCCCACAGCTGGCTGGCCATGGAGCTGATGGATCGCGGCACGGCCCACGCCCTCACCAAGGACCGAGACGGTCTCCCGGTGTCGTGGGTCCTCCACATCGCCGACTGCGTGTTGGCGGGTCTGCAGGCCGTGCACGCGGCAGGCTGGGTGCACCGCGACATCAAGCCCGGCAACATCCTGCTCATGCGTTCCGGCATCGTGAAGCTGGGCGACTTCGGGATCGTGCGTGACGAGTCCAGCGATCTGACCTCCCCTGGCGTCACCCTCGGGACGTCCGCCTACATGGCGCCCGAGCAGCACCTCGACGCCACCCAGGTCACGCCATGCTCCGATCTGTACGGACTCGGCGCGACCCTGTATGCGCTGGCCACGGCTCGCACGCCGCGCAAGCTGGCGCTGCACAACCTGAGTCGCAGCCCGAGCAGGGCCGACGACCCGTATCGCCTGCTACCGCGAGTGCTGCAGCCCATCCTCCGGAAGGCCTGTCGCATCGATCCGGCGGATCGCTTCCAGGATGCAGGCACCATGCGTCGTGCCGTGCGTCAGGTGCTTCGGCAGGGACGCGCGGTGGGTGCGCACCCCTGACAGCGCTCAGATCTGGCGCTTGAGGAGTCCGTCGCCCGACAGTCCGAAGCCTCGCTTCTCGAGCCAGGCCTGCAGCGTGCTCGGGGAGGGATGGCCCGTGGGGACCACGTTGTACATGTACCGCAGGCCCTGCTTGCGGGCCTCGTGGACCAGCTTGTCGAGGACGAAGGATCCCACGCCCTTCCCCACTGCCTTCGGGTGCACGGCCAGCAGCACCTCCGCGTCGCCCCAGGTCACGTCCATCCAGCCATAGCCGACGGTGGCGCCGTCGAGCTCCGCTCGCCACCAGTGACCGGGGAGCACAGCACCGTCGTGGGCGGCCTGCAGTGCGGGGAACACGCCCGTCCACGCCCCTACGACGTGTCGTTTGTCGGCGTCCCAGGCAGCAGAGGGCTCTGGTGTCCACGTCAGGTCCATGCGACCTCCGGGCCCGTACATAGCCGGAATCGGAGGGGAATGGAGGATTGCCATCTCGAACGGGAGCGGCTGCTCGCTCCCAGGGAACGGGAAGGGATCATGCGACCTCATCTGGCTGTGGCGGCGGGCACCGGCATCGCGTTGGCGCTGGGCGGAGGCATCGCCCTGGCGATGGCGCTCGTGCTCACGGGGTGGGCCGTGGGCGGTGCGCTGATCGGGCCGACGCCGACGTCGTTCGAGATCAGCCAGTCGAGTCCTCGCCACGCGCAGCCGTCCACGCACCGCCCCTCCCGCGCCGCCCGTACCACCGTGAACGGCCGAGCCCTCACGCAGCAGGAGCACGACTTCCTGATGGCGCGCTACGGTCAGGTGCTGCCCGGCGACTTCTGGTACGACCCGCGCTCCGGCGCCTTCGGTCCGGTGGGCGGGCCTCCTACGGGCAGGCTGGACCCTGGCCTTCCGTTCGCCGCGTCCTCGGGTCGGCAGTGGCGAGGCGAGGCGACGCGCGGTGGATGGGATCCCATGACCAGCGGCACTTGGGATCCCAACGGCAACAACCACGTGATCTCGGTGGACGGCGAGGTGCTGAACCTGCCCTATTGATCTCGGGAGGTGGGTCGTCCGCCAGCGTTCTTCCGCAGCTTGCCCTGGTGGATGGCGCGAACGGTCTCGATGGTGTCGGCTTCGCTGGGGGGCTTGTCGGGCCGATAGCCCTTCACCCGTGCGAAACGCAGCGCCACGCCGCCTGGGTAGCGTGGACTGTCCTGCACGTCGTTGAAGGCGATCTCCACCACCAGCTCGGGCCGAACGTGCACCACGTGGCCGTCACGGCGCACCTCGCGCGCCAGCAGCTGCTCCGTCTGCCAGGCCAGCAGCTCGTCCGTCAGCCCCTTGAAGGTCTTGCCCAGCATCACGAAGCCGCCCGTGCCGGGATCGAGGGCGCCCAGGTGGAGGTTCGACAGCCAGCCCTTGCGACGGCCGCTGCCCCACTCCACCGCGAGCACCACCAGCTCCAGCGTCCAGGCGGGCTTGATCTTGAGCCATGCAGCTCCGCGGGTGCCTGCCTCGTAGGAGGAGGCCTGCGCCTTCGCCATCACCCCCTCGTGGCCCGCGTCGAGGGTGCGCTGCACGAAGTCGTGTGCTTCGTCGGCGTCCTTGGGGACCAAGGTTCGCACCCGGGCAGACTCGGGAACCCGCTCCTCCAGCACCTGGGCTCGCTCCGACAGCGGACGATCCAGCAGGGGGGTGCCGTCCAGGTGCAGCGCGTCGAAGAAGAACACCGACAGGGGAAGCTCGCGACGCATCGCGGCCACGTCGAGCTTGCGGCCGAACCGGCGCATCGTGGTCTGGAACGCGTGGGGGCGCCCGCTGGGCTCGAGTGCCAGCACCTCCCCGTCCAGCACGATCTCCTCCACGGGGAGCGCCAGCACGGCCTCCACCACCTCGGGAACGGCCCGCGTGACGGGACGGAGGTGACGAGACCACACCTCCACACGGTCTCCGCTGCGGTGAACCTGAACCCGCGCACCGTCGAGCTTGGCCTCGAGCCGGACGCCCTGCAGGCGGGCCATGGCGTCGGCGGCGTCCTCTGCCGTCTGAGCCAGCATCGGCTGGATGGCGCGGCCCACCTCCAGGCGGAAGCCGGCCAGGGCCTCGGCCCCGCCCGTGAACGCCGCCAAGGCCGGCGCCACCAGATCGCCCGTGAGCATCGCGGCCCGACGCACCTCCGCGGCCGGGACCTTGGCCGCCTCGGCCACCGCCTCGGCCATCACGCCCGCCAGGGCCCCCTGGCGCAGCTCCCCCGCCAGCAGTGCCATCAGGAACGGCTGTTCGGGTGCCGTGCACAGTCCGAGCAGTTGTACCAGCGCATCGTGACGCCGGGCCTTCGAGCCCTTTCCCGCGATGCCCTTCAAGGCCGTCAGCGCGTGATCCACGTCGGTCACCGACAGCGTGGTCTGTTCCGAGGGCGCAGTGCCGCGCACGGCCGAGAGCGCTGCGTAGCCCACGCCCACGCGCCCCTGGCGCAGCTCGCCAGCGAGCCAGGGAACCAGGATCTGCAGGGTGTCGTGGCCCCGGTCCTGCAGCAACGCAGCCAGCAGCTGGGTCTTGTCCTTGCGCGAGCGCGTGCTGCCCACGCGCTGGCTCGTCGCCACCACCTCGGCGAGCTTCACGTCGACGGTTCGACCTCTGGGCTGCGAGACTGATGGCGCAGCGGGTCCCGAGACTCCCACACGAACAGCTCCGGGAGCTCGATCGCCGTGAGGAATCCGCCCTTGCCGCACCCGGTGTCGATGGCGATCACCTGCTCACCCGCCCAGAGATCCTCCGGATTGCCTCGGTCATAGCAGCTCAGATCGGGGGGTAGCAAGCTGGTCACGGTGTGACCCACGATGCACGTCTTGCCGCGGTAGGCCTCGAAGAAGTCCATGGTGCGGGTCCACAGCAGGGCGGAGCGGTTCTCCACCTCGGAGGGATGGGCGAAGCGACGCCCGATCTTCGGCAGTCCCGCGTGCACGTAGATCGCGTGCTCGTCCTCGTACCAGTAGGGCAGATCGCGCATCCACTGCACCACGTCGTCGGGAAAGAAGGAGCCCGTGAGCAGCTGCTCCCATTCTCGATCCGAGGCGGGGTGCTCGTTGGCGCGGGGCACGCGACCGCCGGTGAAGCTGCGCAGGCAGGCCAGGCAGCCGTTGGTGGGAGGGAGCACGAATCCGTCCCAGCCCTCGTCCAGCACGCGCAACCACGCGTCTTCGTGGTTGCCTCGCAGCGTGATGATGCGCATGCCCTGCTTGGGCAGCTCCTCACGAATGAAGGAGACGACCTGCGCGCTCTGGGGTCCTCGGTCGAGGTAGTCGCCGAGAAAGACCAGCGTGTCGTCGGCATCGAACGGCCCCATGCGGGCCAACAGGTCTCGGAGCTGCGTGAGCTCGCCGTGAATGTCGCCGATGGCGAAGGTTCTGCCCATGTTCCCAGGTGCTTCCACAGGCCCTATCGGGTCGTCTGGAGCGGGGTTTGAGTTGATGGAGACTCGGTCATCGGGTTACCGCGCCGCGTTGACCCATTCGTCACCGTCGGCCATCGCCGAGCGGTAGGGAGCCGCCATGTCCACCCGTCGCCGCAACAAGACCGGGCGCCTGCGCGCCATGCTCAAGCGCAAGAAGGCCAAGGAGCGCCTGCGCAAGGCAGGGCGCCTGGTGAAGCGTCGCGCCGGAGGCCGTCTGGTCAAGAAGGTCCGCAAGGCCTGATCGCGCGTGCGCTCAAGGCTCGGGGGTGCAGCCTCCGTCGTGGGTGCAGCTGAAGTGGGCGCAGGTGCCGTAGCCCACGATCGCACCCAGGCCTTCCACGAACACGTCGTCAGGGGCGTTGTCGGAGTCGCCCGATCCCCACTGAGTACAGGTGGAGATCAGCGCGCCGCGGGTCACCCGTGCGCCTCCGCCCGAGATGCTGGTGGCGTTGCCGTTGTCGGCGAGGGTGCTGTTCACCAGGCTCAGGGTGCTGTCGCCGTTGAGGTACACCCCTGATCCTCGCAGCGTCTGGTTTCCCTCGATGGTCGACGTGGTGAGCGTGGCCACCGACTCGGTGTTCAGGTACAGGCCGCCTCCGCGCTGCACGGCTCCGTTGTGGACGAAGGCCGTGTTGCGGGCCGTGCCCACGCTGCCCGTGCTGTAGACGGCCCCTCCCCGGTCCAGCGACGTGTTCTGATCGAGGAGGCAGTCCGTGAGCTGCCAAGGCCCCGACATGTAGGCGCCCCCTCCCGAGAGCACGGCGGTGTTGTCGTGCACGACGGCGTCCGACAGGGAGCTGCCGCTCGCCGCGAAGGACGAGAAGTACACGCCGCCACCGTTGTCGGCCTCGTTGTGGGCGATGGTGCCCCCCGACCACACGCTGTCCAGCAGGAACAGCCCCCCGGCCACGTCCGAGGCCGTGTTGTCGTGCACCACGGTGTCGGCATCGGCCGTGATCGTGGCGTCCAGCGCGTAGACGCCGCCTCCCGCCTCCGAGGCGGTGTTGCCGTCGACGTCCACGTCCTCGAAGGTCACCACTCCATCTGCCGTGATCCCCGCGCCGCTCTCGGCCACGTTGCCGGTGACGTGCACGCGGCGTGCGGTGCCCCCTCCGTTCAGATCGAGCCCGCCTCCGATCTCCGTGGCCTCGTTGTCCGCCACCACGCCGCCCTCCCAGGTGGCCGACGACAGGAAGGCGCCCGCGCCCAGCGTGGCCCGGTTGGCGCGGATCTCGGTGCTCGGATCGGCGCTCATCATGGCTCCCTCGAACAGGAACACGCCTCCGCCCGTCTGCGCCAGGTTGGTCGACACCTCGGTCTGGCTGGCCGTGACCTGCACCGCCTCGGCCACCGAGAGCCCTCCGCCGAAGGAGGCGGCCACGTTGCCCGACAGCACGCTGTTCACCAAGGCGGTGGGCCCCTCCGCATGGACCCCCGCGCCATGGGAGCCAGCCACGTTGAGCGCCACCGTCGTGCCCTCGAGGCGGCCACCCTCCGGCCCGAAGAGCACGCCTCCGCCGAGCTCTGCCACGTTGTCCTCGATGTGGCAGTCCTCCACGAGTAGCGGTCCCGTCGCTCGAAACCCGTTGATGCCACCGCCGTTCGTCAGCAGCGGCCCGTGTGGAGAGCCCGTGCCTCCCGTCAACACGAACCCCCTCAGGGTGAGGGAGCCCGAGGCGACGTCCACCACCGCACCGGCCTGGCCGGCGTCCACCGTGGGGCGCTCGAGACCCACCAGCACCAGGTCGCGCTGCACCGTGAGTGGCTCCGTGTAGGAGCCGGGGCACACCCAGATCTCGGCGCCGTCGTCAGCGGACTGGATGGCGCTGGTGATGGTGTCGTGGTTGTCGCCGCCCACCACCGTGGCGCGCTGGGTGGGCTCCACCGCGGAGCCGTCGCAGTCGTTGTCGCGCCCGTCGCACCGCTCCTCGGCGCCCGGAAAGGTGTTGGGGTCGCTGGGATCACAGTCGTCTGCGTCCGCCACGCCGTCGCCATCGGTGTCCACCCCGGAGGGGGCGTCGAGGGAGGTGCCGGTATCGATGTCGGTGTCTGTGTCGGTGGCCACGGGGCAGGCGGCCCACGACAGGAGCACGAGCGGGTGCCAAGACATGAGCCCTCCTGCGGCCCCTCATCGGTCCAAGGGTGCAGTAGACTCCAGGCATTGTGTCCGACGCCGTGACTGCCACCTGGAATCCGCCCGAAGCTGGGCTCGTCCGTCCGCTGGGCGAGCCCGTGCTGGTGCTGGTGGGCTACCCCCACGACCCCACACGTGTGGGAGAGGTCGCCTTCCTACCCGGATCTGACCAAGAGCCTGCGGTGGTGGGGCGCCGCGGCAGCGCCTCGTGGATGCAGCATCGCCCAGGGAGCCGAGCCGCGTGCGGGCCCCTCGATGATCCACAGATGTCAAGGAAGCAGCTGGAGATTCGATACGAGGACGGTCAGCACCTCGCGCAGAACCTGGGGCGGCTGCCCCTACGACTGAACGGGCAACCCGCCGAGACCTGCCCGCTCCGGCCCGGTGATCTGCTGCAGCTCGGAGACCGGGTGCTGTTGTTGGTCAGCGCGCGCTCCGCTCAGCTCGATGGGGAGGTCGAGGCCTCGCACCCCTTTGGAGGCCCCGACTCGCTCGGTTGGGTGGGGGAGGGACCGGTGGCCTGGTGGCTCCGGGATCGGGTCCGCTTCGTGGGGCGGCGCAACGCCCACGTGCTGGTGTTGGGGGAGAGTGGCAGCGGTAAGGAGCTCGCAGCTCGAGGGCTGCACGCTTCGTCCTCTCGGCGCAGGCGGCCGCTGGTGAGTCGCAGTGCTGCCACCATCCCCGAGGGGTTGGCGGACGCCGAGCTGTTCGGGAACCTCGCGAGCTACCCCAACCCTGGCATGCCCGCGCGTCCCGGCTTGGTCGGTGAGGCCGACGGCTCCACCTTGTTCCTCGACGAGTTCGGCGAGCTGCCCCTCGAGGTGCAGGCCCGCCTGCTGCGCGTGCTCGACGAGGGCGAGTACACCCGGCTGGGGGAGGCCCGCCCGCGGCGCTCGGATCTACGGCTCGTGGCCGCCACCAATCGAGACCCAGAGGAGCTCAAGCACGACGTGCTCGCGCGCTTCAAGATCCGCCTGGACGTGCCCGGGCTTCGGGAGCGGGTGGAGGACGTGCCGTTGCTCGCCGTGCACTTGCTCCGCGGGATCGCCCGGCAGGATCGCGAGCTCGCCAGCCGCTTCTTCGAGGAGGGAGACCCGGAGCGCAGCCCGCGGATGGCGCTGGCACTGACGAGCGCGCTCGTGGCGTTCCCCTACACCACTCACGTGCGGCAGCTGGAGGCCATGCTGTGGCAGTCCGTCACTTCGTCGCGCGGAGACACGCTGCAGCTTCCGCCGGGGGGCCTGTCGGTCGCGCGCGCGGACGGTGTGGAGGATGCCGACGCCGTGGACCCCGCCACCCTGGATGCTGCCACCATCCAGGCGGCCCTCGATCGACGAGGCGGCCGGCAGGAGCCCACGTGGCGTGACCTCGGCTTGTCCAGCCGCCACGTGCTCGCGCGGCTCGTGAAAAAGCACGGTCTGAAGGTGCGAGGCAAGGGCTAGACGGGATCGTCTACGCCGCCCGAGAACGCCTGTTGGCCGTGGCTTCTGGGGGCACCACCGCCACAGCCGAGACACACGACACCCACACCTGTATACTGCCGTGAAATCTGAGTGAAGACGCACGAGAGCATGGGGGTCCACATGCGATGGTCGGTGCTGCTCCTGGTGGGGCTAGCTGGTTGCGAGGGGGTCAGCGAGTCTGACTGCCTCCCTGAACAACAATTCGACATCTTTGTCGACGCAGATGGCGACGGGTTTGGCACCGGTCTGCCCGAGTCCGCTTGTGAGGTCCCTGCGGGGTACTCCGACAACCGGGTGGACTGTGACGACGACAACGCGGAGGTCTTCCCCGGCGCGGAGGAGGTCTGCAACGCCATCGACGACAACTGCGACGGCAAGCGTGACGAGGGCTTCCCCCTCGAGCTGCGCTACCTCGACTCCGACGGTGATGGCTTCGGCAGCTTGTTCCCTGCGCAGCTCTCTTGCGAGGGAGCGCTGGGTGCCGAGTGGGTGCTGAACCCCGACGACTGCGATGACTCCAACGCCGAGGTCAACCCGCTGGCGCAGGAGATCTGCAACGATCGCATCGACGACGACTGCGACGGCGAGGCCGACGACGACGACTCCTCCACCCTCTTCTCATCGAAGACGGCGTACTACGAGGATCGCGACACCGACGGCTTCGGCGACATCGATCGCGAGATCTTCCGCTGCGAGCCCATCGTCGGCTACGTCGACAACTTCAACGACTGTGCGCCGAACGATCCGGAGGAGACCAACTCCCCGTTCCCAGCCGACCGCGATCTCGACGGCTACGGTGCGCAGTACGACCAGGTGATGTCCTGCGCGGGCTACCCGGGCACGGCCGACAACACCATCGACTGCGACGACAGCAACCCCGACGTCAACATCGACCGGTACTGGTACAACGATGCCGACGGTGATGGCTGGGGGGTCGGCGATCCCGAGTCCTTCGGCTGCTTCCCACCCAACGGCTTGTCCGTCGGCAGCAACGTGGGCGACTGCGACGACGCGGATCCCGCCATCAACGACGGTGCTGACGAGATCTGCGACGACGGGATCGACCAGAACTGCAACGGCAAGATCGACTGCATCGATCCCGAGTGTGGCCCCGACAGCACCTGCCTGCTCGACTGTGTCGACCAGGGGCTGCCCGGCTACGAGACGATCACCGACGTGTTCGAGACCACCGTGGGCGCCGGCAACGACATCACCCTGTCGTGCAACTTCGGCAGCGAGCCCGACTACTGGTTCCAGTGGCGCGCTCCGGCGGACGGCGTGTACCACATCAACACCTTCGGCTCGTACTCCCGCGACATCTCCGACGGTTGGGTCAACCTCAAGACGTTGGGTGTGCTCGAGGACTGCGAGGCCGAGTCCGAGATCGAGTGTGGTCGTTACTTCAACACGCTGCGCGCGGGCTACTACTACGATCCTCGCGTCACCCTCGAGGCCGAGGAAGACAAGCTGTACGTCATCGTCGTGGACGGCTACCGTCGCTACGAGGGCAACTTCAAGCTGGGCATCGCGCGCTTCGAGGACGAGGACGGCGACGGGCTGACCAACCCCGAGGAGCTGTTCGCCTGGCGCAACCTCTCCGCGGCGGTCCGCGGTGTGGACACCACCGTCGTGAAGACCGATCCGTGGAACGTCGACACCGATGGTGACGGCATCCAGGACGGCACCGAGCAGGGCCTCGAGGCCTCGGGTGTCCTCGGGCCGCACGAGACCACCGACCTGAAGATCTTCATCCCCGATGCGGATCCGACCACTCGCACCGACCCGCGGGAGGCCGACAACGATCAGGACGGTCTGCTCGACGGCGAGGAGGACACCAACTTCGACGGTGCCTTCGACATCGGCGTGATCGGTGGAAACGGCACGGTGGGCACGGGCGAGACCGACCCGCAGGACCGCGACACCGACGATGACACGCTAAGCGACGGTGACGAGGTGGCCCTGGGCACGAGCCCGGTGGACACCGACAGCGACGATGGTGGCCGGCCCGACGACCACGAGGTCCGCAACGGCACCGACCCGCTCGATCCGAAGGATGATCTGCTCTAGAGCATCGTTTCTCGGAACGAACCGATCAACGCCCGTCCTCGGCTCGCCGAGGGCGGGCGTTCACGTTCCGATCGCGAAACGTTCGCACCTTCTTTGCACGAGTGTCGTCGTCAGACTCTACAGTGCCGTGCAAACCGCACGGGAGCGTGTTCTTGGGGGTCCGGATGCGATGGTCGACGCTGTTGTTTGTGGGGTTGGCAGGGTGTCCCACAGCAGATGGGGAGAACTGTCTCCCCGAAGAGGAGCTGGAGTACTTCGCCGACGGTGACGGCGATGGATTCGGCACGGGCTTGCCACAGATGGCATGCCAGATTCCCGCTGGATTCGCCGACAACCGGTTGGACTGCGACGATGCCGACGCAGCCGTCTTCCCGGGAGCCGAGGAGGTGTGCAACGCCGTCGACGACAACTGCGACGGCAGGCGCGACGAGGGCTTCCCCCTCGAGCTGCGCTACCTCGACGGGGATGGCGACGGCTTCGGGGCGATCTACCCGGCGCAGCTGGCGTGCGAGGGCGCACTCGGGACCGAGTGGGTGCTCAACTCCGACGACTGCGACGACGCCAACGCCGCCGTGAACCCCATGGCGCAAGAGGTCTGCAACGATCGGGTGGACGACGACTGCGACGGCGAGGCCGACGACGACGACCTGTCCACCCTGCTGTCGTCGAAGACGGCGTACTACCACGACCAGGACACCGACGGCTACGGCGACCTGAACCGTGAGATCTTCCGCTGCGAGCCCATCGTCGGCTACGTCGACAACTTCATCGACTGCTTCCCCGACGATCCGGAGCTCACCTACACCGAGCAGATCGCGGATCGCGACGGTGACGGCTTCGGCGCCGAGGACGACCAGGTGAAGTCGTGTGCGGGCTACCCGGGCACGGCCGACAACACCGATGACTGCGACGACACCAACCCCGACGCCACGATCGATCGGTACTGGTACGCCGACGCCGACGGTGATGGCTGGGGCGTGGGTGATCCCGAGTCCTTCGGCTGCTTCCCGCCCAACGGTCTGTCCATGGGTCCCAACGTGGGGGACTGCGACGAGACGGATCCTGCGATCAACGACGGGGTTCCCGAGATCTGTGACGACGGGATCGATCAGAACTGCAACGGCAAGATCGACTGCATCGATCCCGGCTGCGGCGCCGAGAGCGCGTGCCTGCTCGCCTGCGTCGACAAGGGTCTGCCTGGCTACGAGACGATCACGGACGTGTTCGAGACCACCGTGGGCGCCGGCGACGACATCACTCTGTCGTGCAACAGCGGCAGTGAGCCCGACTTCTGGTTCCAGTGGCGTGCGCCGCGTGCGGGCACCTACCACATCAACACCTTCGGTAGCTGGGATCCCGACGATCGGGACTCCCTGCAGACGAAGAGTCTCGGTGTGCTCGAGAGCTGCGAGGCCGAGGACGAGATCGGGTGCAACACCTTCGGTGCGCTGCGCGCCGGGTACCGCAACGATCCGCGCCTGACCGTGGATGCTGCAGAGGACGAGCTGTTCGTGATCGTCGTGGACGCCGGACGGCGCAGCGACGGCACCTTCAAGCTCGGTATCGCGCGCTTCGAGGACGAGGACGGCGACGGGCTGACCAACCCCGAGGAGCTGTTCGCCTGGCGCAACCTGGATGCCGCGGTGCGCTTCACGAACACCGATCTCGTGAAGACCGATCCGTGGAACGTCGACACCGACGGCGATGGGATCCAGGACGGCACGGAGCAAGGTGTGGAGGCCGACGGTGAGCTCGGGCCGCACGAGAGCACCGACCTGAGCATCTTCATCCCCGACGCAGATCCGGACACGCGGACGGATCCGCGCGAGGCCGACAACGATCAGGACGGCTTGCTCGACGGCGAAGAGGACACCAACTTCGACGGCGCCTTCGACATCGGCGTGATCGGCGACAGCAGCAGCGTGGGCACGGGCGAGACCGACCCCAACGACCGCGACACCGACGACGACACGCTAAGCGACGGTGACGAGGTGGCCCTGGGCACGAGCCCGGTCGATACCGACAGCGACGACGGCGGCCGGCCCGACGACCACGAGGTCCGCAACGGCACCGACCCGCTCGACGGTACCGACGACCTGTAGCGTTTGGCGTCGGCGTTGGCGTTGGCGCTCAGCAGTCGGCGTTCGGCAATCGACCGCTGACGCCTGACGCCTGACCGCTGACCGCCTGACCGCTGACCGCCTGACCGCCTGACCGCCGACCCCCTGAGAGCCCGACTCCCTACGTCGGCGAGCCCTCGGTGGACGGCTGCACGCGGGTCGGCGGGCGCTCCACCTTGGTGGCGTAGCGGAGCCAGGGAAGCTCGGTGGGATCCTTGCCGAGCGTGCTCAGCCGATCTGCGATCCACTTGCGCACCAGCGGGATGTTCAGCGGGCTCTCCGACAGCTGCGGCAGCGGATCGAAGGCTGCCGCCAGGAAGTCCTCTGGCTGGGCGCGGAGCTTGGCGCGCGCGTCCTCGAGGTAGCGCTCTCGATCGGGCTCGCGGATCGTGTCGATCTTGTTGATCACCGCCAGCACCGGGCGGCCCGTGCGCAGCAGCTCCACGTAGTCGCGCTTCTCACGGGCCTGCACGCCGCCCTGGGCGTTGATCACGTACAGGTAGACGTCGATGTGGTCGAGGATGGCGCGCGCTTCGTCGTGCACGTCCTTGATGATGTCGCCCATGCCCGGCCCCACGGCTCTGTACGTGGGGCCGGGCAGTCGCGCGATCTCCACTTCCTTGGTGGAGCCCGCCACTGGGCTGACGTTGCCGGTCTGGATCCCGAACAGGGTGGCGATGGCAGCGTCCTTGCCCGACGATGGACTGCCCACCACACCGATGGTCACGCGGTGACGAACCGCCTGTCGCAGTCGGCCCACCTCGAGGATGGCCGGCAGCACGATGTCGAAGCGGGGACGGGCGAGCCAGGCCAGGAACATGCAGCCCGGGAGCGGCACGGAGGGCTCGTTGATCAGCTGCATCACGTGGTAGCTGAAGCCCCGCGTGTGCTTGGCCTTCAGCTTCTCCAGCGCCTGATCTCCTTGTGCCGGAGCCGGCAGATCTCCGCGTGCCTCCTGCCACCGCTCCGTGCGCTCGCGATCCGGCAACAGGTGCCACGTGGAGCGGGTGTGCTCCATGGCGATCACGTGCTCGGCCAGCCCTGGCTCGTCGTCGGGGATCGCGACACCGAGGCGATCGGCCGCGAGCTTCAGTACGGTGTCGTAGGAAGGGCCCTCGCCGCGACGCAGCGCGATGTTGGCCAGATCGTTGGCCGCGTGGCGCCGAAGCCGCGAGCTGATGGCCTTCGAGAGCACGTCCACCTTCATGCCGTCGGGCTTGATTCGCAGCGCGAGGGCGAGGGGAAGCAGCTCGTCGCGGTGGCAACGGCGCAGCAACTCGTCGAGTTCGTCGCTCAGTGGGATGGGTGCACCTGCTGCCTGTACTGGTGGGCTTCGGCATCGAACACGTCGCGCAGCTCGGCACCCGTGATCTTGCCGTCTCGTTGCAAGAACGCCACGGCTGCCTTGCCGATTCCATAGGTGGTGGCGCTCGCCACCGTGGCTCCCAAGGCGCTCGTGGCCAAGGTCATCGCCTGGCCTCCCGGGATCCAGCCCGCCGTCTTCAGCGCCTTCACCGCCCACCCCACGAAGCCTCGGCTCGATCCTGCCAGCGCCTCTGCGATCACGAACAGGATGAGCTCCTGATCCATCTGGCGGTCGAAGATGGTGGCCAGCTCGGTGATCATCGACACCTGGATCGCCATCACCGCCGTGGCGTCCGCGCCAGGAATGGGAATGGCTCCTGCCACCGCCGCTCGCTGCGCCGCGTCGCGAATCGCTGGCTCGCAGGCCGCGGACTTGTTCCGGAGGTTCTTGGCGAACAGCAGCGCCTTGCCCGAGTCCGACAGCTTCTTGTGGATCCAGGAGATCACCTTCGGTACGCCGATGGGCGTCTGGGACAGGGCGGGCATCGGATCGAATGCCGTCACGATGACCATGTGCTCGGGCACCCCCAGCTGTACGATGGTGGAGCGGATGAAGGTGGGCCGATCCTCGGGACGGATCAGATCGATCTTGTTGAGGCACACCAGCGTGGGGCGGCCCAGCTGACGGATCCGGTCCAGATCGCGTCGCTCGTCGATGGTCGCCCCGCCATCGCAGTTGACGACGTACACGGCGAGATCGAGGGCGTCGAGCACTTCCTCTGCGCGCTCGGCCACCTCGGAGCGCAGATCGCCGAAGCCCGGCGCGTTGATCACCAGCAGGTGGTGATCGGGGTCCACCGGGGCCACCCGCGCCCGGTCGGTGGAGCCGGGGATGGGATCCACCTGCCCGAAGTCGAGGCCGAACAGGGCCTTGATCGCGGCGTCCTTGCCCGACGAGGCCGATCCCAGGAACGCGACGGCGAGGGTCTTGTCGAGGCTCGCGCGCGCCTCCGAGGCCGCCAGCTCCCACCGCTCGGCCACCTGGGTCATCACTTGGCTCTTCAAATCCGGCAGCTGTGGCGCGGGCTCGTCGGTGCTCATGTTCGCCTCGGGATGGGGCCAGGGTACTACGTTGCTGGTGGACGGCCACTCCTGGCCGAGGGGGAGGATCCGAGCCGTCGCCATCCAATATCGACGGGCCCGATCCGTTCTCCTGAGGAAGCTCGTCGTCTCCACCCTCACGACCGTTGGACATCCCATGTCTCGCACCGAAGCGTTCGTCGCCGCCACCCGGTTCGGGCTGGGCCCGAGGCCAGGGGAGCTGCGTGTCATCGCGCGGAAGGGCCCGAGTGCGTGGTTGTTCGCGCAGCTCGACGGGCCCGATCCGAAGACCACCGCAGCCTTGGGCCAGCTCCCCCCCACCAGCGCTCACGTGGCTCGGCAGGCGGAGGCTCGTGGTGCGAGCCAGGAGGCGCGGAAGATGGCGCGGCAGGAGGCGCGGGAGGCCTTCAAGCGGGAGCAGGCCGCGCACCTGTCGGCGTCCGCGTCGTCGGACCGGCCGTTTCGAGAGCGCCTGGTGGCCTTCTGGGCGAACCACTTCACCGTCTCCACGCTTCGCGGTGGGTTGGTGGGGGTGGTGAGCGGGTTCGAGCGGGAGGTGATCCGAGGGAACCTGGACGGCCGCTTCGCGCAGATGCTCCTGGCCAGTACGCGCCACCCGGCGATGCTCGGCTACCTCGACAACCTGCGCTCCATCGGGCCCACCTCCAAGGCGGGTCAGCGCTCTGGTCGAGGCCTCAACGAGAACCTCGCTCGCGAGGTCCTGGAGCTGCACACCCTCGGGGTGGGGGGTGGATACGACCAAGGCGACGTGGTCGCGCTGGCGGAGCTGCTCACGGGCTGGACCTTGGCGGGGGCGCGCCGCTCCGAGTCGCAGATGCGCATGGATCACGAGGGCGCGACGGGTCAATTCGAGTTCGACGAGCGCCGCCACGAGCCTGGGTCGAAGCGGCTGCTGGGCGTGCGCTACGGAGGGCGCGGCTACGACGACGGTGTGGCTGCCCTCGACGCCCTCGCCCAGCACCCCGCCACCGCTCGACACGTCGCGCGCAAGCTGGTGAGGCACTTCGTGTCCGACTCACCCAGCACTGCGGACGTGGCTGCGCTCGCGAAGGCCTTCACCGACAGCGGCGGGCACCTGCCCACGGTACACCGCGCCCTCGCGCAGCTGCCGTCGGCCTACGAGGAGCCGCTGGGGAAGGTGAAGACCCCCTGGGATCTGGTCCTGTCCACAGCGCGGGCGCTGGGTCAATCAGCCCAGGGTACCGCGATGCTCGCAGCACTGCGGTTCCTGGGGCAGCTTCCCTTTCAGGCGCCTTCTCCGCAAGGCTGGCCCGATACCTCGGACGCCTGGCTCGGTCCCGAGGCGATCTTGAGCCGTCTGGACTGGGCCAACCAGGTGGCGCGCACCACCGAGGTGGCCGATGCTGGGGGGCTCGCCAAGGATCTGCTCGGTCCTGTGCTCACGGCTGCCAGCGAGCGCGCCATCGCCGCCGAGCGTGGCCGCAAGGCAGTGGCGATGTTGCTGGCCTGTCCCGAGTTCCAGCGGAGGTGACCATGCGACGACGAGGGTTTCTACAGGGTCTCGGGGCGGTCGCAGGGCTGGCCGGCACCTCGGTGGCCTACGCTTCGGCACCCACGGCGTCTCGGCTGGTGGTGGTGGTGCTGCGCGGAGGCCTCGACGGCCTCGCCGCGCTCCCGGCCCACGGCGACCCGGCCTACGCGTCCGCGCGCGGCACGCTGGCGCTGCCCACCGAGGACGTGCTCGATCTGGACGGTACCTTCGGGATGCATCCCGCGCTGTCGGCGCTGCAGCCCCTGGTCGCGCGCAAGGAGCTCGTCGCGCTACACGCCGTGAGTCCGCCCTACCAGGAGCGGTCTCACTTCGACGGCCAGGATGTCCTCGAGAACGGCACCGAGCGGCCCTTCGGGGCGCGAACGGGCTGGCTCAACCGGGCGCTGCAGACCTTGGACGCGCAGCCACCAGCCATGGCCGTCGGCCGCACCGTGCCCCTGCTGCTCAGAGGGCCTGCACGCGCGGCGTCCGTGGACCCGCTGCGGCGGCCGCGAGAGCGCGACGGCTGGTGGGAGCGTGTCGAGGCGCTCTACGGCGCCGATCCGCTGCTCGGTCCCGCGTTGTCCGAGGGGTTGCAGATCCAGGCGCGCCTCGCCCCACACCAGCCGCAGCGAGCGCGCGGGGAGAAGCGTGGTGAGCCAGGTGCCGAGGCAGCGCGTGTCGTGGCACGCGTGCTGTCGGCGGAGGATGGGCCGCGGGTGGCGGTGCTCGAGATGGGTGGCTGGGACACCCACGCCAATCAGTCGCGCACGCTGCAGCGCCAGCTCGACGCCCTCGGTGGGGCGCTGGCCGCCTTCGGCGAGGCGATGACCCCCGACGTCTGGCGACGCACGGTGGTGCTCGCCGTCACCGAGTTCGGCCGCACGGTGGCGCCCAATGGCACCAGAGGATCCGATCACGGGGTGGGGGGTGCCGCATTCCTGCTCGGTGGCGCCGTGAAGGGAGGGCGCGTGCTGGCGGACTGGCCCGGCCTACGAAGCACGGCCTTGCTCGAGGGGCGTGATCTGCGACCCACCACGGATCTTCGGTCCGTCTTCAAGGGCGTGCTCCACGATCACCTGGAGGTGCCTCAGCAGGCCCTCGACAGCACGGTGTTCCCGGGCAGCGCCAGGACTCCGAGGATGCGCGGTCTGCTCCGGGGGTAGACTGGGCCATGCAGTTGGAGATCGACGGACTCCTCGCGCGGGTGGGTCGCTACGGCGGCCACGGAATCAACCACGAGGAGGAGCCGTTCCACGGAGAGCTCGTCTTGCAGCCCCTTCCTGGTGACCGCGGTGTGTCCCTGGAGTTTCGGGCTGTGGGGATCGACGGCACGACCTACCACCACGAGTGTGCGTGGATCGCTCCCAACGCACAAGGCGAGACCGTGCTCTACGCCATCCACGCCAACGGGGGTGGGGTGATGCAGTACGAGCGTCGGCACGGCACGCCTCCCGAGGGCTGCGATCAGACCGTGGTGTTCGGCGTGGGACAGCCTGCGGAGGCAGACGAGCTGCGGCTCGAGGTGGCCATCGATCTGTGGCCCGACGGCGACCTCAGCTATCGGCACGCCTGGGGCCTGCCGGGGGGCGACTACAAGCCGCGCTCCGATGTGCGCATGTCTGTGGAGCGGGGTGAGGAGTAGGCGGACGGCGGGTCGCATTGTATGCGTACGCCGGCGTTGACGATGTTGTGGATTGTTTCGCTGGCGGCGTGTGCTGCTCGGCGGGGCTGTCCCGGCTTTTCGGCGTCCAGCCGTGGGATTTGGGTGTGTCGCCGTCGCCAGCGCACCAGGCGTCGCGGCTGTGGACGACCGAGTGGTGATCGGCTCCGTTGCGACCCCTCGATCGCGTTCGAGAATGTGAGGCGTCGTGCACATTCGAGGTGTGAGCCCACGCTGCGCGATCCGAGGGATCGTACATGCTCACACTCCTCACCTCCCTCGCCCTCGCCGCTCCCCGACCCGTGGTGGCCGACTTCAACGCCCAGGCCCTCCGGTGGGGGGAGCTGATGGTCGGTACTTCTGGGGTCCATGTCGGCCTGCTGCCTCGGCTACAGGTCGGCACGAGGCCCCTCGCCATGGCCGCCGGGTTCCCCAACGCCGGGGGCCGCTTCCAGCTGTTCGACACGCCCTACTTCGATCTCGCCTTCGACGGATCGATCACCGTGTCGAACCTACAGGGGCTGTCCATGACGGGCGTGGGCACCGGCGGCATGGCCTCGGTGCACGTGGGCCGGTTGTCCGTGCACGGTGGGGTGCGGAGCTACTCCCTGGCAGCTCGAGGCATGCCCGAGGCGCTCCCGGAGTGGATCGTGAACCTGGTGGGCTCCGATCCGCTCGCCGAGGCCACCACCGCCATCGCCGACTACGGCAGCTTCGTGCCTGCGGCGCACGTGGGGGCGGCCACGCTGCGCGCAGCCGTGGAGCTGCGCGTGATCAAGACCGGAGGACTGGTGCTGCAGGGGAGCACCGCCGTGGGGGGGCGTGCCGACGTGGAAGCCGTAGCCACGGTGGACAGCTACGCCATCGACGTGGGGCCCGGGCTGCCCGGTGTCTCCATGCTCGACGCCGCCACGGGACCCGACGGCTCTTGGGTGCTGAGCGTGGCGTGGCAGCAGCAGCTCGGCCCGCTCCACCTGCGCCTCGGATGGGGCGTCTCCGCCGTGCCCTACGCCTGGGTTCCGCAGGTCGGCGCCGCTCACTTCCGTGGGGGCGGCTTCAAGCGCCCGTAGTCACTCCGCCTCGTCGCCGCGCGTCAGCTGGAAGGTGAGCCCCGCTCCCAGGTTGATGGGCACCGGAATGCCGTTGTCGCCCTCGGCGAGGTAGGGGATCGCGAGGCCGGCGAACAACTCGAAGGCCACCTGGCGAGCCCCCGCACGAATCACCAGGTTGGGCTCCACCAGGCCGATGATGCCCGTCCCCTCGCCATCCGACTGGGCGTTGTGCTGGACCACCGTGTAGACGTTGGCGACGGACAGGTTGATCCCGAAGCCGTTGACCTCGACGCCGAAGTAGGGCAGCACTCGTCCGTTGAACACCGTGCCGGAGAATCGCAGATCCGCGCTGCCGGTGCCCTGGGAGTTGCTGATCGTGATGTCGGAGATCCCCACCGAGGGCCCCGAGGAGCCCTCCAGTGCCAGCCCGTAGCGCAGGCTCTGGCTCGCGCCGTACACATCGGCGCCCACGCCCGCGATGGCGTAGCTTCCGGTCTGCCCTCCGGCCAGCTGTGCGCTGCCTCGTACCGCCAGGGCGTTGGTCAGGGCGTAGCCGAAGTTGGCCTGTCCGCCTCCGGTGCCCAGGTACACGCTCAGCTGCGAGTCTCCCTGGGCCTCGTGCATGGGCACGAAGGGGGCCGGGGGGCGGTAGGTGGGGGCGCAGGCGGCGCAGAGCGCGACCCAGCTGCACAGCGCGACTGCGCTACTCGAACCACGTGATGGCATCGCACACTCCCAGCGCCGGATCCGCCCCGTCGAACGTCGGCTCGTGTTCGCAGACGGGGCTGCAATCCAGGACCTCACCGTACCACTCGTCCGTCAGCATCTCGCCGCAGATCTCGACGGGGCCGTCGTGGAGGCGCACCGACGCGATGCGAAGACCCGTCTGCACGTCGTAGAAGCGCGTGTCGTAGGCAGGCACGTTGGCGGAGCGGCGCGTGACGGCGTCGAAGGAGCGCTCGGTGTCGGTGCAGCCCCACACGCGGGTGCGGCCGTCGTCGTCGTCGCGATCGGCGGTGAAGGTGCAGGCAGGGCAGGTGAGCTCGTAGGGCTGGCACTCCTCGAAGGGAGGCTGCTCGTGGAATTCCCGACATCCCGCTGCGATCACAACCATCCACATGCTCACCCGCACGTCGCCCCCGTCATCGCGCCTCGTACCGCGCGGACCCGCTCCACGTCGACGGGGCGTCGCCAGTCGCCGTCGTGCTTGAGCCAGCTGCCCACGATCAGGCCCTGAGCCACGGTCGACAGGAGACCTGCGTCGGAGGGCGTCACCCCCGAGCCCACCAGCACGGGTGCGCCCGCCTGGGCTGCCTGCTCCAACTGCCGCACGTCGGCGGGTCGGCCCGTGGCCACGCCCGTCACCACCAAAGCGTCCGCGCCGCAGAACACGGTGCCCTTGGCGATCTCCTCGAGCCCCAGGTCGGCGGTGACGGCATGGGCAGCGTGCTTCTTCTGCACGTCCGCCCAGATCGCCACGCGGGCGCCCAAGGCGGCGCGGTCGCGCAGCAGCGGGCCGGCGCAGGCGTCGATCCAGCCCTCGTCGGCCACGTGGGCGTAGGCGAAGCCCTCCACACGCACGAAGGCCGCGCCGGTGGCTGCCGCGATGCCCAGGGCCTGGTGGTTCGCGCCCGCCAGCACCTGCACCCCGACGGGCACCCCGTGAGCCGCCACGCGCTCGACCACGCAGGCCATCAGGGCTGCCGCAGCGTCGTGGATGCGGTGCCGCACGTAGGGCACGTCGCCCATGTTCTCCACCAGCAGGGCGTCGCAGCCTCCCTGCAGCAGCGCCTCGGCGTCCGCCGTGGCGGCGGCCATCACTGCGTCGGCGTCGCCGGACCAGCTCGGGCTGCCCGGGAGCGGTCGCAGGTGCACCATGCCCACGAGGGCGCAGCGTTGCAGTTCCGGCAGCAGCGTGGTGATGTCCCAGGCTATCAGGATGCCGGGTGCGGCATCTCAGCGTATCTACAGAAGCGAACGGCCACCTCCGAGGGCACGTGATCGAGCCGACCCAACGCGACGTCCGCACCGGCGTACGCCTCACCAAGCGTCTCGTCGACCAGGTGGGGCGCGCCAGCAAGGTGTTCCGCTTGCTCGAGCCAGGCGATCGCATCCTGTGCGGTCTGTCCGGGGGCAAGGACAGCTACGCCATGATCTGGCTGCTGCGCGAGGTGCTGCGCAAGGCGCCCTTCGACTTCGAGCTCATTGCGGTCAACCTCGACCAGGGGCACCCCGGCTTCCCCCAGCACGTGATCCGGCAGTGGTGCGAGGAGGAGGGCTTCGAGCACCACATGCTCCACCGCGACACCTTCAGCGTGGTGAAGGAGAAGATCCCCGAGGGCAAGACCTACTGCTCGCTGTGCTCTCGGCTCCGTCGCGGGATCCTCTACAACGTGGCGGAGCAGCTCGGCTGCACCAAGATCGCCCTGGGCCACCACCGTGACGACGTCATCGAGACGCTGATGCTGAACCTGATGTTCAGCGGGCAGCTCAAGGCCATGCCGCCTCGCCTCACCAGCGACGACGGTCGGAACGTGGTGATCCGGCCCCTCGTGTACTGCGACGAGGCCGAGATCGCCCAGTTCGCCCAGGAGCGTGCCTTCCCCATCGTGCCCTGTGATCTGTGTGGCTCCCAGGACAACCTGCAGCGTCAGCAGATCAAGCGGATGCTGGCGGAGTGGAGTGCGAGGAACCCCAAGGTGAAGGGCAGCCTCTTCGCGGCCCTGGGCAACGTGCGCGTGAGCCACCTGCTCGATCAAGAGCTGCAGCAGCAGGTGGGGATGCTCGCCGCGGAACGCGATCCCAGCGTTCCGTGACGCTACACTGACAGCGATCGGAGGGAGGTCCGAGTGGATCGAGTGGTGGTGGTGGCCGGTCGTCGGACGCCCTTCGTCAAGGCGCTCACGCACTTCAAGCACGTCAAGGCGGTGGATCTCGCTGCCCACGCCGTGGATGGGGTGATCGAGGCCACGGGTGTCGACCCCGCCGGCGTGCCCGAGCTTCAGCTCGGCCTCGTGGTGGTGGATCCTCGGATCCCGCACATGGCCCGCGAGGTGGTGTTCCGCTCCGAGCGGCTGACGCCAGCGACTCGGGCCGTGACCGTGACCGACAACTGCATCACTGGCACCTCCGCGATGCTCGCGCTGCACGATGCCATCGCCCTCGGGCGAGTGGATCACGGGATCGCGGCAGGTGTGGAGTCCATGTCCAACACCGCCATCCTCGTGGCCCCGCGCCTGGCCGAGACGCTGCGCGACAGCTCCGCCACCCGGTCCACCCGCGCCAAGCTGCTCACCCTCGCCCGCCTGCGGCCCACGGACTTGCTGCCCAGCCTGCCCGGCATCGAGGAGCCCAGCACCGGGCTGTCCATGGGCGAGCACACCGAGCTGATGGTCAAGGAGTGGGAGATCGATCGTGAGACGCAGGATCGCATCGCCTACAACAGCCACATGCGCGCCCACGCCGCTACCGAGGACGGTCGGCTCACCTCCGAGATCACGCCCCTGCAGGGGGTCTCCGCCGACACCATCGTGCGGGCCGACACGTCACTCGAGAAGCTCGCTCGTCTGAAGCCCGTCTTCGACGCGGAGGCCGGAACGCTCACGGCCGGCAACAGCTCGCCGCTCACCGACGGTGCCGCCGCGATGCTGTTGATGTCGGAGGCCCGCGCCGAAGCGGACGGTCTCGAGCCCCTGGCGTTCATCAAGGACGTGCAAAACGCAGCCATCGATCCGGCCGACGGATTGCTGATGGCGCCCGGGGTAGCCGTGCCGCAGCTGCTGGCCCGCAACGGGCTCACCCTCGACGACATCGAGGTCATCGAGCTGCACGAGGCCTTCGGTGGTCAGGTGGCCTGCAACCTGGCGGCCTGGGAGCGAGGTTGGAAGGAGCCCGCCATCGGGCGCGTCCCCGAGGAGCGCCTCAACGTGACCGGCGGCTCCATCGCCATCGGTCACCCCTTCGCGGCCACGGGCATTCGCATCGTCACCACGGTGGCTGGTCAGATGCGAAGAAGTAAGGCGAGGTATGGGTTGGTGAGCATCTGTGCGGCCGGAGCGCAGGGGGCGGCAGTGCTGCTGGAAGGGGTTGGCAGTTGACGAAAGGCGGCCTCGTTCGTCAAGGGAACGCTGCTTTCGCACCCGGTGTCGCCCGACCTGCGAGGTAAGGCGCGTCCGGTATAGTCGCCCTTCACTGCACCTGGATGACAACGACCATGAGAGCTTTGCCGATCGCCCTTGCCCTGTGTGTGGCGGGCTGTTCCGGAGACGAGACCACGGACAAGCCCACCGACACAGCCACCGAGACCGACACCACCGAGACCACCGAGGATTCCGGCACCCGTCCGCCGCCCGACCTCACGGGCCAGCTCGGCGCCATCACCTTCGCTGACTTCGGGGAGTCCGCCCTCGGGCCGTCGGGGCGGATCGCGCTTGGTCACTTCGCCAACGTCGACGGGGGCTATCTCAACCCCATCGCGTGCCTCGTCCTCGGCACCACCTGCATCGAGGCCTATCCGAAGGTGGGCAAGTCCGTGTCGCCCACCCAGGACACCAACTGGCTCAACGGCGCCACCTTCGTGAACCTCGGCTCCGACTTCGAGGCCAACGACGTGTTCCTGCTCGACGCGTCGGCTCAGTTCGGCGCCCAGATCTACCTGGGTACGCCCCTGGGCCTGCAGGGCTCCGGAAACGTCACCCTGGCTGGTGATCTGATGCCCTACATGGGCACCGGCGTCATCGACAACGCCGACGACATGACGGTGGTGAGCCCCGATCCCATGCAGACCCTGCGAGTGGGCCCGAAGGACACCGTGGACTTCACCTGGAAGAAGGCCACCAACGGCGATCCCTACCTGGAGATCAACGGTACCGTCTTCGGCCTCGACGACTCCACGGGAACCTTCGCCCTCGACATCGACTCCCTCGGGCTGACGCCGCCCGCCGACGTGGCGGTGGCCACCCTGAGCCGGATCCGACACACCACCATCGACGCCAGCGGCAACAACCTCGAGGTGCAGTCGCGCTCCGATCAGTCGTTCCTGGTGGAGTACGTGGAGCTGCTCAAGGGCTGGTCCGAGCTCACCGACAAGGTGGACATCGCGGGTACCTGCAAGGACGCCCAGGCCCTCACGGCGCTGCCCGAGGGCAAGTACGTGGGCACGCTGACGGGCTACGCCAACGACATCAATCTGGCCTACGGCAACGACCTGACGGGGTTCGACACCGCCGGTCTCGATGCGGTGGTCAAGATCGATCTCTCTGCGGGTGAGATCCTCACCATGAACTACAACCAGCCCGGCGCCGACGCGGCCATGTTCTTGCTGGCCGACGACTGCGATCCCGCCAACGGCCTCGTGGGGCAGGACGCGCCGGTGAACAACGGCGTGGGCCTCGAAGAGAGCATGAACTTCACGGCTACCAAGGGCGGTAGCTACTTCCTGGTGCTCGACAACTGGATGCCCGAGGACTCGGGCGGCCTGTTCACGCTGACGTTGACGATCCTGTAGACCGCCAGGTCCACAGCGCGTAGATCGGCACGCCCGACAGGATCGCCGCCCCGCCGGCCAGCAGCCGCGGGGTGGGCGCCTGGGCGAGCAAGGCCAGGCAGAGCGCGGCGGTGAGCAAGGGGATCACGGGGCCACCGGGCACCCGGAACCCTGGCGACGCCGCTCCCGCCAGGCGGTCCCGACGGCGGAACACCAGGATCGCGAAGCAGGTGGGGATGAACTGCGCGAAGCGGGCCACCACGCTGATCAGGGCCAGCTGGGCGAAGGTGCCGCTCACGGCGATGGCCACGCTGATCGTCGTCGTGAGCACGATGGCGGGCACGGGCGTGCCGTAGCGCGCGTGTAGCTGCGACAGCCACGGTGGGAGCTGGCCTCGCTCCGACAGCGCGAACACCATGCGCGGTGCGATGAGCGCCGTCCCCGACGTGGTGCCGAACACCGACACCGCGATGCCGACGGCGATCAGCAGGGCCCCAGCGGAGCCTAGGAAGGTGGTGGCGGCCTCGGCGATGGGGGCGTCGGAGCCCGCCATGCCCGGGTAGGTGCCCTGCGCCACGGCGAAGGTGCCCAGGTAGATCAGGAGCACCACGCCCATCACCGACAGCAGCGCCAGGGGCACCGTGCGCTGCGGATCTCGCGTCTCGCCGGCCACCACTGCCGTCTGCTCGAAGCCCGCGTAGGCCCACAGCACGAGCAGCGTGGTCTCCCCGAGCCGATCCCAACCCTGGGGCGCGAAGGGCACGAAGGCGTCGGCGCCCGCGTACAGCACGCCCACTCCCAGGAAGATGGCCAGCGGCAGGAGCTTGGCCACCGTGAACAGCTTGATGACCCCCGCGCCCACCCGTGCCCCCAGCACGTTGGCGAACGCCAACGCCACCAAGGCCGATGCGGCGATGGTGGGCACCAGCGCCGGCGACTGCTCGGTGTCCAGGCCCACCGCCGTCAGCAGGGCCAGCGCGAACCCGTTCGCCAGCGCGGCCCAGGAGATCAGCCGCACCACCCACGAGATCCAGCCCACCTGGAATCCCACGAATGGGCCGAAGGCCGACTCGGCGTAGATGTAGGCGGCTCCCGTGCCGCTGAAGCGCGCGCCCGCCTCGGCGAAGCACAGCGCCAGCAGCAGGCTGAACACGCCCGCGATGAGCAGTGCCACGATGGCGGCGGGCCCGAGCAGCTCTGCCGCCTTGCCGGGGAGCAGGAAGATCCCCGAGCCGATCACGGCGTTCACGCCGATGGCCGTGATGTCCACGAAGGTGAGGGACCGGATCAGCGACCCCTTGGCTCCTCCTGCGTCGGTGCTGGCGATGTCAGTCCTCGTGCGGGTCGGGCTGCAGCAGCTGCTCGAAGAGCGACAGCGTCTCCATCTCCTTGCTGTCCACCCGGTTGTCGGCGCCCACCACCTGCAGCATCGTGTTCAGGAAGATCTGCCGGTGCTCGCCCGGGATGTCGGTGGGATCCACGTCGTCGATGGGTGGGGGGAGCTTGAGCCATCGCTCCACCTGGGCGCGCTCCTGGTCGTCCAGATCGAGCTGGTCGAACAAGCGCCGGGCGAACGTCTTCTCGGCGTCTTGCACCTCGAGATCGGCCCACGCGAAGGAACAGACGAATCGCATGAGCCTGAGGCGGTCCTCCTTGTCCAGATCGGCGAATTCCATGTCCGAGTCCCCCTTCCAAGTCCCGTCAGGGCGGGCGCAGCAGACCGCCGAGCAGCACGATCACCTCGGCGGCGGTCTCCACACCGTACACCCGATCGTCGACAAGATCGGGGAAACGAACCCTCGCATCTAGCTTTGTGTCGGCGACTGTTCCGCTCCAACCTTCGGTACGATAGGCGAGCACCGGGCGGTCCAGCACCCAGGCCAGCGCCAGCTCGGACAGCGTCCCGGCGCCTCCACCAATTCCCACCACGGCGTCGGCGTGGGCCACCAGCCCGTTGCGGAGGGGGCCCATGGACGTGGGCAGCACGATGTCCACGTGGGGGTTGGCCGACCCGGCATCGGAGGTGGGCAGGATCCCGATCACGTCGCTGCCCGAGGCGGCGGCGGAGCTTCGTGCACCCCGAGCGGCGGCCGCCATCACGCCCCCGCGGCCGCCACACGCCACGCGGTACCCGGCGTCCACCAAGGCTCGGCCGAGGTCCATGGCGAGGGTCTCGCGTGGATCCCCGGTTGGCAAGGAGCCGCTGCCCACCACCGCCACCACGCGGCGGCGGGTCACAGGAACCTCGTGGCGGCCAGGCGCCAAGGCGCCACCGAGACGTCGCTGCCCATCAGGCCGTCGGCGACGGAGCGGGCCAGGGCCGGCCCGAGCCCCCAGTCGTTGCCGCAGGTGCCCACGGCGGCGACGCGTCGCGGGTTGCCTGGCAGCGGCCCGACGATGGGAAGGTTGTCGCAGGTGTGGGCCTCGATCCAGGCGCGATGCCCGATCTGAAGGGCGTCGGGCGCTAGGCGGTGCGCGAAGGCAGCCAGCCGATCCTGCACTGCCGCCACCACGACGGGATCGGTCTCTCCGACCTCCAGGTGGGGGGTGGCCCAGCGGCAGCCGCCCACCGACAGGCCCTCGGGCTCGGAGCGCCACCAGGTGTAGCCGTAGCCAGCCCGCAGGGCGGCGCCCGCTGGGGTGGCGACCTGGTGCAGGCTGCTCCAGGCCTGCTCTCGAACGGGCACCACCTTCTCCACGAAGAAGTCGTCGATGGCGCACACGCCGGAGCCTGCGGCGTACACCGCCACCTCGCAGTGCACGCCTCCGTGTGGACCGCGCACCACGAGGCCGTCCGAGGTGTCGTGCACGTGGGTCACGGGCCAGTGCTCGCGCAGCTCGGCGCCCGCTCCCCGGGCGCCGTCGCACAGGGTGCCGAGGGCGGACAGGGGCTGCACCGTCCCCTCGCTGGGCACGTGCAGCGCTGGGCCGCTGCGCGACAGGCCCAGGGTGGCTCGGACCCCCTCGGCGTCGACGACGGAGGCCTGCCGTCCCAGCTGTTGCAGGGCGGTCGCCGAGCGCGTCACCTGATCGGGCTCGCGGTCGTCCAGGGCCACCCACCAGCCGCCGCCTCGCTGAAGCAGCCCCCACCGGTCCAGCAGGGCCGCTCCCTGTGCCGCCGCCTCGTACAGCTCGGCAGCATCCGCCTCGCCGAGGGCGTGCACCACGCGGTAGGGGTGCTCGACGAGGGCTGCGAGCACCTGGCCGGGTCCACGTCCAGAGGCGCCGTCACCCACGGTGTGGGCCTCGAGCACCGTCACCTCGGCGCCCGCCTCGGCCAGCAGCCGTGCCGTGCACAGCCCCACCACGCCAGCGCCGATCACCACCACGTCGCTGCGCCCCTCGGGCGATGCTGTCACCAGGTCTCCACTCCCACGGTGTAGGACAGGCTACCGCGCCACGCGTCGATGGCGCCCGTGATCCGCAAGGCGGTCCCGTTGGGTGCTTGCAGCACCTCTGCGGCGGCACCCACCGAGCCGCCGATCCGGGTGCGCTGTGCGCCACGCCCGGGCAGGGTGAAGGCGCCAAGGCGGAGGCGCACGTCGTGCTGCAGCGCCCACAGCTCCGCTCCCAGGTGGGCCGACACCGTGGCTGGCGAGGTGTACAGCGCCTCGTGCGCCGTCCACGCCGTCGGGTCCACCGCGTCGGCGGAGGGGCCGGTCCACACCAGATCTGCAGCGAGCAGCGCCCAGGGGGCGCCCCAGGTGTGCTGTGCTCGAGCGGGTCCGTAGGAGCCGGGTCGGTTGGTGGCTCCGATCGTGGTGCTGGCCCCCACTGCGATCTGCGCGGGGGTGCGCACCGCACTGGTGCGTGTGGGGGTACGCACCCGGGCACCCAGGCGGAGCGGAAGACCCGCTGGCGCCACCAATGCACCCGCAGAGGCGCCCGCCGCCAGATCGCGTTTCCCCGCGCTGTGCTGGACCACGAGGTGCGGCAGGATCCCGACCGCCACCGTGCCCGTGGCCCAGGCCGTTCCCAGCGACCACTGGGAGGTGCCCAGTCGCTGTGGCCCCAGCCTCCACTCGTGCTCCGTCAGGTGGAGACCCAGTGCGGCGCTGCGATGCCGCACGGTCCCACACACCTGCCAGCGGGCTCGCACCCCCGAGTGCTCGGGCTCGCCGTGCAGAAAGGGGTGCGCGCGCGCCTGCAGGCACCCGTCCACCTCGGACCGTGCGTGCTCGACCATCGAACGACGCATCACCAGGGCGGCGGGATTCAACAGCTGTGCGCTCGGGCTCTCTGCCACGGCAGTAAATGCGCCACCCATTGCGCGCATTCGAGCGCTTCCGAGCGTGCCCGGCTCGGAAAATTCCAAGGGGTTCGCCGACGCCAAGACGACACCCAATGCGGCCCACCACATTAGTGGTCCGCCCTGGTATTGAACAGCATCTTGTGGCCGCGCTCGATTTTGGGGTACGGAGAACGCATGGCGAACACCATCAGCACCCACCAACCCGGTCCACTCCAATCCGCGGCAGCGGGTGTCACCACCATCACCACCGTGGTGGTGGGGCTCTGGTTCATCCACGCGGTGAACGTGGCTGTGGGGCTCAACGGGTATGGCATCGTGCCGCGCACGGTGGATGGGCTGTCGGGGATCATCGCAGCGCCGTTCTTACATGGTTCCGTGAGCCACATCGCGCTGAATACCGTGTCGCTGGCCATCCTGGGTTCCATCACCATGGTGCGCAGACGCGCGGACTTCTTCCTGGTCTCGGCGGTCAGCGCCTTCACGTCGGGGCTCGGGGTGTGGTTGATCGGCGCGGCGGGCACCACCACCATCGGCGCCAGCGGTGTGATCTTTGGCTACCTCGGATTTCTCATGGCCCGGGGATTCTTCGAGCGCAGCCTGTCCGCCATCGCGTTGTCGGCCATCGTGATCTGGTTCTTCGGTGGCATGGTGTGGGGCGTGCTGCCCACGGTGGGCCCGATGATCAGCTGGGAGGCCCACTTGTTTGGCTTCCTGGGGGGCGTGGGCACGGCCCGCGTGCTCGGCAAGGGCATTCGCCGCGAGCGGCGTCGTCAGCTCGCCTCGGCGTGACGTCGCAGGAACTCCACCGCTAGCTGCAGGACCACGCGCACCCGCGCGTCCGGCTCGTGCTCGGTACGCGCCGTGAGGGATGGGAGCAGATCGGGCCACGCCACCGCTCCGGCGGTCTGAGCGGCCGCCTTTCGCACGCGCCAGCTCGAGTCCGACAGCGCGCGGGCCACGGCTGGCTGGCCCACGTGTGCGGGCGTGTTGGCCGCCGCCGACACCGCGAAGAGCCGTACCGACTCGTCGGGGTCTGACGTCAGCTCGTCGAGCAAGTCGACGGCTTGGGCGAAGTAGTGGGTGAGCACCGTGAGCCTCGTGATGGCCACGCCGCGGACATACTCGGAGGGGTGTCGGGCTCCCGCCGCCAGGGACTCCAGGTCGTCGTCCGTGACGGTCTTCGTCTCGGCGATCTCGATGAAGGCATCGATGACGGCGGACAACGCATCGCGATCACCCGGATCCGTGACCACCTCGTCGAAGTTCGCCAGCTCCACGTCGCGGGAGAAGGAGAAGAGCCGGGGCTTTCTCCGTCGCTTCGACATCGCGTCTGCGTCTCCTCGACTCCGCATCCCCCGCGGAGCTCTCACCGTCACGGCCGTATCCCAGGAGCTGCCGTCGTGCTCAGGTCGGGAACGCCCATGGCGCCAGCCCGAGGGCCACCAGGCTGGCCACCAGGGCCAGGCTCAGGTTGAGCACCAGGCCCGCCGATGCCATGTCTCCAGGGCTCACGTCACCCCCCTGAGCAGCGATGGCGTTGGGCGGGGTGGCCACGGGCATCATGAAGGCGCAGCTCGCGCTGATGGTGGCCGGCACCATCCACACCATCGGGTCCATGCCCGCCGAGGCAGCCCCTGCGGCCAGCAGCGGCAGCAGGATCTGGGTGGTGGCGGTGTTGCTGGTGAGCTCCGTGAGGAAGGTGACCCCCAAGCAGATCACCAACACGTCCACGCCACTCGGCAGGGCCGTGAGCCACTGCGTGCCCTGCGCCAGCCACTCCGTCAGTCCCGAGGCGCCGATGGTGGTGGCTAGGGAGAACCCGCCCCCCAGCAAGAAGATCACGCTCCATGGCAGGTGTCGCTCTGCGTCGCGGAAGTCCATCACGAAGCCGGCCGGTGCGTCGGCCGTGGGCCCCTTCGGCAGCAGGAACAAGACGATGGCAGCCCCCACGGCGACCCATGCGTCGTCCACCAGTCCGGCCAGACCCGTCGCCTCGGACCATCCGGGCAGCTGCACGATGCCCAGATCCACCGGCCGGCGGGTGAGCCAGAGGCCCATCGCCCCCGCCACCACCGCGAGCACCGAGCGCTCCCCGGGCCGCCACTGGGGCAGGGGGGGAGCCGGAACGGCGCGCCCTTCGTCGGTCACCAGCATGCGGGTGATCACGAACCACGCCACCGGGATGGCCAGCACCGTGAAGGGGATCCCCACCAGCATCCACTGGGCGAAGCTGACGTCGCGCCCCACCTGGTCCACCGTGACCTGGGCGAACACCGCGTTGGGGAACGTGCCGATGAGGGTGGCCACGCCGCCGATGCTCGCCGCGTAGGCCAGGGCCAGGGCGTAGGCGCTGCGGGCGCGGCCACGCGCCCCGGCCTGATCGGCCATCAGCAGGGCGAGGGGCAGCATCATCACGGTGGTGGCGGTGTTGGACACCAGGCCCGAGAGCAAGGCGGAGGCCACCATGAGGCCGAGCACGGTGCGACGTGGGCTCGCCCGCAGCGCTGCCGGACGGAGCAGCACCGCCACGAGCCGCTCGTGCAGCCCCACCACCTCCATGGCGCGACCTAGCAGGAAGCCGCCCAGCATCAAGAAGATCAGCGGGTGGGCATAGGGAGCGGAGGCCTCCTTGATCGACACGATGCCGAGCGCTGGGAACGCCACCAGGGGCACCAGGGCCGTGATGGTGATCGGGAGCACGCCGCCGAGCCACCACAGGGCCATCAGGATCGTGACGCCCAGCGTGCGCCAGCCCTGGACCGTCAGCCCGTCGGGAGGATCGCTGGCGGCGATGGTGGCGCAGCAGAGCAGTCCCAGCAGCACGCCCGTCAGCCGGTAGGCTGGCTTGGTCTGTAGCTGCTCCCAGACGGCCACGGCTTGCCCCAGGGCAGCCAGCGCAGTCTTCATCGAGGAACCCAGAGGCCCTGCTCACCGAAGCGGGTCCACAGCCCCCACGCCGTCTCCTTCATCTGGTCGGTGTGGTCGAGGTGCGGTGCGAGGCGCGCCAGCACGTCGCGCAGCTCCGGCTGTCCCGAGCGCTCCCCCGCCTTGTCGCACTCCGCCGCGATCTCCTCCTCGGAGCGCTCGATGGTGGGGAGCACGATGGGGGCCTTCGGCGTGCCCATGGCCAGTGCCTCGGTGTCGAGCAGCTCGCCCAGGTCGTTGCTCGCTGCGTTGCGTGCGGTCAGCGGGGGCAGATCGTACTGGCTCTGGATGAAGCGGATGGCGGCGGTGTGGTCGAACTGCACGTTGCTGACCACGTTCCGCACATAGGGGCCCGCCACGAAGGCCGGCACGCGAAAGCCCAGCTGGTCGAACCCCAGGTCGGCGTGGTCGTCGTCGGTCAGGGGTGGGGGCACGTGGTCGTAGAAGCCGCCTGCTTCGTCGTAGGTCACGATGAACAGGCAGCGGTCCCAGTAGCGGGAGCGCGCCAGCGCCTCGTAGATGCTCGCGATGAACAGCTGTCCCAGCAGCGGATGGTGAGGCGGGTGGTCGTCGTTGAAGGAGGCTGCGGCGTCCACGCAGACCACCGGGGGCAGGATCCCCGCCTCCACCTCGGCGTAGAAGTTGTCGATCCGCTTCAGCCGGCCCTGCCAGTTCGCCGTGTTCCACAGCCCCAGCGTGGGCAGATCCGTGAAGTAGTAGCTCCAGTCGACTCCCGCCTCCTGCAGCTGGTCCCAGATCGTGGTGGCCGAGTAGGGGCGACCCTTGGGCAGGTCGTTGGTCCGGATCCCCTGGGACGTGCCCGCGTGCCAGTAGATCCGGTTCGGCCATGTGCTCGACAGCACGCTCGAGAACCAGCGCTCGCACAGGGCGTAGGCGTCTGCCAGGGCATAGGAGATGGGCTGCATGGACCGGGTCTGGTAGGCCATCACCTGCGACAGATCGAAGTCCTCTCCCTTGTTGTCGTTCTGATAGGCGCGCACGAATCCGCCGCAGCTGCCGCCGTCGAGCTGCTCTCGGGAGGTGTTCCAGCCGTGGGGCGGATCGGGCTCCGTGCAGGGGTCCACGAGCTGTGTGGGGTACACCGGGGTGCCGTCGATGGCGGCGTTGAACAGGTCGGGCCGAAGGCCGTCCACGTCGGTGCGGCCCTCCACCAGCGACAAGCTGCCGAACACGTGATCGAAGCTGCGATTCTCCATCATCAGCATCACGATGGTGTCGATGCTGCCCGGCTCCACCACCGAGGTCGTCGTGGAGGAGGAGGACGGCCCGTCCCCGCACGCCGCCAGGCCCGCCGTGGCACCGATTCCCTGCAAGATCCTGCGTCGTGGCAGCTTGTTCATCGTCGTCCTCCCCCCGCACACCCGGGATACCTGTGGTGGGTGCAAGGGGTCAAGGGGGGGGACCGTTCGCCAGGCCGTCCAATGCCTGGTGGTGGTGGATCGCGGCGACGAACGAAATGCGAGCGGATTGTGGAAGCCAGCGTGCAGTCCCGACCGGTGTTTCGGAGGAACGTGCCCGCGTTGGCGCTCGATGCGTAGGTGCTGGGCGGATAGACCGCCTGCGTGGTTGGTCCGGTTGACGACAACGACCCTTGGTTGAACGTCATGCTGGCCGGCGGGAGGTATCGCCTCACGTCTCGGTTGGCCCGCGGAGCCATGGGAGCCGTGTTTCGCGGTGTGGATCAATCCACCGGTGCCGATGTGGCCATCAAGATCCTCGATCTGGTGCATCAGCAACCCGACAAGCGCACCCGTTCGCAGGCGCGCTTCTTCCGAGAGGCGTCGCTGCTGTCTCGGCTGCATCATCCGCACACCGTCCGCATCTACGACTACGGCGCCGAGCGCGGGTATCCGTGGCTCGCCATGGAGCTCATCGGCGGGCAGCCGCTGGAACGGATCATGGGGGACCGTCCCATGCCCGCGCTGCGGGTGGTGCGCATCGTGCAGCAGATCTGTGCGTCGTTGTCGGAGGCCCACTCGATGGGGCTCGTGCACCGCGATCTGAAGCCGGCCAACGTGTTGGTGCAGACCCACGAGGGCGGTGACTTCGTGAAGGTGGTGGACTTCGGGCTGGTGAAGCCCGTGCGCACCACCGAGGAGCTCACCGTGAAGGGGCTGCTGGTGGGCACCCCCATGTACATGTCGCCCGAGCAGATCCGGGGTGAGCAGGATCTCGATCAGCGCTCCGATCTGTATGGGCTGGGCGTGCTCATGTATCGGTGCCTGATGGGGCATCATCCCTTCCCTCACGAAGCCACGGCCGCCGTGCTGGTGGCCCACATCAACGAAGCTCCGGCACCCATCCCCGCGAGCCTCGGCCTGCCCGAGTCCCTGTGCCGTGTGGTGATGCTGTGCCTCGAGAAGGACCGGCGCCGCCGCGTCCAGACGGTGGATCTGCTCGCCGAGGAGCTGCACCACATCGAGGCCGAGCTGGCTGCGAGGCACGCTCCGCGGTCGTCGCGCTTGCTCATGACCACCCTGTTCGCGCTGGGGGTCGGCGTGATGGTCTGTGGTGGGCTGGCAGCGCTCGTGGGATTCGCCGTGGCCCAGGTGATGCTGGGCCAGTGAGCGGTCAGATCTGGTAGGCCGCCTTGTTTCCGATGTCGAAGTGCAGCGGCATGCGCCACTTGGCCACCGCCAGGGCCCCGACGATCAGGCCCGCGACCCCCAACAGGATCGCCGCCACGGCCGGGTAGCCCGCCAGCATGGGAGCCAGCGACGTGGCGAGCAGGGCCGGAACACCTCGTAGGCCCCAGATCTTGAAGCAGAACTGCTCCTTGAGGGCCAAGGCCGACAGCGCCACGAACAGGAAGCCCAGCCCTGCGGTGGCGACCCAGTGCCCCACTGTGCCAGCCAGCGCGATGCCCAGGAACGACATCGCCGCGCCCGTCCAGGCCGCGACGCCCACCACCCACCGGATCCGCTTGTCGTACAGGTGCAGGTCCGCCACCGCCAGCGCGGTCGTGACGAGCACGGCTGCATGGGGCAGCCAGGTCGGAAGGGACAGGTCCGCCGCCGACAGCCCCTCGACGGCAGGGAACAGCAGCAATGCGACGGCAGCGCCCGAGATGCCAAGGCGGTAGAGGGTGACCGTGAGACGGTCGAAGCCATCTAGCTCAGGGACGTGATTGGGATCGGCCATGGGCCCCTCATGCGTCGAACCAGCCGAAGAACGTATCCAGGTACTGACGGCGCGCTGGCTCCAACCAGTCGAAGTTGATCCCGCGGTCCGACACTTCCCAGTACTCTGCTCGCTCCACCCGCTCGAGCTCCTCGCGGATGGAGGTGAGCCGATCCGCTCGCTCCGTCGACATGTCGTCGAAGATCTGGCGTGCCGCGTCGGTGGCGTGGGCATTCAGGTAGTAGGTGGCCAGCTTGATCTGCGCCTTTCGCACGCCCCGTAGGCTCTGCTCCTGGGAGCGACCGCCCTCGGGTTCGCGATCCACCTCGAGGAACAGGCCGAGCAGCTGGTCGTGCCCCTCGGCCTGGGTGCCGTGGGCGTGCTCCAGCAGCGCGCACAGATCGAAGGCCGCGGTCTCCAACAGGAAGGGGAGGTGTCGCTGGAAGGCGAGCTGCCCGTAGAAGGTGATGTAGCCCGCCACCTCGAGGACCTCGTCGGTCTCTCCCGCGTTCAGCAGCGCTTCCGCCAGCAGTCGGTACTCGTTGAGCAGGTTGTAGGCCGTGCGCACGTCGCCCGCGTTGATGCCGCTGCGCAGGTAGGTGTTGAGGAAGCGCACGCACAGACGGACCGTGTGGCCGTCGTTCGCTGTCAGCGCTGCATCCGCCAGCCGACGGGTGTGGATCCCGATCAGGTGGTTGACGTCGTGGACCTCGTTGACGGCCTCCCCGAAGACCGCCTGGTACTGGCGCAGCACCTTCATCTCGAGCCACGTGCGGCGGCTGCTCAGGGCGCGGACCATGTCGGGATGAAGCGCGATGAAGTCCTGATCCACCTGCACCAAGGGAGCGCTGTCGAACCACTCCATCGGGAGGTGGCGCTTGTCGCTCACGTGTCGCATGGCCAGCGTCGACAGGGCATGCAGCGCCGACAGTGTCAAGGGCTTGTCGTTCTTCTCCACACTGTTCAGTGCGATGTCGCCCAGCTGCTCCACCGCCTGCACGATCCCTTGCCGTGCGGGTCCCACGGCGAAGGGCGTGCGCTGGGCCGTCAGGAGCTGTGCGATCCCCGTGTTCTGGATGCGCTGCACCACCCGTGACGGAGAGAGGAAGTCGAAGACGTAGGCGAAGTACGGCAGGATCGCGAGCAGGCTGGCCGTCATGAGCAGGTTGGCCACCAGCGCCATGCCCGAGGGGTAGTGGGGTCCGTTCAGCGACAGATCGATCCAGATGATCAGCACGCTCGTGACCACGAACGCCGACATCACGAGGCGGTTCACCGGATCGCGCACGAACAGCTCCGTGATCCGGGGGGTGTAGCGGTTGGCGGCGAGCTCCACGATGATCGCGACCACCGTGATGGTGATGCCGAGCACGCCCACCACCACCTCGGTGAAGCTCGTCAGCGCCTCCTTGGCCCCCGACGAGGTCCACAGCGCCAGCGGGCTCGGACCATCCGGCCCGTAGTCCATGAACCACAGCACGCCGTACAGCACAGCGCTGGCCAAGTAGAGCAGCGCGAAGGGCAGGAGCGCCTGCGGCACACCGAAGGGCGGAGGTGTAGGGCGTTGCATGCGCGGAGTATAGGTCTGCTGTCGGGAGAGCCCATGCGGTGGTGCTGGTGTGTGTGGTGGATCGGGTGTGGTGGCTCCCAGCCCTTGCAGCCCGACCTCGACGGAACCTGGGACATCACCTTTGCCGTGCAAAGCCTCGACACGTCTCGTGTCGGGTCTGCGGACTTGTCGTGGAACGAGGAGCTGGCCGAGCTTGCCGGCGAGGTCACCATGGTGGAGCCCGACGGTCCTCGCCTGTACGACGTCATCGAGGCCGAGGACATCGCCTCGCTGGGGGTGGCGCTACAGCTCGCCGAGCGCACCGGGATCCGCTTGCTCTTCGCAGAGGTGGCGCCCCCCGAGCAAGGCGCCACGTTCGGAAGCTGGCGTACCCGCTGGGCCAGCACCGAGTGCATCCCGGATGGATGTGGCGAGGATGGCACCATGACGCTGCAGCGATCAGGCGGCGCGTCGGCCCCGTAGCTGGGCCACGGTGGCGGGCCAGTCGGCGACGTGGATCGTCCACTGGGGAGGTGCCTCGGTCTGCTCGCCGAAGAGGTACAGCCGCGGCACGAGCCCGCGCATGTGCACCAGTACGTCCCGTCGGTCGTCCACGAAGTCCGTGAGACCGAGCTCCATGGCGATGGGAGCCTTCTCGTGCCGCTTCAGGCAGAATCGCAGGTGCCCCGAAGGGACGCCCGTGGTGCGGTAGAAGTCGTGGTGATCGAGCCAGGCGCGCGTCTTGCGCTGCACGCTCGGACCGCACTTCGAGACGAGCCAGACCTCGTCGAAGCGGTCCACCAACGTGCGGATCGCCGAGAACGCTCCGGGTGCGGGTGGCGTGGACATCGCGTCGTCGAGCTGCGTGCCCAGGAAGCTCGTGTCTGCCCGTCCATCCACGATGGGGCCGATGATCACCTTGCCGATGTCGAGTCCGAGTCGTGCCATGTGCAACCTCCTCTTCCTCTGGACTAGGTCGCGGCATGTTCGGAATCGACTATTAGAATTCGATTGTCTATAGTGAATATTGATGATTCGACTGGACCGTCTACGCGCCTTCCTCGCCTTCGCCGACACGTTGTCCTTCACCCGGGCCGCCGAGGTGCTGCACCTGTCCCAGCCAGCGCTGCACGTGCAGATCGGCAAGCTGGGGGAGGAGCTGGGTGTGGACCTGTACCGCCGGGTCGGGCGCCGGCTGGAGCTGACCGTGGAGGGAGAGCGGCTGGCTGCCTTCGCGCGGGAGCTCCAGGAGCGGACCGAGGGGTTCATGGCGCGTCTGCACGGGCGGGCCGACACCACCCCCGTGTCGCTGTGCGCCGGGGAGGGCAGCCTGCGGTACCTCCTGGCCGACGCCCTGCAGGCGTGGCTCGCGGAGTCCGAGGGGGTGCGGCTGCGCGTCTTCGTGGGGGATGCGGCGCACACGGCCACCTGGGTGGCCTCGGGCCGTGCTCAGCTCGGCGTCACCGTACCGGGTACCGTTGGCGACGATCTACGCGCCGAGCCCCTGGTCGACGTTCGGCCCATGCTGGTGTGTCCCGCTTCCGATCCGCTCGCAGAGCGTTCGCGCGTTCGAGCGGCGGATCTGGCGGGCCGGCGGCTCGTGGTGCCGCCGCCGGGGCGCCCACACCGCCAGCGGCTCGATCGCTTCCTGTCGGGCGTGTCGTGGCAGGTGGCTGCCGAGGTGCAGGGGTGGGATCTGCTGGTCCAACTGGTCCGACTGGGGCTCGGGGTGGCCGTGGTCAACGAGTTCGTGGAGACTCCAGCACCACTGGCAGCGGTCCCGGTGGAGGGGCTGCAGGCCGTCGGCTACGCGCTCCTCACCCGTCGCCACGCGCCCCTGTCGAGCGCTGCTCGTCGCCTCGCCGACGAGATCCGACGCGCGTGTGCCGGTGAAACCGCGTAGCGTCAGCTGCGTCGGCGGATTCGCCTCAGGAGGGCCTGGAGGCGGCGCCTGCGGACTTCGTCGTCGGACACGTGCTGCAGCTCTGCATCGATGGACCGACTGAGGACGAGGAGCTGCTCGATTTCCTGGTCGGTGGGCGGCCGATCGTCGTCGTCGTGGGCCCATCCCGGTGCGGGTCTCGTGCGGCACAAGCGGGTGACCAGCCTCGCGAAGCGCTGCTGGCTCCGATGGGAGGCGTCCAGGAGCTGCTCCAGGTCGTCGAGGGTGGGCTCAGGGTCGTGAGACCCTCCCGCGGAGGGGGTGTGCTTCTCCGTGCTCACAGCTCGAGGCCTCGACTTTGTGTGCCTGTCATGGCGGGACTCCCGATGGGGCAGCCCTTACCACGAACGGTACCCCAGGTTGCGTCGCGCGGTGTGGGTGTTTTGCGAAATTCTCAAACTGCGACGCGAGGAATGGGCTGCGAACCTAGCGGCGGAACCGGTGCAGCCGAGATGGCGCTCATCGGGTACGCACGCGCAGGTGTGCACCGTCGCGGTGTCGAGGCGCACGGATTTGATATCCCTGAAAGCCGATCGACTCGTTGCACGCGAGGGGGGCGCGGCCTGGAGCCCGCACACCACGACGTGTACGGGTCGGTTCGTGCTCTGGGAAGGAAGGTCATGGCTGACATAGGAAGGGGTGATGCGTGGGATCGGTACAAAGAGCTCGCGCTCGTACGAGCGTGGGTCACCGACCCATCACACCCCGATGTCGGCCGGCAACTGTACGACGAATACGCCCAGGTGGTGGAGCTGGCGCTGATTCGCCTGGCTCGAGCCTCTGGAGCTCAGGTGTTCGACCATGGTCTGCGGCTGTTGACCGACGACGCGTTCGAGCAGGCCCTCACGAACGGGGAAGTGCCGGAGGCGCTGGGCCCGCGTCCGTTCCTGTCCACCTGGCTACGTGTCGCCCTGCGGCTCGCTCGAGGGGCGACCTCGCTTCGACTGAATGCCGTCGATCGACTGCGGCTGCGAGCCATGGCGCCTCACGTGCGACCCTACGTGGCGGAGCACTTCTTTCCCAGCGACGTCACGGCCGTGGAGAGCCTCCTTCTCGGCGAGCCGGGTGCCGAGCCGATTTTTACCGGCATGCAAGTTGCGGGCTTTGCTGCTGATCTGAGCGTCGCTGATGCTGTGATTATCAAGGGTAAAGATGACAAGTCGATGGATGGGCGGCTATGGAATCGCATTGGTAAAGTGATGTCTGTATCCTCCGAGATCGAACTTCTTGCAACGGGTCGTGGACCCGAAGGCGATCATGCCCTGCTCTCTGCATGGCTCGACGATCTCGTCGTCTCGCTCGACAGGGAGGGGCTTCACGGAGGTCGTCGGGTGCACACTGCGATCCGTGAGGCGTCCGTCCCTGCGATGGTGGGCTTTCGCGTCGTCGGGCCGTTCTCGTGGTCCCTCGACGGCGTGCTTCGGCGGGCCCAACAGATCGTCGACGATCTCGTGGCCCGGTTCGCGCAGGTGGGTGGTCCATGACGAGGATGCCGGATTGGTTCGTCGACGCGTCCGTGCGCCTGCCCACGGACGCCGAGGTGGAGTGGCTGATGGCGCGCTCGACCCGACGGCCCCCCTCATCGCGGCGAGTGCGCGCCGTGGTGGCTCGGTGCCGTGATCTCGAACCTGGATTCGGGATCGTTGGCTGCAGAATGATGGCTGAAGCCTGATAATCCAAAAAATGGCCGCAATTCGTTCGGCACGTGGTCCGTCACACCAACACTTAGTGTTTCCACGTTGCGCGGGCAGACCTATGTCACCTTTTCCCCCCGGTGTTCCACCTCTCTCGTCGTCCGGGGGCCCCGACCCCAATGCCTTGGACGAGGGGGATAGCGAGGTGCTTGGAACGGAGCGATGTCCGTCCGCCGAGGAGGAGCTCGCGCGAAGAGCCCAGCAGGGCGACGCGCAGGCCATCGAGGCGATCTACTGTGACTTCGTCGACTTGGTCGTCCTCGCCCTGAGTGCGCGCATGGGGGAGCGTTCGCTGCCACAGCAGCCGGAGGACCTCGCAGACGTCGCGTTCCTCACCGCGGTCCGCACCTTCGACGGGTCGCGGACCACGGCCGCGCATCCGTTCCTGGCCTGGTGGCTACTTCTGGCCAAGCGGCTCGCGCTCGATCAGGAGCGAGTCGAGGCGAACCGCGCTCGTCTCGCGCGCGCCAACGGGGAGCTGCTGCAGGCGCAGGTGCCCACCCCTCCCGATCGGCGCGCGGAGCTGCAGCAGGTCCTGCGCGTCGCGCGGGGACTGATCCGTGAGCACTGCACCGTGTTGGACGGTCCACTCTTCGACAGGTGGCTGGCCCGCGGGGGTGATCGACGCTGGAAGGACCTGGCCGCCGAGATGCCGGCCATCTCGGTGGACCACGTGCTCGATGTGGGCTCGGCGCCCTGTGCGTCGGCGCTCGAGGACGTGCAGCGTGTGCTCAATGCGTTCCACAGGGCGCGTCTGCAGCTCGTGGTCTTCGCGCCGAATACCCAGGCGGTCCGGCGCTGGGCACGGCTCGTCCTGGAGCAGATCCACCACGGCTTGCGGCCGCGTACGGTGGAAGGGCAGCCTCGCATCACCCTGCGCCACGTGGCGGAGTCGGGATTGCGGCGTGCGGAGTTCCACGTCGTGGCCGGGGGCGACTGGACCGCTGATCAGGCCCGCATCCGGGTGCAGTCGATCCTCGATCTGTTGTGGGCGAGGGTCGCTATCGAGAGGCCCTCGTGACGGCTGACGCGTGGGGGCTACTCCGTGCCTTGGCTCACCGAGCTCGCCCGGTGCCGAGCGCAGCAGATCGGCTTCGGCGCGTCGTCCATGCGCTGTCGCGCCCCGAGGCCCCGACCTGGACGGGAGCGGGTGGGAGGGGCGCGTCGGGCCACGTGGCGGGTCGCCGGATCGGCTCTGTGGTGTTGCTCAGGCGAATCGGAGCGGGTGCCACGGGCGAGGTGTGGCGGGCGTGGCACCTCGTGCTGCGACGCGCCGTGGCGGCCAAGCTGCCCCTGCTCGCCGCTGGGGACGCGACGCGACTGGTTCGCGAGGGTCGCCTGCTGGGGCAGCTGGATCATCCGAACGTGGTGCGACGGGTGGAGGCGGCCGACGCCGAGGAGCCCCTCCTGGTCATGGAGCTGGTGGATGGCTGGTCGCTCGGAGAGCTGGTGCGTGTGCACGGCGCTTTCCCCGTGGCGTGGGTCTTGCCGCTGCTGTCTGGCGCGGCCCGAGGTGTGGCCGCGATGCACCGTGCGGGCATCGTCCACCAAGACCTGAAGCCCTCGAACCTCATGGTCGACCGCTGCGGGAGGGTGAAGGTGGTGGATCTGGGGATCTCGGCGCGCACGGACGAGCCTCGGGGTGAGCGGTCCGTCGGCACACCGTCGTTCATGTCGCCCGAGCGCCTCGACGGTGCAGCGGGCACGCCCTCGAGCGACGTGTGGGGTCTCGGGCTCACCCTCTTCACCCTGCTCGCAGGCCGGATCCCGCTCGAGGCGTCGGGTGTGGCTCCGTGTCTGCTGGCTGCACGCCCCGACTGCCCACCCCAGGTGGTGGACCTGTACCAGCGGTGCACCACCGACCGGGACGGTCGAGGGGCGGGCTCCCTCGTAGAGTGGATCGATGCGTTGGTGCCGAGGTTCGGAGGCGATCTCGCCGGGTTGCTGTGTGCGTCGGAGGCCAAGGCGGGCAATCTGTGGGGGTGATGGCGCGTAAGGGGGAGCGAATCGCCCGGGAGTGATCGTGTTCTTCACCGTCAAGCAGCAGACCGTCGCCATCGTCCAGCGCTTTGGCAAGCACAAGGCCATCGCCCACGCGGGGCTCAACCTCATGACCCCGATCATCGACAGCGTGGTGGCCCGGCTGGACCTGCGCATCCAGGAGCTGGTGGTCCGCTGCGAGACCAAGACGAAGGACAACGTGTTCGTGCAGATGACCGTGGCCGTGCAGTTCCAGATCCAGAATCCGTTCGATGCCTACTACAAGCTCGCCAATCCTCGGGCGCAGATCGAGAGCTACGTGTATGACGTGGTGCGTGCGCGGGTGCCGTCCCTCACCCTCGACCAAGCCTTCGAGGCCAAGGACGACGTGGCGCACGCGGTCAAGGAGCAGCTGGCCGACATCATGGACGACTTCGGCTACCTCATCGTGAAGGCACTGGTCACCGACATCGATCCCGACATCGCGGTGAAGGAGTCGATGAACCGGATCAACGCAGCGGAGCGCCTCAAGGTGGCCGCCGAGATGGAGGCAGAGGCCGACAAGATCCGGCAGGTGAAGGCGGCGGAAGCAGAGGCGGAGTCCAAGCACCTGCAGGGGATCGGGATCGCCAAGCAACGCAAGGCGATCGCCGATGGGTTGTCCGAGTCCGCTGAGCTGGTGCGCGAGAACCTCTCCACCATGTCCGCCGAGACGATCATGTCGCTGCTGCTGATGACGCAGTACTTCGACACGCTGCAGACCATGGCCGACAAGTCCGGCACCCGCACGATCTTCATGCCGCACTCGCCTTCGGGCATGGACGAGATCTACAACCAGGTGCAGAAAGCAGTGACCGTCGGCGAGTCGCTGCAGGCCAGCGGTGTGACGTCGGTGAGAACTCCGACGCCTCGCTGACAGATTCAGCTTGGTGCTGAACAACCGATGTGGCAAACTCAACACGAAGACTCGTGTTGAGGTGGGTACATGTGGATCGCGGCATTATGGTCGATGACAGCAGTGGCGGGGCCCTGGAAACCCTGGTCGGAGATGACGAGAGAGGAATCTCTCTTGTTGGTGGAGAGGCAAGATGAGCGGTTGCGTCTTCGGATCCGGCAGGACAAGCGGGCCGACATCGTGGTCTGCGCCGAGGTGACGGCTCCAGCGCGCTCTGCCTGGGCCCGGTATCTCGAGGTGGCCGTGGCTCGGCACGGGTCGGGTGACATGGTGCTCATCGAGCCTCCTCCCTCTCTGCTCGGGCCTTCCGCGGCTGGCAGCTGTGGGGTGGGGCTCGCCGTGCGGGACGGAGCAGTGGCGCTGACGGTGGTGCCGCTCGGGGATGCCGGTGCCGAGGTCACGGTCACGCTCACACCCCAGCGCGCGTCGTCGCTGGCGAGCTGGCTGGCGGCTCCGCGCGCCGTGGCCATGCCTCGTGGCACACCAGCGCCCCAGTAGCGCGAGGTCAGCAGTGTGGGTGGCCTCGCTTGCTGCACATTGGAACATCTTCGCGGCGGCGTCAGGTGGGTGTCCAGCTTCGAGGCCCCGAGCTGGAATCGCTCAATTGCAACGCCTGGTACAGCGTGCCGACCCCCTGATCGAGGGCGTTAGCCTCGCGCTTGGCTGCTCGTGCGACGGGCAGTCAGGCCCGGGAGGTCGACGTGGTCCTTGTTCGGCGGATGCTGGTCCCGTTGCTGGTCGTGTGGATGTCTGGATGCAACGCGTCGGAGTTGCGAGACGGGGACGTGGTGCAGGGCGCGCGCGTCGACCTCGCCGGCAAGAGGTTCGGACAGTGGAACCTGGGAGGGGCCACCTCCGAGGGCAGCATCGTGGAGGACGTGCTGGCGTTGATGCGGGGCCATCGGGACTTCTTCGATCCGCACACCTCCGACCCGGCACGATTCGTTCGGCCCCACGACGGCACCGGCACGGACACGTTGTTGCCCGCGCCCGCACGCCCCTACGACCTGTCCGCTGTCGGCCTGCAGGAGATGGGTCCATTGGTGGCCGAGATCGCCTCGTTCGGCCAGCGCTCCTCTGGCGATCGGACCGTCGAGATGACGTTGACGGCGGGACGACCCATGCCGCTCGGTTGGGCGCCCTCTGCTCGGAACGGAGAGGTCGTGTCGGAGCACGTCTGGACCATCACGACCACCCACGATGGCGTCCAGGTGGGTGATCCGGAGGTGTTCTACCTGTATTGGTTCCGGGCGCCGACCACGCCGGGAGGTGTGGTGAACACGGGCTTGCAGAGCCAGCTCGGAATCCTCTCGAGGCAGCGGGGGGACTACCTCACCAGCGTTCGCGGCACCCACACGCCCCCCGGCCGAGAGTCCAGCGCCCTCGATCCCCGTGGCCGGCGTCCCGCCTACCTCCTGACGGTGGACGAGGACTCGAATGGGCTGGTCGACTACATCCTCGGGACGTTTCATGCCTCGGCTGGGGAGCATGCCGACTCCGACGTCCACCACCTCCTGCCGCAGGTGGCCGACGAGCTGTACGAGCATCGTGCGTACCTCGGCTTCGATCGGGACGACAAGGCGGACTTCCTCAGGGGTCTACCTCCGTTCGTGCTGTTCGTGGACGCCGATCAGAGCCTCCTGCGTGATTCGCAGTTCGGCCGCGTCGGCTTGCAGCTGGGTGCCTACGAGGAGCGGTCGAGGCAGGGGGCCGCTCGTGGGATCGTCGCAGATCTCTGCAACCCGGGCGCGGACGCGACCCGTCCCAGCTCGGGTAGCCAGCAGGACTGGGCGTTCTTCGTCGATCCGGGAACCGACTTCCTGGCACGGACCGTGGCGCTGGATCCGAGCGTCCCCGTGTCGGCGCATCGACCTGTGATCCACCTTCCCCAGGCGCTCACGCAGCAGGCGGTGGACGATCAGCAGCGGCTTCGGGAGGCGTTCGACGGCGACGCGTCGCGCCCAGGCATCCAGGCCCCCGACGTGGTGAACGAAGCCCATTGCGATGCCGAGCACTCCGATTCGACCTATGCCTCGTTCGCCGACGGCCAGGTGGGCCTCGGCCTCGACCCGCTGGAGTCCCCCGCGGCGCAGGTGGCCGCGCTCTGTGGGTTCGCCGTGAGGCGTCAGGGGTTGTCGCGGCTCGACCGCTCGTGGGCGGCCGGGGCGTGTGTGTTCGAGGCGGGGATCTCGTCACCGGAGTGGTTCCGTGATCCACAGCTGTCCGAGGCGTCGACTCGCACCCAGAGGCTGAACCGCGTCGATTGTGCGCCCGCGTCCACGGTGGACGATCGGCACCAAGGGCATCGGAGCTTGCTCCAGCAGGATCTGCTCGCGGCGACCTCCGTCGATGCGTCGGTGCTGCAGTCCCACGGGCTGCAGCGGCTCGCGCTCCAGGATGGACGCGGCTTCGTGTGGACGGATCCCACCGGGGAGCGCGCCTTCGAGCTGTGGGAGCGCTTCGAGGATGCCGGCGTTGCGCTGGTGAGCGTGCAGGTGCCGAGCCATCGCGTGGCTGAGATCCCGTCGTTTCCTGGACTTTTTGTGGACCTGTGGTTCACCGTGGATGCTGGACGCATCGACGACTGGTCCGACGAGATCGGCGCACCCTTGCCGACCTGGTGGATCCGAGCGCAGGTCGCGATGGCCCAGGGGGTCCTCGACGATGCCACGAACAGGCTCCCCTTCGTCGAGGCCACGCAGGTGTCCGACTGGGACGACGTTGGGGTCGCGTCCAAGGCCATCGACGGGAATCGAGATGCAGACTGGAGAAACGGAAGCGTCACCCACACGGGCACCAACCAGGACGCCTGGTGGCAGGGCGCGCTCGAGCGCCCGTCCCGGATCGAGACGCTGACCGTCTACAACCGAACGGACTGCTGCTCGGATCGCATCGACGGTACCTGGGTCTTCCTGTTCGATCGGGACATCACCGCCGGGCCCTACCAACCGGTGGACTGGCTCGACGCACTCGGGGCGTCCACCAGCGCGTGGACCCTCGAGGGAGACGGCCCCTCGTTCACCTTCACCGACGTCGACGCGGTGGCCCAATACGTGATGCTGTACAACCAGTCTCGCTACCTGCACTTCGCCGAGATGGAGGTGTTCGGCGCTCCACAGTGAGTCCGTCGGAGCGCGGGTGAGCCGTCGGGTGCTATGCCTGTGAGCCGAGGTCGGGATGTCTTGGGAGCGGCGGGTCAACCGCGTCATCGATCACGTGCGCACGCACCTTCGCGCAGAGCTGTCCATCGCCACGTTGGCGCGCGTGGCCCATGCCTCTCCCTTCCACTTCGCCCGCACCTTCAAGGCCGTGACGGGACAGACCGTGGTGCACTTCGTGCAGCGCGCGCGCCTCGAGCGCGCGGCCACGCTGATGCGGGCTCGCCCCGAGCGGCAGCTGACCGAGGTGGCCCACCTGGCGGGGTTCTCCAGCCTGTCCGACTTCTCGCGGGTGTTTCGCGCCCACTACGGGACTTCGCCCAGCCAGTGGGACCGCCGCAGCCGCCTCACGGCGGGGCTCGCGGAGTACGCCGATGTGCTCGCGGAGGCACGCGAGCGCTGCCCTCCCCATCGGATCCGGTTCACGGAGCACGTCGCCTGCCGCATCGGCTACGTGCGGCTTCCCACACCGTTCCTCGACAACGACGTCCTGCGGCAGGGCTACGAGGTGCTTACGGGCTGGTTCACGGCCCATGGCGTCGACTGGCGGCGGCAGCCTCTGGTGGGGCTGTCGTGGGACAACCCGGATGCCACCCCGCTCGATCAGGTGCGGTTCGATCTGGGCTTCGTGCTGCCCGAGGGGTTGTCGGGGCGGCAGGGCGTGGCCGAGCAGTCGCTGCCCGCCACCGAGACCATCCAGGTGCGCGTGCAAGGGCCGCGGCCGTGCATCGCGCTGGCCTGGGAGCAGCTGTACGAGGCCCTGGCCCGATCGAGTCGGGAGCCGCGGGATCTGCCTGGCCTGAAGCGCTTTCGACGGCGGCCCGACGAGCTGGGTTGGGACACCTTCGATCTCGACTGCGTCATTGCGGTTCGCTGATCAGCTGCGAGCGAAGCTCGCAGCCATCAGTACAGTGGCGGCGGAGCCGGCACGAGTCTGATCAGCTCTCCAGTCTCGCCTTGAGGGTGTGCAGGTGGTCGCGGATCCCCTTGCGGAACAGGGGGGCCATCACCCGGTTCATCATGCGGCGGAACCAGGTGCTGCCGCGCGCGTCCATTCGGATCGTGAGGTGGCTGCCCTCGGGGCGCTCCTCCACGGACATGGTCGTGTCCCAGATGGTGCCGTGGGTGTCGGCCACCATGCGGACGGTGCGCTGGTCCGCGTCGTACTCCACGACCTCGAGCTCGGTGACCAAGGTCTTTCCCTTGCCCATGTCGCGGGTCTCGCGGAAGCGCGTACCCACGCCCTCGAAGCCCTCGCCACCGATGAACTCGATGGAGGTCACCGCGGGCGTGGTCTCGGGAAAGCGCTCCACCTCGGTGATGGTGCGGAACACGTCGGGCGCGGGTGCAGCGATGGTGAGGCTCTCGGTCACGACGGGCATGGCGTCCTCCGGCATCGAGCCTATGGGTGCGGTGTGTGCTGCGTTCGACGAATCGTGCGATCCTCGTCCGCGGTTGGTACGACGGAGGCCGTCGACCGTCGATCCTGCAACCAGGGGGACCCCAAGATGCGAAGTGCGACGTGGATGCTGTTGTTGGGTGCGTGCTCCGGAACCACCACCGATCCCGACACGACGGACACGGACGAGCCCGATGTCGTGGAGACGGGGACGCCGTCGGAGACGGGCTGTGAGGAGCGGGTGCCCAGCCGCGCCTGCGAGGCGGCGGATCCGCTGACGGGCACGGTGACGAACGCAGCTGGCGAGCCCCTCCCCGGCGCGTGGATCCGCTTCTGCAAAGGGGAGACCTGCTTCTTCGGGACCGCCGACGACGCAGGAGACTTCTGCATCGAGGCCGCCCCTGCTGGATGGCACGCCTTCGCCGTCAGCCCGCCGATCTGCTCCGACGGGTACACGGCAGCCGTGACGCCCGTGGAGTTCGAGGACGGACAGACGCGCACACTGGACATGACGCTGCAGGAGGTGGGTCCGGCCACCCCGCTGCCCGCCACGCCCGAGGAGATCGAGGTGGCAGACGGGCTGTTCCTCACCGTGGGAGCGGGCCAGCTGACCGCCGACTTCGAAGACCCCGCCACCGAGATCACGGGCGCGCGGGTGCCCGAGGCCGAGTGGCCCACCCTCGACATCGAGGGACAGGTGGTGGACGTCTGGTACGTTTCGCCCTTCGAGTTCAAGGCCGAGCCGAAGATGCCGGTGCGCTTCGCCAACGATCGCAGCCTGCCCGATGGCACGGTGCTGCACGTCCTCAACGGCTCCTACAAGGCGCAGGCCTGGATCGATGCGGGCACCGTGACGGCGAAGGGCGACTGGCTCGAGGGCGGCGAGGACCTCGGTGTGACATCGACGGTGGTGCTGGTGGATCGCTCGAAGTAGGCTTGGCCCCTCACGGAAGGGGGCCGCCGATGATCGGGACCACGACCCTGGGTGCGGGAACGCACCCAGTGGTGTTGCTCAACGACTGGATGGGGGACCACCGCAACTACGATGCGGTCCTGCCCCTGCTGGATCTCGACGCGAACACCTATGTCTTCGCGGATCTGCGGGGCTACGGGCTGTCGCGCACGGTGGCGGGGCACCACACCCTCGAGGAGGCCGCGAGCGACGTGATCGCCGTGCTCGAGGGTCTCGACGGGCCCGTCACCCTGGTGGGGCACTCCATGTCCAGCCTGGTGGTGCAGCAGGTGGCCGTGCGCGCACGCACCCTGCTGCGAGGGCTGGTGTTGGTGGCGCCCATCGCTTCCAGCGGCATGCAGGTTCCGCCGGAGGTGGTCCAGTGGCTGCAGGCGGTGGGGCGCGACGAGGCGATGCGCGCCGAGCAGCTGGGGCCTCGGTTCGCGGAGCGTCACGGGCCGGGGTGGGCTCGGTTCAAGCTTCAGCGATTCGCACAGTCGGCCGAGCCGGAGGCCGCTGCCGCCTACGTGCACATGTACGGCACGGAGGCGGTGGTCGGTCCGCTGCCTGCAGATCTGCCCGTGTTGGCGGTGGTGGGGGCAGAGGACGACGAGCCGTTCACCCCACAGACGGTGGGCGGATGGTTGCCGGAGCAGTGGCCTGGGTCCACCCTCGTGGTGTGCGCGGCATCGGGCCACTACCCCATGCAGGAGGAGCCCGTGGCCTTTGCGGCGGCCCTCGACAGCTTCGTGGCGGAGCGCCGGGAGACTTAGTTTCCGTCGGAGACGCCCCAGGTGAGTCCCAGGCCGTCCACCGCCGTCACCCAGCGAGACGGCTCGTCGCTCAGCGTGGCGGCCAGCTGGTCCAGGTGCCGGCGGGCCGTGCGCAGATCGTGCTCGCCATCTGCGTCGAAGGGGTGGAACACCACCTCGCTCACCCCCGCTGCAGCAGCCGCCACCAGCTGCAGCAGGGCCATCAGCACACGGTTGCCGCCGAAGGCGCCGCAGCCCCAGAACCCCGTGTGCAGGCGAGTGGGGGAGCCGTCCGAGCAGCACACCGCAGCCGCGAAGGCCGTGTGGGCGGCCGTCAGGATCCAATGGATCTGCAGGGTGGTGTAGCGGCCGTGGCCGCCCACGGGGGCCGTCAGCGCCACCAGGTTCACGCGAGGGGCCGGCTCCAGGCGCGTGGTGGCCGCGCGCACGGTGTCCACGTCCGCCCGGGCGAAGCGGTTGCCGTACAGCCCCCACGGGCGATCCGGTGCTGGAGCCACGTCGATCGCCACGCGGCGGCGCGCGCCCTGCACCGTGAACGGCGTGGGGCGACCATCGGTGTCCAGGGTGGCGGTGGACAGTCCCTCGGCGAGCAGCTGCTGGCGGACCGCGGCAAGCGCGGGGTGCTCGGCCACCTGCAGCTCGTCCTGGGCCAGCAGAGGCCCGTCCCAGTACCCGAAGAGATCCGGGTCCGCGAAGTTCGGGTAGAAGACGGAGACGTGGGGCTCGTCGACGTCGTCGTAGGTGAACGCACCGGGCTGGGCCACCACTCGGAGGGTGCGGGGATCCTCGATGGCGCGCGGGGCGGTGGGCCGGTAGCGGCACACCCGGATCACGTCCGTCGGATCGGGATCACGGGCCCCAATGTCGAACACGGTCGACTTGTTCGGATGATCCCACTGCAGGGGGTGGCGGCCCAACAGATCCGCCGTGGACCACGTTCGCTCGAACAGAGGCGTCATCATGCTCTCCCAGGATAGATGCTCGACGCATAAATGTATCGAGCATATAACTAGGGCCGTCCCGGGCGGGCCCTGGTAGGATGCCCAGCGATGATGTTCCGTGCCTTCGTCGCAATCGCCTGCATGCTCGGATTGGGCTGCGTGGAGACCACGGCTCCCGCAGGGCCCGGCTGTGCCGGCTGTCATGGCTCCGAGGCCAATGCTGCGCCTCCGTCCGGCCTCGGTGGGATCGACGATCGCAGTACGCGCTCGGTGGGGGCGCACCAAGAGCACCTCGCTCCACAACGGGCCGTGCCGGTCGAGTGTGATGCGTGCCACCTCGTGCCCGAGGCCCTGAACGACGAGGGGCACATCGACGATGGGTGGCCGGCCGAGGTGAAGTGGGCCGACCTCTCGGTGACGGGCGGGGCGAGCACTCCCTTCGACGTGGAGGGGCAGACCTGTACCGTGTACTGCCACGGAACCACCACCACGGGCGGCGAGGATCCCCGCCCCACCTGGACGGCGGGGCCCGAGGCTGCCCGCTGCAGCAGCTGTCACGGCAACCCGCCGCCCGCGCCGCATCCTGCCGACGACCAATGCCTGATGTGTCACACCCGCGATGCGGCCACGGAGCACGTGGATGGGGTGGTGCAGCTGCGAAACCCCGAGGGCGGCGAGCCCTGTGGGGGATGCCACGGCGAAGGGCCCGACGATCTCTGGCCGCCGCCCGACGTGTCGGGGAACACCGAGACCACCACCAACGGGGTGGGGGCCCACGAGGCCCACCGCACCGGAAATGGTCGCGCGGCGCCCACGGCCTGCTCGAACTGCCACCTGATCCCGCTGACGGTCAACGACAAGGGGCACCGCGATCCGGCGCCTGCGGAGGTGGTGTTCGCGGGCGTGGCCACCATGGAGAGCGCGACGCCGGTGTGGAACGGTGGCACCTGCTCCGAGACCTACTGCCACACCGCGGGTGACGCGGTCGTGGCGGGTGGAGCGGTGCCGGAGCCCCTGTGGCGAGCGGTGGACGGCACGCAGGTGGGCTGTGCCGCCTGTCACGGCAACCCGCCGCCGCTGCCACACCCTGCGGTGGCCGCCTGTGGTCAGTGCCACCCCAACGCCACCGCCGACGGCTCTGGCTTCACCCTTCCCCTTCAGCACGTGGACGGCACCGTGGACGTCGTTCAGTGAGCCTGCTCTGTTGGTCCACGCTCGCGCTCGCGGGCAGCCTCGACGCTCAGGTGGCCGCGGACGTGCTCGCAGCGGGCTCTCGGTCGGTGTCTCCGGCTGCAGGTCAGCCCGAAGGCATGGGAGCGGCGGACGTGGGCGTGCGGATCCGCGGGGAGCTGCTCGAGGTCGACGACGCGCTGCGGATCAACGTGGACTACCGCGGACGTCAGCCCGTCGCCGGGGCCTTCGACAACGAAGCGCTCCACCTGGTCTATCGGGCCGAGGTCGCCTACCACCTGCCGAAGACCGAGCTCGCCGTGGGCCGGTTCCTGGCGCCCTCCGTGCTCTGGCTGCCGATGGACGGGGTGCGTGGCACCTACCGAGACGCCGGATCCTGGGTCACCGCCTATGCGGGGCGTCGTGCGATCACGCTGTCGCGTCGAAACGTAGCACCTGCCACCTGGCTGCCGGCGTTCGGGGCCGAGGTGGGGCGCACCACCGAGGCCTACAGTGCGCAGATCCAGGGCACGCTGGCGGGCGATCAGGTCCTGCTGGGGAACGCAGACGACGAGGTGGTGCAAGACGTCACCGGTGGGGCTGGGCTGGTGCGCGTCGCCGTGACGGCCCCTCGCACGGTGTCGCTGGGGGCGCAGGCGAGCGTGGCCAACCAGGTCACCTACGCTCTGGGTGCTCAGGTGGGCGAGCTGCAGGCCACGGTCGACGTGCTGTCGCTGTACAACACCATGGGTTGGGTCGCGTGGCGTCCGAGCAAGGGCGCTCGAGTGGATCTGGATGCCGTACATCAGCGTGCCGCACTGTCGGCGGACGCGGCCTCCCTTGGTCTGGATCTGGTGGACCCCTCGTTCTCGGACGTGCGGCTGCGCGGTGCCTTCGGGCGCGGGGATCGTGGGTTCGTGCGTCCGGACCTGAGGCTGCGGCTGCGCGCATCGCGCACCGAGGTCCGCTACGGGGGCGGGTTCGAGCTGCACGACGCGAGGCTTGTCGGCCCGTATCTGCGGGGGCGGCTGTGGCTGGAGCACGTGATGGCCGAGAACCGACCGGCCGCCCTGGATCGCGTGCTGTGGCAGGCGGGGGCGGGCTGGGAGCGAGGGATCGGCATGGTGGAGCTGGGAGCCCATGCCGTGGATCGCGCCCTGGGGCCGGTCTCGGCGCGGTCGGCCGATCCCGGCAACCCGACGCAGCCCTTGAGCAGCGAGGACCTGGCGCCCTTCGTGCTGGAGGCGCAGAACGTGGCCTACGCTCGGGCACTGCTGGCCGGCACCGTGTGGTTCGCAGGCACCGACGTGGAGGTGAACGTGGAGGACCGAGAGGTGCGTGCGTTCGTGCAGGTGGGCCTGCGGGGAGCGTCCCGTTGGTGAGACTCTGGCTCGCCGCGATGCTTGCATGGTGCCTGGCAGCGCCTGCTTCGGCGCAAGAGGTGCACCGGGCGCTCACCGACGTGGCCTGCACCCACTGCCACGAGGATCCGCACCCGGTGGAGGGCAAGCCGTGCGTGGAGTGCCATGCGCTCGAGGCCTGGGTTCCCTCCGCCTTCACCCTGGCTGATCATCGCTCCACCTCGTTCCCGTTGGAGGGTCGCCACACCGACGCCGCGTGCAGTGGCTGTCACATCGGCGCCCGCCTCACGGGTCTCCCCACGGAGTGCGCGGGATGCCACGTCGACCGGCATCGAGGCAAGCTGGGCGACGACTGCACCGCCTGCCACTCCGTGCAGGGCTTTCGGCCCGTGCCGGAGTTCGATCACGATCTGCGCACGAGCTTCTCCCTGACGGGTCATCACAAGGGGGTCTCCTGCACGGCGTGTCACGAGGGCAGCAACGGCATGTCGATGCGCATGGTGATGGAGCCCACCTGCGTCACCTGCCACCAGCGCGGTCACGGCGCCTTCGGCTCCCCCTGCGAGACGTGCCACGAGTCCGAGGACGCCACGTTCCCGGTTGCGCGCAAGGGGTTCGATCACCGCCCCACGTCGTTCCCCTTGGAGCGGCGCCACAAGAACCTTCCCTGCAAGTCGTGCCACAGCGTGGGGCAGACGCGACCGCCCCAGCCGCAGTGCCGCAGCTGCCACACCGACCAGCACGCGGGCCAGCTGGGCACCACGTGCAGCGACTGCCACCGTCCCGATCGGTGGAACCTGGTGCGCTTCGATCACGATCAGTCGGGGTGGGCGCTGCGGGGCCGCCACTTCGTGACGCCCTGCGGCCAGTGCCACACGGCCAACCGCTGGATCGGGCTGCGGACGGAGTGCTACACCTGCCATCAGCCGGATCTGGTTCGGGCGCCCATCATGGTCCCCGCCCACGCCAACCCGCTGTCGAGCTGCGACGACTGTCACGGGCTGTGGTCCTGGGGCCTGTAGTCGCCTAGGTGTTGGCGGGAGCGTAGAGCTCGCCCTTGAAGGTGGCGATCTCGATGCCAGCGTCCTGCAGGAACTTGGTGGGAAGCACCCCGCCGATGAGCACGATCACGCGGTCGTTGTCCAGCGTCATCGGCTGTCCCTCGACCGTCAGCAGCACGGTGCGCTCGTCGATCTCCGAGACCTTGGCTTCGAGCAGCAAGCGCACGCGCCCAGCCTCCACGGCCTCGTCGAGCCGCTTCTGGTTCTTGGCCTTGATGCGGTCGAAGACCCGCTTGCGGTGGGCCAGGTGGACGTGGGCGCCGGCTTCTCCCAAGGAGATGGCCGCCTCCACGCCCGCATCGCCACCTCCCACCACCAGCGTGCTCTTGCCTGCGTAGTCCTCGGCATCGATGAGTCGGTAGACGACCTTCCCTCGCCCCTCTCCGGGGACCCCCAGCTTGCGGGGCGTGCCGCGCCGCCCCAAGGCCAGCACCACCCGCTGCGCCCGGAACGCACCCACCGAGGTGCGCAGGGTGAACACCTCGTCGGCGCCGCGCTCCACCTGATCCACTCGAACGCCCGTACGCACCGACAGGCCCGTCTTGTCGATGATCTGGTGCCAGTGGTCCAGCAGGGCTTCCTTGCGCACCTCCGTGACGTGGAGCCGGCCATACAGGGGCAGGTCCACCGGGCGCGTCATCACGATCTTGTGGCGCGGGTACTGCAGCACCGTGCCGCCGATGGTCTCCTGGTCCACGACGACGAAGTCCAGCCCTGCCTCCATGGCCGACAGGGCCGCGGCGATCCCGGCAGGGCCCGCTCCCACGATGATCAGCTGGTGCACGCCCTTGGTGGGGGGGGGAGGGGCAGCGCGGATCGAGTCGAGGCACTGCATCGCCTGCGTCATGGCGTTGTAGACCAGGCCCATGCCGCCCAGCTCGCCGACGACGTACAGGCCTGGCACGCTCGTCTGGAAGTCCGACGCCACCATGGGGATGTCCACACCGCGCTTGGCCGTGCCCAAGACCAACTCGATGGCGTCCACCGGACAGGCGCGCATGCACTCTCCGTGACCGATGCACGAGGTGGGGTTGACCACCGTGGCCTTGCCGTCGAGCACCGCGAGCACGTCTCCCTCGGGACAAACGCGCACGCACGAGCCCGAGCCGATGCAGCGATCCAGGTGGATCCGCGGATGCAGGCTCGCGGGTTGCGCACCCTTGGCCAGCGCGTCGGCGTGATCGCGCTGACCCTTCGACTCCAGTCGCTGGCTGCGCACGAAGCTCGCGATGGTCAGGACTCCGATCCCCACGAGACCGCCGAACAACACGCATCCCAGCGCTTCGATCACCATGTCGCTTCCACCTGCTCCGACCGCCGCGCCCAAGGTACCGCACCCAGCCGACGGCGATGCGCTATCTTCTCGGTGACGTGCGATGGGCCTTGCCGGCGTTGTATCTGTCCCTGTTGGGCATCGAGGCCGCCGTGCTGGTGCCCACCTACCTGGTGGTCCGACCTGCCTCCGGCTCGGTGTTCAATGCGGCCGTGGGCACCTTTGCGATCCTGTGCATGATCGGCATGCTGGTGTACTCGCTGGCGCGCCGCAGCCGTCGGCTGCGCCGGATCATGCGCCTGTCGCTGTGGCTCCACCTGCACATCTTCCTGGGTCTACAGGGGATCCTGTTGGCCTACGTGCACTGCCTGCCCCTGTTCTGGCGCCCCGGGCCACCCACGCTGCTCAACCCGGGCATGCTCAATCTGTATGCGATGACCATCGTGTTCCTGTCGGGGCTGTTCGGTCGCTACCTGTTCGCCCAGGTGCCCACCACGGTGGGCGGCCAGCACCTCACGATCGAGGCCCTGGATGCCGAGCTCGCCGAGCTGAACCAGCCCGTTCCCGCCGAGGTGAGCGCCTTGTGGGCCGATCCGCCGGGGGCCTCGGGGTTCTCGGGGGTGGTCACCGCGGGCCGTCATCGGCGTCGAGCGCTGCGACAGCTGGCCGCCCTCGAGCTGTCGCCCGACGTGTATGCGCTGGCCGAGCGACGGCTCGGGCTGATGCACAAGAAGGCGGCCCTGACCAGCGCGCGCCGCCTGTTCAGCACCTGGATCTTCCTGCACCGTCCCATCGCCGGTGCCATGTACCTGATCACGGCCGTGCACGTCGTGTTGAGCTTGTTGTTCACTCCTTCCTTGGGGCTGATCTGATGCATCGAGGCCGTCTGGCGCTGCTCGCGCTCCTCCTCGTGGGGCTGATGGCGGGGAGCTGGCGCACCATGATGGCGCCTGGTCACACCAACCGAGCCCACGCCTCGTTCGCGGGCAGCTGCGACAACTGCCACCTCGTCTTCGACGGCGTGCCCGACGAGCGCTGTCTGAACTGCCACCTCGCCATCGCGAACCGAGAGTTCGACGGGCGCGGCTTTCACGCCACGGTGGCCGACCAGGCCTGCATCGACTGCCACACCGATCATGGGGGCCCGGACGGCCCCCTCACGCGCAAGAGCGCGTTGGCCGACTTCGATCACGGGCTGTCGGGGTTCGGCCTCGAGGGTCGCCACAGCACGCTGCGCTGTGAGTCGTGCCACCGGGCGCCGCTGGAGGCGATGCAGCCGGAGTGTGGCGAGTGTCACGAGGATGCGCACACCAGCGCGCTGGGACCCGACTGTGTGGCCTGCCACGTGGCCCAGGGATGGCGACGCCAGCTCAAGACGCTCGAGGCCCACGTCATCGAGACCACCGGCGGGCACGAGGGACTGGCCTGCGAGGACTGCCATCTGCACGGTGAGAACCTGGATGCGTCGGTGGTCTGTGCGAACTGCCACGATCAGTCCCATGGCGGCACACAGTCCGATTGTGCGCTGTGCCACCAGGTCTCGGGCTTCGCGCCTGCCGAGTTCAACCACGGCCCGTGCACCTGCTCCTTTCCTGGCAAGCACCAGACGGTGGAGTGCCTCGCCTGCCACGAGAACTTCTCCTTCACCGACACGCCCACGCTGTGCTCGGGCTGCCACACCAAGGACCGCCCCCACGAGCCGCTAGGGGAGTGCAGCCGCTGCCACACCGCCTTGTCGTGGTCCGATGGGCGGTTCGATCACGACTCGATCCGCTTCAAGATCCGAGGCGCTCACCTGTCGGTGAGCTGCGATGCGTGCCACGAGACCCAGTTCCGCGGTGTGCCGAAGGCCTGTGCCGGGTGTCACCAGGAGATGGGCGACGAGGCGCACGGCGATTTCGGGCGCTGCGAGCCGTGCCACACCACGGCCGGGTTCTCTCCCTCCCGCTTCGACCACGGCAGCGTGGGCTTCCCCCTCACCGGGCGCCACGCCAATGCCCCCTGTCAGTCGTGCCATGCGGAGAAGGTGGAGGGCTACGAGGGGCGCTGACGTGACTTCCCTCGGGCTCGCATCGTGACATTCGGAGACAACGTGAGGGGTTCGCCAGATCCGTGAAGTGCCCTGGGCTCAACGACGCCCAGGAGAGCCACCATGCGCCTTGTCCTTTCGCTCACCCTGTTCACGGGGTGTGCGGCCGAGGGAGTGCACCCTCCCTTCGATCCGCCGCGGTCCGCCACGCAGAGCCCCACCACCGTCGAGTCGACCGACACGACCTCCGAGGCCGAGGTGCCCGAGAGTGCCTGCGGTTCGGTGCACTACGTGGACATGACGCTGATGGGCGTGGTGCTGGACGTCGATCACGAGCCCGCAGTAGACGTCGACGTGTGGCTGGAGGAGCGGAACTGGTCGCCTCACACCGTGCACGGTGAGGGGACCACCGACGACGAGGGGCGCTTCTACTTCGACATCGAACAGGTCCCCATCGTGGAGGAATGTTGGGGAATTGGGCCCCAGTTCTTCCTCGCAGCCGACGATGGATCCTCTGGCGGGGAGATCCCCGCGAACATGCACATCGTGTGGGCCTGGCTCGACGGCACCTACGAGGCAGACATCAGCGGTCTGCCCTGCGTCCTCGAATAGGCGGATACCAAAGGCGAGCTGTCGTTTTTCGCGGACTCAGCTACGGATATGCGTCGCGACCGGGGACAGGCCGGTCCAAGAGGTGCGCATGAATGCTGTGTCCCATCCAGAAGATGCAACGTTTCTCCGAGACTATCGAGACACGCCAGCGGCTCGCGTCTGGGCGATCGGCATCGCGTCGGTCCTGGGTCTACTCTTCGTCGTCTGGGCGTTGGCACTGTGGAGACCGATCGTAGCGATGTTCGCTCCGTTGCCCGAGCTCACCAAGCTGACGGCGGTGGTGGGATTCGGGGCCATGGGGGTGGTGGCCGTGGTGCAGTCGAGCCTCGTGCTCCGCCGTCACTACGCCGTGGCGGACCGGCTGCGGCGCTGTGAGACGGCGTTGGCCGAGCTACTGGCCACGAACCGCGAGCTCCAGGACACGCTGAAGGGCCAGGAAGAGGAGGTGGTCCGCGTCAGCGAGATCGATGGTGGCTTGTGGGCTCAGGGGTGTGTGGCCCCCGTTCCCTTCGTGGAGCGCTCCGAGCGGCGCACCCGCCTGCTGTCGGTGTTCAATCTGAAGGGAGGGGTGGGCAAGACGACGATCACCGCGAACCTCGGTCGGGCGATGTGCGAGCTCGACAGTCACACGCGGGTGCTCGTCGTGGACCTCGACTTCCAGGGCACGCTGTCTGGCGCCACCACGGCGGAGTCGGAGCGGAGCAAGCGGGATCAGCTGTACACCGCGGCGCGGCTGCTGGAGTCGCACGCCCCCGACGACATCGAGCTCGAGCAGATCCTGACGCCGTCGACGGAGAACGAGCGTCTGGTGGTGATCACCGCCAACGATCTGCTGGAGCATGCGGACTTCCGTGAGCAAGCGCGGTTCCTGCTCGACCGAGGCCAAGATCCGCGTCATCGCTTTCGAAGCTTGTTCCATCACCGGCTGATGCTGAAGTCCTTCGACGTGGTGCTGTTCGACTGTCCGCCGCGCCTCACCACGTCGTCGGTGAACGCGTTGTGCGCCAGCGACTTCGTGCTGATCCCGGTGCAGCTCACGGACAGCGCCTGGGAGGCCGTGCCACGCACCGTCCAGTGGCTGAGGCGACTGGGCAAGGCCTCGCGTGCGGAGCCCATGGGGGTGGTCGCCAACCAGGTGCGGTTGAACGGGGAGCGGCTGATCGGACCGCACCAGCAGGTGCTCGGCATGCTGCGCTCCCTCATGAAGGCCGAGGGCTATGACTTCGGGGTGCTCAACCAGATGGTCTCCGACGATCGGAGCCTGGCGTCGCGGATGCTGGGGGAGGGCTCGGGTCCGAGCAGCCGGCTGTTCCATCCCCTGGCCAGAGAGATCCTGCGGAGGATGGGCCCATGAGCCGACCAGAGAGCCCACAGGCGACGCCGAGGGTCGAAGACAACGGCATCGCCGCTGGCGTGGCGCACTTCGAGACCCTGCGCGACACCCTGCGGGGCGTCGAGTACGACGAGATCGAGCGCCAGGTGGCGCACCTCGGCTCGCTGGACCCTGCGTCGTTGACGCGGGTGGTGGAGATCCTGGGATTCGTGCCGGAGCTCACCCACAAGCGCAACGTGCGCCTGCTGTGCCGGGTGCTGCAGGGCATCAAGAGCCGCCAGCGCCGCCTGGACTTGATCTGAGGATCGATACACTGCGGCCATGACCTACTGGATGTGGCTGGCCGTGCTCTCGGCCGTGTTCGTCGGGGTGGAGCGCCTGCGCCCGCGCGACCGTCGGGGCTGGTGGCGGCCGGGCCTCGGGCTCGACTTGTTCTATCTGGTGTTCAACGGCCACTTCCTGGGAGTGCTGCTCGCCAAGGCCTCGACTCCGCTCGCGGCGTCGCTGGATGCATGGCTCGTCTCCCAGGGGCTGTGGGGCACCTTCCACCTGGCGGTGATGGCGGACTGGCCTGCGTGGGCGCAGCTCGTACTGGCCCTGCTGGCGGTGGATCTGTTCCACTGGGGCGTGCACAACCTGCTGCATCGCGTGCCCGCCCTGTGGACGTTCCACAAGGTCCATCACAGCATCGTGCACATGGACTGGATCGGCAGCTTGCGCTTCCACTGGGCCGAGGTGGTGATCTACAAGTCGCTGACCTACCCACTGCTGGCGTTGCTCGGCGCGTCGGGAGAGGTGCTGTTCGGACTGGCAGTGTTCAACACGGCCGTCGGCCACTTCAACCACGCCAACCTCGACGTGGGCCTGGGACCGCTGGGCTACGTGCTCAACAACCCCCGCATGCACATCTGGCACCACGTGCACGCCGATGCAGGGCCTCCGCTGCACAACTTCGGCATCACCTTGAGCCTGTGGGACTACCTGTTCGGCACCGCCCACGTTCCCGATCACCCGCCCGAGCGACTGGCCTTCGACGGCATCGATGGGTTCCCGTCGACGGTGCCCGGTCAGCTGCTGCACCCGCTGTCGGGGTGGGTGCGACCCGCTAGCGCCGGAACCGATTCTGGCGGATCCAGCGCGCCCGATCCCGTCGGATCTGGTGGCGCTGCCCGGCCGTGATCGAGTTTCGCGCGAGCTGGAACAGCTCTTGGATCTCGGGATCGTCGGGGGCGTTCTTCGCCAGCGGTCCGATCACGCGCACCGCCTCGTAGGCGCGCCACATGTCCACCAAGGCCGTGGTGAGACGCATGCGCACGGGCGCCTGCCAGGGGTCGCGGCGCAGGGCCTCCTTCATCTCTTCGATGGCGTCGTCGGGACGCCCGAGCTCCCAGAACACCTCTCCGAGGGTCATGTGGGCCCACGGAGACCACGGGGCACCCTTGAGGCCGAACAGTGCCTCGTCCAGCGCGGCCTCGAGCTGTCGGTCCTCGAGGAGTAGCTCGGCGCGCACCAGGGCGAGCTCGGGGTGGTCGGGGTAGCGCACCAGGAACTCGGCGGCGCGATCCTCGGCGAGCTGGATGTCTCCGCGCAGCCGTGCCACCCGTGCTTGGCCGGCCATCGCCTCGGGGCTCGGCTGCTGTGCGAAGGCCTCGTCGTACCAGTAGCCCGCGTCGACCCAGTCACCGCGTGCGATCCCGATGCCCGCCAGCTGAAGTGCCAGCGTGCTCGAGGGCGCGCGTTGGTACAGCTCGAAGAAGCCGGTGCGCGCGTCCTCGAGCCGCCCGGAGCGGTGATCGATCTGAGCGTGGATGAGCTTCACGCCGAAGGCGTCGGGCAGGCTGCGATCGAGCTCGTTGGCCAGCCCCTGGGCATGCAACAGCAAGCCGGCGCCGATGCGCTCTCTCGCCCGCCAGGTGAGGGGAATCGCGTCGATCACCGAGCGCGGATCGACGGTCCCGGCCTTGGCTGCCGGATCGCCCGCGCCGAGGTAGCCCATGGCCGAGAGCATGGCGAGGGCTTGCGGATCGAGGCTGACCTCGGGTGCCAGCTGCTCGCCCAACGATCGCTGGTAGCGGTGCAGCCGACGGTCCTTGCGGTGGCCGTCCTGAAGCTTCTCCGTGCGGCGGATCTCGTGTCCGACCATGGCGCCGTAGGAGCCCCAGGCCCCCTCGACGTAGCGCCCCTCGTCGTTGGTGTAGGCGTAGATGGGAGCGAGCCCGAGGCTGTACTGCCCCGCCAGCGACTCGCTGTAGGCGAATCCCGATCCCCCGTACCTCAGGTCGCTTCCGTCCATCCCGCGATGTGCGCCGATGCCCGCCAGCTCGAGGAGGGTGGGGGCGATGTCCACGTGGGAGACGACGTCGGACAGCTGCTGCCCTGCGGCGAATCCCGGCCCCCGGATGATGAGGGGCACGCGGATGCTGCCGTCGTGGAGCAGGAAGCCGTGCGTGGCCTCGCCACCCTGGCCCAGGGACTCACCCTGGGGGGCCGTGACCACGACGTAGGAGGCGTCGGCCCAGTAGCGCTCGTCCCAGGCGTCGATGAGGCGCGCCAGCTGCGCGTCGGCGAAGGCGATCTCGCCATCGTAGGGGTCGTCCAGCTCCGATGCGTAGGGCTCGGGTGGATCGTAGGGCCAGTGTGGATCGAACAGGTGCACCCAGGCGAACACCGGTGCGTCGTCGGGTAGTGCGTCGAGGGTTCCCAGGACGTCGTCGATGACCTCGTCCGCCGGACGCTGCTCGCGCCACTGCAGCTGGCTCGGATTCCCCTCCACGATGGGGTCGTGGTACAGGTCGAACCCCTGATCGAGACCCCAGCGGCGCTGAGTCGTGAAGGAGCTGGTGAACGCCATGGTGCGGTAGCCGGCTTGGCCGAAGCGCTCGGCCAGGGTGATGGCGTCGGCCGACAGGCGGAAGTCTCCCTCGTTGCGAACCCCGTGGGTGGGCGGCGCCTGTCCGGTGAAGAGGGTGGCTTGGCTAGGGATCGTCAGCGGGGTGCTGGCGTAGGCCCGCATCCAGGTGGTGCCCGTGGCGGCGAGGCGATCGAGGGTCTTCGTCTGCCCCTTGTCGTAGCCGTACGCGCCGACCCGATCCGCTCGCGTGGTGTCGATGGTGACGAGCAGGATGGCTGGCTTGGAGCGGGAGACGCCCAACAGCGCCGTCTCCGGAAAGCAGCAGCCGCCGACCAGCACCAGGATGGCTACCAGCAAGGGTCTCAGCATGGGCAACGCCTCTGCTCCGCGGCACCGTGGGATATGTTGAGGCCCGCCTTCGGCTGCGGGCCTTCCGGAGTGTGCCATGTCCGAAGAGCTGCACGCCCTGCTCCGCGCAACGGACCTCTTCTCCGCCCTCGATCCGCCCGCCGTGGCGCGAGTGGCGGAGGTGGGCCGGGTGGAGCACTGGACGAAGGGTGCCGTGGTGCTGGAGGAGGGGGCATTCGGTCCGCGGATGATGGTGATCCTGCAGGGGAGCGTGGAGATCCTGCGTCGCGATGGCGCTGGGGTCCAGCGGGCCATCACCACTCTATCGTCGGGCGATGTGCTGGGGGAGCTTAGCCTCCTGTTGGATCTGCCGCGCACGGCCACGGTGCGAGCCCAGCAGGAAGTGCAGCTGTTCGCCCTGGATCGGGAGGCCTTCGTCGATCTGGTCCGCGTGGAGGACCCGACCTTCCTGCTGCTCGGCTACCACCTGTCGCGCACCCTGGCGCGCCGCCTGATTGCGCTGAACGACCGCACGGTGAGTCTGCTGGCCGAGAACGACGAGCTGAAGGAGCGCTTCGGCGAGGCGAGGGGAGAGCTGTTCGAGCTGTGGGACTCCGGAGAGCCCGCAGGCGGAGTCGAAGATCGAGGCGAGTCGTAGCGACGGCACCCTGCGCTAGTCCCGATCCGAGCAGCCGTTCACGGCGTTCCAAGCCTGCTTGACGTATGCTCCGCGCTGCCGGGGCCGGCGCGCTGCCTCCGCAGCCTCCCGCGTGGGCCAGGGCCCGGGGGCCACCAGCACGTAGCCAGGGTTGAGGAGTGGAAAGGAAGCGGACTCGAACAGGTACAGCTGCTTGGCGTCCTGGCGCTGTAGCCGTCGCATCCGAGCATCCACGAGGTTGGCGTCCGCCTCGTCGTCCTGGGTGAGGATGAGGAGATAGCCCGGGTCTCCGGCGAGCTCCGTGAGGCCCTCCTCGGCCAGATGGGTCAGCGCGTCTCGGCCGGTGTGGGAGCGCCACCCGTCGGCCTCCAGCGTCCACACCTTCTGACCCCCGCGCGGGCGGCAGGGCGGAGCCGACCGGCTGCCAGAGGCCACCACCAGCACCTCACCCGTGGGGCTGGTGCCCACCCTGAACCGAGGTCCGGCGCCGTGCTGCACCAGGTACCGAGCTGGTGCGGGGCGAGCCAAGACCTGGCGCTGCCATCCCTCCTCCGAGGCCCACAGCACCGCCACCGCGGAGTCCAGCCGCTCGTCGCCTCGTCGGTCCACCTCCAGGATCACGCGCACCGGGCTGCCCTGGCCCTCGAGGGTGCGGCTCTGCCGCCACGTCGGCTGGGCGTCGCAGCCCGGCAGCGGCGTGAGCTCTGCGGGCGGGCGATCCAGTAGCGTGTACCGCGCTGGCCCCCTCCCGATCCCCACCGAGATCGCCACCCGGCTCTGCACCACGCTGCATCCTCGGACACTGGCTCGCGTAGCCACCACCACGTAGGCAGAGCCTCGCCCGTTGCGCCAAGCGTGAGCGCGATCCACCGTGAGCTCACCACCGGGACTGCACAGCTCCGTCAGCGCCTGCTGCAGCTCGGCCTGCGGGTTGGCCGCCCGCGCCAGGCCGGGGACCAGCTGGGGATGGGTCACCGGAGCGCGCGCCTCGTCGATGCGGGCGTCTCGCAGGATCCGGGCTGCATCCGTCGGGTTGCACACCACGGGTGCCCCCCAGGCCGCCGTGAACCACAGCATCACCACTGGTCGACCACCACCCGGACGCCGTTGTGACTGGGCAGCACCGACCAACGCCCCGGCAGACGGATCCGGGGAGCGAAGGCGATGTCGCGTCGCCCGCCCGACCGGTGCCAGCCTCGCCCCAGGGTGCCCCCCACGATGGCGCCTCCCACGGCCCCGGCCAGCGAGGTGCCCAGGATCACGTCGGGCTCGTTGGTCACCGCGCTCGCCACGAGCCCCGACAGCGACGCTCCCACCACGCCTCCAGCGTCGGCCATGGAGATCACGATGGCCGGTGTGCCCACGAGATCGGAGACCAACAGGCCGCCCGCCGCCAGCCCCACGTTGGTGCCCACCAAGCCGGCCACCTCCGGGCGTTCCCACGCCAGCTGTCCGATGGCGGCCCCGGCGTAGGCGCCCCACAGTCCCACGGAGCTTGCTGCGAGCACGTGCGGAACGGGAACGTCGAGCTCCAGGTTCAGGCTCGCGGTGGCCCCCGACACCAACCCCGTGGCCAGCAGGATCCCGCCCACTTCGCGCCGGCTGATCCCCTCGCCGTCGGCCAGGCTCACCACGGCGGCTTGCGCCGCGACCCAGGTGGAGGTGGTGGCCACCAGCACCACGTCACGGTCGTCCACGGGGGCGTCGTCGGTGCTGCCGAAGGCGGCGCCCACCCCAAGTCCCGCTGCCCCTGCCGTGAGGGCCAGGGCGTTCCCCAGCCCCGGGTCGTCGCGTAACAGTAGGCCGATGCCGCCTCCCACTGCGGCCCCCGAGCCAGCGCCAGTCAGCGCGGCCATCCACACGTCGGCGCGCAGGTCGAGCGGATCCGCCAGCATCAACCCCACGGCAGCACCTGCTGCAGGTCCCGCCACCACCAGGTGGCGCCGCGGAGCGCCTCGCGCCGGCAGTAGCATGGCGGCTCCCAGCCCCACGGCCGTGCCCGTGGCGATCAGGCCGACGTCTTCTCGGCCGACCTCCAGCAGCGGCGCCGCGAGCAGCCCCGCGCCGAGCCCCGCCGAGAGCGCCAGGCCGTCGGCGAGGGGGCGAACGGGTGCGTCGGGTCCTGCCGTGGCCGACACCAGGCCGTCCGTGGTGAGCGTGGCAAGCATGGCGAAGGCCGTGCCCTCGACGACGTCCCGAGCCGTGCCCGGGTAGGTGGTTCGCAGCAGCGTGGCGGTGGTGAAGCCGAGGATCTCTCCGCCCAGCCCCCCGAGTAGCGGCCCGTCCAGCGATCCCGGCGTCGCTGCCGCGCCCAGGAGCGCCCCCGCACCCCCGGCTCCGAGTCCCGACACGGTGATCAGTGCGCCCTCGCCTGGGTCCATAGGCCAGGCCCGGCCGTACACCCACCCCAGCGACACGCCCCCCGCACCCCCGGTGACGATGGCCACGGGCAACAGCTCGTCCGGCCCCAGCGTCCCCACCGCCGCCATGGCGTAGCCGAGACCGACCCCAGCGCCCGCCGAGAGCCAGAACGCCGCCTCCGAGGTGTTCGTGCGCCGCGGAGGGGCACGGCCCGGGAAGCGGTCGGCCAGGGAGGCTGCCGCCGTGCGGTGCACGCTTCGGGGCACCCCCGGCCGCTGCAGGGCGCTCTCCACCACCGCCGCCGCGCGCGGATCTCCCGTCTCGGCGAGCGCCTCGGCTGCCGCGATGCGAACGGCCTCCGGTAGCCCCTCGTCGACCATCATCGCGCCGAGCGTGGGCCACACCTCTGGCCAAGCCGCCAGGGCCGTCACCGCACTCACCGCCACGTTCATCGGGCGATGGCGGGCGGCATCCAGCAGGACCGGGATCGCGCGGGGGTCCCCCAGCTCTGCGAGCTGGGCGCAACCCGTGGACCCCTCGGGGCCCGACAGCAGCAGCACGCCCTCCAGCAGCTCTCGATCGGGCGCGCCGGCGCGATCCATCTGAGCCACCAGTGCTGCGTTGACCTCGTCCACCGCCTGGGGATGGGCGATCGCCACCCGCAGGCAGACCTCGATCTCCGTGCCCTCGGCAGCGTCGGCACACAGGCGGGCAGGAGAGGGCGACTGGGCGAGGGCAGCGGTGGCCCACAGCCCTACTGGGTACATCCCCCCTCCCCCTGACCAGCGATGCGCACCTCACCGAAGGTGCTGCCTACCGCGATGGTACACGACCAGCTCCGTCCATTCTCCTGGACTCGCACCTCCACCGCCTGCTCCGCGGGCAGCTCGAGCACGCTGGGGGAGCTGCGAACGGCTCCCCAGTCCGTCTCCGCCGTCAGCCCCTCGGCCAACACGAAGCGCACCGCGGCCACCGGATCGGCCTCGGCCTCCGCGGGCTCCGATGCGGGCTCGGGCACCGAGCGCTCCCCGGAGGGCGGCGCTGTCTCGGTGGGTCGAGTCGTGCGCGGTCGAACGGGCTCGGCCGGGGGCTCCGAGACGGGCACCGGTGCCGGGGTCGGTGCGTCGACGGCGTCGCTCGGGAGCGCCGTGGACGGCAACGAGGCGGGTGCCTCCACCGCGGTGATCTCCTCGTCGGTGCTCGCGGGCCTCTCGTCCCGAGAGGTCCAGATCCCCGCGAACACGAGCAGGGCCACGGCGGCGAACAGGGCGACGGCGGCGGGCGGGAACACCGGGGCCAGTCCCGCTCGCAGGTGGGTGACGGAGGCGTCCTCGTGAACGATGGTGGCCGACGCCGTCGGATCTTGCGCCTGCCCCTCCCTTGGGACCACGTGCGCGGCTGCCCAGGCTCGCAGCGTGGGTCCCTCCATGCTGGCCGCGATCGCCCGACAGCGCGTGGCCACCTCCTCGGCTGCGGGTCGCTCCGTGTGCTCGAAGGCACACATCGCGGCCACCAGCTCGCGCAGCTCGGGCTCGGGCACCCGCTCGAGCAGCGCGCGAAGATCCTCGGCGAAGGGCTCGGGAGACAGGCGGGGTCGGTGGGCAGCTTGGCCGCTCAGCAGCTCGAGGAAGGTGATCCCCAGGCTGAAGACGTCGCTGCGATGCTCCGCGGAGGCCTCCAGCCAGCGCTCCGGGGCCATGTAGCGGGCCGTGCCGAGTTGCTGGCTCCGTGTCTCGACCTCGCGCGACTCGAACGTGGCGCGGGCCACACCGAAGTCCATGACCTTCACGCCGCCGCGGGGCGTCACCATCACGTTGGACGGCTTGATGTCGCGGTGCACCACCCGCAGCGGTGCGCTCTGACCTGGTGGTGTGGTGGTCCACGCGGCATCCAGGGCGTCCGCCACGGCCCCCACGATGGACGTGGCCACCCGTGCAGGCAGGGGACCTTCTTTGACCAATTGGGCGAGATCCACCCCGTGGACGGGCTCCATGAGGATCGCCAGGCCCCCGTCGATCCGCGTCAGGCCGTGCACCCGGACCACGTGATCATGCTGGAGCAAGGCCAACAGTCGCGCCTCGTCCTTGAGGCGTGCCGCCAGCTCGGCGTCGCCGCTACACTCCGGCAGCAGTCGCTTCACGGCCAGCGTCTGGACGTAGTCGTCCTCGTCGCGCAGCTCGGCCAGATGGACCGACCCGTGGGCGCCGCGGCCGAGGGTGCGAAGAAGGGTGAAGGTTCGCGGCATCCTGCTAGCGTTCTACCACTCCGAGGGGCTGAGTGACCGGCGTTAACAGGCCGGGACGGTCGCACACACCATTCCCGACGACGGCGTTCGACCCCCTCCTGGTGAGGGGGTGGATCGATGGTTACGGAGCAAGGCGACGCATCCCGGCATGGCGGGTGACCGGAGGGCAGGGTGGCAGGTTTGAATCAGCATTGGTGCAGCGGCGTTGTCGGTGCGCTCCTCCTGTTGGCGTCTCCTGCCTTTGCGCAAGACGGCGAGCCCGACGAGGCATCGGAGGGGCCCACCACGCGGTTGTCCGCACCGCTGCCGCCGCCGCCGCCCATCGAAGACGACCTACCGATCCCCACCCTCACCATCGATCGCGTGCCGCCCAACACGAGCTTCGAGTTCGCGGTGCAGGTCAGCTACGGCGAGGTGGCCTACTTCACCGACGCCGTGCCTGCCTGGATCGGCTTCGGCATGCGTGGTGGCTGGGGCAAGAACTTCGGCGTGCACCGCATCGGTGTGGGTGGCACGGTCACCGCCGAGGGAGACTTCGGCGTGCACACGCTGCTCGCGGTCGAGCCCTCGCTGTCGTGGGACTTCGTGAGCAACAAGGGCCTGCTCCTCGGGGCGGGTGTCGGCCCCGCGGTGATGTACACGCACCGCAACTCCACCGTCGAGACGGAGGCGGCCATCGAGGTGGCGCCCTCCGTGGTGGCCCGCATCGGCTGGTCCCAGACGTGGAGCCGCGTGGGTCGGCGGTTGTTCGTGTTCCTCGAGCCGAAGGTCCGCATCACGCCCCTCGGCGCCACGCCGCTGGTGGCCATCGCCGTGGGGTCCGGCGCAGGCCGATGACCGTCGGCGACACAACCTGACGAGACGCATCAGCCCTAGCGGAAGACAATGGGGCCAACCGCGGGACGCATGTTATACGCCCGCTCCCATCACTTCGATTAGGTGGAGGTCCTGTGAAGTCGAGCGTGGTCGCCGTACTCGCGTCGAGCCTGTTGTTGTTTGGCTGCAACGATCCCGAGATGGACCAGCGCATCGCTGATCTCGAGGCCAAGGTGGAAGCCCTCGAGAAGCGCCCTGGAGGCGCTGGCGGGGCTGGTGCTGCCACCCCAGAGCAGGAGCAGGCTGCGGCCGCCCTCCTCAAGGAAGCCACCCAAGCCGCAGAGGCGATGGACGTGGACTCCGCCAAGGGCAAGCTCGAGGAGCTGCGTGGCAAGTACGCCATGACCCGCGCCGCGCGGGCTGCCCAGCGCCTCGAGTCGGAGCTGTCCGTCGTGGGCAAGGACGAAGCGTCGCTGGACGTGGAGAAGTGGTACCAAGGCTCCGCAGCCGACGTGTCGGGCGGCAAGGCCACCCTGTACGTGTTCTGGGAGGTCTGGTGCCCCCACTGCAAGCGCGAGGTGCCGAAGCTGTCGGCCACCTACGACAAGTTCAAGGGTCAGGGCCTCACCATGGTCGGTCTCACCAAGCAGACCCGGAACATCACCGACGACCAGGTCAGTGAGTTCGTGAACGGCCAGGGCGTGAGCTACCCGATCGCGAAGGAGTCCGGGGACGAGCTGTCGCAGCACTACGGTGTGCGCGGTATTCCCGCCGCCGCCATGGTGAAGGACGGCAAGGTCGTGTGGCGTGGCCACCCGGCCCGTCTCACCGACGACATGATCTCCAAGTGGCTCGGCAGCTGATCGCACCTCGGCCGGCCGACGTTTGTTGACGTCGGTTGACCGAGTCGGCTGAAGATTCCAGATGGATGCCTCGTCTGTCCCTGGTCAACGAACCCAGGAGAGGACGATGGCATCCATTCTTGCATTGGCGGTGGCGGGTCTGACGTCCACTGCTTCGGCGAATCACGGTCGCGCCTACGTCGAGATCGACAACCGCTTCGCAGGTGAGGCGGTGGTGTACGCGAACGGTCGCTACGTGGGCGAGATCGCCGGCAACACCTGTGAGCGTTTCCGCATCTCGGTGGGTCGCAGCCACATCGAGGTGAGGCGCCGCGGCTCGGGCTTCGTGCTCGCCTCGGATCGGATCGATGTGGGCTACGGCGATGCGGTGATGGTGCGGGTGCACACGCCGCTGTCGTCGCTGCGGGTGGCGAACCGGGGAGATGCGGCGCTGCGACTGCAGGCCGCCGATCGCAGCGTGTGGCTGTCGCCCGGTGCGGTGCAGGTGATCGACGTGCCTGCGGGCTTCGTGCCCGTCACCGCGATGATGAAGGATCCGCGGGGTGAGTTCGTGTACCGCAGCGATCGTGTCTGGGTGGAGCCCGGGCGCATCGAGACGGAGGTGCTGCGTCCCGATCCGGCGATGCTGCGGGTGGTGAACCGCGAGGACGTGCCCGTGCGGCTGTTCGTGGACGGTGCCTCCGCCGCGCTGCTGCGGCCTGGTGAGGTGGAGCACGTGGTGATGCGCCCCGGAAGCGCGTCGGTGGAGCTGGTGGATCCGCGGGGCCGCACCCGTCTGGCGCGTCAGGTGTACCTGCACGACGGGCAGTCCTCCTCGGTGGTGCTGCTCGATCGCCATCGGGGTCGTCGCTACAGCGGACGCCAAGTGACCTACACGTCGCGCCACGATGGCCACCCGGGGCCCGGCCACCACGGCAGGCACCGCGGTCATCGCTGGGACGACGACGACGACAGCTCCGAGGACGACCGGTACGGCCGCCGCGGAGACGACGACGACAGCTCCGACGACGACCGTCGCCGTCCGCGCGGGCGCTAGGGCAGTCGGGGCGCCGCACCCCGTTGCAGTGACGTCTCGCGGGCAGGCTGCGGGCGTTACGCCCTCTCATCCTGGAGGATGAGATGCGCTTCCTCGTTGTGACCGTCCTCGGCCTCGGCTGCGGGAACGCCCCCGCTCCCGCGCCTACTCCCGCTCCTTCGGCCCCCGAGCCGACAGCCGAGCCCGCCCCGCCACCCGAGCCGGAGGTGAGCAAGGACACCGACATCACCGGTCTGTCCGACGACGAGCGGCGGGCGTTCTTGATGGCCCTCGGAGAGAAGGTCTACAAGACCGGCGATGGCGGGCAGGCCTGCATCACCTGCCACATGGACGATGGGCAGGGCATGAAGGGCGCCTTCCCCCCCTTGGTGGGGCAGAAGGACCTCATGGGGGACTGCAAGAACCACGCAGGCATCATCATCAACGGCATGAAGGGTGAGATCGTCGTGGACGGGATCACCTACAACAGCATCATGGTGCCTCAGGGAGACCACCTCAACGATCTGCAGATCGCCTCGGTGATTTCGTACGTGCGCCAGTCCTGGGGCAACGACTACGGCCTGTGCAGCCCGGAAGACGTGGCGGCTGCGCGCTCCATGTGACGGGGGGGAGCCGAGGGCGCTACTTCAGCAGTCGGTCGCCCTTGTAGCAGCGGCTCCCGGCGTCGGCGAGCAGGGCGAAGTCCACCGGGGCGTCGGTGAGCTGCCGCGCCTGCCACTGCACACCCAGCCCGCCTTCGAGCTGTGCTCGATCCACCACCACCACCAGCCAGCCCTCTCCGCTCCAGCTGTCGAGTGCAGCCTGGGCCACGCGGTGGTCCCGCCAGGCCGCCGTCTGCACCAGGCGCTCCTCGAGCTCTGGCGGCACCGGACCTTCGCCCATGGCGTCGGCCAGCACCAGGGCGTAGCCGGGGGGCAGCGGAAGGGTCTGCTCGTCGGGGCGCAGCTGTACGGGCTGGCCCACGGCGCTGACCTGCACGCCGTCTTGCGCGTAGAGGCGGAGCAGCCGCTCGTACCAGCGGTAGTCGAACCCCACGGAGGCTTCCCAGCCCAGCGCCTCGGGCAGCTTCTCCGGTGTCAGCTTGCCCTCGGACAGTCGGTCCAACACGTTCTGCTTCTGCCCGTCCACCACCTCCAGCGCGAGGGTGACGGGCCCGGAGGCCGCCAGCTTCCGCACGATGCGGCGCGCTCGAGAGAGGTCCTTGCGCGTTCCGCGGCGCTCCCCGAGGAACAGCACGCGGGGGGAGGGGTGCCCGAGCAGCTGGCCCATGCGGAGCCGCTCGCAACCACCGTACTCCTGGGCGTGGGTCGGCGTCGCCCAGGACAAGGCCATGATCGTGATCATCTCCTCGATCTAACGGGCTGCGGGCTGCCGGGCCTTCGGAGCGAACAGGACGGTCCTGAATCCGGCGCGCTACGATTCCCTCGAGCCCTCCGGTGAGCACGAACGGGCACTGGGTCGGCCTTTCGGGACTGCGTCCCTGCAGGCCTTCGTCCTTCGGACCTCCCCAGTGCCCGTCCGAGCGCACCGTGGCGCACGAAGTCCCTAGGCGATCGTGATCTCGTCGCACAGGTATACGTCCTGTACGGCGTTGAGGATCCGAACGCCGTCGGCCAGCGGCTTCTGGAAGGCCTTGCGGCCCAAGATCAGCCCCATGCCGCCCGCGCGCTTGTTGATCACCGCCGTGCGCACGGCCTGCGCCAGGTCGTTGTCGCCCGAGGCGCCGCCGCTGTTGATCACCCCTGCGCGGCCCATGTAGGCGTTCATCACCTGGTAGCGCGTGAGATCGATCTCGCTGTCGGAGGTCAGCTCCGAGTACACCTTGGGGTGGGTCTTGCCCCACTTGCCCAGCTCCGGATCGGTGTAGCCACCGTTCGACACTGGTGCCTTCTGCTTCACGATGTCGGCCCCGAGCGTGACACCCAGGTGGATCGCCTGGCTCGTGAGATCTGCCGAGGCGTGGTGGTCGGTGGTGCTGGTCTTGAAGGCGCTGTTGCGCACGTAGCACCAGAGCACCGTGAACATGCCGAGCTCGTGGGCCTCCTGGAACATGTCGGAGATCTCCTGCAGCTCGCGCCGGCTGACGTCGGAGCCCCAGTAGATGGTGGCGCCGATGCCGGCTGCACCGAGCTCGAAGGCCTGCTGAACGCTGCCGAAGGGCACCTGGTCGTGGGTGTTCGGGTACGACAGCAGCTCGTTGTGGTTCACCTTCACGATGAAGGGGATCTTGTGGGCGTAGCGGCGCGACACCGCACCCAGCACGCCGAAGGTGCTCGCCACACCGTTGGAGCCACCCTCCATGGCCAGCTCGAGGATCCCCTCGGGGTCGAACATGCGCGGGTTGGGGGCGAAGGAGGCGCCCGCCGAGTGCTCGATGCCCTGGTCCACGGGCAGGATCGAGACGTAGCCCGAGCCTCCGAGGCGACCGTGGTCGAACAAGCGCTGCAGGTTCACCAGCACGCCCGGCCGGCGATCCGTCTGTGCCATCACCCGATCCACGAAGTCCGGCCCCGGCAGGTGGAGCGTGTCCTTCGATACCTTGCAGCTGTGCCCCAGCAGGGCGTCGGCCTCGCCGCCCAACAGGTCTGCGATCTCCCGGAGCTCCATGTCGCCTCCACCCTCGACTCGGGTTTTGGCAGGCTCTAACCTGGCTCGGGGCAGGCGCGAACACGACCCTGTGAACGGGCTCGGTGGCCGTTAGACTGTGGGTATGTCGTCGACCGTGGCATGGGCGCTCCTGCTGGCTTGTCGCCCTCCCATCGGGCTCGACCGGGCGGGTCCCTCCGTGGGGGACACGGCCGATCGGGCGATGGACTGCGAGGGAGCAGGAACCTGCGCGGTGCCCACCACCGCGGAGTCTCGCATCGGGCACCACGACGTGGCGGTGGCCGACGACGGATCGGTGTGGTTGTCGTGGGTGGAGACGCACGAGCTGCAGGCGACCACGGTGTGGATCGCTCGCTCGCCGAAGGCCGGAGCACCGCTCGGGGACCCCACGGCGGTGCCGGTGATCGAGCCACCGGTGGTGGGAAGTAGCGAGAAGCCGAGCCTGGCGCTGCGCGGTGACCGCGTGGTGTTCGGCTACACGGGCACGGGCCTGCTGCGCCACGGCGATGCCCACGCGGTGTACGTGCAGCACGGACGGATCACCCACGGCGAGGTCACGTTCGAGCCGGCGCTGCAGGTGGACTTGTCCACCCAGCGCAACTGGGTGGCCGAGCAGGCGCGGGTGGCGCTGACCGACGATGGCGCCTGGCTGCTGTACAAGCGGCAGAACTACGGCGAGCGCGACATCGCCACGGTGGCGCGGGAGTCCGAGGGCTACGTGCCGACTGGGCTGTCGGAGGCGCTGTCGCAGGATCACGAGTGCTCGCCGCCCGATCTGGTGGCGGGGGAGAAGGGCGCGGTCTACGTCGCGCTGCGCAGCAACGTGGACGGGCTGCTACAGACGGTGGTGGTGCGTGCCGACGACCCCACGGTGGCGCCGGTCACGGTGACCCACGACGACTGGGTCTACAGCGACTTGGTGTGTCCAGACGACGGCCCGCGCCTGGCGGAGCTGTCGGATGGGCGCGTGGCCGTGGCCTGGACGGCCCCCACCGAGGACACCTGGCGGATGTCCTGGGCCACCTCCGACGACGGCGGGGAGAGCTTCGGCGATCCGGAGCTGCACCATGGCAGCACGGAGCGTGGAGATCGCTTCCCGGTCCTGGTGGCGGCTCCCGACGGCGGCGTGCTCAGTGCGGTGCACGACCTGGGTGGGGGGAGTCGCCTGTTCGCCCGCTCGGCGTCGCTGGGGGAGCCCGAGGAGCGGCCGCTGGTGGCTCCGAACGGCCAGCCGCTGGAGAAGGTGGAGCTGGCCATCGGCGGCGGGCGAGTGGTGGCAGCCGGCCTCGACGAAGACGGCCGGTTGTGGCTGGTCGAGGTTGGCGACGCCTGAGGTCGTCTCGGCTACAGGTGGCGGAGCAGGAACTCCGTGGCAGTCTCGCCGCCGCTCTCGTCGATCTCCATCGTGGGCAGCACGGCCTGTACGTCCACGCCCACCGCCTCGCCGAACTCGTCCACGGCGAGTGCGTGGAACGGATGGTGGTAGAAGCCGCCGATGGTGAGTGGCATGCCTGCGGACTCGAAGACGTTCTCCACTCGCAGCGGCGGGTCGTCGGACGACAGCAGTCCCAGCATGTCCACCTCCTCCCGGTACGCGATGATGTCGGGATCGGTGTACATCTGGTCGATGTCGTCCATCCCGTAGAACGCCAGGATCAGAGGCTCCAGACCGAAGGAGATCGCCAGGTTGATGGTGATCGGAACCGCCCAGGTGTCTTCCACCAGGATGTCTTCCTCCCACCGCACCAGATCGTAGCTGCCTTGCGTCTCGAAGGCGCGGACTGCGCTCAGGCGCGTGGACTGCCACTCCACCGGATCGTCGGACTCCGGATCCGCCATGTCGTCGTGGGTGGCCAGCCACAGCACGGAGCCTGCTCCCGCAGAGGTGCCCCGCCCCACGACGTGCTCTGGATCCAGCTGCAGCTCTTCGTGGTGCCAGCGAAGGAACTGCAAGCCGCGGCGCACGTCTCCCAGCGGCTTGATCACGCCGCGGCGATCGGGCGGATCCAGCGACAGCAGGCGGTACTCCACGTTGGCGAAGGCCACGCCCGCCGCGAGCACGTCGGCGATGTGCTGCTGACCGTCCGCCCAGTTGTAGAAGTCGTCCTTGGAGCCGCCCGTGAAGCCGCCTCCGTGGACCTCCATGACCACCGGAAACGGGCCCTCTCCCGGAGGCACGAACAGATCGAGCACCGTCAGGTCCTTGTCGTCGTAGGGCACGTCGGCAAAGAACTGTGTGCCATCCGGTACGGCCACCGGGGCGTCTGTGGCCACCAGGTCGAGGAGCTCGGGCTCCACGGGATCGGGTGTGGTGCTCGGAGCGGTCGGCTCGGAGGTGGGCTCGGCACAGCCCATCCATCCCATCATGCCCAGCAGCGCCATGTGTCGCGTCATCGTGTGTTCCCCTCCAGCAGCGGAGCAGTCTACCAGGTGACACATCCGTGCCCCTGCGGGTTCGAACCTGCACACGGAGGACGACATGCGCACCCTTTGGCTTGCTCTGCCACTTCAGGCCTGCATCGTGTACACCCAGCCCCAGGTGATCTCCACCACGCAGCTCGAGCTCGATGTGGACGACGAGATCGGCATCGATCTGCGCACGGGGGCGGGCGACCTACAGATCGTCGGCGAGTCCGACCGCAGCGTCGTCGAGATGGAGGTCACGCTGGTCCGGCACAGCAGCGGGCCCTTCCGCATGGTGAGCGACGCGGACGCCGAAGCGGCCATGGATCTGCGCCTCGACGACGCTGGCGACCGGGTGTCGGCCGAAGCCACCCTCGATCTGGAGGCCGGCAGCTACGCGCTCGACGTCGTGCTCTACGTGCCTGCGTCCTTCGACATGGACCTGCGCGACACCTCGGGCGACATCGAGCTGGCCAACCTCGCTGCCCTCGTGCTCGACGACTCCTCGGGGGACGTGCGCATCGAGGACGTGCCGGGTGCCGTTCAGATCACGGACTCCTCCGGAGAGCTGGACATCGCCCGCACCGGCCCCCTCGACATCGACGACAGCAGCGGTGAGATCGACGTCGTCGACGTGATCGGCGACGTCGTGATCGACGACGACTCGGGGGAGATCGACGTGGCCGACGTCACCGGCTCGGTGTTCATCGAGGACGACTCGGGGGAGATCGACGTCGCCGGCGTCGGCGCCGACGTGGACATCGACGACACCTCGGGCGACATCGAGGTGCGCGATGTGGTGGGCGTGGTCACCATCCGCGACACCTCGGGCGACATCACCACGTCGAACACGGGGGACACCGTGGTGGAGGAGGACTCCTCGGGTGAGATCACCATTCAGTGAGCCTGTCCTCGGGTGAGCTGGAACACCTCGGCTGCCGAGCCGGCGCCGGGGTGCACGGCCACGGTCAGCGGGGCCTCCTTGCCGCCCTGCGTGATCACCACGTAGCGGAGATCCAGTCCCTCGAAGGGGCGACGCTCCTCGTAGACGTGGGTGTCGCCCACCACCACGAGCACGGGCCGGTCGAAGGTGCCGGCGATGAGGCGCAGCGCCTCCACGAAGCGCTCCTGCTTCGAGCCATCGCGCTCGGCGTCGGCGTGCAGCACGACCACCGCTGCAGCGATCTCGGCCGGCGCGCGGTCCAGCGCCGTCGACAGCCAGCTGATGGCCAGCGACTGCACCGTGCGGCCCTTCTCCCCCGGCAGGCCGTGCCCGTTGGCGAAGAAGCTCGGCAACGACAACCCCACCACGCGAACGCCCGCCCGATCGAAGGCGAAGGCGCCCGTGTGGCGGCCCGGCCACCAGTCGAAGGTGGGCCGCACCTGGGTGCGCACCGTCCAAGGAACAGGCGGGGTGAGGGTGGGGCAGCGCTCGCTCGCCGCGCCGAAGGCGGCGTCCCAGTGACGCCACCCCTCCACCGTGTCGAAGCCCTCGTCCTTGGTGCGCTCGCAGTCGTTCCACTCGTTGTCGCCGGGGATCACGAAGGCGGGCACCGCAGCGCCGCACATCACCTCGGCCACGTTGGTGTAGGTGGTGTCGACACAGGGGGAGCGCCCGGTCTTCAGGTCGCCGAGGTGCACCACGAAGTCCACCCCGGTCAGCGTCGCCACGTCGGCGCGCAGCCGCTCCAGCTCTTCGGTGGCGCCGGGGGGATCGTAGGGCGCGTCGCCCGTCACGGCGAAGGTCAGCGCGGCGCTACCTCGCTCCACGGGTTCCACGGTGGCTGGCTCGGGAGGAGAGGGGGCGAGCTGCGCGCAGCTCCACCAGGCAAGGTACGTCAGCATGGTTTGCTCGGGGCTCTGCTCCTGGCGATATCCTGAGCGGGGGGTGGCGTGACGCAGGGCGATCCACAGCTGCAGCCCGGGGACCTCGAGGCGGCATCGGAGCTGTGCGCCATCGTGCAGACGGCGGACCTGTTCGAGTACCTGGGGGTGTCGGCGGAGGCGGAGCACGAGGAGCTGCTGCTGGCGCTCACGCGCAAGCGGCGGCGCCTGCAGGGCATGCAGGGCAACCCCAAGTTCCGGGAGTCCGCGTCGTTCCTGATCAAGAACTACCGGCGGCTTCAGCGCGTGCTGCACCACCCCGATGCGCACGTCCGCAGCATGCGGTCCGCGCGAGAGGAGGAGCACGTGGCCATGCTCCACCTCGCCCTGGGGGGAGTGCTGGCCGATGGGCGCCTCACGGTGGAGGAGGAGGCCTTCCTGCGCCAGGCGGCCATCCAGCTGGGGATCTCGGAGCCACGCTACGAGCAGGAGCTGCTGGCCAGCGTGGCCGATGGTGACATCGTGGTGGAGGCCCTGCTGCAGCCCTCCGCTGGAGACGCGCAGCAGCTGTTCCCCTCGCCGCAGGCTGCCCGCGCCGCTCGACTCCAGGGGGCGGGGATCGGCTGGTGGGACGCGGCCTTCACCCGCCTGTTGCTGGAGTGCATCCCCGGCGGTCCGGCCGATCTGGTCGACATCTACTGCCGCACGGGGCTGTCCGCCCTGACCGTGCTCCCCGAGCGTCCGCAGATCAGCTGGACGGGGGTGGACCGCAAGCCCGCCCGCCTCGAAGAGGCGCGCAAGCGCCTGTCGGCCCAGTCCGCCGGCACGCTGTCGCGGATCACTCTGCGGGAGGGCCGGCCGCATCAGCTGCCCATCGACAACCTCTCGGTGGATCTCGCCCTGGGGATCCGGGCCCTGGCCCACATCGACGACACCCGCACCGTGTTCGACGAGGTGTGGCGGATCCTGCGTCCGGGGGGGCGCTTCGTGATGGTGGAGCCCGACGGGCTGGCCGAGACCTTCTACTTCGAGGGCCCGCTGTCGGCCTACAACGCCGCGTTCCATGCGCTCGCGGTGAAGGCCGACGAGGCGCTTGGGCGGGGCTCGCCCGCCGAGGGCCGTCCAGGGCTGTCCATCGGCCCCACGCTGCACCGACGCATGGCCCATGCGGGCTTCGAGCCAGGCCCCACGCGGGTCCACGCCACCCACAACCTGAAGCCGCGCACCTTCGCGAGGGTGGCCCGGCGGCTGCGCTCCTACCCCACGGATCTGGCCACGGCGTCGGGCCTGCAGGAGAGCCCGCTGCTCTCGGCGGTGCTGGGCGAGGTGGAGGCGCTGCAGTCGCGCATTCCCGAGGACGCCGAGGGGGTGGGGGGCCACGCGCTGCCCCTCTTCCTCGTGGTGGGCGACAAGACCGAGGGGTAGCGCCGTGGGAACCTCCTGCGGTCGACGCGGTCCGAGGGCGAGGCCAGGTGCGATGGAGGCATGGTGACGTGGGTCTGGGGCGTGATCGGGTTGGGGTGCACACACGGTGGCCCGGTCGCGGCGTTCGAGCGGGAGCTCACCTTCGAGGCGGAGCACGACGGCGGCCCGGCGGGATGGAGCGCGCGGCCCGAGGATGCGGCGACACTCGATGCCGAGGGCGCCTTCGAGGGGGAGTGGGCGGTGCGCTTGGATCGCGACGAGGACAGCGAGGGAGAGTTCTCCACGCTGGTGCGCACCCTCCCCGTCGACTTCGAGGGACGCCTCGTTCGCCTGCGGGGGCAGATCCGCACCGAGGGGGTCACGGGCTACGCCGGGCTGTGGATCCGCCTCGACGGACCGGGCGGGACCGTTGCCTTGGAGCACCTCGACGATCCGATCGAGGGCACGCAGCCCTGGAAGCGCCACGTCGTGCAGGCGCAGCTCGAGTCGGGCGTCACCCATCTGACCTTCGGGGGGCTGATCGTGGGCACGGGGAGCGCCTGGTTCGACGATCTGCAGCTGGTCGTGGACGGAAAGCCCCTCGATCGGGCCTCGCCCAAGGAGCCCTCGGTGGTGGTGACGGACCGCGAGTTCGAGGCAGGCTCGGGCATCGCCGACGGGGAGCTGACCGACGTTCAGGTCCGCAACGTGGCCCTGCTGGGGGAGGTGTGGGGCTTTCTCAAGTACCATCATCCTCGCGTCACCAACGGGCAGCTGCACTGGGACTTCGAGCTGTTCCGAGCGCTGCCCGCCGTACTTCGGGCGGCCGACGAGATCGAGGGCCGCTCCGCCGTGCTGGCCCTGGTGGAGCGCGTGGGGCTCCCCGAGCCCTGCAAGCCGTGCGCCGAGCCCCTGGTTGAGCCCGCCCTCGATCCCCCCCTGGCCTGGCTCACGGACGAGGAGCGTCTGGGCCCGGACGTCGCCTCGGCGCTCCAGACCGTGTACGAGCGACGCCACGCCAAGGGAGCTCAAGCCTATGTGCGCCTCGCACCCGGTGTGGGAAACGCGGTGCTGTCGATGGAGCAATCCTACGACACGCTCGGTCACCCCGACGCCGGCTATCGGCTCCTCGCCCTGATGCGGCTGTGGAGCGTGGTGCGCTACTGGTTCCCCTACCGCGACCTGCTCGAGGACGACTGGCGGGACGTGCTCGTCGAGTTCGTGCCGCGCCTCGTGGCGGCGGACGACGCCGACACCTACCGAATCGAGCTGATCGAGCTCATCGGGCGCGTGCACGACACCCACGCGAACCTGTGGGGCTCCACCGACGTGGTCCCCCCTCGCGGCGACCACGCCTTGCCCATCCAGCTGCGCTTCGTGGGCGAGCGGGCGGTGGTGTGGGAGGTGTTGGACGGCACCCCCTTCCAGCGGGGCGACGTGGTGGTGGCGATCGACGACGAGACGGTAGAGCAGCGGATCGCGCGCACGGCCCGAGCCTACCCGGCCTCCAACGAGCCCACGCGGCTGCGCAACCAGGCACGCTTCCTCACCCGAGGTCCGGCTGGCCCCGCCAAGGTGGTGCTGTCGCGGGGAGACGAACGCGTCGAGCTCGATGTCGAGCGCCGACCGTCGACCGAGATGGAGCTGCAGTGGGGCCGCCACGACCGGGCCGGAGAGGCGATGCAGCGGCTGGGCGAGCACATCGCCTACCTCAAGCTGTCGTCGGTGGTGGCCGGCGACGTGCCTGCCTACCTGGAGGCCGCCAAGGGCACGCGGGGGCTGGTGATCGATCTGCGCTGCTACCCGTCGGAGTTCGTGGTCTTCGCGTTGGGTCAGCACCTGGTGGCGTCGCCCACACCCTTCGCCCGCTTCACCACGGGCAGCCTCGCCAACCCCGGTGCCTTCGGCTGGACCGAGCCCGTCACGCTCCAGCCCGCCGAGCCCAGCTACGCGGGTCAGATCGTGATCCTGGTCGACGAGGTGACCCAGAGTCAGGCGGAGTACACCTCCATGGCCTTTCGCAGCGCGCCCGGTGCGCTGGTGGTGGGCAGCACCACGGCCGGGGCCGACGGCAACTACTCGGCGCTGTCGCTGCCCGGCGGGCTGCGCACGGGCTTGAGCGGCATCGGAGTCTTCTACCCCGACCGCACCCCCACCCAGCGCGTGGGAATCCTGCCCGACGTGCAGGCGCGCCCCACGGTGGAGGGGATCCGAGCCGGCCGCGACGAGGTGCTCGAGGAGGCCTTGCGCCAGATCCTCGGAGAGGACGCCGATCAGCAGGCGATCATCGAGCTCGCACGCCGCTGAGCTAGGGCGTCAGGCGATGTGCGTCCCGCGGGAACAGCGTGGCGTCGCGCACGTTGTCGATGCCGCACAGTAGCGCCGTCATCCGCTCCAGGCCCAGGCCGAAGCCGCCGTGTGGCGGCAAGCCGCAGCGATGGGCCTGCAGGAAGAAGGCGAACCCAGCGGGGTCCATCCCGCGGGATCGGATCTTCGCCTCCAGCTCGCCAGGATCGTGGATCCGCTGGCCGCCGGTGGTGATCTCGGTGCCGCGGAACAGCAGGTCGAAGCTGTCGGTGACGCTGGGCTCGCCTGGGGTGTCCATGGCGTAGAACGGTCGCTTGGCGGTGGGGTAGTGGGTCACGTACAGCCACTGCGAGCCGTGCTCCGACTGCGCCCACCGTCCCAGGGCTGCCTCCTCGGCAGGAGCGAGGTCGTGGCCCGTGCCGCCCGTGATCTTCTTGGCCTCGGCGAACCTGAGTGCTGGGATGGTGTGCACCTCGGGCAGCTCGATCTCGAGCAGGGCCAGCTCGTGGGAACAGTCCTGCTCCAGCTGCTGCATCATGGCGGCGAGCAGCCCCACCTGCAGCGACATCACCTCCGTGAACGAGCCGATGGGGCCCAGCTCGACGTCCAGCGACGTGTACTCGTTGAGGTGGCGTCGCGTGGCGTGGGGCTCGGCGCGGAACACCGGTCCCACCTCGTAGACGCGTCCGAACACGCCCGTGCACATCTCCTTGTAGAACTGGGGCGACTGCGCGAGCACCGCGCGGCGGCCGAAGTAGTCCAGATCGAACACGTCGGCTCCTCCCTCCGCTCCCTCCGAGCCGAGCTTGGGGCTGCGGATCTCGGTGAAGCCGAGGCCGTCGAGGTGGGCGCGAAAGGCGCGCACCAAGGCTGCTTGGATCGTGAAGGCGGCCCGGATCCGAGGGTGTCTCAAGCTCGCCGGACGATGGTCGAGTCGGGTCTGAGGGGTGGCCACCAGCTCGGGGCGCGTCAGGTCGAAGGGCATGCCCTCGGGGGCGGGGCTGGCCACGATCTCCACCTCGGTGGCCGCGATCTCGAGGGAGCGCCAGTACAGCGTGGCGTCGCGCAGGGTGGCGGCCACCACGCGACCGCGCACGCGCACCGTGGCGCCAGCGCGCACGCCCTCGGGAGCCTCGGCGCACACGATCTGCACGAGCCCGCGAGGTAGCCACAGCTTCAGGAAGGTTCGGGCCGACAGCCTTCGCACCTGGTGCACCAGACCGCACCAATCCCCCACGGCATCCACCGTGGGCTCGGGGGTGCGCTGCATCGGTCGGATCGCTTCGATCATGTCGGCCTCCTGGTGAGGTCCCCAAAACGACAGCGGCCCCCGGAGGAAATCTCCGGGGGCCGCTGTGCGCTGTGGGGGTGGGTGAGTGCCTACCCGGCGCACGGCTGCCCGGTGGCATCATCATCACGACGATGAGGTGCGGTGCGACGGGCTGGCGCGTGGACGGTCATGACCAAGGCCTAACGAGTCACAGCGCCTCGAGCACCACCGAAGGCGACGACTCGTACAGCACGCGGAGCACCGACACCACGATCCGGTTGATGTGGTCGTGCACCTGGGCCTCCGCCTCGCGCTCCGACCGGCCCGTGGCCGTGCACAGGTGGCGGAAGTTGTCCTGCTTCTCGTCGTAGATCACGAGCTCGTCGCCGTGCAGCTCCAGGTTCACGTGGGGCAGCTTCAGCAGCAGGCGCTTCACCGTCTGATCGCACAGCAGGCCCAGGGTGTGCGAGGGGCGGTCGGACGACACCACGAAGCGCCGGTCGAGGTCCGGATCCTGGGTGAGGAAGGTGCCCTGCCCGAAGGAGCTCATGCCGCGGCCCTCGCGCTCCACGATGCGCAGCTGGAGCACGCCGTAGCGGGGCAGCTGGGCGGTCCACTTCCAGCCCTCTTCGTCGTCGAAGTCGAGCTTGATGCCGCGGATCGACTTGGTCCACTTGTGCTCGGCCACCTTCAGGTAGCCGAGCTCCGCCAGGCCGCTCGTGGCTTGCACGGGCTCCGCCTCGACGGGCTGGGCGCCCTTGTTGCTGACGATGATGAGCGCTGCGGCGGCGAGTGCCGCGGCCCCCAACAGCACCCCAGCGACCATGAGTCCGAGTTCCATACCCACCTGCGCTCCCTTCGGCTCCAGGGGGTACGCGGTTTAGTCCCAGGCGACGCAGTCGTCGCGGACCAGCTGCCACAGCATGTACGAGGCCATCCACCCAAGCGAGCCCTCGTAGCTCTCGGTATAGGTGGGGGCGTCTCGGTCGAGCATGGCCGGGTGCACCGTCATCTGGGTGATGGTCACCTTCGTGCGTGCACAGCTGGGCTCGGCCGTGGGGAGCAGCTGCAGCGAGGAGGCATGGGCGATCACTTCGCTCACGTGCTCGAAGCGGGGCTGAACTCCCACGACGCAGCCGAAGTCCTCCATGGGACCGATGTCCGACGCCATCACCTCGATGAACGTCTTGTCCTTGCGCAGTCCGCTCGTGCGTGCCTGATCGAGGGCAGCGAGCTGTGCCGTGAGTCCCGATGCGCGCGAGGTGGCGATGTAGGTGCAGTAGGGTCCGTCGCTGCGGAAGATGGTGTCGTCACCCTCGACCGCCGCACGGACGACGCGCTCGATCTCCTCGGGGGTCTTGCCGAGGCGGCGTCGCCTGGCGGCCTGGACCTGGTCTGCTGCGCGCTCCACCTGCTCCACCTTCCGCAACAGGCGCTCGTGTGCATCGGAGTCGTTCGGATAGCGCGACAGGATCTGCCGCACCTTGCGGGTGAGCGCCTCGCTCGGTCCCAGCTGCTTGGCGTGCTGCAAGGCCCAGGTGGCGTCCAGGATGTCGGCGATGGTCAGCGGGCTCGCGCGCCGGGCCGGCGTCGACAGCAGCTCGGCGGGAAGGGCCTGCTGCAGTGCGTCGAGCTCGGTGAGGAAGGTCTGCCCCTGGTGGCACTGCAACAGCGAGCCGACGAGGCCCAGGTGCTCGTCTCGATGGGAGAACCACATCTCGTGCAGGAGGAGGTCGTTGATGTCCGTCACCGGATCGGCGGACACGCGGAACCGAAGCTCGGGGGCGAGCTTCTCCAAGATCCGCATGGGCTTGTGCCGGACCTCGTCCTTGACTCGGAACCACTGCTTTCGATCCAGCTCGGGCAAGGTCCACCCGATCCGGTCCCCGTAGTGACGCATCTCGCGCGCCCGCTGGCAGTGCCGCCCCTCGGCCCGTAGCACCTCGATCCGCAGGGCCAAGTCCACCAGGTGCTCCACACTCACCTCCGAGCCCGTCATGGTGGTCTCGTCGGTGGTGGTCTGCAGGATGTGCTCGTGCACCTTGTTGGCGTAGGTCGTCAGTCGCTCCTCACGCTCGGCCCGCCCCTCGGCCAGTGCTCCCGACAGGTCGCCGAGGCTGCTGCGCGCTGCCATGAAGTCGGGGTCGTCCGACAGCGCCTTGCGAAAGGCTCGCTCCGCACCCTCGAGATCTCCCTGATCCGCACGCTCCAGGCCCTCGCTGAAGGCCACCAGGGCGGAGAAGCTCTCGGTGGCGGCGGCGCTCATGAGCCGGCGGCGATCCCCGGCCGTCAGGGTGACGTCGAGCCCCTCCAGCAAGGCCTCCGTGACCTCCTTCTGCACGGCCACGAAGTCCTCGATGGAGCCCTGGGAGTCGGCACCCTTGACCACGTCCCCCGTCTGTACGGCCACCACGCGCACGTCGAGCAGGAAGGTGTCGCGGACCACGGAGTAGCTGCCGAGGAGCAGGTACTCGGCCCCCACGCCCTTGCCGAGCTTCTGGGCGGTGGCCGGATCGAGCAGGCCCGTGCTGGACAGCGCCATCTCGTCGAGCAGGCTCTGCACGCGCTCTCGCTCCACCAGCCGCAGACCGTCGATGGTCAGCAGATCGGTGACGAACATGCCGGCCAGGCCCTTGCCGAGTCCGAGGTAGTCCTCGCTGCTCTGACCTGCCTGGAGCGGTAGCACGGCCAGGCTGGCAGCACGGGCGTTCCCCACGAGCGTCACCCACAGGAGCGCGCCCCACAGCACACAGGACCAAAGCTGTTTCATCCGAGCTCCCCTTGAAAACGGTGGGCCGTTCGGCGGTCGACTTTAACCCTGGGCTCCCGCTTCCTCAGAAGTTTCAAATTCAGACCAAAATTTGAATCTTCGGAATGGGCTCTCTATCGTGCCGTACCGAGGCCGGAGGTCGTCGTGTGGATGTGCGCTTGGATGGCGTTTCAAGGGACGGCTCACGGGCAGCAGGTGGAGCCGGAGGGTGAGGGGCTGACGTTGGGGGCGTGGATGGCCGCGTTTCTAGCGGCGGATCCTTCCCTCGTGCAGGCGGAGAAGCAGGTGCGCGCTGCGGCGGGTCGCGCTGAGGCAGCTCGCACACGGCAGCAGACCGATCTGTTCGCGACGCCCTCGGTGGGGGGAGGCGTCGACGTCTTCGCGGGAGGGGCGCAGCCCTTCGTGTCGGGCGGCGAGGTGGCGCTGGGGGTGTCCCGCACCACGGGCACCGGCACCACGCTGACGGCGGCGGTCTCGGGGGCGAGCCGGATCCCCACGGTGCTCCAGGGCCCATCGGCGGGGGCGACCCTGTCGGCGCGAGTGCCGCTGCGAGGCAACCGCGGTGGGCTGCTGTGGCAGCGGGAGGCCGAGGTGCTCGAGCGGGAGGCCGCGCGCTCGGCACATGCGCAGCGGGCGGTGCTCCGGCAGCGCTGCTTCCTCGGCGCGGAGCTGCTGGTGGTGACCGCCTCGCTGCAGCAGCAAGCCTCTGTGTACGCCGAGTTCGTGCAGGCCAAACAGGACTCGGTGGCGCGCACGGCCCGCGACGTGCGGCGCGGGCTCCTCCGTCGCCTCGAGCTGCTCACGGCGCAGACGGATCTGTCGCAGACCCAAGCGGAGGAGCAGCGGCTGGTGCAGCTCCGCGACGAGGCCCTGGCGAGCCTCGGCACCTGGTTGCCCGCAGCGCCCGACCGGGTGGCGGAGGTGACGGTGGAGGGCTGGGATGCGGCGGCCCTGTCTGCGTCGGAGCATCCGCTGGCCCTGGCCGAGCTCGCCCAGCGCGACCGGGCGGCGGCCGAGGCGGCGTTGGTGGATCGGCGCTTCAAGGGCGACGTGGATCTGGTGCCCACCGTCAACGGGCTGTACCAGCAGAGCCTCGACGTGACTGGGGCCCCGGTCACGTTCACCGAGGTCGCGGCCGGCCTTACCCTGGACGTGGCGGTGCCGCTGCGGGCCCCGCGTCGCTCGATGCAGGTGCAGGCCGAGCTGGATCAGGCCTCGGCGAGCGAGGCTGCCGCCGCAGAGGTCGTCCGCGGCTTGGCGGAGGCGGTGGCGCGAGGGCAGGCCACCCTGGCAGGCGTCGAGCGGCGTCGTGGGTTGGTGGCCGATCGCCTCGATCTCATCGAGGCACAGCAGCGGTCCGCCTGGTCCGAGTTCCTGCAGGGCCGCCTGGAGTACCAGGACTGGGCCCAGCACTTCGCCCTGTACCAGTCCACCCGTCTCGAGGCGGTGCAGCTCGCGCTGGAGCGCGATCTCGCCCGCTTGGGCGTTGCTTCGGCGCGCGGGGCGCTGCCCGGGGTGTGCCAATGAGGTCGTTCTTCGCGTTCTTCGTCGACCGCAGCCTGCTGGTGAACCTGGTCACCGTGGCCGCCATGGTGTTCGGGGTGGCGGCCTTCCTCGACGTGCCGCGCACGCTGATGCCCCAGATCGACAGCCGCACCGTGATGGTCACGGCGGAGTTCCCCGGGGCCAGCGCCGTGGAGGTGGAGCGCCAGGTCACCTTCCGCCTGGAGGAGGTGCTGCAGGATCTGCGGGGTCTGGACGAGCTGACCTCGGAGACCACGAACGGTGCCGCGGTGGTGACGCTCGAGTTCGAGCCGGGCCACCACGACATGGCCGGTGCCCTGGAGCAGGCGAAGGGGAGGGTGCAGCGGCTCGATCCGGTCCTGCCCCGCGAGCTTCGGTCCCTGGACGTGCAGCTCCAGTCGGCCGATCAGATGCCGGGGCCCTCGATCCACATGGTGGGGGCCGACGATGCCGAGCCGGCGCACCGCCGTGCCGCCGAGCTGCTGATCGAGCGGCTGCGACGGGTGCCGTCGGTGGTGGCCGTGCCCACCTCGCTGCGACGGCAGGATCTGCACGTCGTGTTCGACCCCGAGCGGCTCGATGCCCGCGGGATCGACATCACCGCGGCGCGCGCCGCGGTGGCGGCCTTCCTCCGCTACGCCCCGGTGGGGGCGCTGCGCCAGGGCGACGAGGACATCGCGGTGGAGGTGTTCCAGGGGTTCGATGGCGTGGACAGCCTGCTGGCGCTTCCCCTGGCCACGAACCGCGCGGGCTACGGGGTGCGCCTGCGCGACGTGGCCGAGGTGGAGCTGCGTCTTCAGGACACGCGCACCACCTCGCTGCGCGACGGCGAGCCCACGGTGCAGCTGATGGTGATGCACGCCGCCGAGGGCGACACCGTGGCCGTCAGCGAGCGGGTCCGCGCCGTGGTGGAGGGCTTCGACCGGGCGCCCGAGGGCGTGCTCGTGGAGGTGGCCGACGATCCGAGCGAGCTGGTGAGCCACGAGCTGGGCGTGCTGCAGAACAACGCGCTCGCAGGGTTCGTGATCGTGCTCGGGATCCTGCTGCTGTTCCTGGGCTGGCGCGTGGCCGCGATGACGGCCATCGGACTGCCCTTCTGCTACCTCGGCGGCATCGTGGTGATCGACGCTTTGGGCATCACCTTCAACCTGATCTCGCTGCTGTCGCTGATCTTGGTGCTGGGCATCGTGGTGGACGACGCCATCATCGTGGCGGAGGCGTTCTCGGCGCGTCGGCGCAGGGGCATGGCACCCCGCGAGGCGGCCATCGACGCCGCCCACGACATGTTTCGCCCGGTCCTGGGGATGATGCTCACCACGGCGGTGGCCTACCTGCCGATCCTCATCCTGGCGGACGGCAACGCCCGGCCGCTGTCGGTGCTCCCCATCGTGGTGATGACGCTGCTGCTCTTGAGCCTGCTCGAGAGCTTCTTGCTGCTGCCGAACCACCTGGCCCACTTCGCGCCGGGGGTGGGGGAGCAGCAGGAGCTGCGCGTGATGGCGTGGGCGCGGGAGCTGTATCGGCGCGTGCTGCGGCTCGTGGTGCGGCTGCGCTACGTCACCGTGCTGCTGTTCGGTTCCTCCTTCGTGGCGGCGGGCGTGCTCGTGACCCAGCACATGGAGGTGATCGGTAGCAAGAACCTGGGCGACGGCGTGGTGGTGCACGTCGCGCTGCCGGAGTCGGACTCGCTTCGGCACACGCACCAGGTGGTGCGGCCCCTCGAGCAGGCCATGATGCAGGCCGACGTGCGCTACGTGGTGACGGAGATCGGACAGAGCACGGTGGGTGGGCGAACCCTTCACGGCATGCGCTACGCCTCCATCGAGGCGGTGCCGCCGGGCTCGATGGCGGAGCGCGAGGTGCACTTCGACGACATCGAGGCCCACATGCGGCCCGCGCTTCAGCGCTTCGAGGCCGAGGGGCACGGCACGGCACAGCTCGTGGTGGAGTACGAGCAAGCGGGTCGAGACGTCATCCAGATCTTCGTGTCGGGCACGGATCGGATCGACTTCCACGCGGTGGAGGCGCGCATCGCGGAGGCACTGCAGGACGTGGACGGCGTGCAGCGGGTGTTCGTGGATCCCGATCGGCTGCAGCAGACCTGGCGCTTCGCGGTGGATCTGAGGGCTGCGCAGACCTACGGGCTGTCGGCCGATGCCATCGCAGCGCAGCTTCGGCAGCACGTACCGGGGCCCTACCTCGACCGCGTGCGCCTGGCGGGACAGGAGATGCAGGTCTTCACGCACACGAGCGACGAGCTGTCGCCCGAGGAGGGCGCGCTGCGCGACGTGACGGTCATGACGCCGCGCGCCATCGCGGTGCCGCTGCAGCGGCTGGGGCGGTGGGAGCGTCTCGACACCATGAAGCGCATCGAGCACCGCGATCTGCTGCGCATCTTCAGCGTGGACGCCCTGTTCGATCCCGAGGCCACCTCGTCCGAGGAGGTGGCGCAGGCCATCGAGACCGCGCTCGCGCCGGTGCGCGATCAGTGGCCCGGCTACCACATCTCCGTGGAGGAGCCCGAGGGCGAGGCGGAGTTCCGCAGCTGGGCCATCAAGGTGGTGGTGATGCTGTGTGGGTTGATGTACGTGATCCTGGCCTTGTCGCTGAACTCCCTGGTGCAGCCGCTGCTGGTCATGACGGCCATTCCCTTTGGCCTGACGGGGGTGATCTTCGCCCTGTACGCGCACGGGATGGACTTCGAGATCCTCGCCATCATGGGAGTGCTGGGGCTGATCGGGGTGGTTGTGAACGACGCCTTGGTGGTGATGGACACGGTGCGTCGAGAGCGCGAGGAGCGCGCCGAGGAGGTGTACACCGAGGTGGTGTGCGACGGCGCGGCCCGGCGCTTCCAGGCGGTGGTGCTCACGTCGCTCACCACGCTGGGGGGCGTCTTTCCGCTGGCCTACGGCATCATGGGCGACGCGGGCTGGATCCAGCCGATGGTGTTCGCGCTGGGCTGGGGGCTGGCCTTCGCCACGCTGCTCACGTTGGTGCTGTTGCCGTGCTTGCTCGCCATCGTCGACGACGGGGCGCGCCTGGGGCGGTGGCTGCAGGCACGGCTGCGCAGGGGGTAGCCGTGGATCCCGAGCAGGCCACTGCGATGCTGGCTGCGGTGGCGTCGCCACTGCGGGTGGAGATCGTGGAGCTGCTGGACGAGCGGCCTCCGCTGTCGGTCTCGGAGCTGGCGGCGCTGCTGGATCGGCCCGCCACGGCGCTGTACTACCACCTGGAGATGCTCGAGGACGCGGGCTGGCTGCAGGTCGTGGAGGGCCCAGGACCGCGCCGCTACCGCAGGGCCCCAGGCACCGGCGAGATCAGTGCGGCCCCCTACAGCCCACAGATGCTGGAGCAGGCGGCCCGGGTCACGGACGCGCTACTTCGCAAGGCGGGTCGCGAGTTCCGCGGAGCCGCCGAGCGAGGGATCCAGGGCAAGGCGCGGCGAGCGCGCGTGCGGCTGACGCCCGAGCAGCGGCAGGAGCTGCTGCGACGCCTCGACGAGCTGGCGCGCTTCCTCGACGAGGTGGGCCCCGATGGCGACGGGGATGCCTACTCCCTCACCTTCGTGTTGACGTCGCTGGACTGACACACGAGCAGCGGTTGCTTCGGTACAGCCTGACACGGGTCGCGACCCCCCTGCGACACAGAGACGGCCATCCTCCTGGTCTGGAGGGCGAGATGTGCCGTTGGTGGATGCTGTGGGTCGTCATGGGCCTCACCGGATGCCCCAAGTCTGGAGCCTCCCCTGTCGCGGTGCGCGATCGGTCGCTGAAGCAGGCAACGCAGGCCGTGGCTCATGCGCTGCTCACCGATCCCGACGCCCGTCCTTGGCAGCGTTGGGTCATCGCGAGCGCAGCTGCACCCCACGTTCCTGAGTGGGCTGCCCAGGTGCAGCTCGATCGAGCCTGTCGTCAGGCCGACGCGTTGGCATGTGCTGCGCAACGGCGAAGGGAGCTGTCCTGGGGGATCGAGGTTCGCCGTTGCTTGCTCACCCAGGAGTGCCAGCTTCAGAAGACGCCGCCACAAGATGCGGCTCCCGACGTCAACGAGCTCGTTCTGCCCTTCTTCCTGGTGGATGCCGTGTCGTGGTTGGTGGATCTCGACGGCCGGAGGCATCCCTCGATCCCGCTGGATCCGGCCGGGATGCGCTTCGTGGGCCCTGCGGCGGGAGCGGGAGTCGTTTGGGTCGCGTTCAATGGCGGTGGCACCTGGTGCGCCGATGTGGAGGTGAGCGAGGGGCTGACCATGGGCACGCCTACCTTTCGCAGGTGTGAATGGCCTTCTGGGCGCCTGAGGGTGGTCGATCCGCAGGGCAAGGGGCTGCCTGGGATCTGGGTGGTGGCATCGAACCGAGCGCACGCCGCGCCGATCGAGCTGTACACCGACCATGAGGGCGTCGCGCAGGTGCCCCTCGGACCAGAAGGGATGGCCGACATCTCCGTGTCTGGATGGACGGGGGATGGGAGGAATGCCATCACCGGTGCAGGGCTACAGGTCACACTGGAGCCTGCGTCGGCGCCAGCGGCGCCATGGAACCCCCCTCGGGACCTGCTGGCTGCGCTTCAGGGGACGTGGTGGGCGGGGCCACACGATGCCATGACCGTGCAGGGAACGGAGTGGACCCGCGGCCGCGACCGAGGGTCCGTGGAAGCGGTGTGGCGGGGTGGTGTGCTGTTGGGCCCAATCCACGTCGAGTCGGACACCCTCGTCTGGCTCGATGAGGAGCGAGTCGCGTGGATCCCTGCGCGGTGGGGTTCCGTGGGTCTTCTCAGCCGTACTCGGCCACCTGAACGCGCGGACCGTGACGAGTTCATCGATGATGTGTTGGCCTGGTGCCTACAGGCATCGGAGCCGGTGAGAGCCCTCTGTGGTGCGCCCGTGCCGCATCCGCCGCCGTCAGCCGACAAGACGGTCAGGTTGGGTCTGCTGTTCTCTACGGAGGACTCCGAACTCGACGATGCGCTGCTCGGCATCCTTCAGTTTCGAGGGGAGGCCGGGCGCGCCACGGGCGTGTCGATTGGAACGACGATCCCTCCGTTTCGACAGGTGGATCCGTTTGCCGCCGTCCGAGCCCACGTCCTGGCCTGCATCCAGACCGGTTGCGAGGATGGGTTCACCGTCAGCCAGCAGGTATGGGCTCGACTTCAGCGCGGCATCTCTACGCTGGGCGTACTGGAGCGTGACGGAGCGGGCCATTGGCGTGGGAGAACGTCAGGCGGCCATGGCTATCCACAGATCTACGACCTGGCCTACGTGGCGCGGGGGAGCGGCCTGTGGCTGGTCGGCGTCGGTTCCTCCGCGGAGCTGGGGCGTGTGGGCATCTTGGTGGATGTGGAGGTGCGGCCTGCTCCGTAGGGGAGCGCTCACTCCCTCGTCCAGCGGGGCAGCCACTCCGGGTTCCCGCCGGCCGTGACCGCTCGGCGCTCGCCGCCGTCGCGCGGCGCCACCATCACCTGGGCGCGCGCTCGGCTGCCCGAGGTGAACGCCAGCCACGTGCCGTCGGGCGACCAGCTCGGGTGCTCCTGTAGGCCGCTGCCCCCGTGCACCGCCACGCGCCGTCCGCTGCGCACCTCCACCACCTCGATGTCCAGATCGGGGGCGTGCTGCGGATCGGGCGCGCGGCGCACCACCACCGCCACGTGGGTGGAGGTGGGCGACCACGCGTAGTCCACGTCGAGCTCGCCGGGGGTGGGGGAGCGCAGCGGGCGCGCCTCGCTGCCATCGGGGCGCATGTGCCACACCGACACCTGGTCGCTGCGGCGGGCGAGCCACAGCAGGGCGGATCCGTCGGGGGCGAAGCGTGGACGCATGTCGTCGCCCGGATCCGTGGTGAGCCGTACCACGTCGGTGCCGTCGGGGCGCATGGCGTAGATCTCGGCGTTGCCGTCGCGGCTCGAGGCGAACGCGATGCGCCCGTCGGGAGCGACGTGCGGCTCGAAGCTGCCGTGCGGATGCTGCGTGAGCCGCGTCGCGGGCGAGCCGTCGCTGGGCACGCGGTACAGGTCCCGGAAGCTGTGGGCGTTGGTCTCCACCACCAGGTGGCTGCCGCCGGGCGCCCACGCCGGGTTGCGCACCATCTGGGCGCGCGCGTCCAGGCGCACCGCGGCGGAGCCGTCCAGCGGCACGCGCCACAGCTGCTCCACGTGGCCCGCGGGGCCGTCCTCGGTGCTGATCACCGCCACGCCGCCGCCGCGCGGATCGGGGGCGCCCACGAACTCCAGCCCCGGCAGGTCCGCCAGCGGCTGCGGCTGGGTGCCGTCGGTGCGGACCGCCCACGCCTGCGGGGCGTCCGGCTGCTCCGATACCAGCGCGAGCGTGCCGGTGGGGGGCGCACTCTCCCC
>JAHQVJ010000042.1 GCA_019634415.1 Myxococcales bacterium
CCTATGCGTGCCCCTGTCAACGCTTCGCCGACGCCCTCACGAACGCCAACGCATGACTCGGGGTCACCGTAGGTAGCCAACCCTTCGGTGTAAGGCTCTTTCATCCTCTTCTCCATGCCGGTTTATCCCGGCGCACTAAGTGCTCCACCAGCCCATCTTTCCCATTGGGGCTGACTCCTTAGTGTGCTGATGGTTGCGAGCTGCATTTGCAGATAATCAGGATGCGTCTTGGGACAGTCGGTCAGTGCTGCGTACAGCGCTCGAGTGAGGTCAGTAGGCGACACACCCACTCCGAGAAAATTACAGGATAGAGGGCCAACATGCCCCATGAGAATATTCCCAGCTTCATAGAAAGGGCGATGCTGATGTGAAGTGTCATGCCCAATATGCCCCAGAACTGGCGAAATCGTGTGAGCAGTAGAAACGCGCTACATTCAACGATTACTGTAGCCACATCTAGAACCTGGAATATAGACATCACCACAGGGGTAGGTGAAATCTCCAGTGCGCCGAACAATGGGAAGGTCAAGATCCGAAGTACTTCCGAGTTGTTGTCGATGCCGAGCCAGCGTGATGGATCTGGATTCAATTTGCAGAATCCAGTATTCATGTACATTAATGCTAAGAACCAAGCGATGAGTACGTAGGGCCAAGATGCAATGTGTGTAGTGCCGCCGCTGCGACGTAATGAGTAGTTTCTGTCGGCGCCAGAGAGCGCCAAGATGAGCAGTACCACTCTGAGGATCCGGTCAATTGCTCGGTCACCACCAGGGAATAGATGTCCAAGTTGCGCGTATGCAAGAACGCCAATGACAATCGCTGGCCTCATGCCGATGCCGAGTGCCGTGAGTAGCATGCAGAGGATTGTGGTGGATAATAGAAGTGGGCCTTGCCAGGTTCCAGGCACCGTACTGAGAAGAAAGTGAGGATCATGAAACGTGGTTAGCCCACCATCTTCGAACGAACGGAAAACTACGTTGAACAAACCGACCTGATGGAGATTTAGCAAATCCCATAGGATTACAACAGGGACAAAGATTCGGACTAGTGCTAGAGGTCTTCCGTCTGCAGATCTGAAGCAGATGTGTACCCATCTGTCATAGAGCTTAGTCATCGTAGTGAAGGGTCAGATGCCACGCGGGCCCCACGGCCAATGCAGCATGATGTACGTAGATGCTGCCCGTCGCAATGTCCTCCCAAAGGGCCTCCAGTCGTACTGTTCGGGCTTGAGGATGGTCAGCTCTGACACGACGTACGACGAAGGTGGCGAATCCTCGCCAATTGCGAGCAGCATGCTTGCGTACGAACTGCTCCAACGGAGCTCGCAACCTGCGGTTTCCAAGTTGAGATGCGTTCCAGGAACGTCGATCGTCGTTAGATTCATAGATGACGGCGCCATCCACCACAACCCTGAGCCACCGCCGGCCACGTGGTCCCGATGGGAATAGCTTCCACTGCATGCCTATTCTGAATAGCCGCTCAGGGGTGTCTAGCCGATATTTACGAATCTCTCGCTCCCGCGCATTGTTGGCTTGCTGCAATGCTTGGAGCAGTTTTGCGTACCACCCCCACCGCTCTTGATGTCTCACACCAATGGTCCCAGAACGGCTCCAAGCTCCAGAAGAGAGGGTGTCGAAGCCTGGAGGCATCATGATGAGAAGCCAGAGTCCCACGATGAGAATCAAGCCAGCCTGTAGGCGTCGCCATGGTGTCACTAGCTGTTCTTGACCTGACGCCATGGCGACCCTCAGCTCTAGGCTACGGTACTACCAGATGGGGCAGGGCCGGAACTGTTCTCCACTGTCACTCACAGCAGTATCTGTGGTGGGGCAAGTAAAGATGCAGTCGCCACCGCACAAGTAGCCTTCCACCTCCGTCCCATCAGGGCAGACGCCAGTGCACGCGGCATCGCTATCAGAAAAGCAGTCCCCCTCATCATCTTCAGCGACGAATGAAGTGACCCAGGCGTCTCCACCGTTCACCTTCAGTTGGGTTCGAAACTTGGTAGTACCCACAGCAATGTTCGTGGTCGAGACCGTCGCGCCGAACGATCCAGCTGCACCCGTGTGCAGGGTCAATGTTTCTGAACCCAAGAGCTGATTCGAGTTGTTGAGATAGTCGAGTTGGACTGCGACTTTCGTGCCTGTTGTTTCAGCCCAGCCAGAGACCCTTGCTTTGATCTTCGTACCTGAAAGGGACTCGGTAGGAAACCCAATGGAGGCGTAGGTTGAGGTTGGGCTATCGAACCGAATGCCACTCCAGTCATCACACATGTTGAGTGAGTCGTTGGGTCCCCAGACGTTGTTAGAGATGCAATCTGATTCCCACTGCGAGGGACATCCAGTTGAGCTGGTGGGTGAGAATGGGAGATCAGCTGCCAATGCGCTAGTGCTTATCGACATTGCAAGAAGATTGAGCATGTGTGGCTCCTCGTAGCTTCTATAGGGTTGCCCGCATTTTCAGTGAAGCGGGCAACGAGCATAGCCAAAGGAGCAATTGGTCGCAATAGCAATCTTCAACAGGGGCTCGTTTTCGATAGTCAAGTAGGACGAAGGAGAGTCATTGGTGAGCAGCCGCGTGTGGCCAGCCAGATGCAGCCGCCCAGAACTGGCAATGCCCATGGCTGGAAAGGAGCGAGAAGTCTCGAAGTGCCTCGGGTCGCCTGTCTCGTCTCGGTCGTGATCAAGGGAGCCTTCTCGTCAACCTTTTGCATCACAGATGTTCCTTCAAATACACGCTGTTGTGCGTTCGCCAGCCCTTCGGACCCGGGCTGCCCTGGGCCACACGGATCCCGTGGATCGCCCACATGATCGCGGAGGTGGACCACGCCGTCGCGCATGTACGGACCCTACCACTGCAGCTGCTGGAGGTGCGCTACGAGGCGCTGGTGTCCGAGCCCGAGGCCACGCTGCGTGCCGTGGTCTCGTTCCTGGGCCTTCCGTGGCACCCTCCGATGCTCCACCCCGAGCGCCTGGAGCGCCCCGTGGCCACCGCGAGCGCCCAGCAGGTGCGGCGGCCCATCCACACCGGATCGGTGGGCCGATCTGCGCCCTACGCCGCCTGGCTCGAGCGCGTGCCGAGCCGGAGGAGTACGACGCCGGCCATCACCACCAGCAACGCCCCTGCGCCGTCGGACGTCGAGGGCACCAGCCCGAACACCACCACGTCCAGCCCGAAGCCGAAGACCGGACCCGCGTAGCTGGCGGTGGCCACGCGAGGAGCGGCGTCGGAGCGATAGGCCTCCGTCATCGCCAGCTGGCCCGTCACCGCGAGCAGACCGATTCCCAGCAGGATCGGCAGGTGGGCCACGGGGGGCGGCGACAAGCGCACTCCGGTGCCGACGATCAGGATCGCCGCGAACACCGTGATGGCCACCTGGAACCACAGCACCACCGTGCGGGGATCCTCGGTGGCGCCGAGCGCGCGCAGGCTCACGTGGGCCACCGCCGAGAACAGGGCACCGCCCATGGCCAGCGCTGCGTAGAAGGCACGGTCGCTGCTCGGCGCCGACAGATCCTCGCCGAGCATCACCACCGAGCCCACCAGCCCGAGCCCGATGGCGAGCCACACCCCCGGCCCCATGCGCTCCGAGCCGCCGAGGATCCGGGGAGCCAGCAGGGTCACGAAGATGGGCTGCAGGCGCGCGAGCACCGACAGCTCCCCCACGCTCAAGCCCCGGGTGGCCGTGAACCACATCCACAGCGAGGTGAAGCCGAAGGTGACCCGGGCCAGCAGCCACCCCTTCGCCTGGACCGCCAGTCGGTGGCGTCCCACCCACAGCGCTGGAGGAAGCGCGCCGCCAGCACGCCACAGCACGATCTCCAGTGGGTGGTAGCCCAGATCGTTGGTGCCCAGCTTCACCAGCGACGCCATCACCGCGAACAGCGCCGACGCCACGACCATGAGGAGGATGCCGCGCATTGGGTTGGGGGCCTCGTGCTCTACAGATGCGGGAAGAGGCGCCTGAGGTTGCGGGTGGTGCGGTGGGTCAGCACCTCGACGCCCTCGCCCCGGAGCGTGGCCAGGGTCTGTAGCACGGTGGCCGTGTGACCGGGCTCGGGCCCGTCGGATTCCACCACGACGTGCTCCAGGGGAGCGGCAACGGCCGCAGCGCGGGCCTTCTTGGCTCGATCTCTGCCGATCTGTGGACCGAAGGAGAGGATCAGGCCGAGCTGCGTGGCCCTGCGCACCGCGTCCAGCGGACCGCCGAAGGCGTGCAGCAGCCCACCGGCGTCGGGCAGCCCGTCGTCGGTCAGGATCTGGAGCACGTCGGCGTAGGCGCGCACGCAGTGCACCACCACGGGCACGTTGCGCTCCCGCGCCAGGGCGAGCTGGGAGCGGAACAGCTGCCGCTGGCGCGACCGCTGCGCCTCCTGGGAGGCACGCGCCCAGTCCAGACCGATCTCGCCGATGCCGGACAGCTCGCGATCGGCCAGCTGCTGTAGCGCTGACGCCGGATCGGGCACCCGGTCGGCGAACCAGGGGTGCACGCCCAGGGTGGCGAGCCCTCCGGTGTGGTGGGCCACGGCGGCGGTGCGGTCCCAGGTGGCGGGCTCGGTGCCCGACACGATCCAGCTGGCCACGCCGAGGCTGCGGGCGCGCTGGACCACTGCGTCGCGGTCGTCGTCGTAGGCGGGATCGTCGAGGTGGCAGTGCGCGTCGATCAGCACCCGTGGGCCGCTCCACTCGACAGCCCGATGCGCTGGTTGCGCATGCCCACCTGGCGGGCGTAGCGCATCATGCCCGGGGCGATGACCTCGAACGGGGGAGGGGGGCCCAGCACCTCGCTGGCGCGGGTGTTGTCGAACACCACGTTGTTGGTCATGTAGGGCCAGAAGACCTTCATCACCGCGGCCGCCCGCTGTGCCTTCGAGCGCGGGAAGCGGTCCAGCGCCCGCATCGCCAGGTGGAACGGCGTCGACAGCGACCCCACGAAGCGCATGGTCTGGCCCACCTCCGCCACGGCTCGCTTCAGGCTGTGGCCCGTGGGAGCGTCGGTGCCCATCGACAGGTGGTACACGTCGTGCTTCAGCGCCTCGGTGAGGTGAAGCGTGGCCACCCCGTGACCCACCCAGTCTCCGGCCACCAGATCCTGACGCACCCGCGGATCGAGGGGCACCACGGGCAGCGACGCCATGGTGCAGAAGGCCACCACCATGTCGGTGATCCAGCAGGCGTCGTGGCGCGAGTCGCCCATCACCGAGCTGGGGCGCAGCGTGAGCACCGTGCCCTCGGGCAGCATCTCCGAGATCAGGTGCTCGGCGAACTTCTTGGTGCGCGCGTAGGGATCGTAGTCCGACCGGCTCCACTGCACCGCGTCGTCCTCGTGCACCACCTCGTCGCGGCGCATGCCCGCCACCGCCGAGGTGCTCACGTTGGTGAAGCGGCTCAGGCGGCCGCGCTCGGCCAGCTCGGCAGCGAAGCGCGCCACGGCCAGCGAGCCTCGGAGGTTCGTGTTGAAGCAGGCCTTGGGGGACTTGCGGTTCAGCGAGGCCGCGATGTGCAGCACGGAGTCTGCCTCGTCGAGGATCCGGTCGCGCAAGGCAGGGTCGATGCCGAGCCCCGGTGCGTGCAGATCGCCCCGCACCACCACCAGCCGCTCGAGAACAGCGCGGAAGCTGGACTCGTCGGGCAGGTGCAGCTGCAAGGTCTCCCACAGTCGCTGCACGCCGTGCTCCTGCGACTCGGCCCGCATCAGCACGAAGATGGGCAGGTCGGTGCTGCGCAGGATCTGGGCGATGGCATAGGAGCCGAGGAAGCCGGTGCCCCCCGTGAGCAAGACGCCGTGCTTCACTTGCTCGCCACCCGTAGCTGACGCACTGGGGTCGTGATCCGCAGCCGGGGAGAGCGCGGTGGATCCTCGGGCACCTCGCCTCCGTCGATCAGGGGGATGCACCAGGTGCGCAGGCCTGGGTACTCCACGTCCACCCAGTACGACCGCCAGCAGAGGTCCGACAGGTCGAAGCGAAAGGCGCGCTCCTCGCGGGCGGTCAGGCTGCGGGCGCGGCGAGCGTGGAACACCCAGTCGTTGTCGTGGATGAAGGGCCGGAACAGCTCGAGCATCGTCTGCACTCGCTCCAGCTGACCCTCCGCTCCCGTCAGCCGCTGGAGCCAGCCGTCGAGCACCGGATCGGCCGACGCTCGCAAGCCGTCGGGCACGAAGCGGTCTCGCTCCTCGGGCGCCAGGGCCTGGCGCACGCGCGGCGCCCAGTCGAGCAGGCGGTCCACCGACAACCAGCCCTGCCGATCCGCGGCCACGGGGATCGGATCGAGCTGTGCGAGCACGTTCCGGTCCGTGGTGGAGCCGTGCCGTCGCGCCCAGCGACGCATGCCCAGGCCCGTCAGCTCCACCGCTCGATCGAAGGTGAAGGGGTTGTGATCGGAGCTGGCCAGATGGAACAGCCCACCTGCCTCGCCCCGGATGGCGGCGGCGGTGATGGCCGCGAGCCCGCGAGCCACGTCGTCCACGGGCACCACGTCGAACCGGTGCTCCGGAGTGGTGGGGAGCCGACGGAAGGCCGTGCTGATGAGCCACGCCAGCGGGCCCGCCGTGTTCAGGCCCTCGTTCCAGCCAGCGAAGGGCAGGGCGCGCGCGCACTCCACGATGGAGGGCCGCACGATGGTGAGATCCAGGTCGGGCATGGAGGACAGCGCATGCTCCGCCAGGCCCTTCGTGTAGGTGTAGATGTTGGGCCAGCCCCAGCTGCGAGCCCGATCCATGCCGAGCTGCACCCGATCTGCGGCGGACGCTCGGTAGGGGGGCTGGCGGCAGGCGAGCTGGAGCCAGCGAATCTCGGCACCAGCGTCCAGGGGCCGACCATCGGGCGCGACGCCGACCGTCAGCTTCTCCTCCACCTCGCACTGCCCCTGACCACCTGCCGCGAATGCCGTGGAGACGTGGACCAGCGGTACGTTCAGTCGCTGGGCGAGGCGAGCGACATGGGCGGCGGCTGCCGTGTTGGCCGACAGCGCCTTCAGCGGATCCGGGGAGAAGTCGGTGAGCCCCGCGCAGTGCACGATGGCGTCGGCGGTGCGCAGCGACTGCAGGGCCTCGGGAGACAGATCGCAGTCCACGCGCTCCAGATCGGCGTCGATCGCCTGGATCCGGTCTCCTAGCCAGCGGTCCAGATCGGGGCCCAGGCGCTGCCGCAGCGCGCGGAAGGCGGGAGAGCGCTCGAAGGCTTCCTCCACCCGGCGAAGTGCGGGGCGCAGGCGTCCACGGGGCCGCACCAGCAAGGTGACGCGGCCGATCTCCGGAACCTCCTCGAGCAGCAGGAGCACCAGCACCTTCGCGAGGAAGCCCGTGAAGCCGGTGATCACCAGGTGGCGACCCGTCAGGGTGGTTCGCGTGCGCATCAGCCCTCCACCACCGGCCAGTCCAGGTCCACGGCGGCTCGCCGCAGGCCCCCGTCGGGAAACACCGCGCAGGGAAGCGGCACCGACGACAGCAGCACTTGATCGTCGACGGTGGCCCCGTAGGCGCGGGACCTGGACAGGTCGAGGTCGTGCTGCTCGGCGAAGGCGCGCAGGGGGCCACCCCCGAAGCGGTGCACGCTGCTCGCCAAGCGACCGGTGGCGCGACCGTTGCGGTACTCCAGTCGGTTGCTCACCAGGTGGTCGGCCCGCAGGTGTGCAGCGAGGAGCTGGGCCACCTCGTGCACGTGGGTGGAGACCAGCACCACGGCGGAGCCGTCTCGACGGGCCTCCTCGAGGAGCTGGACGCCGCTGGGCCGCAGGTGCTCCACGAGGTACTGCTCGGCGTAGTCCTCCCCGAGCACCGCGACGCGATCCTCGCTCATGCCGCGCAGGGCCGCCCAGGCGATCCGGTGCCCGGTGCCCGCGTCGCCCATGCCCAGCGCGACGGGGGTCGACAGGGCCACCGCACCCAGGCGCAGCGCACGCTGGCTGATGTGCTGGGCGTTGGCCGCCAGCCACGCCGCGGCGAGGTGGGCGGGACGTGCCACAAGCACCCCCTCCAAGCGGAAGAACGCAGCTCTCCGATCCCCAGCCACTCGCAACTCCCCGCCGCTATCCGAGCGATTGTGCAAGCCTATCGCAGATAGACTGACATGTCAGTCTATTCAGGACACCGGTGGTACCCGAACGTGCTCGCGGCGCGATCCGAAGGGCGCGCCATGAAGGATCCGCTCAAACCCGTTCTCGCGATCGGCGACACCGTCACCGTTCGGTGGACGGAGGCTGCCGAGCCCGTGCGCGCCTGCGTGCAGCGGCTGTCGCACTACTCGGTCGGTCTGCTGGCCGACCACGCCGAGCTCGCCCGCCTTCGCGCGGGGGACCTCGTGTCCATGGGGCTCGACGACCTTCGCGTCGACGTGCCCGCTCGGGTGATCAGCATGGAGACGTGCTGGCGAGCCTGGGGTGGGCAGGTGGTGCGCGTGCCGACCTCCTTGGAGCTGTCGCGAGGGGTGCGCACCGATGGGTTCTCGCGGCACGCTCGCTTCCGCCACATCTCCTGTGAGCTTCCGGCGGTGGTGGCGGGCGTCGACGGAGACGTTCCGGCCACCTGCGTGACGCTGGGGCCGGCCGGGCTGGTGGTGGTCACCGACGCCGAGACGTTGCCCGCCTCGGAGCTCGTCGTGCGGGTGGCTCTGCCCTCGGGATGGGTGGAGATGACGGCCACGGTGCTGCGGCGTGACGCTCCACGACACGCCTTCGCCCTCGCTTTCACGTGCGATTCCAGCGGCGTGACCCGAGTTACTTCCTACGTTCTTCAGGTTCTGGGTCGTGCCCGCAAGGTGGCCTAGTGGCCTTCGACGCCATCAACCGGCGTACGTGGCCAGACGAGCGGCGACCGAATGCGACAGGCGGGCGTGGATTCGGGCGCCTAGGTTGTTGATGAGAGCCCGGACGGTGGGCGGGGGTGGAACGCATGGGGCCCCCGCCCGCCGTCTCGGGCGAACTTTTTGGATCACCACATGCTGGCGTCTTCTGCCAGCACGTTGGGCAGGATGGGACGGGCCAGCCAGTGGCTCTCGGCGCGCTGCACGGCGTCGGTGAAGCTGCCGCGCACCCACTTGAAGCGCGCCTGAACGCCCTCGTCGTCTTCCACCTTCAGGTACAGGCCCTCGGCCAGGTCGCTCGGATCGGTCTCGGCCACCGCGCGCTCCACCGAGCCCCACAGGCCGTTCTCGTCGGTGGTGGCGGCCTGCCGCAGGGCTCGCTTCCAGTCGGGCGTCTTGAAGCGCGACCAGGTGAGCAGCTGCCGCAGGCGCTCGACGGTGTCGATGGGGCCGGTGTGCAGCACGGGCACGGACTGCACGGGGCTGCCCTGCAGCAGCGCTCGTCGCTGGGTGGTGGTCAGGAAGCGCTCCCCCTCGACGTCGTAGACGTCGAACTCGAGGAAGTAGTGAGGCAGCGCGTCGTAGAAGATGGTGTGCCGGGCGTACAGCCACTCCCCGTACAGCACGTAGCGCTGGCCCAGGAGCTCCCGCAGCGCCTGCTCGTGCACGCTCGCCCAGGTCTTGAACAGGGAGAAGTGCCGCTCCCGGGGTCCGCCGGTGAGGAAGTGCCCTCGGGACTGCAGGCGCACCGAGCCGTCCTGGGCCAGGCTGACCCCGGCATTGGCGCCGTCGACCTTCTCCTCCACGACCAGGTCGCGTCCCTCGAAGTCGGACAGGTCCAGTCGCTCGAGATCGTGATCGCCGGGCTGCAGCCTCGATCCCCTCAGGTGCGGGGTGCGGGGGTATTTCCGGATCGACTCCATCAGCGATGCCTCGGGCCACGATGTGAGATCTAGCTGATCTCTCCCGCTTGGGGGAGCCATCGCGGAGCGGGTCGAAACCGCTGGGAAACGCGAATCGCCGTCTCGATCCGATGAGGAGAACGGAATGGGGGCGAGCTTGGGTCGACGTGGTTCGGTGAGACGCGGCAACGCCGCGACGGTGGCTGTGTGCCTGGTCGGCCTGCTTGGCTTCGGCTCGGTGGTGGTGGACATCGGGATCGTGGTGCTCGCCGAGACACAGCTCCAGGTGACCCTGGACTCCGCGGCCCTCGCGGCCGCGGGGACGTTGGACGGCACGGATGCTGGCATCGTTGCGGCGCGACGAGCCGCGGCGGACATCGCGGGTCAGCACACGGTGCTCGGAGCCGCCGTCACGCTGACCGCGGACGATCTCGTCTTCGGCGCCTTCGGCGAGGAGGGCTTCGTCGTCTCCTCGGTCGCTCAGGAGATCGATGCGGCGCAGGTGTCGGTGGACGGCGTTCCAGTGAGCCTGACGCTCTCGGGAGTGTCCTTCGGGTTGTCCGAGGTAGACGCGGAGGCCTCCTCCATCGCCCGTCGTCCCGCGGGTGGTGGCTCCCTGGCCTCGACCCAGTGCTACCTGCCGCTCGCCATTCCTGACTGCGTGCTCGACGACGTGACCGCGGGTTCGCAGCCAGCCCCCATGAAGTTCACGTTCACGCCGACGCCGTCGGACAACGTCGCCTGGGGCCGGCCAGATGGTCAGCCCAATACGAACTGGATCCGGAATCAGCTCGAGGACGGGTGCAGCGACGAGCCCATCGTCGTGGGTGAGTGGATGGATCCGAGCGAAGGGGCGCACAACGACGCGCTGCACACGGTTCGCGACATCCTGAACAACACCGAGTCGACCTCTCCCGATCCCTGGATCGACGCAGCCCCCATGCCCGCCCGGGACGGGGTGAGCGCGAACGTCCCTACGGACTCGGAGATCTGGGCCCCGAACTTCGGCAACGTGATCCAAGGTCCGGTGGCGTTGGTGGATGCTGGAGACTGCGGCTCCACCTCCTTCAAGCAGGATCTGAAGATCACCGGCATCTCCTGGGGGGCCATCTACGACGTGCAGTCCAAGGGTGGAGGAGGTCGCAATGGGTCGCAGAAGAACCTGTGGCTTCAGCTCGACGTACTCACGGACTACTCCTCCTGGGGAGAGACCACCGAAGAGGGGGTCGGCAACGTCACGGGGCGGGGAACGCCCCAGCTGGAGATGATGTGAGCCGGCGTCGCAGAGGCGCACAGGCCGTCGAGTTCGCCCTGATCCTCCCGGTGATGCTGGCCTTGATGACGTCGATGATGGACTTCAGCTGGCTGCTGCTGCATCGGCACGTGGCCGGTGAGGCGGCGACGGCGGGGGCTCGAGCGGCCTCCCTGTCGTCTGGGGACGTCGATCCGGCAGCTGTGGCCGTTCAGGCGGCGGATGCGAGGTGGAGTGAGTTCCCGCTGTGGGGCCAGCCGGTCTTCGAGGTCCGTACCACCGCCGACGTGGTCGCGGTCGCGGTCACACTGCAGAGTGTGGCGCTCATCGGGTTCGTCCCAGGTCCCGACGAGTTCACGGTGGTGCGTACCCGTGCCCTGGCAGACCGCTGATGCGTCGGCGTGGGTCACAGGCGGTGGAGTTCGCGTTGTTGCTGCCCTTCTTGGTGGCGCTGGTGTCGGGCGTCATCGATCTCGGCGTGTACTTGTCGCGGACGACGGCGTTGGTGCAGGCCAGTGCGGACGGAGCGCGCATCGGAGCTGCCGCCGAAGACGGTGACGATGCGTTGGCCACGGCCGTTCGGACGGCCACGGCGGCGTGGACCGCCACCGGGGTTCCGGGTGAGGCGGTCTTCACCGCCAGCCTCGAGGGATCGGCTCCGCAGCGTCGGGTGGAAGTGGACGGCACGCTGTCCTACGACCCCTACTTCGGCTTCGTCCCACTCCCGGCGACGATCCGATCATCGTCGACCTTTCGGCTCTTCGTGCAGGAGTAGTCGTGACGCGACTTGCCCTGGCTGCCTCCTTGATCCTGGCGGCTGTCGTGACCGCGGCGGTCTCCAGCCATCTGACTGGCCTAGATGATGCGCTTCGCGCCGCCTTTGCGCGGGAGCCTCCCAAGACGCTTCTCGTGGCTGCGAGGACGCTGCCCGTCGGGCACGTCATCGTGGAAGAGGATCTGCGAGAGCAGCCTGTGCCTGCCTGGGTTCCCGACGGTGTGCTGGGGGAGCTGGGACACATCGAGGGCCGCACCGTGGCCAGCCGAATCCTCAGCGGGGAGCTGATCCGTGTGGGGCGCCTCTCCGAGCGAGGCGTCGCGCCCGGCCTGAGCGCGATCATTCCGCCTGGCTCCCGCGCGTTGTCGATTCACCTGCAGGACGCCGATGCGATGGACGCTCTGCTCGAGCCCGAGGATCACGTCGACGTGCTGGTCACCATCTTCGGAGACGATGGCCACGCGGCCGAGACGACCCGGGTGGTAGAGCTCGCGAGGGTACTGGCGGTGGACGGCCGCATGGCGGGCGGTCAGCTCGGACAGCCCACGCGAAAGGCGCAGGTCACGCTGCTCATGACGGAGCAGGAGGCGCAGCGTCTGGCCTTGGCGCTCAACGTCGGCCTGCCCCGTCTCGTGATGCGTGCCGAGCGAGACGGCGGCCGGGCTCTCTGAGCCTCACCGAGGAGGGGTGGAGAAGTCCTCCGACAGCCACTGATCCGGATCCACCTCCACTCGCCCCACCACCAGCGTCCAGAGCAGGTGGGTGGTGCTGGTCTGGCCCGTGGCCCCCATGGTGCCGATCTCCTGGCCCTGGCGCACCGTGTCTCCCTTCGCCACCCGGACCTGCTGTAGGTGGTTGAAGGTGCTGATCACGCCGTGTCCGTGATCGAGGATCACCACGTTGCCGTAGACGGGCTGGCTCTTCGCCAGGACCACCAGCCCGTTGCCTGGTGCACTGATCCGCGCGCCGCGGCGCTTGCTCAAGTCCATGCCGACGTGATGGGACACGCCGCCGTCGCGGTAGTGCTGAGCGTAGCCGTAGGCCTTCGTGAGCTTGCCGTAGGCCACGGGCAGGCCCATGGGCCCTTCCCAGCGCTGCTCCGGGGCGTCGTTGGAGGCCAGCGCACGCCGCTCGGTGCGCATCTGCTGCTCGGCTTCGTCGTTGCCCCTGCGAGGACGCGTGAGCGTGAGCGCGTCTCGCTCGTACTCGTGGGGGGCCACCGAGAGGACCCCCTTGACCGTCGCGGCATTTCCGGCGAGATCTCGAGCGACGACGCCGATGGCGTGATCCCCCGGCGGATGGTCGGCCGGGATGCCCACGAGCGCGCGCAGCTGGCCGGCCACCGGGAACAGCGGCAGGGTGCGATCCCCGAACGACACCGCTCCCGAGCCCAGGCGCTCGTCGCCGCGAACCCAGACTGCGATGGTCTGCCCCTGGCGACTACGAGTGCTGAACAGCTGGACGGACGGAGGCTGCCGATCCACCGTGATCTGCAGCTCCACCGTCGACACGTTGCCGAGCCAGGACCCGTCGGTGGCCGACAGCGCCACCTTGTGCACGCCGTCCGCGAGCGCCGCCACCCCCAGGGTCCAGTCCATCTCCTCGCGCTCGGGTGGCAGCAGATGCAGCCGATCGTCGTCGACCACCAGGGCGAGCCGATGCACGCCTGCGGATGCGTCTCGGACGGCGATCCGGAAGCCCGCTTCCTGACGGACCGGGTCGGAGGGGCCCGTGACCTCGATGTCGGGAGGCGTACGGTCGAGGACCGAGCAAGCGGCGAGGACAACCCACATGGCCGTGGTTTACCCCATCCGCGCCGATCGGCATAGGATGCGCCCATGGTGGCAACGTTGCTGTGGATGGCGGTGGGGGCGGCGCACGGGGCGCCCGTCGGGTTGTTTCGCGACGGCGCGTCGGCGGTTCGCCTGGACGGTGCGCGAGCGGATCTCAAGCTGTATCGAGGTCCCGACACGGACTTCTTGCCAGCGGTGGAGGCGCGGATCCCCGTGTCTGGGCAGGCGCAGGAGCGTCCGGTGCTCGCCATCGTGGACCTGGCGGGCGGCTGGAACCGCGTGTCGGAAGATGCCGCTCGCGCATTGGGCATGAAGGTCACCAAGGTCAAGATCCGCGGGGCGCAGACCCGAATGGCGGCGCTGCCCACCCTCTCGCTGGACGGCGTGACCTTCGAGGACGTGGTGGTGGAGGTGGTGGA
>JAHQVJ010000005.1 GCA_019634415.1 Myxococcales bacterium
GTTTCCTGGGACTTCGCGATGGCGCCCACGGCGGGATGGCACTCCACCATCTTCCCGCCCTACTTCGTGGCCGGCGCCATCTTCAGCGGCTGTGCCATGGTGATCAGCCTGCTGCTGCCAATGTCGTACCTGTTCAACTGGCACAAGTACGTCAACACCTGGCACTACGAGAACCTGGCGAAGATGTGCCTGCTCACGAGCGGCATCCTCACCTATGCCTACGGCATGGAGTACTTCGTCAGCTGGTACAGCCAGAACCCATACGAGCAGACCATCTTCACCTGGCGCGCCGATCCGTCGGCCGACTACGGCTGGGCCTTCTACCTGATGGTGTTCTGCAACTGTGTGGCACCGCTCGTCTGGTACTCCAAGAGCATGCGCACCAACCCCATCTCCCTGTTCGTGGTGGCCGCCATCATCAACGTGGGCATGTGGATGGAGCGCTTCAACATCATCGTGAGCTCCCTGGCCCACAACTTCGACCCCGCGACGTGGTGGCAGTACACGCCCACCATGGTCGAGATCGGGATCCTGTTCGGCTCGGCTGGGTGGTTCTTCTTCTGGTTCCTACTCTTCTGCAAGACCTTCCCCGCCGTCGCCATCACCGAGATCAAGGAGATGGTGGTGCCCCCGGTGAAGGGCGAGCTGGAGGCCTAGATGGAAGCCCCCGCGACACGAATCAAGGCCGTCTACAGCCACCTCGACTGCCTGCTCACCGGCATCGAGCGGCTCAAGAAGGCGGGCTACACGGGCTTCACCGTGCAGGCGCCGCTTCCTCGGCACGAGATCGAGGAGATCATGTACGAGGGGCGTCCCGCTCCCGTTCGCTGGTGGACGCTCACGGGCGCCATCGTCGGGATCACCACCGGGCTGCTGCTCACCTCGCTGACCCACGCCGACTGGCCCATGATCAACCCCGGTGGAAAGCCCACCGTGGCCTTGGTGCCCTTCGCCGTGATCATGTTCGAGTGCACCATCTTGGGAGGCGCGCTCGCCACCTTCGCTGGCCTGCTCTTCCACGCCGGGCTGCCCAGCTACTGGTTCGACGCCGCCATCAACGACCCGCGCATGACCGACGCGAGCTTCGGCATCACCTTCACCAAGGCCCGCACGAAGGACCGCGACCGCATCACCGACCTGCTCCGGCAGTCCGGTGCCATCGAGGTCACCACCGGATCCGACACGATCTACGAGGTCCCCAATGTCTAGCAATCCTCCCCGCCGCAGCCGGCGCTGGATCGCCGGTGCCGCGGCCGTCGCGGCCCTCGGCGTGTCGTCGGTGGCCCTCGGCTTGCCCTGGGACATCGACATGGCCGACACCCAGGCGGTGAAGGCCTACGCGCAGCGGATGCCCGACCTGCCCGAGGGCGTGGTGGCCCAGAGCAACCTGCTCTCGCCCAAGGACTACACCACCAACGCCGTGCGCGGCTCGGCCGACGCAGCCACGCTGCTCGCACCGGTGGCCACCGACGAGCGCAAGCAGCTCGGCGAGAAGATGTACGGCATCTACTGCGCCCCCTGCCATGGCGCCGACGGTGTGAAGCTCGGTCCGGTGGCCGCATCGGAGGGCGCGCCCGACCGCATGCCCGGCGTGCTCGCACTGGCCGGTCCCAACGGGGTCGCCCAGCTGCGCGACGACAGCTGGATCTACCTCACCATCCGCAATGGCGGCGCGGTGATGCCCGCCTACGGCCACACCATGTCCGACGAGGAGATGTGGGCCATCGTGCACTTCGTGCGCACCCTGCCGGGCGCCGCCTACGGCACCCCCGAGCCCGCCGTCGACGAAGACGCTGCCGAGGGCGAAGAGGAGGCGAACCCATGAGCGCCGACGCTCCGAACCTCAACACCGTCATCGACGGGATCGCGGGCCGCAAGCTCCCGGGCATGGTGAACAACCTGTCCCTTGGCGCCATGCTTCTCGGTGTCATCGCCTTCGGCTTCGGCATCTTCACCATCGGTGACGGCGGCGCCTATGCCTGGGGCGCCTTCCTGGTGGGCCTCGTCTACACCCTGGCCATCGCACAGGGCGGCGTGGTCTTCGCCATCCTCATGACGGGCACGTGGGCCCAGTGGGGCCGCCCCGTCAAGCGCATCGCCGAGACCTTCGGCTACTACCTGCCGGTGGGCTGGGTGATGCTGCTGATCTTCCTGCTGTTCGGCCTGAAGATCTACGCCTGGCATCCACAGACCATCCTCTCCACCGGGCCCGTCTCGCTGGCCCCCCACTCCGCCGAAGCCGTGGCCAGCAAGGAGCTGTGGCTCTCGCCAGGCTTCTTCGTGGTGCGGCAGCTCACCTTCCTGCTCGGCCTCATCCTGCTCGACGCGCTCTACCTGCACGCGAGCCTCAAGCCCGATCTCGTGATGGCCAAGGGTCGTCTCGGAGCGAAGGCCCCTGCCTGGTGGGACCGCATCACCGGTGGTTCCACCGACGTGGCCACCGCCGTGCGCGAGAGCCTGCAGACGCAGCGCTTCCTCACGCCCCTCATCGGCATCGCCTTCGCGCTGGTGTTCAGCTTCCTGGCGTTCGACCTCATCATGAGCCTGTCGCCGTGGTGGTTCTCGAACATGTTTGGCGGCTGGACGGGCGTGAGCAGCTTCTGGCTCGCGCTGGCGGTCATCGGCCTCGTGTCCATGCTCGGCAAGGACTTCCTGCGGCTCGACGGCTGGATCAAGTCCAACGTCACCCATGACATCGGCAAGCTCATGCTCGCCGGCTGCATGTTCTGGGCCTACACCGCGTTCGCCCAGATCCTGCCCATCTGGTACACCGACATGCCCGAGGAGACCGACTTCCTCCTGATCCGCATGCGGCTGCCCGAGTGGGAGTGGCTCGCCCAGGTCGTCGGCGTCACCTGCTTCATCGCGCCCTTCACCATCCTGCTCTCGCGCGGGATCAAGAAGATGCGCTGGCCCTTTGCCGGCATCTGCGTGCTGATCATGTGCGGTCTGTTCTTCGAGCGCAGCCTGCTCGTGCTGCCGTCCATCTGGTTCGACGACTTCCCACGGGCCGACCTCATCTTCGTGAGCGTGGGCGTGTGGCTCGGCTTCCTCGGCCTGTTCACCCAGGTGGTGGGTCGGGCGCTGTGCAGCGTGCCGCCGCTCGTGGTCTCCGATCCTTACCTCGAGGATCACCCCTGGGACGTGCACGTGCACTCCCTCGATCACCGCCACTAGTCGGCTGCGAACGCAGTTCGCGGCCAGTCAGAACAGTGGCGGCGGAGCCGGCACGAGTCTGATCTCAGCTGATCAAATCCGTCCCCGGCGGGCATGATGTACCTGGCCGGGGGCGTGACGTGACGAAGCGGTGGTGGTTGACGTTGTGGATGGCAGGGGCGTGCGCCGGGGAGGTGGTCACCCCCGAGCCCCAGCCGCCGGTGTGCGACGGTGTGCAGCAGCCCGGCGAGGAGACCGTGGACGCGCCCTTCGACAAGGACGGCGACGGCTACTTCGACGCCTCTGATCTCGACTGTCTGCTCGCCTACGGCACCAACCGGCTCGACTGCGACGACGAGGATCCGGAGCTCAACCCGGGCAAGACCGAGATCCCCTGCAACGGGCTGAACGACGACTGCAACGGGGAGACGCCCGACGCCGTCGATCTCGACGAGGACGGTACCCCCTCCTGTCGCGACTGCAACGACGAGAACCCGATCCAGAGCCCCGACAACGGCGAGCTGTGCTGGGACGGCTTCGACAACGACTGCGATCTGGAGATCGACGAGGCCTGCCCACCGGACTTCAACGGCATCTTCGTGCTCGACGAGGCCGTGGACTACGACTGCAAGCGCGTGGCGCTGCAGTTCTCCGAGCTGTCGGTGCAGCTCACGCCGCCCGATGGCGTGCGCATCGAGACCGTGGACTCGGATCCGGGCGTGCTGACCGGCCGGCTCGACGACGACGACTCGGTGGGCTTGGTGCTCGAGCATCCCGACCCCTATGGCTGCAACGAGCGCTACATCCTGGCCGGTGCCTTCACCTCCGAGGATCGCTTCGAGGGCACGCTCACCGCGGAGTGGGGGCCCAAGAAGCCCTGCTATCCGTGCCTGGGTCCGCGACAGTTCACGGTCACCGGCACGCGGAGCCCAGACACCGCCCGGTAGCACGGCTCGAGTCTCTGAGAGACGGCACCACTACTCGGGCTCCGTCGTGGGCATCCAGCTCAGATGTGCGTTCACGTCGTCTGCGAATCCAGACGCCACGAGGAGGTCTCGCCAGTCCGTTCGCGCCAGGGCCACCGCGTCACGCAGCTTGGTGAGCTGGCCCTCCGAGCATCTCAGGACACCGATTCGAATCCGCTCCACGGCGCCGTCCCATTCCGGCCCCGCGTCCGAGCCGACCACGGCGGCGCCGCACTCCTGAAGGAGGATGCGCTCGACCTGTGCGCGCTCGGAGCCCTCGAAGAGCAGGTCCAGTCGGCGTCGTGTCTGTCGACGGATGGGAAACCGGGCCATCCCCCCTCCACGGGGTGCAGTCTAATGCGAGCAAGCGCGCGGAGGTGCTGTGCCCAGCTGCCAGTGGACGACGCGCTCGGTATCGATGGACGGATCCACCGAGGATCGCGTCGTCGTGGCCCCCCTGGCTGAGGAATTGCTGGTGGTCTTGGCGGACGGGGCCGGTGGAGTCCCAGGGGGCGCCAGGGCGGCCGACATCGCCACGAGCTGGGCCCTCCGCCATGCAGACGCCGATCCCATCACCATCGTGAAGGAGGCCGATCGAGCTGTGCAGCGGGACCCGTTCGCAGGCGAGACGACCTTGGTGGTCACCCACGTCGGAGCAGAGATTCACGGAGCGTCCGCAGGAGATTCGGAAGCCTGGCTCGTGCACGGCGACGTGCTGACCGCAGGCCAGCATCGCAGGGGTCGGCTCGGATCCGGCCGGTGCGTGCCCGTAGCCTTCCACAACCGCTTCACCGGCCGCCTCCTCGTCGCCACGGACGGCCTGTTCGGCTACGCACGACCGGCCGCCATTCGTGCGGCTGCCAGCCTACGACGCCTCGACGACGCAGCACGGGCCTTGGTGGAGCTGGTCCGGCTCCCGAGCGGCGACTTCATGGACGACGTGGCCTTCGTGCTGGTCGATCTCGACCAGCACTGAGCGAACCGACGCCCACGGAACGTCGTCAGTCGTCGCCCCGCCACGCTGCTCGCCGTCCGCCCCAGCCATGCAGCCCGAGATCGACGATGAGTCCGATCGCTGTGAGCAGCCAGCCGAAGGACGTCATCTCGCCAGCAGCCCCCAGGCTGTTCATGCTGTAGGCGAACGCCAGCGTGGTGGTGGGCAGGAACAGGAAGCCCAGGATCGGCCAGACGGCAGACTGCTCGAAGGCTTCCGCGACGTAGCCGTGCCGAGTGAACCACAGCAACACCAGCGCCACGCGGGGCATCCCCACCAGCACCAAGATCAGCGCACAACCCATGAAGCTCTCCAGAGTTCGGTCCAGGAACCTGCCTTAGCAAGGCACGGGCCACACCGAGGTCAGCCCCGCCCGCCGAACTCCTCGTACAGCACCCGTGCCATCAGCTCGCCCTCGTGCCGCTCGTGCTCCTCGAGTCGATCCACCAGTGCCCGAACCGCGTCCGCGTTGATCGGTCCAACCAACAGCGCGTCGGCCATGGCCAGCATGCCTGCATGGTCCTCGCGAAACGCGTCGAGCCGATCCGCGAGGTGGGGGGTGTCCCGATCGGCCTCGTACAGCCAGCCCCCCGGCCCCTCCTCGGCGGCGAAGTGCCGTCGCACCATGTCCACGAAGGCGTTCACGGCATCGGCAGTCAGTGCCTCGCTCGACCGCATGCGCTGCATCGCGAGCCGGATTTCCTGCGCCTGCGCCTTGACGGACCTGCCCATGGTGCCCTCCCCCAGTCCCTGCTGCTGTGCAAGCACCACGCCACCTGGAGATCTCGCCACACTGGGCCACACAGGTAGGAAGTGTTGGTAATCCCGCATGGATGTGGGCGACTTCGCCCAACCCCGACAGTCCAGCCGTTTCGTTCGAGTCACCAAGGCCTGACTCAATCGTTCTCTTGGCCGATCTCCGCCACTGGGGCTGGGCAAAGAAGCCCCCTCCTAGCTCCCAAGCCAGGTACGCCCACTCCCAGCGGCTTGCCCCAGGCGTCTCGCCAAGCCGTCACGCGGAGGCGGACGACATCTTCTGCCACCAGGCCACGACCGTGCCGGCTCCAAGGTTCACGTAGACCCAAGCGTGAGGGTCACCGCCAAGATGGTACACGGCAAGCCTCGTATTGCCGGAAAGGGTGCGCAGTGACTGCAGCGCCACGTGCCCGGTCGACACGTCAACGCCTCGGGAGGCTAGCAAGCGAAGTCGAGGCGCTAGCACAGCGACCGTCGTGTCGACCCTACCAGCCACGGCGTCGACTGTGCTCGCTCGTGAAACCGCTCGCGCGAGCGAGGTTCCAACGCCGACCAGTTTCATGAGTTCATCACGCGGATCCATGGGCGGCCCCTTCTTGGCGGTGCGCGACGTCAGCACCCATAACGGTCTGTTGGACGAGGAACTCCGCCTCGGAGATTCCTGCCTTTCCTGCCAGCACCGTTCATGAGCCTCGCATCTGTGGAGCGAGCCACGCCGCCAGGACCTTCTTCGTCGGCGAAGAACTCGTCTTGTGTACCGGTGACGGTGAGAGAACCTGGTGGGAGAACCCGCATTGGCCAGATGAAGTGGGACACCAACTGATCCCGCCACCCGTCCGTCCAGCGGGTATCTTGAACCCATGATTACCTTGATATGCCTTCATCTATTCTCCGCGGAAGCCCACGCCTGCGACACCACTCCTTTCACGGGCGGCTTCCTGGTCTCCACGCGAGCCGATGCCCCCACCGACGCCTGGCTGTTGTTCGAGGCGAACTTCGTTCCCTTGGCCACGGTCGTGGACGGCCCTGGCGCCCCCCTCCCCTTGGACGTGGAGTGGGCTGTTCAAGCGCCGCTGGGTCGCAGCCCACGCGTGGCACTGCTGCCCCCGCCAGCGGGCTGGACGCCGGGTGCTTCATACACCGTGCAGGTGGACGGTCAGTACTACAAGCTCCCCGGAAGCATCTTCGAGCTGTCCTTCACCGCGGGAGATGCGGCAGCGCCCGCACCGGCCGAGCTCTCCGTCGGCCCCCTCGAGACCGAACCCTGGACAGACGGATCGACCTGCTGGGACTGCTGTGACACGGTTCGGCGAGTCACTGTTCCGGTGACACTGTCGACCGACGACCCCTGGGATTCCGTGGAGGTCATCGCATCACACGACCTGGCGGACAACGACGGCACGTCGATCGCTCCCCTCGCATTGGCGGTCGGCCCAGGCGAACACGACCTACTCGTCTGGCAAGGCCTCGTGGACGGCGTCCCAGAGCCCACTTGTTTCGACGTATTTGCAGTGTCTGCAGCAGGAGTACGTGGAACACCACAGCGCGTGTGCGCCAAAGAAGGACCAACGGGCACGACGGACACCACCGGCACGACGGACACCACCTCCCGTGGCTGTACCTCCGCCCCGAGCGTCCCCACATCGCTGCTGGGGATCGGCCTCCTTGCACTGCACCGCCGACGGAGACGGCGTGACCAACCCCGTCAGAACTGACCTGACATCCGCTCCCGCGCAGGCAGGATCTCCAGACAGGTCGTCCACCAGCCCGTCGTGATGGTCTGCACGAACTCCGGCGGCAGCCCCTCCGCCGCCATCTGGCGCGCCAGCTGCTCCCAGTCGTAGGCCACCGGCACGAACTCCTCCACCAGCCGCCCGTCTGTCGCCCGCATCAGCGCGTACCAGACCTCGCGACGCCCGTCGTTCGCCGGTCGTCCCACCGCCCCCACGTTCACCACACCGCGGCCATCCGGGAGCCGCCGCGCCCAGTGGATCCCCGTGTGGGTGCAGGCGATGGTGTGCGCCTCCCAGTCGTCGCACAGCCGACCCACGAAGCCCGCGGGCGTCGTGCTCTGCCACAGGAACTCGTTCACCCGGCGCGGAGAGCCGTGGCACAAGTGCACTGTGTGCTCCCCCACCCGGATCCGCGCTGCCGTCGGCATCGCCGCCAGCCACGCCCGGCCCTCGGTGGACGTGTTCGCCAAGGTGTAGTCGTAGGACAGCTGCGCGAAGTGGTTGTCGCGCGGATCGGTGTAGCCACAGGCGCAGTCCTCCTTGCTGTGGCCCACGCTGTCGTCGTAGTTGCCCTGGATGCTGCGAACGCCCAGCTCGCGCAGGGCCTCGATGCTGCGATCGGGATGCGGCCCGAAGCCACCCACGTCCCCCAGGAACCAGATCTCGTCCACGCCGCGCCTGCGCGCGTCCGCTACCACCGCCCGCACCGCGAGCCAGTTGGAGTAGGCGCCGCCGAACAGCGCCACCGTGCGCGCCTCGGAGACGATGTCGGGGAGAGGCTCGGCTCGCTGGCTCACGCGCTGCACGAGAATGCCTCCACCCAGCACGTGTGGCACGCCTCGTGGTCCACCGGATGCGCCCCCAGAGCGTCTGGCAGCCGGTCCGCGAGCCGGAAGCTCGGATCGTTGATGAGGATGGGGCACGCGAAGGTGCCCTCCGAGGTCACACAGCGGCTGGTGCCGCACTGCAGGCGCAGCGGCGCCTCCGGATCCGCCACGTCCTCCGCCGTCAGACGCTCCCAGCGCTGGTAGCTGCGACCGCCCTTGCGCGTGGCCTCCCGCCCGATGCGGAACGGAGGGATCCACTTCACGCGCGGCCGCGTGACGCCGAGATCCTGCAGCAACTCGACGAAGGCCAACCGGCTCGCCGAGCCGTCGTCGAGCTGCGACACCGCCACCACGGGCTCCACCCCGTGGGCCGCGAGCCGGCGGATCCCCGCACAGGCCTTGTCGAACACGCCCTTCCCGCGCACCCGGTCGTTGTCCTGGGCCGTGCAGCCATCCAGCGACACGCGGATCTCCAGGTTGTAGGGAGCGTCGCGAAACCGCTCGCCCAGTCCTTCGGCCAGCGCGTCGTCGATCAGCATGCCGTTGGTCAGGATGCCCAGTGGTGCGCGCTGCAACGCCTCGTCCACCAGACCGAGGATGTCGGGGTGAAGGAACGGCTCCCCCCCCGTGAACCAGACCGCCCGCAGCCCGGCGGCCACGCCATCGTCGAGCGACTGCACCACACGCTCGCGCGTCATGAGCTGGTGCGTCTCGACCTTCGGTCCGCAGCTGATGAAGCAGTGCTTGCAGGCGATGTTGCACACCGTGCCCGTCACCTGGACCCAGAGGGTGTCGAGGTAGAGCAGCGGCAGGGAGAGCCGCGGGGTGGTGGTCATCGGCGATGCCTCCGTGGTGGCGCGAGCGTATCGACCTGCACAGCCCAGTGCCCGGACCCGACGCGGGCGGTATTCTTGGATCGACGACCTCGGAGGTCGCAGTGGCGTATACCCGTCGTAGGAAGCTGGCAGCGTGGGGCGTGCATGCCTACACGTCTCTCGGACTACCCCTCGCGTTTCTCTCGGCCTTCGCTTTGTTCGAGGGCCACATCGAGCTGTTCTGGGGCCTGAACTGCGCCGCCGTCTTCGTGGACGCGACGGACGGCACGCTTGCGCGCCGAGTCGCGGTGAAGGAGGTGCTGCCCTCCTTCGACGGCGCACGGCTCGACGACATCGTGGACTTCATCATCTTCGCCTTCCTGCCGGCGCTGGCACTGGTGCAGCTCGACATGTTCCCGGCCAACCTGGAGCTGCTGGCGGCCGTGCCCTTGCTCGCGAGCGGCTACGGCTTCTGCCAGGAGAGCGCGAAGACCGAGGAGTCCTTCGTGGGCTTCCCGTCCTACTGGAACGTCGGCGTGCTCTATCTGTACGTCCTGGGAACGTCCCAGTGGGCCAACCTCGTCATCATCCTGATGTTCTCGGCGCTGGTCTTCGTGCCCATCCACTACGTCTACCCGACCCGCACCCGCATGATGCGCCCGGTGACGGTGGCGCTGGGCTTCGCCTGGGCCGCCGCCATGGCCGTGCTGGCGCTGAACCCACGGGCGCCGTGGGCCCCCGCCGTCGCCCTGGCCACCACGATCTACCCGCTGTACTACTTCGTGCTCTCCGCCGTGCACCACGTGCGCGTGGCTCGCGACCCACAGGTCCATGACGGAACGTGACCGCCCGCCGACAGCCCGCTGGGTGACAATCTGCATGGAGGCCCGTCATGACGACCGATACGCCGCGCGGCTGGATGTTCACCCTCGGCTTGGCCGCACTGGCCGTCCTCGGCGCCCTCGCAGCACGCACCGTGCAGCCCCCTGCTGCAGAGGACCAGGTCTCCCAGACCGACTCGTGCTTCCGGTACGGCCGCTTCGAGTGCTGCATCAAGGACGACTGAGAGCGTGTTAGTACCGCGGCCCTGATGGAGGGTCTGCGTGGCTGACACCGTCCTCGAGATCGAGGGCCTCAAGACCTACTTCCACACCGACGACGGCACGGTCAAAGCCGTCGACGACGTGTCTCTGTCGATCCAGCAGGGGCAGACCTTGGGTGTGGTGGGTGAGTCGGGCTCTGGCAAGTCGGTCACCTCGCTGACGGTCATGCGCCTGCTGCCCGACCGCGCCGCCCAGATCGCCGGCGGCAGCGTGACCTTCCTCGGCAGGGACCTGCTGTCGGTGTCGGCGCGCGACATGGCCGACGTGCGCGGCAAGCAGATCTCCATGATCTTCCAGGAGCCGATGACGTCGCTGAACCCGGTGTACCGGGTGGGCGACCAGGTGGCCGAGGCCATCGTGCGCCACGAGCGGGTGTCGCACGCAGAGGCGCTGCGGCGCACCGTGGCGCTGTTCGAGGAGGTCGGCCTGCCCGAGCCGGAGCTGGCCATCCGCAAGTACCCGCACCAGATGAGTGGTGGGCAGAAGCAGCGCGTGGTCATCGCCATCGCGCTGGCCTGCAACCCGAAGCTCCTCATCGCCGACGAGCCCACCACCGCCCTCGACGTGACCATCCAGGCCCAGATCCTGGACATGTTGCGAACGCTGCGCGACGACCGGGGCATGTCGATCCTGTTCATCACCCATGACCTGGGGGTGATCGCCGAGATCGCCGACCACGTGGCCGTGATGTTCCGCGGCAAGCTCGTCGAGTACGGGCCCATCGACCAGATCTTCGAGAGCCCCGAGCACCCCTACACCAAGGGCCTGCTGGCGTGCCGCCCGCGCCTCGACACGCCCTACCGCATCCTCCCCACCGTCGACGACTACCTGAGCGCCTGGCAGGAAGACGGCGAGATCAAGATGGAGGAGAAGGAGCTGACGCCCGAGCGTCGGAAGGAGCTGATGGAGGGCGGCCGCCCGAAGATGCCCGAGGGCGAAGGCGAGCCGCTGCTGACGGTGAAGGACCTGAAGGTGCTGTTCCCCAAGAAGCGGGACTTCTTCGGGCGCGTCACGGACTGGGTGCACGCCGTCGACGGCATCAGCTTCGACGTGTTTCCCGGACAGACGCTGGGGCTCGTGGGCGAGTCGGGCTGCGGCAAGACCACCACGGGTCGCGCCATCCTGCGGCTGGTGGAGCCCACCGAGGGCGCGGTGCACTTCCGCAACCGCGTGCGGGGAGCGTCCGTGGCCGACGGAGCCGTGGCCGACGGCCGAGAGCTGCTCGACGTGCGCGCCCTGGACGGCCACCAGCTCAAGCGCATCCGGCGCAACATGCAGATCATCTTCCAAGACCCCTACTCCTCGCTCAATCCGCGGCTCACCGTGGAGCAGGCCATCACGGAGCCCATGCGGGTGCACAAGATCGGCGACTCGGACTCGGACCGTCGGGCCCGTGCGGCCAGTCTCCTGGAGGAGGTGGGCCTCGATCCGGTCTACCTGCGGCGCTACCCCCACGAGTTCTCGGGCGGGCAGCGGCAGCGGATCTGCATCGCGCGCACGCTGGCGGTGGAGCCCGAGTTCATCATCTGCGACGAATCCGTGAGCGCGCTGGACGTCTCCGTGCAGGCCCAGGTGCTCAACCTGCTCAAGGAGCTCCAGCTGAGGCGCGAGCTCACCTACATCTTCATCAGCCACGACCTGTCGGTGGTGAAGTTCATGAGCGACGTGATGTGCGTGATGAAGGACGGCCTGATCGTGGAACAGGGTCCGAGCGACGCCATCTACGCGGACCCGCAGCAGGAGTACACGCGCACCTTGATCGACGCGATCCCTCGCGACGACATCGAGCACATCCGGGCCCGGCAGGCCGAGCGCGCCGGCGCCAGCGCCTGACAGAAGCGGAGACGGACAGTCCCAGGACGCACCGAGCAGTATGCTGGCGGCATGTGGGATCGCCTGGACGCCTGGCTCAGCGAGCGGATCCGGCCACCGCAGCGCCTGGGTGACCGGGTGCTGGTGTTGTGTCGCACCCGCGCCACCTTGTCGTTGGTGCGGCGCTGGGCAGCTGCGCGTGGGGGCCTGCACGGGGTCGACGTGGCCACGCCGTCGAGCCTGGCGTCGCTGCTCACTCGGCCGACCACCCTGCTTCCCCCCGACGAGGGAGTGCTCGATCCGACGGGGCCGGCGCTCCCGCCCGAGACCCTCGCCGCACAACGCATCGGACCTCGACCGGGTCTGACGGCGGTGGCCCGTCGATGGACGCAGTGGACCCGCCTGGCGCGGGCAGCCGACCACGACGGCGACGGGCCCGATTGGCTCGAGGAGCTGGTGGGCACCCCCTGGGCCGAGGACGACGAGGAGCGAGCCCTGCTCGAGCTACTGGACCGCACCGCGGAGCTCGGGCTCGGCGTGGCCGAGGTGGCCTGGGATCGTGCGGTGGCCATCGGCTTCGACGTGCCCCCCGTGATCGTGGAGCCCTGGGAACACACCCTGCTCCGCACGCTGCACCTCGGCGCCCAGGTGGCCCCTCCCACCGCACCTCCCACCGATCCCATCCGTGCGGTGCAGGCGCCCGACGTGGCGGCGGAGGCGCGGCTGGCGGTGAGCCATGCCGCACGCGATCCCGAGGGCACCGTGATCCTCGTGGCGTCCGAGGCCACGGCCAGGCGGGTGCGCGACGCTGCGGCCCGCAGCGGGCTGCCCTGCGCCTGGCGGGATCGGCTGGCCCTGCGCACCCACGAGCTGGCGTCGGCGGTCATGCGCTGCGTGCCTTGGTTCGGGCCCACCGATCCGTGGATCCAGGTGTCGGATCTGGCAGCCGTGCTGGGGCAGACCGCCTTCGGCCGCGACCTGCACCCCGCCGCCGAGGCCTGGCTCGAGCGCCGGCTGAAGGAGCGCGGGCTCGAGGGCTCCCAGGCACGCCTGAGCCGGCGGCGGGTGGCGCGGGTGCTGCAAGACGCCAGGCTGCTGGAAGCCCCCTTGCGCCTCTGGCTGCAGCGCATGGAGGAGCTGGGAGAGCCCGTCTCCGCGGCCCGCGCCGACCGCGCTCGCGCAGCTCGGGCCACCTCCCTCGAGGTGCGCCTGCGCTTGCTCGCCGCCGCCGTGGAGGGCCAGCCCATCGACGAGGCATTGCGCGACGAGGGAGAGCTGCTGGACTACGACGCCGACGACTTCGAGGCCATCGTCGCCGAGCTGCTGGGAGAGGTGCCCGGCGACGCTCCCGCCCACACCCCCACGCTCGGGGCGGTGCGCTCCTTCCTGGTCTCCTTCCGCGTGCAGGTCCACGGCGATCCCGTGGCGCGCGCGGTCCTGGGCGCCCTGGGCCGCCGCGCGAGCTGGCCGGCGGATCCCGCCCATGCCGCCCACGCCCTGTCGGGCACCATCGACCCGGGACTGTCGCCAGATGGCGTGCAGATCGTGAGCTACGCCGACTGGGACGGGCGACCAGCTCGCCAGCTGCTGTTGCTCGACGTGCACGACAAGGGGCTCGCGCGCAGGCCGTCCCCCGATCCGCTGCTGTCCGACCCCGAGCTGCGCGCGCTGGGCGCCCGCACGCCCTCCAGCACCGTGGAGCACGCCATCCAGCAGGCCGGGCGAGCGGCGGCTGCAGCCGATCGCGCGCTGGCCATCGTGTCTCGCCGCGACGCCGACGGCCGCGAGGTGGTACCTCCCGTTCGACTCGCGCTCGATCTGTCCGCAGAGGACGTGCCCAGCTACGGCATCGGCTTGCCCGACGTGGCCGAGTCCAAGGCACTTCGGGGACTGGTGCGGGGCGAGGGCGCGCCGAGGCGCCCCGAGCACCCCGATCCCGACCTGAGCCGCATCGCCACCCAAGCCACCGCCGAGTGGTACCGGGAGGGCCGCGGCCCCACGCCCACCGCCAGCTCCCGCCGAAGGGTCGCCACCCTGGAGCAGCTGCTGCATCAGGAGGAAGGGCAGGCACCAGCGTGGCTCGGGCCCTACCTGGGGATCGCGGGGGTGCCGGAGGCGGCACTGCCGGAGCGCCCTCACTCCGCCACGGGGCTGCTCACCGCCGTCAGCCACTGCATGTACCAGGCGTTCGCTCGCCACGTGCTCGAGCTGAACCCCCTCGAGGAGATCGAGGAGGATCTGGACCCGAAGGAGGTGGGCCAAGCCGTACACGACGCGCTGCAGCGCGCCACCGGATCCGCTCGCTGGCGGGTGCCCGAGTCCGACCGGGACTCGGCCCGCGATCGGTTCGTGAAGGCCCTCGAGGAGCAGACGGCTGCTGCCTTCGAGGCCGCCACCCGCGACCTGGGCGCCTTGAGCCACGCGCGCCAGTCCTCGGCCCATGGCCGGCTGGAGCGGTGGAACAAGCACTGGCCCGCCTTCGCAGCCTCCCGCATCACCGGCCCGCCGAGCCAGCGGGACCTGCGCTACGCCGAAGTGGAGCACGTGCGCAACCACCCCGCGTTCCTCGCCGCCATCCAGGCCATCCGCGCCCACTCCCCCGCGGCCGAGGCCGTGGGCGACTGGCTGCTGTGCCGCTGGCTGCTCGAGGTGGGGTCCATGCCCGCGGACCGCTTCACGGCACTCGCACCCTCGGTTCAGCGCGACACTGGCTCCCGCACGCCCCTGCCCGAGGCCATGGAGCCGGATCTGGCCGACATCGTGCGAGATCCCACCGTCGAGGTCCTGCGGCGTGTGCTGCGCAACCTGCGATGGCGCGCGTCGTCGGCCACCCTGCCCGTGACCGCCATCGCCGCCGAGGTGCCCTTCGGATTCGACGAGGTGGAAGCCGTGCCCGTGATCGGGCCCAACGGCGAGGCCATCGGCACCCTCGCCATCGGGGAGGTCCAGCTCGATCTGGGCCAGGGCCCCGTGACGCTGCGAGGTCGCATCGATCGCCTCATGGTGGTGGGCACCAAGCACGGCCCCCTCGTGGAGATCACGGACTACAAGACCGGCCGGCCGCCGCCCGGATGGCGCTTCCGCCGAGCGCTCCACACCGTGGAGGATCCACAGCTGCTGGTCTACGCCCTCGTCCTCGACCACCTGCGACAGATCGGACGCCTCCCCGATCCCCTCCAGGGCGCCAAGGTCGCCTCGGTCGCCTGGGACCACGTGCGCAACACCTTCAAGGAGCCCGAGCGCCGCTGGCAGCTGGAGGTACCCGACACCACCATGCTGGTGGATACCGACGTGCTCGATCTGGCCCGCTCCACCCTCGGCGCCTTGCTGGATCGCGCTCGGCGAGGCTCGTGGCCGCTGCGGCCCCGCTCCGACACCTGCCCCGCGCTGTCCGCCTACGGCAACGATCGCTGCCCCTTCGTGGGCGCCTGTCGCCTGCGGGGCCTGGCTCAGGGAGACGCCACGTGACGCCGGACGGCTCAGACCTCACCGTGGTTCGCGCAGCGGCCGGCTGCGGCAAGACCACCGATCTGGCGCGTCGCTATCTCGGCTTCCTCGCCGCGGGGCTGGCCGTCGAGCAGACCATCGCCATCACCTTCACGAGGCGTGCCGCCGCGGAGCTGCAGGAGCGCGTGGCCCTCGCGCTTCGCGCCTCCACCGACGGACCGGTGGCCGAGCAGGCCCGCCAGCGCCTCGGACGAGCCTGGCCGCTGTACCAGGAGGTGGCGCCCTCGGATCCCGAGGTGGTGCTCCGTGCGCTGGAGCAGCTGCCCGACGCCCCCATCGGCACCACCGATGCCTTCGTGCAGCGACTGCTCACCGAGTTCGCCGTGCACGCCGAGCTGCCCCTGAACACCGAGGGCTCCATCCCCCTCGACGTGCCCGTTCGCCCCGGAGGTGGCGTGGCGCGCGCTCTGGACCGCGCGGCCCGGCGGCTCCTCGATCCCCCCGAGGGCGGCCTCGACCCAGACGTTCAGCCGCTGCTCGAGCACCTGTCCCTCGACGAGATCCGGCGCGCCATCGTGCGGCGCAGTCCCCTCGATCACCTGCCCCCCGCCTCCGCCGCCGACGTGCTCGCTCGGCTGTCGGTGCAGCTCGCGCACGTGTGCCACAAGCACGATCTCGCAGCCATCTACGAGCCCACCGATCCCCGCGATGCGGCCTCTTGGGAAGCGGCGCTGCTGCCCAAGACCAAGGTCGCCGGCAAGTGGGCCGTTCCTGCCGTGGCGTCGTGGCTCGCCGCGGGCGGAGCCGCGCCGCAGGCGCCCTTCGAGCTCGCAGGCTGGCTCGTGGGCCTCGAGGTGCGCTCGCGGGCCCGCAAGGCCCTGCAAGCCGATCTCGCCGCCACCGATCACGACTTCGGCATGTCGCGGCTGTGCCTGTGGGACGTGGTCAACGCCCTGCAGTACCCCTACGACGAAGCCGGCCACGTGGAGAAGGCGGACGCCCTGCGGCGCCGGATCCACCGGCTCCGTCGGCGCACCATCGACGCTGGCATGGGCGAGGCCGCCCTGGCCGGGGACCTGGGCTACGACGAGCTGCTCGAGGCTGCCATCGCCTTGTGCCAGCGGCCGCCACAGCGCCTCACCCATCGGTTTCGCGCGCTCCTGGTCGACGAGGTGCAGGACGCCAACCCCGCGCAGCTGCGCTTGTACCGGGCCATCGCCGCGCTGCCCGGCCCCACGCCCATCACCGCCTACTTCGTCGGCGACGTGCGGCAGAGCATCTACCTGTTTCGCCACGCCGAGCCCCAGGGCCTGCTGGATCTGCAGGAGGCCAGCGAGCGCTCCGGCACCGCGGTGGACCTCACCGTGAACCACCGCAGCGCGCCACTGCTGGTGCAGGCCCACCGCGATCTGTTCGCCGCCATCGATGCGCCGATGCGCGCACGTCGCTGGAGCCCGCCCGCCGCCCTGGACGCCCTGGGCTGGCGCGACGACAACGGCACCCTGACCCTCGATCCCGCCGTGCACTCCCCCAGCGAGCCAGTGTGGCTGGTGACCGGCGGAGCCAAGGCCGCCGACGCCGACGCCCATGCGCTGCACGCCTTCCTCACCCGGCTGCAGACCGCCTGGTCGGAGCCCGACCACGCCACCGACACCGCCGTGGTGCTCGCACCCACCTGGCGCCAGGCCACGGCGGCCTGTCGCCAGCTGCGCCGCTGGGCCGGCCGAGACGACATCGCCTGGGTCGATGGTGCCACGGGGTGGACCGGCCTGCGGGTGGGCACCGATGTACGGCTGTTCCTGTGTGCGCTGCAGGATCCCAGCGACGACGTGTCGTGGCTCGGCGTCTACAAGCATCCCTCCATCGGCCTGTCGGACGCCTGTCTGGCGCGGGTGCGCGCTGGTGTGGGCCTCGGCGACGCGCCCGCGCGCTGCCGGAGCCTCGGGTGGCTCCTCGACGCACCCGCCCTCGGGCCCGAGCACGACGAGGCCGATCGCCGCGCCTTCGCTGCCGCCCGAGATCCGCTGTGCCGAGCCAGAGAGGCCCTCGGCCGCCGCGGCACCGGTGGGGTGCTGGATCGACTGGTCACCGCACTCGGCTGGCGGACCGTGCTCGCCCACGGACCGGGCGGCACCGACGACGTGGCCCAGCTCGAGGTGTTGCTCGACTGGATCCGCGGCCTCGACACCGACGGCATGTCGCCCGATGCCCTCGTGAAGGCCCTCACCGATGCCGAGGCCGAGGTGCCCCACGTGCACCTGAAGCGACCTGGGCAGCACGTGATCTGCACCACCATCTTCCAGGCCAAGGGGCTCGCCTGGGACCACTGCTGCGTGCTGTCGGTGGGCTCCATCCCCACCGGCGGCGGTGGCTCCGTGGAGCCTGCCTGGATGCACATCGACGGGCAGCGGGCGCGTCTGGAGGGCGTGCGCTTCGATCCCTACGGCGGGATCACCCCCTTCCTGGATCCCCTCGGTCGCCTCGCGCGCCGGCTGCACGAGCACCGACGGGGAGAAGAGAGTGCGAGGCTGGCCTACGTCGCCATCACGCGTGCGCGCCGCTCCGTGACCATGGGGCTTCCCAAGAAGACCAAGAAGACCGAGCGCGACGTCTCCGACATCGTGCGCGATGCATGGCTGGCGCCCGACTTCCGCTCCGACGGCGTCGCACAGGTCGCCCACCAGCTGCCCGCGCCACAGCCACTGCCCACGGCGTGGGTGGACGCCGATCCCCAGGTGGCGCACCCATGGCGCGCTCCCGCGCTGCCGCGCCCCCGGGAGGAGCGAGCCCCGTCCTCCATGGGCGCCCACCTCGATCCCGACCAGCGTCTGCAGCTCGCCCAGAGCATCGTGGCCCGCGTGCGCCTCGTCAACGGTCTGTACATCGGCCGGAGCAGTATCGATCCGCCCGGCACCGATCCCGTCACGGGGCTCGGACTGCCCCATCATCCGCTGGGTCACCTCGAGCCGTCCGATTGGGGGGAGATCGCCCACGGCTGGATGGCCGAGTGGCAGTTCCGCGACACCCTCGATCCCGACGAGGTGGATCGCTACCTGCAGCAGAACTGGGACCGCGCCGTGCCCGAGGTGCGCGACTGGATCCTGGGGATGTGCCGCAGCCTGCAGTCGCAGGGCGGGCCGCTGTGGGATCTGGTGCGCGATCCCGACGTGCGGCTGCACTTCGAGCTGCCCTTCGTGGGGCTGGGCACCGCCCGCGACGAGGAGGTCTTGCTGAGCGGCCGGGCCGATCTCGTCGTGGAGCGCCCCGGCGGCGCGCTGTCGATCGTCGACTTCAAGGCGGGCATCAAGGTGCCCACGGGGTGGGCGGATCTGGTGGACGCCGCCAGCCTACGGACCTACGCCCCACAGCTCGACGCGTACGCCGAGGCCTTCACCCGCATGGGCCATCCCGTGCAGGCTGTGGCGCTGTGGTTCGTGCGCACGGGGACCTCCGTGATGTGGCACAGGGACGGGTAGCGGGCAGCACTCGCGACACCTCGGGCCCGCCTGGTCAAAATGTGGCGTGCTGGTCAGCTAGGTTGACGTGACCATGCGAATCCTCCACACCAGCGACTGGCACCTCGGCCGGTCCCTGCACGGCCACTCCCGAGCCCCCGAGCACGAGGCCTTCGTCGACGAGCTCGTCCAGGTGGCGCAGGACGTGGATCTCGTCGTGCTCTCCGGCGACGTCTTCGAGAACGCGAACCCACCCATCGAAGCCGAAGAGATGTTCTTCGACGCCCTGGCACGCCTGGGCGACGGGGGCACGCGAGCCGTGGTGGTGATCGCCGGCAACCACGACTCCCCCGACCGGCTCAAGGCCGCTGCTCCGCTCGCCGCACGCCACGGGGTCTGGATCCTCGGCCGCCCCGGAGACGTGCCCACACCCGCGCACACCGTCGGCGACGGTCGCGGCACCGTCCGCTTGCTCGCTGCAGCCCCCTCGCTGCTCGATCTGGCCGTGCCGCTGCGCGGTGGTGACCACCAGCGCACCGTCATCGCCGCCCTGCCCTACCCCTCCGAGGCGCGTCTGCGGCAGCTGCTCTCCGATCGTCTCGAAGAAGAAGACCGGCAGCGCGCCTACAACCTGCGCATCGAGGGCGCCTTCCAGCTGCTCGCCCAGCACTTCTCGGCGGAGGCCGTCAACCTCGCCACCAGCCACCTCGCCGTGCGCAGCTGCATGCCCCGCAGCTCGGAGCGCGTGCTGGTCGGCGGCGCCTATCAGATCGAGGGCTCCGCCCTACCTGCGCAGGCCCAGTACGTGGCCCTGGGCCACCTCCACCTCGCCCAGGACGTGCCGGACGCCCCGTGCCTCGCCCGCTATGCCGGTGCTCCCATGGCCATGCGGTTCTCCGAGCGCGACGATCCGCGGGTGCACACCCTCGTCGAGCTTCAGCCCGGTGCTGCGCCCGTGGTGCACGAGCTGCCGGTCTCTGCCGGTCGCCCCCTCGTCGTGTGGCAGGCGGGCTCCATCGAGGAGGTGGAGCGAGGGGTGGCCGAGGGCCTGCACGAGCGTGCCTTCATCGACCTCGAGCTCGCGGTCGACGAGCACCTCACCCATCAGCAGATGGCCCAGCTCAAGGCGCTGCCACGAGACATCGTGCGCATCCGTGCCGTGCTGCCCGAGGCCAACGTCACACCGCTGGTGGATCCCACACGGCGGCGCGATCTGCCGCTGACGGACCTGTTCCAGGCCTTCTACCGCGAGCAGACGGGCGAGGAGCCTGACACCTCCCTGGTGGATCTGTTCCTGGAGCTCGCTGGGCCGACGGTGTCCGACGGCGACCCCTCCGACGCGCGCCAGGCGGGGTAGCAGCGTGCGGCCGATGACCCTCACCGTCGCGGGACTCCACTCCTACCGCGACCCCGTCACCGTGAACTTCGACGAGCTCGGCAAGTACGGCCTCTTCGGCATCTTCGGGCCCATCGGGAGCGGCAAGTCCACCCTCCTCGATGCGATGACGCTGGCGCTGTACGGGTTGGTGGACCGAGTGGCCACGCGATCCCGCCGCGGGTTGGTACACCTGGGCAGCGAGGGGTGCGAAGTGCGGCTGGCCTTCGTGGTGCAAGGCGCCGAAGGCGCCGAGCGCTTCGAGGTCCACCGCCGCTACAAGCAGCGAGACGGCATCGCCCATCGCGTGATCTCGCGCCTGGTGCAGATCGTCGACGACGGCCCCGATCAGGTGCTGGCCGACAAAGAGCGCGACGTCAACGAAGCCGTGCAGCAGATCGTGGGCCTCGGCCCCGAAGACTTCATGCGTGCCGTCATGCTTCCCCAGGGCAGGTTCCAGCAGCTGCTGCACCTCAAGGGCAGCGAGCGACGACAGATGCTGCAGCGCATCTTTCGCCTGCACGCCTACGGCGAGGGGCTCCGGCGCCAGGTCTCCACGCGCCAGAGCCAGACCCGCACGGCCCTGGCCCAAGCTCGCGGAGAGCTGGCTGGCCTGGGAGACGCCAGCGAAGAAGCCGTGAGCGCCGCCGAGGTCGAGGCGAACCGAGCACGCGCCCAGCGTGACGAGGCCGCGCAGGCCCACAGCACCCTGTCGGAGCAGCATGCCGAGGCTGCGCGCACCCGAGAGACCCACGCCCGCTGGATCGAGGCCCAGGCAGCCTTGCGGGCCCATCGCGAGCAGCTTGCGCGAATCCAGGACCTCGAGCAGGAGCTCGGTCGAGCCAGGGCCGTCGCCCCCGCCCAGCCCGTGGTGCAGCGATGGCGCGATGCCCACACCATCCTGCAGCGCACCGCGGCCTCCCACGCGCAGGCGGCCGCCACCCTCGAGGCCACCACCGAAGGCCACCGGCGCGCCTCCGACGTGTGCGTCGCCGCCAAGGCTGCCGAGGCGGACGCCGCTCCTCGACACCGCCGCGCCATCGTGCAGCTGGAGGCCGCCGTGGCGGCAGCTGCGCAGCGCACCGACGCCGAGGAGCGTCTCGCCCGGACCTCGGAGCAGCTCGAGCAGCTGCAAGCGCAGGCCACCACCATCGAAGGGCAGCTGCTCGCCGCCGACGGCGAGGTGACGGCTCGCTCGAAGGAGCGCACCCGACTGCGGCGCACCGTGCGCCAGCGCCAGGTCAAGGCGGAGGAGCGTGAGCAGGCCCAGCGCGCCGCCCGCGCCTCCGATGCGCTGAAGCGCGCCCAGACCTTGGTGTCGGAGGCCCGGGAGGCGGTACGCATCGCCACCGAGGAGCACACCGCCGCGGTGACGGCCCACGAGACAGCCCAGCAAGGGCTCGCCGAGGCCACCGCTGCGCTGGAGGCGGAGCAAGAGGCCGTTCAGAGCCTCACCCAGCAGCCGGGATGGCTGGACGACGATGCCCTGCAGGCCCTGCAGACGACGCTACAAGCCGGACAGCGTCAGGAGATCCTGCGGCAAGAGCGTCAGCGCGAGGTGGAGACGCTACAGGCCAGCGCCGTCCAGGCGAAGGCCACCCTCGCAGCCGCCGAGTCCGCCCGGGAGGAGTCCGTTGCGGCGCTGCGCGCCGCATCCGAGGTGCTCCGCGGCGGGGAGAAGGCCCTCGAAGACGCCGAGGCCAGGTGGCGGGCGGAGGAGCGTCGGACCGCCGCCTCGCGCCTCGCCCAGAGCCTGGCGCCAGGGCGGGCTTGCCCCGTCTGTGGCAGCCAGCATCACCCCGCCCCCGCAGGTCCCGAGGAGTCCGAGGCCACCGGAGAGGCCGCCTTCGAGGCCCACCGCGAGGGGCACAAGCGGGCCATCGACCGCCACGAGCAGTCTCTGCAGGAGCACGGACGCGCGGCGGCCGGGCTCGAGGCGGCTCGCGCCGAGGTGGAGCGCGTCCAGGGCGCGCTCGCACAGGCACGAGCCCAGCTCGTCGAGGGCGAGCCCCTCGACGTGGACGCCGCGCGACGAGCCGTGGCACAGCACCAGGCGCTCCAGACCCAGCGCGTGCAGGCCGAGCAACGAGCGGCCCGCGCCCAGGTCGCCCAGGAGCGAGCTGCCTCACCCGTGGCCGCAGCCAACGCGAACCTCGAGCAGGCCACATCCACCCAGAGAGCCACAGCACAGCAGCTGGAGCGCCGCTCCACCGAGGAAGGCAAGGCCTGGGCCGCCTTCGATGCCGACCGCGGTGAGCTCACCTTGTTCGACATCGGCAACGCCGTAGCCGCGCTGGCGGCCCGCGATCGGGAGGTGGAGGCCCTGGCCCAGGATCTCGAGCAGGCCGACTCCGCCCACCAGGTCTCCCTCGACGCCCGCACCGCGCATCGTGAGCAGCTGCTCGCCGTGCAGCGCGACGTCGCGCAGACCACCGAGCGGCGCGACGCCCTCACCGAGCGGCTCGCAACCCTTCCGCCCTCCCCCGCCGATGGCGCCGATCCCGTGCAGGCGCTCGAGGCGGAGCGCGCCGCACTGGAGGCCGTCAGCGAGCAACGCCAAGCGGCCGAGGCCCGCCTGCAGGAGGCCGCCACGGCGTGGCATGCCGCCCAGAGCGCCGTCGCCAGCGCCGACGCCCAGCTCGCCGCCGCCCAGCGCGCACACGAGGAGGCAGAGCGGATCCTCCTCGCTGCCCTCGACGAGGCCGTCGGCCCCGATCCCGCGCGATCCGTCGAGGACCGTGTGGCCCAGCTCGAGCAGCGCGCGCGCAGCGCCGAGCGGTGCGAGGCGCTGCAGCGAGAGGTGGTGGCCTGGCGCGACGCCGAGGCATCCCTGGCGACGCGCACGGCGCTGCTCGAGGAGTCGCACCCCACCGGAGAGGCCCTCGACGAGTCTGCATGGCAGGCCCTCGTGGAGTCGCTGCAGGCCGCATCACAGCGCCTCGAGTCTGCGCGCGAGGCCGACGCCCACGCCGCTCGGGCCCTCGCCGAGCTTCGCGCCAAGGCTCGGCGCTTCCAGGCCTTGCACCAGTCCGCCGCCGACCAGGACGCTCAGCTCGGGCGCCTCGATCAGCTCGCGAAGGTGCTGCGCGGGGACCGCTTCGTGGAGTACGTCGCCAACGATCACCTCACCGAGCTCGCCGAGCGCGCCAGCGACCACCTCGCCGCCCTCACCCACGAGCGCTACCGCCTCGAGCTCGACGACGAGACCGCCTTCCACGTGCGCGACGCCCACGCCGGGGGGGCCGTCCGCCCCGTGCACACCTTGTCCGGCGGCGAGGCATTCCTGACGGCGCTGTCCCTCGCGCTCGCGCTGTCTACCCAGGTGCAGGCACGGTCCACGCGCTCCCTCGGGTTCTTCTTCCTCGACGAGGGCTTCGGAACCCTCGATCCCGACGCGCTGGACCGCGTCATGTCCGCCATCGAGCACCTGCGCGATCCCAGCCGCGTGATCGGGCTGATCAGCCACGTGCCTGGCGTGCGCGAGCGCGTGCCTCGCTATCTGTGGGTCCACCGTCCCGCCGACACCGGCAGCGGCTCCACCGTGGAGATGCGCGACAACTGATTGCGACAATCAACCCCGTTGATTGTCGCGATCGAGCGGAGCGCGCCTGATCCGGGGTTGCAGTGGGACTGGAACAAGCGAGCGTGCGAGCGAGTGCAGGGAGTGCTGCAAGTCCAGGCGCGGAGCGGCAACCTGTAGCATCGCGACAATCAACCCCGTTGATTGTCGCGATGATCCCGCGGATCAGCGAGTCCGCTGCTCGGCTTCGACCAGCTGCTTGGCTCGCCGCATCACCGGGCGGAGGCTCGAGTGGGTGACCACGCGACAGGCCTCCTCCGGAGTGAACCAGCGCACGTCCTTGATCCCCTCCCGCGTCGACGGCCGGAACTGCCCGTTCATGTCGCCGCGCGGATCCAGCAAGTAGAGGAAGATCGTCTTCAGTCGGGGCAGTCCCCCTGGTGCCATGAAGCCGTAGCGCACCAAGCCCACCAAGCAGCGCACGTCGAAGTCGCAGTCGATCCCCATCTCCTCCTGGACCTCGCGCACGCCCGCCCACTCGGGAGGCTCGCCCGGCTCGAGCTTGCCCTTCGCCACCTCCCAGGTCACGCCGCTGCGACGGGTGACGCGGATCAGGGCCATGCGGGGCTGGCCATCTTCACCCAGGGTCACCGGGATCCCACCCGCCGACAGCTGCTCGGCGAAGGCGGGCTGCAGGTTGAGCACGTCGCTCACCGACAGGGAGCGCGCCATGAACAGGCCCGTGCGCTTGGAGCGCTGCAGCCGCAGCTTGCGCCGCCGGTTGCGGGCCGTGTCTACGTAGAGCACCCGCGGGGTCCCCCCCATGCGGTGGGCCACCCGCCAGGCCTGGCACTCGTCGTCCGACAGGAAGACCGGGCGGTTCCGGGGCAGCCGTACCGCCCCCATCTGCAGGTACCGCTCCACCTGTCGCTGCGTGCAGGCGTGGTACAGGATGTCGGGTGCACGCACGCCATCCGGAGGGCGCACCGCCCGCACCCGGTCGTCGCACACGTCGAACCGCCGGTTCGTGCGTGCCAGCTGCGCGATGTCCGAGGGCTGCAGCTCCATCTCCAGCGCACGGCCCACGGCCACTGCAGCAGCAGTCACCGTGGCAAACCCACGACGGTCCGTCGGAACCTCTCGGGATCGAAGAATCCGGGAGAGGGTCTTTGCGATTCGGTCGTGCTCTACCGACACCCCCCCTCCGGAACAGCCATCCATCTCCGTAACCTGTTCCCCTCGGTCTCGTCTGGACGCCCCCCGACGCGCACTCCTCGGTTAGAGGTGGACGAACGGAGGCATGGACGTGGAGGTAACGCTGCGAGGAAGCAGCCCCGGGGCCACCACCGCCGGGATCATGCTCCTCACCCGAGCGCGACAGCTGGGGTACCAACTGGCCGTGCACGTGGTGGGCGACCCTGATCAGGTCGTCCCCATCCCGGGCCCCGCCGTGTGCTACGCACCGGTGCTGGCAAGTTGCGGCGTGGGCCGCGAGTCGGGCAGCGGAGCCACCGTGGTGGTGCCCGGCCCTCCCGGTGCCCCCCTCATGGTGACCGTACATCCTCACGGCGTGAGCGGCTGGTTCTTCGTGGATCGGAGCGGACGAGGCCACCACCCAGCCACCCAAGCCTTCGTGCGCCTGTCGCGCGACGAGCGACCCCAGGCCCGTGAGCTCGGTCGCGAGCTGCGCAACGCCATGCAGTCCCTGGGGCTGTCCACCGATCCGGCCGTGCTCGACGTGTTGTTCGGCGCAGACGTGCCGCCGCTGACCCGCCTCGCCGTCGCCCTGCGGGCCGGCCGGGCCTTGTCGGGTGGCCGCGGCGAGCCCATCACCCGCTTCATCACCGGCCACGCCGAGCTCGATCCGCTCTCCCCCGAGCCCGACCCCTCCGATCTGCGAGCTGTCATCGAGCCCGAGGCCCTCGACGGTCTGCTCGCCGGTGTCTCCACCTCCATCCGCGACACCGTGGAGCGCTGCATCGGCCTCGCTCGGGATCTGGCCAACGACGACGACGGGCGCGATCTGCAGCTGGCCTACCGCCTCGCCGAGATCGCGTCTCACCTGGTCCAGCTCCCGCCCCACTCCATCCTGCCGCCCCTGGGCGCCGCCGAAGACAGCGTCGCCACCGGCCTGCGCTCGGGGCTGTCCGCCGAGGGCATGGGCGATGCCAATCGCCAGCTTATGCAGGTGTTCCAGTTCCTGGGCGGCCGCTACGTGCCCGAGGCCAGCCACAGCTTTCCGGTGTGCAACGACCCGGCACCCAAGGAGCACATCGAGCGATGGCAGTGGTTCTGTGGCCAGGTTCGTCGCGGTCGAAAGGACGCCGACGCCCTCTGGCCGCAGATCGTCGATCCCCCGAGCTAGCCCTGGGTTCACAGCCTTAGTGAACCAGCGGCGACTCTCGCACCGGCACCGCGGACGGCAGCCCAGAGGCGTACCTCACGCGCATGTCGCGCCGACGCCCCAGGCTCCACCACCGCCCCAGCCCCGACGGCATCGGATCTCCAGCCTCCGCCGATCGCACGAGCTCCGTGTCCTCCTGCAGCTGACCGTCCGTACCGAGCAGGACCTGCCAGTGGAACCAACGACAGTCGGACCACTCCAGGAAGGCCAACCCCACCGGCACGGGTGGAGCGTCACTCGGCGACGCGGGCGCACGGTGCCGAAAGGTACCCGCGATCCCTACGGCCATCGGCGCCCCCAGTCCGCCCACCTCGGAGCGGGACAGTCCCGCCAGGAACGGGGTCAGGCCCAGCCGCGATCGTGCCACCGTGCGCAGATCCATCAGCTCCGTGCGCTCGGGGCGCACCACCACCGCCACCGGTGCCGCGGAGCCGCGCTCCAGCGCCGTCCTCACGAGATCCGCCAGATACTCGCCCTCCGAGGCGGCGTCCGCCGTCGCCGATCGTTCGATGGCGCGCACCGTCAGCTGCATGGGCGTCACCCAGCCCCCACGTCGGTGCGGAACTGCGCGCCCTCGAAGCGCCATCGCGCCACCGCGTCGTAGGCGTGACGCCGGGCCTCTTGCAGATCCCCGCCCACACCGGTGATCCCCAGCACCCGGCCGCCGTTGGTCCGCAGCACGCCGTCGCCCCCGCGGGTGGTCCCCGCATGGAACGCCACCACGGAGGGCACGTCGGGCGGCTCTGGAATCGGCCGCCCCTTGTCGGAGGTGACCGGGTAGCCCGCACTCGCCAGCACCACGCAGCAGCTCGCGCCCTCTCGAAATCGGGGCGAGCCATCCGGCAGGCGCCCCGCCGCAGCGCCGCGGAGCCAGGTGAGCAGGTCGTCGTCCCACAGCGCCATCAGCGCCTGGCACTCCGGATCTCCGAAGCGCACGTTGAACTCCAGCAGCTGCGGCCCGTCTTCGGTCAACATGAAGCCCGCGAAGAGCACGCCCCGAAACGGGCTGCCGCGACGCGCGAGCTCCTCGATGACCGGCTGGTGCACCTCGCGCACGAGCCGCGCCGCGCCCTCGTCGTCCACCAGGGGGCATGGAGCGTAGGCGCCCATCCCACCGGTGTTGGGTCCCTTGCCCCCGTCGAGCAGCTGCTTGTGATCCTGCGCACTCGGCAGGGCCACCGCTCGCGCGCCATCGCACAGGGCGAACACGCTCACCTCGGGACCCACCAGGAGGTCCTCGAGCACGATCCGCTGTGCCGCGTCTCCGAAGCGTCGCCCCATCTCCTCGAGGGCCGCCCGAGCCTCGTCGGCCGTCTGGCAGACCACCACTCCCTTACCCTGGGCGAGCCCATCGGCCTTCACCACCACCCGACCCTGCTCGCAGCGCCGCAGCGCCTGCTCCCACGACACCGGATCCGAGCGGTCCGCCACCACGGCGCGTGCAGTGGGAACGCCCACCGCCGCACAGATCTCCTTCGTGAAGGCCTTGCTGCTCTCGAGCCGAGCCGCCGCGCGGACGGGGCCGAAGCACGGAATCCCCGCCTCGGTGATGGCGTCTGCCAAGCCCTCGGCCAAGGGCTGCTCGGGCCCGACCACCACGAGGTCGGCCTGAACGCTCTGGGCCAGCGCCACCTGCTCCGCCACGGTGGACGCCGACCTCAGCGTCACCCCCTCCGGCCAGCCGGGGTTCGGGTGCGTCACCAACAGCTCGATCGAGCTCGGCGACTGCGCCAGACGCCAGGCCAGCGCCGCCTCGCGCCCACCGCCACCCACCAGCACCACGCGACTCATACGTCCTGCCCGTCGTCATAGGCGGCGAGCCACGCCGTGATGACCGTGTCGTAGTGAGCCGTGTGGCGGAAGGCCTTCACGGCCAGCTCGCGCCGCAATGCGTCGTCTGCCCCGCCCGCGCCGATCGCCGCACCTACCCGCTCGTAGTCGTCCGGATCCACCACCACGGTGACGTGGGCATGGTTCTTGGCAGCCGCCCGCACCATCGTGGGCCCACCGATGTCGATCGTCTCCACCGCCTCCGACAAGCTAGCGCCGCGGCTCGTCACCTCCTCGAAGGGGTAAAGATTGACGACGACCACATCGATCCATGGAATGTCCAGGTCCGCAGCCTGGGCCGCGTGCCGGTCACGGTCGCCCAGGATACCGCCATGGACCTTCGGATGGAGCGTCTTCACGCGGCCATCCATCATCTCAGGAGCGCCCGTATACGAGCTGACATCCAAGATCTCGAGGCCTGCCTCCCGCAGAACCCTGGCTGTCCCACCTGTGGACAGTAGTGTGAAGCCGGCCGTCGCCAAGACTCGCCCGAGTTCGGGCAGTCCTCGTTTGTCCGATGTAGAGAGCAGCGCGAATCGCGCAGTCATCCGTCCCCCTTCTCCATTTCCTCGTGTGGCCGACAGGGCATGCGGCATGCCGTGAAACGTCATGTCCGTTGACGCCGACAGGCCGCCCATACTAACGTCCGCCAAGTCTCCGGGCGTCCGAGAGAAACGATGCTCCTCCCAAAGAAGGTCGGCCCGTTCACCCTCATGCGCAAGCTGGATGCTGACGGCGCGGCTGAAGCCTACGTCGGTATCCTCGACGATCCGGCAGGAAAGCAGATCGTAGCTCGCCGGATCCCGCCGCCCGTGGCGCGGGACCCCAACCGGATGGCCTCGGTTCGCGCACGGATTCGCGATCTCATGGCGGTGCGGCACCCGAGCTTGGTGCCCGTGCTCGATCTGGTGGAGGTGGACGGAGACGCCTGGCTGGTGGAGGACTGGCTGGAGGCGCTGGAGCTCCGAGACATCCTCGCCTACTGCGCCCGTAGCAACGTGGGCCTGCCCCACAACGTCTACCTCAACCTGGCCACCCAGGTGTGCAACGGCCTCGAGGCGCTGCACAGCCGTGCTGCCGCCCACATGGGCGAAGATCACGTGCTCCACCTGTCGCTGTCGCCATCCTCCATCCTGGTCTGCGCCGATGGACGGGTGCTGCTGTCGCGCTACGGCATCACCGCCTCCCCCACCACCACGGGCAGCTCGTCGTCGGGCTCGGTGGGCGACGACATGGAGTACCTCTCTCCGGAGCAGACCCACACCGATCAGCGCCTCACGCCCGCCTCCGACATCTTCTCCCTCGGAGCAATCCTCTACGAGCTGCTCACCATGCGGCCCATGTTCCGGGCCGAGAGCAACCTGCAGACCATCCACAAGGTGCGACGGGCCGAGGTCACCACGCAGCTGCTCGAGGTCAAGGAGCTGCTGCCGGGGCTCGACAAGGTGCTGTTCCGCGCGCTGTCGCTGAATCCCAGGCACCGCTACCAGCGCGCCTTCGTGCTGCGCGAGGACCTGCGCGGCCTGATGGCCGGGTTCTCCTTCTCCGACATCGAGTCGGTGACCACGGCGTTCCTCACGCCGATCTTCCGCGATCTGACCCAGGGCGTGCTGAACGAGAGCACCGCGGATCCCGCCACCTTCCGGACCGACAACGCTCAGTTCATCATGCCCGACGATCCTCCGTCGCAGGACACGATGCTCACCGCGATTCCGAATGCGGTGGACCTGGACGAGCAGGTCACGGAGGTCAAGCGTGACGATCGCCTCGCCGAGTGGACGCAGCGGCCCAACCCGGGCCCCATCTCCCACACCGGCGCGACGGACGCCGAGCTCGACGCGATGGCCGAGGAGAAGACCGACGACGGTCGGCACGACGATCCCATCCTCTTCGAGGAGAGCGACACCCAGCTCAAACGTGAGCCGGAGCACGCGCCGTCCACTCGCAGAGGGCGGTCCAAGGCGGTGCAGTTCACCATCCAGGATCCCGTGGCCCCCGCCTACTCGCGCTCCGCTCAGGAAGAGTCGGAGCCCGTGGGCCTGGACGTCGGCTTCACCTCTCCGCTGAGGCCCGCGCGCAAGCCGAGCCCCACCCTGGCTCCCCTCGACGAGGCAGTGGACGACCACGACACCAATGTGAGCACCACGGCAGGCCAGGACGGTCCCCTCCCCGTGCCACCGGGCGCCTGGGGTGGCTCTGGTGGATCGGGCCCCTCCACGGAGTGGGGTCAGACCACCTGGGAGAAGCGAGGCACGTCTCCCGACCTCGACCCCACCGACGGTGCCGTGGCCACCGCCGAGCCACCCTCGCCGCTGCTGGTGCCGCCGGGCTCACCTCGGGCCGGCCCCGTTCCCAGCGACCTGCGACCCACCGACCATCACACCGGTGAGTTCGTCAAGGGCAGCCTCCGGCCCCCCACTCGCAAGCCCGAGCTGGACGGTCCCCCCACCGATGCCATCGAGCCCACAGCCTCGGCACGCTGGGCCGAGGTGGCCCCCAACGAGGAGACCCAGAACCCACCCACGCTCACCGTGAACCCGACGGCGAGCTTCGTGGAGTCCACGCAGGACCCCCACACGGTGCGCTCCAAGGTGCCCCTCTACGACGACCTCCCCGCGCAGGCTCCTGCACCCGGGGAGGCCGAGGGCACCGCCTGGCTGAAGAACCCCGCGTCGTCCGCCCCGCTGGGCGACGAGCTGACGGCCCGTGGGCACATGCCCTCGCAGGACAAGACCGTCGCGCAGGCATCCCCTCCACAGGGAACGCTCATTCCTCCCGAGGAGCCTCTGCTCCCGCCGCCCGAGCCGCAAGGGGAGACCTGGTCCGCGGCACCTGCTGGGGAGCCACTCGGCGGCGCGCGTGTGGCCCCCTCGCCCGCCGTGTACGGCGTGGAGGAGGGAGAGGAAGACGACGCTCCCGCCTGGGCACCCTACGCCGTGGCCGGAGCCATGGTGGCCGCGCTCTTCGCCGGACTGCTGTGCATCGGGGTCGGGATCGGCGGACCCATGGTGCTCGACTCGCTGTCGAGCAACTCCACGGCAGAGGTGCGAGGTCTCGAGCCCATCGAGGGTGCCGCGCTGCCGCAGGAGGGTCTGGGTTCCGCCGAAGCAGCGGAGCCCGACGCGCCGGAGATCGAGGTGGCCGAGGTGGCCGCAGAGCCAGAGCCGCTCCCCCCTCCACCCAAGCCCCAGCCCACCGCTCCGCGACCCACGCCGCAGGAGACCTACGAGGCGGTGGTCCGCACGACCTCACCCCCGCCCAAGCCACGGCCGCGGCCCCAGCCGACGGGCGGCCTCAGCACGGCACGTCCAGCGCCTGCACCTGCACCTGCACCTGCACCGGTGCTGATGCCCTCGCCTTCGGATCCGCCGCCGCCGCTGCCCATGCCCATCCTCGCCGACGAGGGCACGGCGGACGCCGCCCCCACGCCACCTCCCCCCGACATCGACGGCCTGTTCGACCCTGCGGGGTCCCCCGCTGCTCCAGCGCCGCCGCCCGACGACCTCGACCGGTTGAGCACCTCCGCCTTCAACGGCAAGCTCTCCGCGGGTGAGCAGGAGCAGCTGGCACAGGTGGCCACGGACGACCCCGACTTCACGCGCGCGCGCACCCTGCTCTACCTGGATGCCAAGGCCCGCGACGACGCCAAGGCCCGCCAGAGCCACATCGCGCTGCTGATGACGCTTCCCGCCAACCGGTACAACCCCGTGTTGCTGGTGGAGGAGGCACAAGAGGCAGCAGATCGGGAGGACTGGCCCGCCGCCTTGAAGTCCGCGCGCTCCGCCGAGCAGCACTGGGCGCGCATCCCTCCAGAGCTCGTCTACACGCGCAAGGCCCTGATCTACGAGATCATGGCGTCGTCCCACACCGGTCAGTTCTACGCCTCCGAGGGCACCGAGGTCGAGATGCTCGATCAGGCGATTCGTGACTGGGAGCGGTTCCGCGCACACGTGAGCACGAAAGATCGTCCAGAGCTCATTCAGCGTGCCGACAAGAAGCTGGAGAGGCTGCACGGAATCAAGAAGCGGGTGGAGTAGCCATGTCGAGAATGCCCCTCTGGGTACCCACGGCGGCCGTGCGTCTACTGACGCTCGTATCGCTGGCGGCCCTTGCTCTCCCTGCCACGGGATGGGCTGGCAAGCATCGCATCGAAGGCCTGGTGGTCGATCGGAACGGACAGCCCCTCCCTCGTGCGGTGGTGTCACTGACCCCGGGCAACGTGTTGCTCGTCACGGACCGTGAGGGTCGCTTCCTGATCGACTACCTGCGCGAAGGCGACGGCAAGCGCACACGGCTCACCAAGAAGTCCCAGTACACGATCGAGGTCTTCAAGGTGGGGTTCCACACCTTCACCCACGACATCAGCTACAAGCGAGGCCCATACGAGGTCGACGCCGTCACCATGGTGGAGGAGACCATCGACATCACGGACCTGCCGGAGAACCTGGACCCGCAGCTGTACAGCCGTCCGACGCAGTCCTCCGGCGCCACCTACGAGGGTCAGTAGCGCGATGATCGTCCAGGCATTGTTGCTCATCGGATGCACCGGCACGGAGGCCGTCGACGCCACTTCAGCGGAGCCGTCGTCCGACAAGGGGCCCTCCCTCACCCAGTTCGGCTGGATCTCGGAGGTGGTGCTCGATCCTCCGGCGTTCGCCGCCCTCACCGAGGGGGACGCACGCGCTGGGTGGGTCGCCATGCACGCCCACGACTACCCCGCGGCCGTGCAGGCCTTCAGCGACGACCCTGCGGCCAGGGCGCGGGGAGAGCTGGCCCTCGGCTTGCTCTACGCCGATCTCAACCGCGTGAGCGGGCTGGCCTACGAGTCGCTCTTCTCCGAGTGGGACGAGCGAGGCACGCTGCCCAAGGGCAACGAGCCGCCCCTGGTCGCCGGCCTCGCGTCGTACTGCTCCGACGGGAGCACCACCGTGACCTGGGCGCAGCGGATCACCGAGGGCACCGGGCTTCCGCTGGCCCAGGCGCTGATGCAGAACCGCACGCCCTTCGAGGTGGCCAGCAGCGACGCCTTCGGGCGACGTCTCGCCATCCATCGAGCCGCACGTAGCAGTGCGGACGTCCAGCCCCTGCTCGACGTCGCGGGCGCGCCGGTCACCACCCGCGAGGTCAAGGACGAGGAGTTCTCGCGCACGTTCTGGGATCCTTGCCTGTATCGCACGCTCAGCGACCACTGGGTGGACCGCGTGGTGCACGGCCTGCGGGGCTCCAGCTGGAAGGAGATCGTCGCCTGGGCGAAGCGCGACACCGGTCTGACCGGACGCATCTTCGCCGCCTGGCCCACGTCCGAGGACCTCACCAGCGAGGTGGCCAGCTCGGACCACCCGGGTCTGGTGGGGGCGAGGTCTCCCCTGCTGCGCAAGCTCGGCGTGGGCACCAATGCGGTGTCCAGCGACGACGCCGAGCAGGCGCGGGGCATGGTGCGTGTGCTCGATACCGGTCTCGCGAACTGGCGTGATCAGCTCCTCGAGCTCTCCGACGAGGACGGTCGCGCCCTGCTCAACGATCTCCGCCTGATCCATCGGTTCCGGCAGGAGTGGTTGGTCACTCGCGCGCGGCTCGCTCTGGAGAGCAATCGCCCGCGCCAGGCCCTGGCCTACCTCGAGCTCGGCCGGGACGCGTCGGAGGGAATCGGGCCGGCGAACGGCCCCTCCCTGATGGCACTCATGGCCGAGGTGCAGCTGCGGCTCGGCCACACCCGCGAGGCTCTCGATGCGCTGCAGGAGCTCACCGAGGTCTACCCAGAGATCGTCGGCCTGAAGGAAGTCGTGGGGGACCTGGCGGTTCTCAGGGGCCTCGACCGTCAGGGCGACAGCAAGGAGAATCAGTGAGCGGAACCTTCGTCGCGTGCCTCATGGCGACCATCGGCATGGCCAACCCGCTTCGGTACGCCGAAGACCGTGCTCCGGCCATCGTGAACCCCCTGTTCGCGACGACCATGAGCGAAGCGCGCATCGACGAGCTCGTGTTCGAGGGCCTGTTCGCGGACGACCTGGAGCTGAAGTCCGCCGGTCGTCTGGCCGAGAGCTTCGAGCTGTCGGCCGATCTGATGTCGATGAAGATCCGGCTGCGCCGCGACGTGGTCTGGCACGACGGTGAGCCCTTCGACGCCGACGACGTCGTCTTCACCATCAGCGCGTACAAGGACCCCTCGACGGCTTCGAGCGAGGCAGGTCGCGTGACCTGGGTCAAGGAAGCCATCGCGATGGATCCCTACACGGTGTTCCTGACCTTCACGGACCCCGAGTACGCCCCACAGGACAAGCTCCACTTCAAGATCCTACCCACCCATCGCTTCGGCGGAACGCCCGTCAAGCGAACCCACAACTTCCGTACCCAGCCCGTGGGGACCGGTCCCTTCAAGGTGGTGTCCTTCAACGAGGACAACTCCATCACGCTCGCACGGCACGAGCGCTACTGGAACGCCGCGAAGGTCGACGAAGTGGTGATGCGGGAGGTCTCCGACAAGAACTACCAGGCCAAGCTCCTCACCTTCGAGTCGCTGGAGACGCTGATCCGGGTGCTGCCGCGCGACCTCGCCACGCTGCAGAACGATCGAAAAGTGGAGCTGTACCCCTACCAGACGAATTCCTGGTGGTATCTGGGCTACAACCTGCGTCGGAAGTCGCTGCGCAGCGAGAAGGTCCGGCGCGCCATCGCTTCGATGATCAACGTGGACGATCTGCTCGCTCCCATCGGCACCGGGGATCGGGTGAGCGGCCCGTTCGTGCGCAGCTCGCCGTTCTACAACCACGACATCGCGCCGATGTCCCACGATCCGGATCGGGGAGCCGAGCTGCTCAACGACGCGGGCTACACCTTCGATGGGAGCTCCTGGGTCGACAACAAGGGCAAGCAGCTCACCTTCAAGCTGGTCACCCTGCGCAACCTAGAGACCGCGATGGACGTGGTCATCAACATCCAGTCGCAGCTGCAGTCCAAGGGCGTGGCGGTCGAGCCCGAGTTCCTCGGTGTCGCCGAGTACCGACAGCGCGTGTGGCGCAACAACGACTTCGACATGATCCTGTCGCAGTGGTCCTTCGACCGCAGCGAGGACATCTACGAGCAGTTCCACTCGAGCGGGAGCCGCAACTTCATCGGCTACGCCAACCCCGAGGTGGACCGCATGCTCGTGGCGGCGCGAGATGCAGTGGATCCACAGAAGAAGAAGGCCGTCCTGCGTGACGTGCATCGGATCGTGGCCACGGACCAGCCGATGGTGTTCCTCTGGACGCTGGACTCGTACGCGGCGCTGTCGACGAAGGTCAAGGGCGTGACCGTGCACCCGTTCTACTTCTTCACCTGGGCATCGGACTGGGCTTTGCAGAAGTGACCGTGCTCCGCGGGGTCGTGCTGCGGTCCGCGTCGCTGTTGGCCACCTGGATCGGCGCCATCGCCCTGCTGCTCGCCTTGCTGGTGACAGCTCCCGGCGACCCCATCGATCTGATTCCCAACGGCGAGGAGCTTCGCGAGCAGCTGGAAGCGGACTGGGGGCTGGATCGCCCGGTTCCCGCACGCTTCGCCCTGTATCTGAAGCGCATGGCGACGCTGGATCTCGGGACCTCCATCGCCTACCGACCTGGTCAGCCCGTGGTGGAGGTGATCCGCGGCCCGGCCCTGGGCACGATGGCGCGGGTACTCGGTGCGCTGACGCTGGCGATGGTGTGGGGAACGGCTCTGGCCTGGGCGAGCTCGGGCGCACTGGATCGCCGGCTGTCCGCCACCGCGCGACGGGCGGTCCAGGCCATGAGCATCCTCCCGGTGTTCCTGATCGCCCACGGCACCGTCACCATGCTCAACGAGGCGACCTACTCCATGATGGAGGCAGGCACCATCGACCGGCCCAGCTGGTTCGCCCTCCCCGACGAGCCCTCCACCCTACGGAGCACCCTGGCCATCGTGGCGCTGGCGGTGGGCTCTGGTGCCCTGATGGAGGTGCACGCCCAGATCGAGGAGGCGATCCGCAGGATCCGCAGCAGCCCCTATGTGGAGGCCGCGCGCGCCCGGGGAGCCCCCATCTGGCCCCACATCGTGCGCAACCTGGTGCCGCCCTTCGCCGCCACCTTCGCGGAGCGAGCCGCCTTCATCGCAGGCAGCGTGGTGATCATCGAGAAGGTGCTCTTGCTCAACGGTCTCGGCTCGGTGCTCTGGGAGTCGGCGCTCCAGCGGGACTACGATCTCGCGCTGGCCATCGCGCTGATCGCAGCGGCCTTCGTGAGCGCGGTGGCGTTGTCCGCCGACGTCGTACGCCTCGTGGCGGACCCGCGCCTGCGGGCCACGGCATGACGTCGGCTCGGCTCGTCCTGGCATCGCTGGCAGCCACCGTGCGGCGTCCGCCCGCGGAGGGCGTGATCGGCGCAGGGGTGCTCACGGCCGTGCTGCTCGTGGCGTTGCTGTCTCCGCTGTCGGGCTACCCCGTGGGCGCCGACGTCGACCCCGCGTCCCGAGGGCTGGGACCGTCCGCGGCCCACTGGCTGGGCACCGACCACCTCGGCCGCGACGTGTTCTGGCGGCTGATGCTGGCGTCGCGTGCCTTCGCAGGCCCCGGGCTGCTGGCCTGCGGAGTCGCCGCCATCGTCGGGGTGCCCCTGGGGGCGCTCGCTGGCTGGAGCGGCGGAGCCGTGGCTCACGCCGTGCGGTTCGTGGTGGGAGCCGTGGCCTCGGTGCCCCGCCTCGTGCTCGTGCTGCTGGTGTGCACCGTCTACGGCTCCGGCCCCACTCAGCTCGCGCTGTCGGCCGGCGTCGCCGCTGCGCCAGCCCTCGCGCTGGCGGTCTGGGCGCGCATCGAGCAGCTGCGCAGCACCGAGTTCGTGCTGGCGTCCCTGGCCCATGGCGTGCCGGCACCGAAGCTGCTGCTCGTCCACCTGGTGGGTGCCGCCTGCGGCCGGTCCATCGCCCGACAGCTGCTGGCCACCTTCGGCAGCTTCGTGGTGCTCGAGTGCACCTTGTCCTACCTGGGCGGTCTCGGCGTGCGGGAGCCCATGCCCTCGTGGGGCAACATGCTGGTGTTCGAGTGGGGCCGTGGGATCGGCCTGTCGGTGGTGGCACCCGCCATCGCCATCTGGATCACCGTGGCCGCCACCGTCGCCGCGGGGCGCCTCTTCGCGGAGCCCGTCGATGGTTGAGTCGCTGCTCATGGACGGGCTCGTGGTCCGCGCCCGGGATCGCGATCTGGTGCACGGGGTCAGCCTCCAGGTGCGTCGGGGCGAGCTGACGGGCCTCGTGGGGGCCTCCGGCTCGGGCAAGACGCTCACCTGCCGCAGCCTGCTCGGGCTGGTGGACGTGCACCCAGGCGTGGTGGACGGCGAGCTGACCATCCCCACCCCCGAAGGACCAGCCCACCCGTATCGCAGCTGCCTGGGCGCCCCACGACGCGTCCGCGACCGTGCCTTCCGCGGGATCCGAGGTCGGGTGGTGGGCTACCTGCGCCAGAACGCCCCAGCCACGCTCGATCCCCTGCTGGCCGTGGGCCGCCAGGTGTCGGCGGCTGCAGCGCTGGCCGCTGCAGAGGGGGGCGATCGCAGCCGAGATCCCATCCAGTGGATGGTCCAGGCCGGATTCCCCGAGGAAGACGCCGCCGCGGTGAGCCACCTGTTTCCGCACGAGCTGTCCGGAGGCATGGCTCAGCGGGTGGCGATCGCTCAGCTGCTCGCACGGGGAAGCACCTTCGTGGTCGCCGACGAGCCCATGACCGGGCTGGACGCCACCTTGCAGCGTCGGCTCGTGAAGGGGCTGCGCCGCCACGCCGACAACGGTCTCGGCGTCCTGGTGGTCACCCACGACCTGCGGCTGCTCCGCGGCGTCGTCGACATCGTGCACCTGATGGACGCCGGCCGCATCGTGGAGACCTGGACCCGCGAGCAGTTCGAGCGAGGCGAGCCCGACACCGACGCCGGCCGCCGACTGATCACCGCATCCCGCAGGAGGGCCTGGTGACCACCCCGACCTGGCGTGTCCGAGACCTCGAGAAGGCCTTCCGGGTGGGCACCTGGCCCTTCCGCACCGATCGCGTGGCGCTGCACGGCGTGGGGATCGAGGTGGCCCGGGGGGAGCGCGTCGGCTTGGTCGGGGGATCGGGCAGCGGGAAGTCCACGCTGGTGCGCTGTGGCCTCGGGCTGATCCGCCCCGACGCAGGCGAGATCGAGCTGCTCGGCAGCTCCACGCACGGCTGGAGCGCCGCGCGCTGGCGGCGAGCTCGGCGGACGGTGCAGGTGCTGTTCCAGGACCCGCGGGCGATGCTGCACCCCGACGTTCCCGTGGGAGCGCTCCTTGCCGACAGCGCAGCCCTGCACCGGCCCGAGGAGCGCCCCCGCGACGTCGCTCGGCAGGCCCTCACGGAGGTGGGTCTCGGAGAGCGCTACGACGCTTTGCCCCGCGAGCTGTCGGGTGGGGAGCAGAGGCGGGTGGGAATCGCCCGCGTGTTGCTCGCTCGGCCCGAGCTGTTGGTGGCCGACGAACCCACCTCGGGACTCGATGCCGCCGTGCGGGCGTCCATGGTGGAGCTCCTCCTACAGCGGGTCGGTTCCGACTGTTCCGTGGTACTGGTCAGTCACGATCTGTCCACCGTGGCGCAGGTGTGCGATCGTGTCGTGGTTATGCACAAAGGACGCGTGGTAGACCGGTTCTCCACCACACAGCTGCGCGAGTCAGGGTGGCACCCGAGCCACGCGTCCACCCGGGCGCTGCTGGAAGCCGCTGGCTGGACCGGCCGCAAGGCCGCGGAGGCGTGATGATCACTTGGTTGTTCACCGTGGCCATGGCCAGCGACACCGACCCCCAGAGCCACGTGGACCAGGCACGCTTCTTCATGCGCCAGGGATGGAACGAAGACGCCGCCGCCGAGCTGGAGCAGGCCCTTCGGACCGAGGCCGGCGCCACCAACCCCGAGGTGTGGTTCCTGCTGTCGAAGGTGCGCTACGAGCTGTGCGACCTCGACGGCGCGGAGCAAGCCGCCGAGAAGGCGCGGGAGAACAGCGCCGATCCGCAGGAGTTCTCGCAGACCCACGACCTGCTGGCGTTCTTCCGCGAGCAGTTCGGCCGGGTGGAGCTGACGTCGGACAAGCAAGGGACCAAGCTTCAGATCGAGCTGAGCCTCGAGAGTACCCTGCTCGATCCCGACCTCAAGAACTACATCAACCGCATGCTCGTGCGGCTCGAGAAGGAGCCCGTCACCCTGCCCCACACCCTGGGGCTGCCCACGGCCAGCTACCTCATCAACGACCAGTTCGTGCAGGTGGACGCCGGGCAGACCCATGCCCTGGCACTGGTGAAGAAGAACAAGGGCTCCAAGGGCACCAAAGGCGGCAACCGAAGGCGCTCGCGCGACACCGCTCCCGATCGAGCCCGCGACAAGCCGCCCAAGGCGCCCAAGCAGGGTCGCATCGCGCCCCAGCCCGCCCAGATCAGCACGGAGCTGGAGATCGGGGCAGGCACCACCGCCTGGATGGGCACCAACCTCCCTGCAGCGCCCGCGTCGGAGCTGTCGATCAACGTGCCCGTGGGTCCGCTGCTCATCTCGCCGCTGGTGGTCTGGTCTCCGCAGCCCTACCGCGATCAGCTCGACGAGGCGCGAGTCTCCGCCTCGGGGGTCTTTGCCGGCGTCCGCGCGGGCGTGCCCCTGCAGATCGTCGGCCCGCTCATGGTGCGACCGGCTCTGGTGGGCCGCGCTGGACTGGTGCCAGGCCTCGAGGTGGGCTGCCAGCAGGGCGAGGACGCGCCCTGGTCGTGCGCCCGCACCACCGATCCCCAGGCTCACTACGTCTACACCACCGCCACGGCAGGATCCGTCGGCGCCGACGTGGGCGCCTTCTACGCTGCGGATCAGCCCTGGTCCGTGGGGCTGCGGGTGGCGGCCGACGTCGGCTTCGGCCGGCTGCCCTCGGCCGCCTCGGCCCTGTCCGCCGACGGCGCCGTCGACTTCGTGGTGCCGTCGCCAGGCTGGTCGGCACCATCGCTGCGCGCGCTGCTCGCCTTCGCCTACGACCTATAGGGGCAGGTCCGCGCCGAGCTCCACGCCCGTGGCGATCGCCGTGCGCACGAACTCGCCCTTCGGATCCACGAACTTCTGGGCCACGGCGTCGCGAATGGCCACGCTCCCGATCTCTCCGTTCCGGAGGCACACCAGGTGACCCCAGCGCTCCTGGACCACCAGATCCACCGCTCCCACCCCGAACCGGGTGGCCAGCAGCCGATCGAACGGGGCCGGGCTGCCTCCGCGCTGCAAGTGCCCCAGCACGCAGGCCCGCATCTCCGCTTGGATCCGACCCTCCAGCTGGGCCATGACGATGGCCGCAGCGCCCCGTCCCTGACGGATCCGCTGCTTTCGGGTCGCCGGATCCGTCGGCGCCCCCTTCGGCAGCGCGCCCTCCGCCACCACCACGATGGAGAACGGTCGGCCCTTGGCCCGGCGGGCGAGGATCTTGGCAGCCACGCGATCGGGGTCGTAGGGGATCTCGGGGATCAGGATCACGTCCGCCCCTCCCGAGATCCCCGCGTGCAGCGCGATGTGCCCAGCGTCTCGCCCCATCACCTCCAGCACGAGCACCCGGTCGTGGGACTCGGCCGTGGTGTGCAGTCGATCCAGCGCCTCGGTCGCCACGGCCACGGCACTGGTGAACCCGAAGGTCAGATCCGTGTTGGACAGGTCGTTGTCGATGGTCTTCGGCACCCCCACGACCGGAATCCCCAGCTCGTCCATCAGCCTCAGTCCGATGGCCTGTGTGCCGTCTCCACCCACCACCACGATGCCTTCGAGGCCAAGCTCCTCGGCACCTCCCTTGAGATCCAGGGATCGATCCACGCGCCCGCCGTCCGCGGTGGACAGCGCGAAGGGATCTCCGCGATTGGTGGTGCCGAGCATGGTGCCCCCTCGCTGCAGCAGCCCCTGACAGTCTCGCGGCGTCAGCGAGCGAACCCGGAGGGGTCGGTCGAGCAGTCCGTTGAAGCAATCCTCGATCCCGAGGATGTCCCAGCCGAGCCGGCCGCCTCCGTACTTGACGAAGGCCCGAATCACGGCGTTGAGCCCAGGTGCATCCCCGCCACCCGTGCAGATCCCAATGCGTCGCGTCACGCGTCCTCCCGATGGTGTCCTATCGGTCATTGGCTTCCGTTTCCCCGTCCGAGGCGGTACGATGAAGTAGTGGAGGGTCGTGTTTGCGCGCGTTGTTCCTGATCATCTCGATCATGACCACAACGGCATGTGCCGCGAGGGTGCACCTGTCCATCCCCGCGAGTCCAGCGGTCGTCCTGCCCGAGCGCGCGGTGTCGGTGGTTGCGCGCGACCGGGGCTGTCAATCCGTGGCCGACACCCTGGTGGCCGCGCTGCGGGAGTCCGACTCGCTGCACGTGCTCCCCACGGCCAAGACACGCCTCGAGGTCTTCGGGTGCGGCGATGATCAGTCCTGGACACTGCAGGAGATCGTTCGATCCGACGAGCAGCGCGTGCGGCGCCGCACCCTGGTGGCCGCCCGCGCCCACGCGGTGGTGGCAGTGACCCACCATGGCCGAGTGCTCGCCCACCTGCTGGGGGCAGGCAGAGCGCACTACGACTCGTCGTGGCAACCCACGCGGTGGTTGTCGATCCGCAACACGGCCCGCCGACACGCCACCCACGACCTGGTGGACGACCTCGAGACGCAGCTCGATCCGATGCCCACCTTCGTGCAGCGCCGGGTCTACCCCAACGCCGCCGAAGGCAGCGCCAGAGCCTTGACCACCCGTGCGGTTCGGGCGGAGCAGTCCGGAGACGTGCTGGAGGCGCTGCGCTGGGCCCGGGCCGCCTGGGAGCGCCAGCCCACCACCCGCACGGCGGGCTACGTCGTCGAGCTGCGACGGCGTGTGCCCTCGGCCCCCATGGCCTCGAGCGAGTAGCAGACAGCCTGATTCGGTCCGCCTCCCGCGATAGACTCTCGCCTCCCACCCAGGTCTGCCCTCTCCCCATGGACCTCCTCTTCCACCACGACGTCGTGGTCTCCACCCTGGCGTCGGGATCCCGCGGCAACTGTACCTATATCGGCACCCCCCAGCGGGGCGTGCTGGTGGACTGTGGCTTGTCCACCAAGCAGGTGCTTCGTCGGATGGAGGAGGTGGGGCTCGGCAAGGCGCGGATCGAGGCCGTGCTCATCACCCACGAGCACGCCGACCACGTAGGGGCAGCGCGCATCCTCGACGACCGACTCCTCAAGCGCCAGAACGAGCGGATCCCCTTCTTCATGACCGCGGGCACGAAGCGAGGCGTGAACCCTCGCTGCATGCCCAAGCGGGTGGAGCGGATCACCTCGGGGCAGGCCCTGTCCGTCGCCGGGTTCGACGTGGAGCCCTACCGGGTGCCCCACGACACCGGCGATCCCGTGGCGTTCCTGGTGAGCCACCAGCGGGTGAACGTGTGCGTCGTCACCGATCTGGGCCGCTCCACGCGCCTGGTCGAGCGCCAGCTGTCCCGCTGCGACATCGCCGTGATCGAGTTCAACCACGACCTCGAGATGCTGCTGGACGGCCCGTATCCGTGGTCCCTCAAGCAGCGGGTGCGAGGGGGGCACGGTCACCTCTCCAACGCACAGGCCGAGGCACTGGTGGCTGCGGGGGCGTCCGACCGCCTGCGCCACCTCGTGCTGGCCCACCTGTCGGAAGACAACAACCTGCCCGAGCGTGCGCTGGAGGCGGCCGAGCGGGGGCTGAACCAAGCCGGTGTGAGCGGCGTCGAGGTTCGAGTGGCCAGCCAACAGCTGCCCCTGACGCCCATGCGCGTGGGCACACCGGCCACCTTCCGGCCCGCCACCAAGCCCCGCAGGCGCACTGCCTCCACCCGCTCTCGCCCTGCCACGCCACCCACCCAGCAGCTCTCGCTGTTCTCCGCGGGCTGACGGTGAGGTGAGCCCGTGGACGGCAAGCAGGCCCAGTACGAGGTGTTCGCGGTGCTCTGGGCGATCTGCCTGCTGTTCGATCTGTCCAACCGAGGGATGGTGGCCGGACCGGCGCAGGTGCTCGCCACCGGCAGTGCACTGGCGGTGCTGCTCAGGCCGCGTCTCACAGCGTTGTTGGCCCTCGCCTCGCTGGCGACCTTGCTCAACCTGGCCACGCGAGACACGCCGTTCCTGTTCGTGCACTGGTACTTCGATGCCTTGGTGTCGCTGACGCTACTCGGAGCGTGGCTCACCTGCGGCCTTCGTCACCGCGGTCCGGCGGTCTCGGGTGCGCAGCTCCTCGACGCCGCAGGCCCACCGCTGCGCGTGATGGTGCTGCTCGCCGTGGGCTTCGCCGGCTTCGCCAAGCTCAACGCGACCTACCTCGACGTCGATCGATCGTGCGGCTCCGCCCTGTACCTGTCTCAAGCCGGCTTCTTGATCAGCGCACGATGGGCGCGCTGGGTGGCCATCGTGCTGTCGCTTCTGGCGGAGCTGGCCGTTCCCCTGATGGTGCTGTCGCGCCGCCTGCGACCGGCCGGCATGGTGCTGGCCACGGGCTTCTTCTTCCTGCTGAGCATCAACCCCATCGGCAACCTGTACGAGTTCGCCTGTCCCATGCTGGCGCTGCTCACCCTGTTCACGGCTCCGGCCACCACCGCAGCCGCGCGCGACCGGATCACCGCGCGAATCGGCGAGCGGGTACCCCTGGCGTGGCTCGGTCGCAGCGCCGCCGTGGTGTGGGTAGTGGCGATGGCGTTGTCGCGGGGCACCTGGGGATGGCAGGGACGAGCCTGGTCGTGCGAGGTCCTGGTGTGCCTCGGGCTTCCCCTGCTGCTGGCGGCCTACCTGTGGCACCGCGTTCCGTCGCCACAGCGTCCCACGGGGCTGGCGCTGCTCCGCGGCGGAGCTGCGGTGGCTTGGGTGCTGCCGCTCGTGATGTGGACCAACGAGATCAGCCCCTACCTGGGGTACCCCCACCAGCCCACGTTCACCATGGCCTCCGATCTACGGATGATGCGGTCCAGGAGCAATCACCTGCTGCTTCGCGCGCCCGTGCTGCCCCACAACGCTCCCGTGGTCATCACCCAGAGCAACGATCGCTTCCTGCGCGCCGTGAAGCAGGAAGACGCGCGCTTGAACTGGCTCGCGCTCCGCTGGTGGCTATCGGGCCGACCCAACGCGGTGGTTCGTGGTCGGGTGGACGGACAGCCCTTCGAGGTCTTGCACGCAGGCACCGATCCGAGGTTCTCCGATCCCCCCTGGACGGATCGAGCACGACAGCGAAGCTGGCTCACCCGTGCCTTGAGCAACACCGAGCAACCCCCGGACGTGCGCTGCGGGCACTGGTCCCACCACACCGTCGCCCCCTTCAACCCCGACACACCTCGATAGCGTCGATCCCCATGCGGATCTGGTTGGTGCTCGCACGGCGCTCCACCACCGCGGCCGCGCCGAGGATCCCAGCGGCCTGGAGCTGCTGACGCGCGCGGTAGACGTAGACCTTGAGCACCTCGGGGGTGATGGCGAGGCCCCGAGCCAGCTCGTCGGCGTAGCGCCAGCCTCGACTGTCCTGCCCCACTCCGGCCTCGAGATCTTCGAGACGAGCCCGGCCCAGCGTGGCCAGCAGGTAGGTGTGCACTCGGCCCCCGAGATCGATGACCCCCAGCGGGCTTCGGGCCTCCCAGCGCGCATGCTCCTCGTCGCTGCTCACCGTGAATCGCAGCGTCACCGAGTCCAGGCTCGCCGTGCCCGCAGCCGTGGCAGGCAGCGCCGCCGGCAGCCGCAGCTCCCACACCGCGCCCAGCAGCTCGATCCGCTCGCCGTGCCCCACCACGCGCTCGCCCCCGTCCGCCTCCAGCACCCAGGCGCCGTCGTGGCGCTGGACCACCGTGGCCGTGGGGTGCTCGGCATCCGGCAACGCCAGCAGCTGTCCATCGGCCTCGACCAGCGCGCCCGTGGCGAGCTGGACCGCACACGCCGTGGGCGGCGCCGCATCGACCAGCACCCAGGTGCGCGCCGAGAGCCCGAAGCACAGCGGCGTGTCTGGCGGGAGCGGTGTGGCGCTTCCCGGCAGCAGCTGCCGTCCCCCCAAGCGCGTGCCGTTGCGGCTGCCCAGATCACGCACCGTCCACCGCCCGTCACTCCAGGCGATCACGGCGTGCTCCGCCGACACGCTCGCGTCGGTGAGGCGTAGATCACTCGCAGCACTTCGCCCCACCAGGGTCCGCGGCAGCAGCGCCACCGGCCCCTCGCCGTCGTCGTCACAGCTCAGGGTTCCCATGACCCCTCCGAGGCGCGCTCCCGCCTCACCAGCGGGTGGTTCGGATCGGGATCGGGCCAGATCTCGGCCAGCTGCGCACGATGGCGCGCCTCTGCTTCGGCATCCCCACTCGCGGCGGCTCGCCCGGCCAAGCGATGGGCTGCCAGATACCGAAAGTGCTGCCCCATGCCACTCGGAGGGCACTCCTGCAGCACACGCCGCCACTGCGCCTCTGCCTCCACTGCGAACCCCTCGTCGAGCAGTACGTCCGCTCCGAGCGCCAGTGACTCACAGGTACCGTAGGTGCGCGCGAGGTGGAGGAGCGCGTCGGGACGACCGCGCAAGCGCTCCTCGTAGGCCGTGAGCACGCCGATGGCAGACACCCGATCCAGCCACGCCACCGAGGCGACGTCCGAGGCCTCCAGCCGCTGTCGGGCGGCTCGTGCACCCTCGGGATCGCCCCGCAAGGCCGCCTCGAGCCCAGCCATGTACACCGATGACGCCCGCATGGGCTGCGCCACGGTGGCCGACACCTCCGGGGCCGCCAAGGCCTCCACCATCTGCGCCCGAGCCCGCTGCATGATGTCGGGATCCTGCAGGTACCAGCCGAACAGGCCGCGCCGCACCTGCAGATGGGCCAGCAGATCCCAGGCGCGGGCCTGCAACACCACCTCCGACATCTCGGCGAAGGCCTCCTCCCCGGAGGCCGCACGACCCAGGCCCAGCTCCGTGAACGCCAGGCTCTCGGTGGCCCGCACCCGATCGGCGAGCGCGTGCGCGTCCGACATCAAGGCACGGTACCCCTGCCGCCCTCTCTGTGCGTCTCCCAGGTTCAAGGCGGCTCGGGCCAGCAGCCCGTGGGCGTCAACGCTGGTGGGATCACTCGCCAAGGCGCGCTGGGCCAGGGCCTGCGCCTCGGGCCAGGCGCCCTCGGCGGCGCGAACGCGGCCGAGGGCCGCCAGCCCCAGCGGGTGCTCGGGATGCAACGTCAGCAGGGCCTTCGCGTGATGCTCCGCCACCCCCCACTCCCAGTAGTCGAGCGCCCCTTCGGCTCTCCCCCAGTCCAGCACGGCCATCCCCGGATGGGCTCGCGCTGCGCGCGCACAGATGCGGTCGGCGTCGCTTCCCCATCCCAGCTGCATGCAGGCCACCGGGTCCACCAACCATTCCCCACCATGTGCTCGCGAGAGCTCGATCCACACGGTGTCGTCCTGCCCGCCCAGATCCGTCAGCAGCGCGTCCACCAGCGCACGCAGGGCGACCTGATCGGGAGACGTGTCGGCTCGCGCCGCCGAGAGGTGATCCACCGCTTCCTCGGAGCGCTGCCGACAGGCCTCCACCACGCCCAGGAGCGTGGACACGGCAGGCACACCGTCGGTCCTCCGACGCACCGCCGACAGCAGCCGCACCGCCCCGTCGAAGTCCGCCGCTGCCCAGCGCTCGTGTGCCTGGACGAACGCCGCTTGGGTCTCGGGATCATCGGAGATCGTCGGCGGCTCGGCGACCGATCCCTGTGACCATCCCACTGCCCCCACCACCGCGGCGCCCACCAGACCAGCGACGCCAACGACCCAGCCCCAGGGCCGTCGACCGCGTCGCGGCTGCGCCTGCGTGTCCGCGCCTTGCGACGCGGTCGCCATGGTGGGCGGAACGTCCACCATGGGCTCACGAACGCGCCAGGGCCGCCTGCCCGTGAGCACCTGCCGCAGGGTGGCACAGTCGCCGATCCGCAACGCCGGATCGGGCTGCAGCGCCCCCACGATGGCCGCCACGAACCGCTCGGGAAGCTCCGGCCGCAGCGTGGACGGGTGGGGAAAGAGGCCGTGCGCTGCTGCGTGAAGCACCGCGAGCACGTCGGACGCCACGAAGGGAGGCCGGCCCGTGCACAGCTCGTACAGCAAGGCCCCCAGGGAGAACACGTCGGCCGGAACGCCCGCTCCCGATGGATCCCGTACCTGCTCGGGCGCCATGTAGGCCGGTGTGCCCATGAAGGCGCCGGTCTGGGTGAGCCGCGTGTGGGGCACGAGCACGTGAGCCAGCCCGAAGTCCGCCACCTTCGGCACCACGTTGCCCCCCTCCAGCTCCAGCAGCACGTTGCCAGGCTTCAGATCGCGGTGAACCCATCCTGCCGCGTGGGCTGCGGAAACCCCGTCGAGCACCCCCAGGAACAGCTCCTCCACGGCGGTGAGATCTGGCTCGTGGACGCGCTCGGCGAGGGACGGCCCCTGCACCAGCTCGAGCAACAGCGCACAGTGCTCACCATCGTCGATCACGTCGATGAGCTGGACCACGTGGGGGTGCACGAGCGTGGTCAGCGCCACGGCCTCACGGCGCAGCCGAGCCACCGCCGCAGGCTCCGGATCCATCAGCCGCTTCAGCGCCGCGCGCCGGCCATCGGCGTGCCGCACCTCGTACACCTCGGCCGTGCCGCCCTTGCCGAGGGGCCGCACCACCTGCCAGCCTCCTGTGCCTCGGAAGCCCGGACCCTGGTCAGCCGGGGGTGGCTCCACCGTCGTTCCTCCGCCCGCCCAAGCCTATCGGTCCCGTCGACGCTCCGCGAGCAACGCATCGATCCAGGAACGTGCCGTGTCGATGCAGACGCGCAGCTCCTCGCCACAGCCCGGCAGCGCCAGCTGCCTCAGACGCTTCCGCACGTCGGGCGGAACGTCCCGGTCCAGGTAGCGCAACCCGAAGTCCCACCGGTCTGGGCAGTGCTCGGCGCGCAACAGCTCCACCAGGGGCCCGAGCAGGATCCGATGGTACGCCGCGATGGCGGCAAGCACGTCTCCCCGCGCCAGCTCCTTGCCCGGCAGGTGGGCGCAGATCGGGTGCTTGACGCCCAGCGAACGGATCCGGGCCGCTCGTCGCTGCGCCACCGCCGGATCCACCGTGGGCACCAACAGGTCGTCGCGGTCGAACCACACCACCGCGGTACCGTGTCGCGTTGGATCGAGGTAGGGCCCCACGCGATCGGGCCGCAACACGCTCAGGTCGACCATGCAGTGCTCGGGCGCGCGGTGCAGCGCGTAGAAGCGCTGTTGGTAGTCGGCATCGGAGGGGTGCCCCACCGGCCAGGTGTACCGAACGCCCCCCAATCCCCGAAGCGCCTGCTCCACGGTCTCGAAGGTCGAACCCACGTGCTCGAACGCGCAGACCAGCATCAGATCGACGTCGGACATCTCGTCGGTGCGTCCGGTGGCGTCGCTGCCCCCGAGCCAGGCGGCTCGAATCGACGACGCAGGCTCACAGGCCGCGCGCAGGTGCGCGATCAGCTCCGGTCGCGAGATCACGTGTTCCTCACCCACCCTTCAGCTCCCGCCGGTCGAGCACCATGCGCTCCCGCGAGCCGTCCAATCCCTCCACCACCACGTCCACCTCGGTGCCCACGGGCCCCACCGCCAGCTCCACGAACTCCCTCAGATCGATGTCGAGGGTGCTGATCCCCGCGATCTCCACCACCACGTCACCCTGCTCGAGCCCCGCATCTTGGGCCGCCGTGCCGGGGAGCACCGCCATCACCTCCACCCCTCGCTCCGTGGTCTGGATCTGCACACCCAAGCCAGCTCGGGGCAGCTCGGGCAGCTCGAAGTCCACCACCAGCTCCCCGCCGGCCCTGGGATGCACCTCGGCAGGCTGCGCCTGGGCGAAGAGCATGCCATCGCGGCGGAAGGCGTTGACCACACAGGTGCCCGGCGACACGGACAAGGCGTAGCCCCCGTCCTCGTCGGTGCGGGCCTGGTTCCCGCAGCCCTCCACGAACACCTTGCCCTCGGGCTGGCCCTCGGCGTTGCGCACGTGACCGGTGATCCAGGCCTGGCTCGCGCTCAGGCGCACGGGGTCGGGCGCACAGCGCGCGGCGACCCCCGATCCACCGCCCGCCCAGCGCACCTCCACCGGAGCGTAGCCCTCGATGGCGAGGGTGCCGTGGCCGTCGCCGTCGATCCACGGGAGCGTGGCCACCCCGTCCCGCACCGTCACGAGGCGCCCGTCGTAGGGGATCTCGTCAGCGTCTCCCACCACCAAGTGCCCCCCTGCAGCGGGAAGCGGGGGCTCCAGGGCACAGCGGGCCTGACCATCGGGGATCCCGGGCGGAGGCGTGGGCAGCGGTTCCTCTGGAAGCGGCCCCGGCGGAAGCAACTGCTCATCGGGCTCGGGAGCCGTGGCCGGCGGGGCGGGCGGCGCGGTTGGCGTCGACGAAGCCGGCCCCGAGGTGGCCACTGCACGGCTGGGTCCTTCGTCGTCGGCGGACGCCACGTCCTCCGAGGCGTTCCACCACAGCACGGCTGCCAAGAACAGCAGTGCTGCCAACAGGAACGTGCCGACGGCGACACCACGGCGCGAGCGATGTTCGGACATGTCGGTCCTCCAGAGCCGAAGCCCAGGGTCGAGGCGAATCGTAGCGCAGCACGTCGCGCCGGATTCCGTCTCGATTCTGCCACGACCCAGGCGCGTTGGTGCAATTTGCACAAGCGTCTGTACACCTTTGACGCCCGTCGGAGGCCGCCGTATACCGCTCGCATTGTTTCGTTGAGTTGGAGTTGACATGGTCCGATCCACCACGGTCGGACGCCGCACACGTGGCCCTCGGGCCTCGACACGCGCATGGGTGTCGGGGATCGCGTTGGTGCTAGCGGTGTCCTGCAATGACTTCCCGTCGAAGGGGAAGGCCCCACCCCCGCACCTCGTCACCGAAGGGCCGTATACCGTCATCAAGCAACAGGACGCTGGCTGCAACGGCCGCCCCTCCCCCAGACGCTGGGCGCACATGGCGTACTTCTTCCTGGACGAGGGAGCCATCGCCATCCAAGACGGAGACCGCACCCACCACGTGGAGCGCGGCTTCTTGCTCTACGGAGGACAGCGCGGGGCCGCGCGCAAGGACGATCTGTGGCTGTACGACCTGACCTTCCGCGGCTTCGGAAGGAGCTCGCTTGCAAGCGGAGACCCCGAGGATCTCTGCCCCTGGTTCCAGATGACCTCCGACGCCACGCCCACGAGCGGCATCCATGGCGGTGGCATGCAGATCCAGGGCGACGACGTGGTGCTGTTCGGAGGCGTGGTGCAGGACGGCAGCACCCGGACCATCAGCGCCATCTACAGGGCGAGTCTCCACGACCTACCCAGTGGCTTCTCGGCGAGTGGCGGCCTGTCGGCGCTGGAGTACGCCGGCGTCATCCAAGCCAGTCCCGGATGTGAGCCAGGTGCCCGCCCGGCAAGCTGCGTGGAGATCGACGAGAACGGAGTGGAGGGCGACATCGTCGAGCAGGGGGAGATCGGGGACGTGTGCAGCCCGACCCTGAGGAACTTCGTCATTTGCGACTGCCTCAACGGTCAGATCTTCGCGACACACTGCCCCGAGTCCCCCGAATGCACACCCGACGGCAACAACGACGGAAGCGAGGACTACGCCTACGCCTCCGTGGATGGGCTCGCCTTCATGGGCTACGGCTCTCGCCTGGGAAATGCGTTCCCCGTGTACGGAGGCATCACGGGGTGCGTGGGCGGGCCGTGCACGAACTGGCAAGCCGCCTTCGGGTTGTACGAGCCCGACGATCCGAGCGTGACCGCGAGCCCCGTGCTCGAGGCCTTCGGAAACTCGTCTCGGCCCTTCGTGGGCTACGCCTCCTCCAGCCACAACGTGCACGCGACCTACCTAGAGGACATGTTCGCCGACCAGCGTCTGCGCTACGGCTGGACGCCGTCCATGGGGGTGAGCCACACCGCAGGTTCGACGCTGGGGCTGGACTTCCATCACAGTCAACGGAGCTGGGTGTCCCACGGAGCGACGGACATCCTCGTGGGCGGCACCTACAACCAGGGGATCTACCCGGTCTCCGACCACACTGGTGTCCCCCTTCTGGCGACCTATGAGAGCTGCGGGGGCGGTACTCGTGGCTACTGGGGGAGCCAGTCGGACTGGCAACCTGTCGACAGCCCCATCCCCGACACCTCCGCCTCGTCGGCACTCCTCGCCGACGATGGCTGGGTCCTCACCTACGACGAGGGGCTCGGCTGGACGACGGAGATCCACAGCACCGCCCTGGGGGACGCTCGGTACGATGCCGCCGTCACCCGCTTCGATCGAGACTCCTTCCTCGTCGTCGGCGGCCGGGGCAATGTCTTGGCCACCGAGTCCGGCACAGCGGTTCACATGGCGGGCACCATCGACTCGGCGGGCACTCTGTTCGTGGATCCCGTCGCCAACACCGAAGACCCCATCCGCCGCTACGGCGCGAGCGTGGTGCACGACCCGCTGCTCAACGACGCCTTCTACTTCGGTGGCCGCGTCGACGGTGTCGACAGCGCCAAGTACGTCATGCAGGTGCACTCCGCCACGGGAGCGAAGCCCAACGCCACCAGCGAGTTCTTCGTGGAGGCCTCCGAGGTCGACGTAGTATTCGACGGTGCGTGGCAAGTGGACGCGGCCATCAAGGTCCGGCACGAGTGCCGAGGCGACACCGACGTCGACAAGCAAGGCTCCCTCACGCTGCGCAGCCCCGACCCCGACGACTGCTTCGCAGAGAACGTGGCGATCGTGGTGCCCGCAGCCTTCCTGCCCGAGCTGCCCGACCCACAGGTGGACATGCCCGACGTCACGTTCTCCTTTCTGGGCACCGACGGGGAGACCCAGGGCCTGACCGACGCTGCCCTGCCCGTTCGGCTCGCCTTCGAGGCGGGGGCCCTCGGGACCCGCGTGGTCATGCTTCAGCTACCGAAGGCCATCACCGACGGAGCGTACTTCTCGATCCAGATGCGCAGCTTCCCACGAAAGGAGCCCAACACCGAGTACTACAGCTACCTGGACGCACCGCCCCATCAGCTCGCCGAGGTCCGGTACGACACGAACAACTGGATCGAGCTGATCACGCAGGGATTCCCTCTGTGGGTCACCCGGACGGTGCCCGAGGATCCACGCCACTCCGGAGAGGAGCTCACCGACGAGGAGTACGTCGCCTTGGCACATGCCCTCGCGAACGACACGCTGGAGTACCCCATTGCGGCCGCGGACGTCCGCATCGACCCCATCGGGGCGGCCTCCAACTGGACTCCCCTGGCGCCCGGTCAACAGGTGGCGTGCTCCCCCGGCTTCTTCTCCATGCTGGAGCACGCGCCCGAAGGTCAGGCGCCCTCACTCCAGGCCACCTGCTGGCGCCAGGCGCCCAACAAGCCCGCCGCATTCCCGTCCCGCTTCGTCATGATGGTGATGGACCCGGGCGTGCAGCTGGTCCACAGCACCGTGATTCCGGGGCTGAACAACCTGCTGAACGTGTGGGCCCCCACCGCCCACCTCACGCTGGCCGCGAACAACCGGTTGACGGACTACAGCACGACCCTGCGAACCAGCGCCTTGGGCGATCTCGAAGACGACGTCGTGTGGCTGGCGGACCGGTTGGCGGTCAATCTGCCCGATCCCCAGCGCGTTCCCGCTGGCGACATCAACCTGGTGTACCTCCCGTACAGCCCCTCTGGGCCCAACCGACACGGCCTGACTGGCGCTCACATCGAAGGCCTCATCGTCATGAACGCGTTCGACGAGACGGGAGATCTCTTCCCCGAGGGAACGAACGCCTCGGATGCCTCCTCCCTGGAGGCCATCACGGTCCACGAGCTGTCCCACATGTGGACTCGCAAGCATCGCTTCTGCTTCGACGATGCGGAGACCTGCGCCCACACCTTGTGGATCACCGAGGGCCTCCCCGAGTACATGAGGTGGCTCCGCTACCCCCAGGAGCGAAACAGCATCCTGAGCCCGTGGGTCGCCATCAGCAAGGTGATCGACACCTTGGGAAGCGACGTGCCCGACGCCGACGCCGTTCGCTGCCAGGACCTCGAGGATCCTCGAAGCGAAGGCTGCCTCGATTCTCTGTTTCACAAGAACTACCAACTGGCGCCGTACGTGGTCGGACAGCTGCACGAGATGTCGCGTTCGCTGCAGAACGTGGACTTCTGGGAGCACGCCGTGCCGATGCTGCGCACCTCCGACCGGCTGACCCTGCTCTCGAGTCCCCTCGACGCAACGGATACGCAGCGCTTCGTGGGCATGGCGTCCATGGGACATCACAACCACACCACGATCTATGACCAGATGGTGGCCCGAGGAAGCTACGGCCTGCCCCTGCTCGGCATCACCGAGTGGAGCTACACCCCCGCCACCGGCATCGCCAGCGTGCAGATCGAGCAGGTGCAGGTGAACGGCTTCGGCTGGCCCGCCTTCGACGTGGTGCCCTACTACTTGGGAAGCGTGCGCCTCGACGCCGGAGCCGGCGACCTGGCCTTCACCACGGCGATCACAGGCCAAGCGAACGGGGCCGGCCACCCCACCAACCGCATCTTCGGCGCGTTCAAGGACACCCCCGAGCGCCTCACGTCGGTGGTCGCCACCCACAGCATGGTGGCCAATCCAGCCATTCCCATCACGGGCTCCCCCTTCCCCGCCGACGTCGCGCTGTACGCCAACGAGCTTCTCCTCGCCGAGCTGACCCCGCAGCGCACCTCGATCGGCCGGGAGGAGCACCTGATCTGGTACCGCGTGTGCGAGCCCGCCCCACCACCAGCCGTGGCCCCTGGCGCCTGCCAACCCGACGGCGACCTCGACTGGTACGACGACGATCCCCGACCCCAGAGCGAAGGCTCGGACTGTGACCCTGGCAAGGACACCACACACCCGATGGCGCCCGATGCCCCTGGACCCTGGACGGGTGGAACCCTGGTCACGGGTCCCACCGAGGACGTGAACTGCGACGGATGGTGGGGAGGCCTGCTGTGAAGACCTCGATGCGAACGACGACCGTGCTCCTGTGGACCCTGCTGGCCAGTGCCGGCTGCAGCCTCGACGATGCGAGCCACCTGCCCGAACCCAGCGCCATGATGGCGCAGCGCCTCGGCGGGGCGACCTCGCTGTTCGGCGTGGCCAGCACCGGACAGCGGCTGCTCGTATTCCGCTCCACTCCAGGGACCTTCGTGATCGACGATGCGGCAGGCGACTTCCGCATCGTGCACCGCGACGGCGAGACCTGGTTCGCCACACGTACCCAGCCTCCCGAGCGCACCCCCCAGTGGAGTCCCGTCCTGGGTGCGATGACCCAGCTGGTCTCCCTGGATGCGTCGTCCCTGACCGACGCCACCCCGAAGCGCTTCGGCGTGGGCGAAGGTCGGCCCTGGGATCCGGATCGCGACGGCAGCGTGAGCCTGTGGACCGTACCCGTCTCCCCCGTGCCGATTCGCGTGCACAGCGACGCGGACGGCACCATCACCCGGGTGGCCATCCTCCGCGACGACGGCACGGATCGCGCCTTCGACGTAGCACTTCCAGGTGTACGACGAACACCATCCGGCGACGGACGCCCTCGCTCGATGACCAGCGACGTCTGGATCCACTACCTGCGAACCGACGTGCCGCTCGAGACGGACTGGAGCACACTGCACCGCGCGCAAGCGCCTCCGCTACCCACGCACCTCTGTGGGGGCTCCGACGGTCGCTGCGACGGCTACCGACTCGGGGACAACCCTGCCCCCGAGCACGAGGTGGTCACCGAGCTCGTCTTCGACGGGGAGGCGAGCGGACGGGTGCGCCGCCACGTGGTCGTCAACGATCGATGCCTGCAACCAGGCAGCGCCCGACATCCCTTCACCCTCGACCTCCGGCCCTCCACCGAAGGCAACGCCTGGCGCGACGCACGCCGAGCGCACAGGGATGGATGTTCGCTGGTGCTGAGTGCACGCACCCAGCTGCACACCCGCGCCCGCGAGGGTAGCCGCGTGTGCCTGCAGGACGCTCGGCTCGAGCTGACGGCCGGAGGACGCGTCCTGGACGTCGACACACCAGCGGATCAGTGCGCGGAGTGGCAGACCGATCCGCCTCGGAGCACCCACAGAGCCCGCACCGACATCGCGGAGCACACCGTCGCAGAGCGGACGATCTCCGTTCCCCCTGGGGCGGATCTGTCGACGCTGCGCGCGACATGGCGTGGTGACCTGGTGCTGGACTGCCTCACCAGCCCCTCCTTCGCCCAGGCCCAGACCCAGGCGGACGTGGTGCTCACCTGGGAGTGCCCCTAAGCCTGCGTCGGCCCCCAGGTGGTGACCACGCAGGCGCCACCGTGGGCGGACGCCTCGATGGTGAGGGTGCCGTCGTGGTCGGCCACGATCCGGTCCACGATGGCCAGCCCCAACCCCATCCCGTCGCTCGAGGATCGCCTGCGCACGAAGGGCTCCAGCACCCGGAGTACGTCCGCCTCGTCGATCCCTTCTCCGTTGTCCTGTACGAGCACCGCTCCCTCCTCCGTGAGCGTCACCCACACCTCACTCCCCCCGTGCACCACCGCATTGCGCACCAGGTTGCGCACCGCCCGCACGAAGCGGCTCGGCGACACTCGCGCTCGCACCGCTGCGAGCTCGAGCACGGCTCCGGGAGCCTCGCGCCCCACCGCCTCCGACACCAGCGGACCCAGCAGTACCCACTCTCGATGCTCCACAGCCTCCGTCCAGCGCACGAAGGCCGTGAGCTCCTCGATGAGGGCATTCAGCTCCGCCAGATCCGTCTGCACACCCTCGCCGTGGCGCACCCGGCCCTCGGCATCCGCCGCGAGCAGCAGATCGAGCCCCAGCTGCAGGCGGCTCAACGGGGTGCGCAGCTCGTGCGACACCGCCCGCAACAGGTCGCGCTGGGCCTCCAGCCGGAATCGCGTGCGCTCCGCCATGTGGTTGAAGGCCGCCGCCACCTGGGGCGTGGCGCTCTCGGCCTCGGCCACCCGCGCCTGAAGATCGCCCGCCGCCACCGCTCGCGCAGCCTGCTGCAGCGCTCGCTGGCTGCGATGCAGGGGCCACATCACCAGGGCCAGCACACCCGCCATCACGCTGCTGAAGCCCACGATCACCAGCAGGTGGATGCGGTTCGGCCCCCAGGACCAGTCCGGCAGCGGCCCCCACACCAGGGCACGCTCCGCATCCACCACGGTGTACATGAGGTCGCCGTCGTCGTGGTAGGTGTAGCCAGCCCGATAGCCGGTATCCCAGCTCCACACGACCTCCTCGGGCAGGGTGCCGCGATCCACGAGGGACACCTCGTAGCCCAGATCGACCTCGAGCTGTTGCAGGGCGACATGCACGTCGGGCTGCTTCATGACGTCGGCACCGAGCCGCTCCATCATGGGTCCCACCGTGTCGTCGAACCAGCGATCCTCGTCCTCTTCGCCCAGGTAGGTCCAGGTCACGTCGTAGGCGGCGAGGGTGAGCACCCCCACCACACAGCTCACGGCCCACAGCCGAACGAACAGGCTCATCACTGCACCCACAGGTAGCCGACGCCGCGCACCGTCTTGAGGCGCATCGGTTGTCGTGGATCGTCGCCGATCAGCCGCCGCACGCGCGAGACCCGTAGGTCGATGGACCGATCCACCCCGTCCCACGCAATACCGCGCAAGCCTCGGTACAGCGCATCTCGCGTGACCACCTGGCCCCCCCGACGGACCAAGAACCACAACAGATCGAACTCCGCGGTGGTCATCTCCACCGTGCGTCCCGACACCGTGACCGTGCGGGACTGGGGGTCCACGTGCACCCCCTCGGGAGCCCGCCGCACGCGCCGCAACAACGCGGACACCCGCGCCACCAACCGATCCGCCCGCACGGGCTTGGCTAGGTAGTCGTCTGCCCCCAGCTGAAGCCCTGCGACCTCGTCGTCCGTGTCGCCCCGAGCCGTCACGATGAGCACGGGACCATCGTAGCGCTGGCGGAGGGTGGGCAGCCACAGCAACCCGTCGGCGTCGGGGAGCCCGAGATCCAGCAGCACCAGATCCGGCATCGCCACCTCGAGGGCTGCGGTCGCCGCTCCAGCCGACCCCACCAGCTCCACCGTGTGGCCCTCCCCCTCCAGCACCTCCACGAACAGCGCACCTAGACGCCGGTCGTCCTCCACCAGGAGCACGGTGCTCACGGGTCGGGCACCCTCGCACCCCAGCGAACCCCCAGCACGTCGAGGCGCGGCGGAGCCCCCAAGGGCGCTGGATCGAGCCGGAGCTGAAAGTCGGGCCCCACCACCCACACGGCACACAGCGCCCGCAGACCCGCGTCGAGAGCGTCCGGATCACGAGCCGCCGTGCTCTGCAACGACAGGCCCAGCACCGCCTCGATCAGCGCACCCTCCTCGGACCGCACCACAGACTGTGCCATCAGCCGATCCTTGACGGCCACCACCGCATCGAGGACCGTGGCATCCGCCTCGACGGCGGCGCGCACCGTACGCGCCACGTAGTCGTTGTCGTGCCCCTCGCACATCCCCGTGGCCGACTCCCAGGTGAGCAGCGACCCCAGGTTGGCGCTGTCGAACCCTGGCTCGGCGTCGCGCAGGTAGGCCCCGATCCCGGCATAGAGCTCCCGCGCCTGCCCCGTGGGCGCGAAGCGCGACGGCACGGGCCACAGCATGGCGCCGTACAGGCTGCGGACCTGGGTGCGCGCATCCAAGCGGTGCACCAGATCCCCGACCCCGTTCCCCCGCCGCACCTCCTCGAGCTCCTGGCCCGACCAGGGCTGCACGATGGGGGGCAGGCCGTAGGGCTCGGCGTCGCAGGTGGCCGGGCTCCCCGCATTGAACACCGGATCGGCCACCACTCGCTGCAGCAGCGCGCGCAGCGAGAAGCCCTCGGCGAAGGCGTCCGCCAGCGCCGACAGACGCGCAGCCTGATCGCCGTTGCGCGGTAGACCGTGGGCGATGGTGAGGCGCTCGCCGGTGACGTCGGCGAACACCTGGTCAGCCACGTTGGCCGCCAGCAGATACGCGAACGCATCCCGGCCGTCCACGGACCGGTCGTCCCACGGCGCCAGCCCCCCCGCCGACACGGACTCCACGCCCTGCGCCAAGAACCGCTCCAGTGTGAACACCGACGCGTCCGCGCCGAGATCCTCGATGAAGAAGGCGTGTGTGTCGCCCAGCAGATCCCTGGACTTGCCGCTCAGCGTCGACAGCGCTCCGCAGCGCTCGTCCCACCCCCACGGCAGCAGCCGATCGGAGCGCTCCATCAGCGCCCGGGAGCGGAAGACGGTGTAGGCGTCTTCGGGATCGGCGGGCCCCTCGCTGGCCCCGAAGATCGCGGCTTCCAGGTGAGCGGGCAACGGGGCTGCCGCGCTCACGGAGAACTGCGAGTTGTGGCAGCCCAGACACTGCACCGGGCGGTTGAGGAAGGTGCGGTAGAAGGTCTCTCCGAAGTCGCGCCGGACCACCGCCTCGGTCTGCACGTCCGTCAGGGCCGCGCATGGCTGCTGCGGGCGCGACATGCGCGCCAGCAGCCAGGCACGGTAGACCCCCGACAGATCATCGGCCACGAGCGCATCCCGCAGCACGTCGGCTCCGTTGAAGGGTGCTCCGAAGGGCTGTTCCGGGCCGCTGCGACGCAGGTGCGCCGTGAGCTGCCCGTCGTGCTCCGGCAGGCGAGGCTCGTCGAAGCAGGCCCCGAACTCCTGGAAGCCGTCGCGGTGCACTCCCATGGCGTCGAGCAGCCAGTCCTGCCATCCGTCCAGGTGGTCGGGGGTGCGCATCATGGCGTCCAGCGTGGCTGGGCGTCCCCGCTGCTGCACCGTGCGCGTCCACGCCCGCACCTCCCCACTGCCCAGCGGCCGCCGTCGCATCGTCAGCAGCAAGGCCTGCTGCACCCAGGCGTCGTCCCCCGCATCACAGGTGGCGGGCACCTCCTCCGCCCCGCCACATCCCAGCGTGAAGAGCAGCCAGATCATGCCGACCTCCCGAGCACGCGAGTCATCAAGGTGGCCACGGCCTCGGCTTCGTCGCGGGCGCCGGCCACGTCCGAGACGCGGAACGACTCGTCCTCGAAGGGGTGGATCCCGAAGGAAGCCAGCATCGCTGCGCGTAGCTCCGACGGGTGGGTGACGCCGCTGCCGACCCCCAGCTCGGAGATGTGACCCGAGAACCCGGCGTGTTCCGAGCGGATCGCCCCACCCATCAGCAGCACCACGTAGCCCTGCGGGTTGTGGCCCGTGCTGTTGGGAGCCCCGTACTCGAGGGTCGGGGTGCGGCCGAACTCGGTCGTGATGGCCACCATCGTCTCGTCCAGATCGAGCTTGTCCGGATCGGCCTCTTCCGGCTCGTTCACACGCGCAAGCAACGCCCCCAGCAGCGCACCCAGCGACTGAGTCTGGGTGTCGATGTGGTCGCCGAAGTGGGAGTCGTAGCTGCCGTTGAGGGACAGCCCGTTGTCCACCACCGTGCAGCACCGGCCCGGATCCGACGGGTGCTGCAGCAGCGCCACCGCCGTGTCGATGCCCATGGTGGGCCGGTGCACGCCCGCAGACACACCACACTGGCTCGTGCCCTGGGTGGGCATGAAGCGATCCCCCAGCAGCTGTGCGATCCGGGGGCCGGAGCGCAGGGAGGACACCGCAAAGCCGTGCTCGTCCAGGCCCGCACTGCGTAGCACACCCACCTCCGGGTGCTGGTAGCGAAGCCGCGTCTGCTCCACGTAGTGGGCGGTGAGCGCGTCCATTGCCTCCCGCCGCTGCCCCAGCACCTCTCGCCGCAGCAGCGACGGCAGCGGGCTGTCGGGACGCACCGACAGCGTCAGGGGGCGCGCCGACGCTGGATGGGCCCCACCCGCGTCGCCGACCTGCAGATTGTCGCCCTCGTAGTAGTCGCTGGGCAGCAGGTGGAAGCTGCGGGGCACCGTCGATGCGTCGCGCTCACGAAAGTAGCGCTGCACATGGGTGCCAAAGCCCGCCAGGCGCGGGTTCCCCAGCGCCTTCCCGGTCATGGTGAGCGGCACGGCCGCCACGTGAGGCAGCTGATCGTGAGCCATGACCACGGCGCGGGTGCGAGCCAGCACGTCCGGACGCAGCGCCAGCGCGCGGGCCGCAGGCCCGAGCTTCACTGGGAAGCCCTCGGCATCGTCGGCCCAGTAGGTCAGCCAGTCCTCCCGTGGCAGGCCGCAGATCTCGCCGTAGAAGCGGTCGTGATCGTGGGCGAGAAGGTGCCAGCCCGTGCCGGCCGCCCGACCCAGCTCCTCCACCACGTACACGCTGTCGTAGTAGCTGAGGCCGCCGTAGCAGTGGATGTCCAGCAGCTTCTCCGTGCGCTCGCCTGCAGCAGGCAACAGCCCACGCACGCCGTCGGTGGGAGCCTCCCCCCAGCCCGTGGCGGCGAGTCCGCGCCTCGGCAGCCCGAGCCCAGCCATCGCCAGTCCACTACCCGCCAGGAATCGTCGTCGGTTCATCGACGCCTCCTACTGCACATCGATGACGAGACCGAAGTCACCAGCGCCGAAGGTCTGGTAGCCCGAGTCCAGCACCAGGTAGAACGTGCCCGTGGCCTCGGCCTGGTAGGTCAGCGTCTCCTCGTCGTTCGGACCGAACTCGTAGTCCTGCCCCACGATGCCATTGGCCAGATCGCAGGGCGCACCCAGCACGTAGAGGTTCGCATCGCCGTCGGGCTGGCGGTAGCTCGCGGTGAGGGTGTCCCCCTTGGAGAGCGCGATCGCCACCACGCCGTCGTTCCCCGAGGTCGGGTACCCAGTCAGGTCGTTGTAGTAGGCCAGATCGAAGTCGTTGCCGTAGCCCCCTAGCTGCCCGAGGTACTGCCCGGCTGCCACGGGCGTCAGCCCCTTCGCCTCGGTGCAGTCGTCGACGAACGTGACGCCGTCCTCCAGCACGGTCCAGCCGTCCTCGTCGCGATAGTCCATGAAGAAGGCCTGATCGGAGCGACTCTGCACGGACACCTGGTTGCCCGCCGCGTCCACCTCGTCGTGGGCGATGCGCGACAGCAGCGCCACCCCCACGTCCACGGGCGCGCGCAGGCCCAGCTCCTGTGCCGTCAGCTCGATGGACCCCACCGTGTCGTCCAGGCCGTGGAGCTGGCCCCCTGCCTCCAGGAAGGGTCGCCCGTTGCTCGATGCGTTCCAGGTGAAGGTCACGCTGTCCGTGGGCCCCAGCTGCAAGCGCTGCAAGGGATCGGGGCTCGTGGTCTCGATGGGGTCTGTGTTCGGGAACACGTCGCCCGAGTACGGCATCAGTGCCCCGCCGAGCTGAAGGGTCCCCGTCCCCGACAGCTGCGCGGGGGTACCCGTGTAGACGGGGCCGAAGTCGTAGTAGCCGTAGTAGGTCCGGTAGTTGTCGCGGAACAGCTCGGTGCCGTTGGCGTCGATGGTCGCACCTGCATCCACGAACTTGGCGTAGTACCACCAGTAGACATCCAACGGCGCGCCCGACACGCTCTCGCCCACGGCTGGGTAGGAAGCCACGCACAGGCTGTCGATCCAGAAGCAGGCCGCAGCGTTGGTCAAGGCCGTGTCGTAGGGCTGGAAGAAGGCGACGCCGTACAGTTCCGTGTCGTAGCCCTCGGCGTCCCTTAGGTACTCCCCCACCACGATGCTGCCGAACTGGCCCGTGATCCCCACCGCGACGGTCCCCGTGTCGGTGGTGGTGTCCGTGTCGGTGTCGGTCTGACTGTCCGTGGTCGCATCGGTGGCCAGGTCGGTGTCTGGGCCCGAGCACCCGATCAGCAAAGCGAAGGCGAGGGTCGCTCGCGTGGTCATGGAATCCCCTGGGCAGCGTGTTCGACGTCGACGGTACCCGTCGCCGAGCACGTCGCGGACCGCCGATACAAAAAGACCACATCGAGATGGAGGACGTGCTACCACCAAACGACGTTCTCGGAGGTTGAGTTGACGTTTCCCCGCTTCGCGATCGCCACCGCCCTCGTCGGCTGCACTGGCTACCAATTCGATCCCGACAGCATCGAGGATGCAGACACCGACACAGATGTCGTCGGAGGCACCACCCTCACCAACGACAGTGGTGAGCCAGTCGAGCGGGAGCGCCCGTGGGACTGCTACGGCCGCACCGAGGTCGACGACGATGGTGACGGCGACGTAGACGACGTCGAGTACCACATCTACGACCTCGCCGCCCAGGACCTGCAGCTTCGCTACGAGCGCGACTTCCGTGACGACGGGCGGCTCGAGGCCTTCACCGACTACGCCTACGACGCCCGTGGCAACCGCACCCTCATGGCGGAGGACTACGATGGCGACGGAGTCGTGAACCGACGCCAGATCTGGGCATACGACGACGGCGACCGCGAGCTGTCCTACACCCGCGACGACGACGACGACGGAACTCCCGAGTACGTCCGCGTGCGCACCTACACCAAGGAAGGCCACCCGCTGACGCGCGACGAAGACGCCGACGGTGACGGCGTGTTCGAGGAGCAGCGCGCCTACACCACCGACGACGACGGCCTGATCGTCGCGTACGTGGACGACATCGACGACGACGGCAAGCCCGACCACGCCTACGCCGTGACCTACGACGAGCAGGGCCGTGAGATCCTCATCGAGGGGCGCGACATCGCCAAGAAGACGCTGATCTATCGCCTGTCGTCCACCTACACCCCGGTGAAGGGTACGAAGGGCCACGAGCGGTGGGAGGCCAGTGTGGACATCACCGGCGACGGCAACGCCAACCAGCGCTTCGACTACATCTACGACGCCGAGGGCAACATCATCGAGGCGCACCAGGACACGCTGGGCGTGGGCGTCTTCGATCGCAACTGGTACGAGCTGACCTACGACGACGAGCTACGAACCACCGCCTTTCGCTACGTCTTCGTGGACGCCACCGACCTCGACGAGTCGGAGTTCGACGTGGTCTGGGAGTTCGAGCGCGCCTCGGGCCCATGGGAGAAGCGCTACGCCTACACGCTGGAGAACCGAACCGCGGCAGGCGACGTGCTGGGCACCGGCGCCTACGAGGAGATCACGGTCTGGACGTGCCCCGCCCGATGAATCCCACATGGTAGGTGTAGACGCATGAGCAGTGCTGCCACCCAGCCGATCGCCCCCCCCGACGAGGCCGTCCACCTAGGCGACCACGTGGTCGTCCTGCGAGATCTGCGCTGGTCCGACTGGGTGCGCCTCACCGAGTCCAAGGGCCACAAGCGCCTCCCCCGCATGGCCTACCTCGACGGAGTGATGGAGCTGATGAGCCCTTCGCGGCACCACGAGCGCATCAAGTCCTACTTGGGAACACTGATCGAGACCTGGTGCCTCGAGAAAGGCATCGACGTGGTCCCCCTCGGGTCGTGGACCCTCGAGTCCAAGGACGACGAGGCGGGCCTCGAGCCCGACGAGTGCTACCAGCTCGGCGAGGAGGAGCGAGCTCGGCCCGACGTGGCCATCGAGGTGATCCGGACCTCGGGCTCCATCGACAAGCTGGAGATCTACCGGCGCCTGGGGGTTCGGGAGGTGTGGTTCTGGCATCGTGGCCAGATGCAGATCCACTTGCTGCGCGACGAGGCGTACGTGCAGACCGACACGAGCGAGGCCTTTCCCGGCATCGATCCAGCGCAGCTCGTCGAGCTGTGCGTCGAGCCCACGGTCAGTGCGGCGCAGCGCAAGCTGCTCGCACACCTCCGCGAGGCGTAGGCGACCACCCTGCACGGATGGCCGCCTCGCCGGCTACAGGGCCGCGATGGCGGCCTGCACCTCGGCCAGGATCTCGGCACCGCTCGGGTTCTCGTTGCCCGGCTCCGTGCCGTGGCTCGTGGAGTACATGATCTCCATGGTGTCGCGGCGCACGATGATGTCGAACCCTCGCTCGACGCTGAACGGTGAGTTGTCGAAGGTGCCCGCCACCGGCTCTGTCTGCCCGTCGCCCACGCACCAGCCCACACTCGGATCGCCGAACTTGTCCATCGAGTCCATGCAGCGGTTGGCATTGCCGGCTTGACCTTGCCGGTTCTGCTCCAGCACCCAGATGATCTCCGCGCCCTCGGCCACGATGTCGTCAGACACGCTTGCCACGCTCCCGGCGTGGTTCCGACAAGCGGGTCACCACGCAGGGATGGAGACGAACAGCAGCACGTCGAACGGGCTCCAGTCGACGTCCGGGTCGGAGTCACAGAACACGTTCTGCAACGACAGCTCGCCCTGTCGACCGTCGCGGTGGCGGGCCGCGCTCCAAGAGTAGGGAGCGAGCGCCTCGCCCAGCGCCATGGGCTCCACCGAATCGGGGTAGGTACAGCCGTCCGGCGTGGTGCCCGGATCCGTCGGATCCGTGGTGGGATCGGGGGTCGTCTCCGCCGTGGTGCCCGGATCCGTCGGATCCGTGTTTGGATCGGGGGTGGTGGCCCCGCTGCACGCCACCAGCGCGCAGGCCGAGGCCGCCGCGAACAACGAACGCATGAGTTCTCCTGAGGATGGATGAATGGACGAGCGAGAGCCCGACTCGTCCTCGTGGCTCCTCGTATCCATCCCCTACGTTGCGTTACCCCTCACGGTTACCCGGGCGGGGCGCTACTTCGGAGAGGCCCCGGCGTCCCCCCGGAATCCGGATCCGAGGCTCGGCGGCCGGCCGTCCATGGGCGCGGTGAGCTGGCTCAAGTCCAGCCCCTCGGGCAAAGCCGGCATGGCTGGCGGCTCCGTGGTGAGCTTGGCGAGCGCCACCCAGCCGTACTTGTCGCCCGACTTCACCCGGACGCGATCACCGTCCGTGAGGACCACCTGCACCTGAGCATCGACGCGCAAGGTGGGCCCAGCCACCTCGGTGTCGTCGGGGAAGCGTTGAGTAGCCACCTCCTCGGAGGCCCACATCGTCTGCCCCTTGGGCTCGATGGTGATGGGGGTCTGGGCAAGTGCTTGGGACGTCCACAGGGCGAGCAACGCTCCGATCATCGCATACCTCGACGGGAGCCACTCCATAACGGATCTGCGACCCCTCTACTGACGCTTCTTGTCCCAGCGACCGTTCGACAGGCGGATCCGGATCCCCTCTTCCTGCAGCACCCGCTCGATGGTGTCGATGGAGAAGCCGTCTGCGGTGCCCTGGATGGAGGTGGCCGCCGCATCGATGGAGGACACCACCTGCCGCGCCTCGTCGAGCACCCGCCGCGCCTCGCGAACGGTCTCCGGCAGCGGTGCCGCCGAGGCCTCCAGGGACGCCATCACCCGATCGGTGCGCGCCAACACGTGGCCCGCCTCCATCGACCGAGTCTCCAGGTTGCGCAGCGTGGCCCGCGTGGTGGCCAGCGTGACCCGCAGATCCCCCGCCAGCGTGGGCAGCTGCTCGCTGGCCGCAGCGCTGTTGGCCAGCGTACGGTCCAGGTTGCTCAAGATCCGAGCAAGCTGCTCGGGGTCTTCCTCGAGGGACTGCGTCACCAGGCGCACGGCGTGGGCCAGCTGCTCGGGGTCCATGGCCTCGAGCAGTCGCCCGAGGGCCTCCACGAGCTCGTCCACCTCGTACTGCGGCGGCACGGGGTCCAGCACGTCGCCGTCCATGAGCAGCGGTGGCACCTCCTCCGGACCCGCCGGATCCACCACCAGCTCCACGTACTTGGTGCCAAGCAGCGACTCCATCCGGACCTTGGCCGCCACGTTGCGTCGGATCTTCGCGCCAGGCTCCAGGTTGAGGGTGACCATGGCCTGATCGCCAGCGAGGAACATGTCCCCCACCACGCCCACCGACACCCCCGCCACCTTCACGTCGGCACCCGACGACAACCCAGCGGCATCGGCCATGGGCACCGTGACGTCCACGCTGTCACCGAAGTCCAGCGCGCCGATCTCCAGCGCCATCAGGCCCGTCATGGCACTCGCCACGAGGAGCAACCCCCCGACTCCCACCTCGTAGCGCATGTCAGCTCTCCTGATCCTCGGACGCGCCGTCATCCTCGCTTCCCTCGGGGGCAGGGGTCAAGGGCTTCAGCGAGATGGAGATCTCCAAGGAGTGGCTGCGCGCCAGCTCCATGAGGTCCTCCTTCAGACGCAGCTCAGACAGGTAGTTCCTGACCTCTCGCGCCACCATCCGCACGGCCTCCGTCTTGGCCTTGTCGGACGTGCTCAGCACGGCGTAGAGCAGATCCTTGGTGTCTTCCGCCAGCTCGCGGCGATCCATGAGTCTTCGTGCAAAGCGAAGCACCCGATTTGTGGTGCCTTCGGGGCGACCCGAATCCGTCGTCTCCTCGACGTCGTCGATCTCGTCGGGAGCGCCGTTCGACGGCGGCTCTTCGTCGCTCGGCCCGCCCATGACAACCTCCGGGAGACGGCTAACGCAGGAGCCGTCGGTTATCCCGCGCCCGATGTTCGTTTCCGACCGGCTTGCAGCCCTCGGCACCTTCGGCTTGTATGCGGCCAGAGTGGGCAGCCGAGCGGTCACACCTCCGTGGGAGATCAGCGAGGCGGCGCGTCACACATGGTTCCTGGTGCAGCGCAGCGCGCTGCCGGTGCTGGCCACCACCACACCCCTCGGCATGGTGATGGCCCTGCAGGGACTGTTGATCTTCAGCATGTTCGAGGCGGAGCAGTTTCTTCCACCCTTGATCAGCGTGGCGACCTTCCGGGAGCTCTCGCCGGTGCTGGCGAGCGTGCTGGTGGCGGCTCAGGGCGGCTCGGGCTTCGCGGCCGAGCTGGGTGCCATGCGGATCCGTGAGGAGCTCGACGCCACCGAGGTGATGGCCATCGATCCCATCCGCCTGCACGTGGTCCCACGCTGCCTGGCGGTGCTCCTCGCCTGCCCGCTGCTCAACCTGCTCGGATCCATCGGCGGACTGGTGGGGGGATTCCTGTCCGCCGTGGTGCTCAACGGCCAGTCCGGCGTGCAGTACTGGGCCGAGCTGTGGTCCATGACGCATCCCATCGATCTGGTGGGGGGCCAGATCAAGGCGGTGACCTTTGGGCTGATCATCGGCTTGGTAGCCACGTGGGAGGGCTTCCATGCCACCGGCGGTGCTCCGGGCGTGGGGCGAGCCGTCAACCGAACCGTGGTCACCTCCGCCACCGCCATCATCGTGGTGAACTACTTCCTCACCACCGCCCTGTTCGGCCAGGTGACGCCGTGACCCGCGGTCCGGCCGCAGCCCTCGCGGGCCTGGGTCGGCTGGGGTTGTTCGTGGCTCAGATCGTGCGCAGCAGCCTGCGGCAGCGCCCACCCGTGCAGCGCGCGCTGGAGGAAGCCTACAAGATCGGCGTCAACAGCCTGCCCATCCTGCTCATCGTGAGCATCTTCGTGGGCACGAACCTCGCGGTCCAAGGCCACAGCGCCTTCTACAGCATCTCCGCACAGTCCTTCGTGGGCCTGTTCGTGGCGCTGACGGGCGTGCGCGAGATGGCCCCCATCATGGTGGCGAGCATGGTCGCGGCCAAGGCCGGCACCGAGATGGCGTCGCAGATCGCGGTGATGCGCATCGAGGAGCAGATCGACGCCCTCGAGGTGATGGCCATCGATCCGTACTGGTACCTGGTGACCCCACGACTGTATGGAATCCTCCTGGTGCTCCCCGCCCTCACCATGGTCTCCATCTTCACACTGATGGTGAGCGCCTGGTTCGTGGCCACCAACCAGCTCGGCCTCGACGGCCACGTCTTCCTCGACCAAGCCGCCTCGGCCACTCGCATGCTGGACCTGTTCTTCTGTGCGGTGAAGGCGTTCGTGTTCGGCGTCGTGATCTGCGTGGTGAGCTGCTACCACGGCTTCCACAGCACGGCGGGAGCCACGGGCGTGGGCCGGGCCACCAACGCCGCCGTGGTGGGGGCTGCCGTGGTCTGCGCCGTGCTCAACTACGTCCTGTCGGAGGTCCTGTTCGGATGAGCACCGATCCACCTGCCTCCGCGGAGGTCACCACCGAGCGCTACGCCACCCGGGATTCGGGAGCAGATCCCGCCATTCGCATCGAGGGGCTGTGCAAGGCCTTCGGAGACCTGGTGGTGCTACGCGACGTCACGTTCGACATTCCCGCGGGCCAGACCACCACCATCCTCGGCCCCTCGGGCACGGGCAAGAGCGTGTTGCTCAAGCACATCGTGGGCCTGATGTCCCCCGACGCGGGCTCGGTGTGGGTGGGTGACACGGACATGGCCGTCGCGACCGAGGCCGACAAGCTCCAGGTCCGCAAGCGCTTCGGCATGCTGTTCCAGCACGGCGCGCTGTTCCAGGACCGATCGGCTGGCGACAACGTGGCCTTTCCGCTCAAGTACCACACACGCCTGTCCGCTGCGGAGCGGCGCGATCTCGCGCAAGCCAAGCTCGAGCTGGTGGAGCTCCCCGACGTGTACGACCGGCCCACCTCCGCCCTGTCGGGGGGGCAGCGCAAGCGCGTGGCCCTGGCACGGGCCATCGTGCTCGAGCCCGAGGTGGTGCTGTTCGACGAGCCCAACAGCGGGCTCGATCCGATCACGTCGAGCACCATCGACGCGCTGATCCAGCGCATGAAGGAGGCGCTGGGCATCACCTTCGTGATCATCACCCACGACGTCGTGCAGGCGATGGCGGTCTCGGACTGGGTGGGCATGCTCTGGCAAGGCGACCTGATCGCCTGGGCGCCGGTCGCCGACTTTGCCACATCGGAGCATCCGATGGTGCGGCAGTTCCTCTCCAGAGGCCTGCCCACCCAGTGACTCGAGCGGAGTCGCGCGGGATGCCGAGCGACTACTTGGGCGCGCCGTCCGTCAGGTTCGACAGGTCGAGCAGCGGGAAGTCCTGGTACCAGTAGGCGAAGGACCGGACGTAGCCCTCGGGCAGGAGATCGCCCCCGTTCGTGCCCGTCACGTCGATGCCCACCAGCAGCTTGCCGGACTTGTCGACCACCAGCTCGTCCGTCTTGGAGTCCCACTCGAACATGATGCCGGTGGTCCAGTCCCGACCGACCCACTGGCCGTTCTTGTCGTTGAGGGCCACGTAGGTCGCGACCATGGAGTCACCGACGCTCTTCAACGACTCCTTGGTCCACGCATCGCGGAGGTAGTCGGTCATGGGCGCAAAGCCGTAGCCCACGCGCGCACCCACGAACGGCGTGATCAGCTTCGAGGCGTCTGCGCCCCACACCTTGGGGTCCACGAAGTCACCGCAGTCCGAGGCCAGCGGGTTGAGCTCCAAGGCCACCTCGTAGGCGGAGTGCATCGCCACACCCGCGTCTTCCAGGTCGAAGTAGTCGACGATGGGCAGCGGCTGCGGCTCGAACAGGGCCAAGGCGAAGCAGGTGGTGCCGTCCCGGTCGCCGCTGAAGAAGTCGATGTCGGCGAAGGTGAGCAACATGATGCCCAGGCCTTCCCCGGTGAGACCCGGCGTGTAGCCCGTGAGCGAGCCATCCTTGCGGAGGACGCCGTCGAACTCGAAGCCCACCGCAACGGGCTCCAGGAAGTCTTCCTGCTCGGGGAACGAGTCCCCCGTCATCTCGTTGGTCTCGGTGGTGTCGGTGTTGGTCGCGTTGGTATCGGTCGGCTTGTCGGTCTCTTCGTCGCCGCTGCACCCGGCGGCGAGGAAAGCCAGCACGGTCAAGACGCGCATCATGGTTGCTCCTGCGTTTGTGCCCGCAGTGATACCACGAAAGACGCCCGTGTTCGGCACCTGAGCGTCACCGACTTCTCACGCAGCTCGGGCCTTGACAGATCCTTTACGCGGGCTTCAACCGGCCACCGGAGCCGGCACCTGAACCATGCGCTCTACCAAGTCTGCAGCACGCTCAGCGGCGTCCAGGCGGGCCTGCCCCTTGGCTGCGGCCCCCATGCGCGTCAGGCCCTCCTCGTCCCCCGCGAGGCGGACGACCCGCGACACCGCGCCTGTGATGTCCCAGCCGTGCTCCACCAGCACCTCGGCAGCCCCCACCTCCTCGAGGCCGCGAGCGTTCTCCTCCTGGTGGTTCTCGGTCACGTTGGGACTGGGCACGAGCAACCCCGCCTTGCCCACAGCAGCAAGCTCGCCCAAGGTGGACGATCCCGCACGACACACCACGAGGTCGGCCATCGCATAGGCATCCGCCATGCGATCTTCATAGTCACGCAGGCACACGCCCTCGGGCGGCTCTCCGAGCTTGGCCGACACCTGAGGGTGGTAGCGACGGCCGCACAGGTGCAGCACCTGGAAGTCCCGATCCGGCAGCTTGGCGCAGGCCAGGGCGAGCTCGTTGATGCGCTCGGCGCCGCGCGCGCCCCCCACGAACAGCACCGTGGTGCGGTGCGGATCCAGGCCGTACTTGGTGGCGGCGGTGCGTCGGTCGCCATCGAGGATGGCGAGGTTGATGGGCACCCCCACCAGGTGCTTGGGCGCGCCTCCCGGCATGCGGCCGCGGGTGCGCTCGTAGGTCAGCAACACCAGGTCGCTCACGCGTGCGCACAGCTGGTTGGCCAGCCCGGGCACCACGTTGGCTTCGTGCACGGCCGCCGTTCGCCGCAGCGTCCATGCCGCCAGCACAGGGGAGCAGAGATGTAGCCGCCCACGCCGAGCACGGCGTCCACCGAGTCTTGCTGCAGGGGTCGGCGAGTGGCCCAGACGGCCTTGAGCAGCCCCCAGGCGAACCGGATCTTCCCCAGGATCCCACCCCGCGGGTACTGCAGCGCGCGCACCGGCCGGAAGCGGTACCCACGCTGCGGCGCCACACGGCCCTCGATCCGGTCGGGATCGCCGTAGTACAGCACCTCGTGGCCCCGCTTCTTGAGCTCGTCGCCGATGGCCAGCGCCGGATACAGATGCCCCCCGGTCCCGCCCCCCGCCAGCACGAACACCGCCATCGATCCTCCGCCTGATGCAGGCAGCCTAGCCCGCCCCGGCTATGGACGTGACGAGGGGGCCACATGAAGCTGTGGGCGCTGGGTGTGGGCGACGCCTTCACCGCTCGCTACCACTCCACCTGCGGAGCCGTGCGTGCCGAGGGCGCGACCCTGCTCGTGGACTGCCCCCACCCCATCCGCAAGGTCATGGCGGACGCGCGCTGTGGCTTCGACGTGGGGGATCTGTGCGGCGTGGTGATCACCCACCTGCACGCAGATCACGTGAGCGGCCTCGAGGGCCTGTTGTTCTTCGCCCACTTCGTGCTGCAGCGCCGCATGCCCGTGCTCGCGCACCCCGAGGTGCTCGAGGCGATGTGGGACGGGCACCTGAAGGCGGGCATGCACCAGCTGCTGCAGGCCGACGGGAGCACGCGGGAGCTGTCGCTGCAGGACGTGGCGGAGCCCGTGCCCTTGAGCGAAGCCACCGCCACACACCACGGACCGTTCACGCTGGAGTGCCGGCGCACGATCCACCACATCCCCACCTTCGCGCTGCGCATCGCTGCAGCAGGGCGCACGCTGGGCTGGAGCGCCGACACCGCCTACGATCGCGGCCTGATCGACTGGCTCGCCCGTGCGGACCGGTTCGTGCACGAGACCAACCTGGGGGTGCATACCCCCTACGAGCGCCTCGCAGCGCTACCCGAGGCGCTGCGGGCGCGCATGTGGCTCAACCACTACACCGACGACTTCGATCTCGATGCATCGGTGATCGAGCCACTGCGGCAGGGGCACGTCTACGAGGTGTAGACGGCCCCGCCGTCAGCGCAGCGAGGCCTTGGCACGCTGCCGCACCCGCTCGTCGGGATCCGCCTCCGCGAGCTGCCGGACGGCCTGCAGCCCCCTCGCGTCCTTCGACCACGACAGCGCACGCACGCACGCCATGCGCACCTCGGGCTGCGTGTCCGCCGTGGCAGCCAGCAGCTCGGGCACGAACTCGGCCACCTGGGCATGACCGCCCATGGTCTCGAAGGCCGCCGCGCGGGTGCCCGGATCGGCATGACGTGCGGCCGCCCGCAGCCCGGCATCGGCCACGGCATAGGGCGCACGGCGCATGCCGCGCACCAGCGTGGCCCGCACCCCGGCGTCGTCGTGCGTGGAAGCGAGATCTGCCCAGGCCCCCACGAAGGAGCCCTCCGAGCCTCTCATGGCGCGGGTCAGCGCATCGGCCAGCGCCAGCTGCAGGCTCGGGTCCTGCGTGTGCAGGAAGCGGTGCAGCAGAGGCCCGACGATGCTCGGATCGTCGATGGCATCGTCCTGAACCACCCAGTAGCCAGCACGATTCTGCCGGATCAGCAGCGACTCGGCCGCTCGGCAGGGCGCAGGATCGGCTTCGCACTGCGCCACCGCAGCGTCCACCGAGGCACGCCAGTCTCCCGCCGTCGCCACCGCGGGCAGCGAGAGCAACGACAACATCGACAGTGCGCGGATCACTCGTCACCTCCTGCGTTCACCAGATCCCACCAGGCGACCTCGGGCGTGCGGATCACGTTGGAGCCGCAGTGCACCTCCCCCAGCGCCAGGTGGTAGGTGACCCAGTCGTCGAGGAAGTGCAGCTCGATGTCGGCGGGCATGCGCGCCGCCACCTCGGCGATGAAGGGATCCTCGGCTTGGTTTCCGAGATCCGTGCGCGTGAACGGATCGGGCATGAACACCTTGGGAGCGGAGCCAGCCTCGTTGCTCACCACCAGGTTCGCCATGCCGGGCACCAGCGCGGCGGCGGTGCCACCGCAGTACCCGACCTGCTCGAACAGCCCGGGGATCATGACGATCTCCTCGGGCTGTAGACCCAGCTCGCTGATCAGGCCATCGAGGATGGGGTCGAGGTAGGTCCGCTGCACGCCGTCGTTGAACTGCTGCAAGCCCGCGTCGTCCAGGATCTGCCCCACGTCGTCGTAGTCGTGGTTCTGTCGACCCGCCCAGCGCGGCAGCTCGGTGGCGGGGTCCATCGATGCGAACAGATCCCAGCCGAGCGTGGTGTCGGTGTAGATCATCCGGAAGCCACGAGGGGCCGTGGCGTCGGGCACGAAGCTCATGAACTCGTCGACGTGGCCCACACACAGCCAGCTGGTGTCGATCTGGAAGGGATCCTGCAGCTCCTGCTCCTCGAGCTTGTCGAAGAGCACCTGATCGTTGGGCGCATAGCCGGGGATGGCACCGTAGTAGATGCGGCCCAGCGGGTAGCCCTCGATGGGTGGCGTGATCTCCAGGTTGCCGAAGGAGTCCAGCGTGTTGGCGAAGCCCTCTCCCCAGGTGAGCACGGCGAAGTCGTTGCCCTGCAGGACGTCCTCGGGCATGTCGTCCAGGCCGCGATCGCGGATGGAGTCGATGGCCACGTCCATGCGCACACCGTCGTGGCCCACGGCCCAGGCGAGCTCGATCTCGTCCTGCAGCCACACGTCGCCGCCGTAGTCGTCGCCCTCCACCACCTGGAAGTGGTTGCCCAGCGCGTCCTCGTAGCCGTTGATCATGCCGGGGTTGGCCCAGGGTCCGCCCACCTCGACGGCCATCACCAGCTCGCTCGGGAGCAGGTGGTGGTTGAGGAACAGCGGTGACGACTCCAGCACGATCTCCGTGGTGCTGACCACGTTGAGGTACCAATCGAGCTCCTCCACCACGAGCGTGGTGGACCTGGCGAAGTCCCCGAACTCGGCGGCCAGCTCGAGCGGGCCGGACTTCTCGACGAGCGCTTCCTCGGTGCCCTGATCCAGGAGCACCTCCTCGCCCTGCCAGACGCGCACGAACCGCCGGGGCGTCTGGAGCGTCAGCCGCCACCAGTTCGTCCGAATGCCCGTGTTGGAAGCGACCTCGAAGAACACCTTGTCGTCGTCGTCGGCCTGCTCCCGCGAGAACGGAACCCGGTCCACGTTCGGCACACCGATGACCCGCGTCGGGGCCTCCACCGCTGGAATCACGTCGGAGGCGCCACCACTGCAGCCCACCAGGAACCCTGCCATCCACCAAACTGTCGGTTTGACCACCCGCCCTCCGCAGAACACTCTAGACGATCAGCGCATCGTTTCGTCCCTGACCACCTTGGCCAGCGTTCGTTGCACGTCTTGGCGCACCAGCCGCCACGGACCCTTCACCCGGCGTGCAGGAGGAAGGCTCCGCAGCACCCGCAGGCCATAGCGACGGTCGTGCAGCCGCCGATCGAGGAGCAGCACGACGCCGCGGTCCGCCCGTGACCGGATCAGCCGCCCGTACCCCTGGCGCAGCTTGAGGATCGCTTCTGGAAGGGCCACCTCGTGGAACGGATCTCGCCCCAGCGCCACCAGTCGCTCGTGCCGCGCCTCGAGCAGCGGCTCCGTGGGCACCCGGAAGGGCATCCGTGGGATCACCACCAGCCGCAGTCCGTCTCCGCGAACGCTCACCCCCTCCCAGAAGGAGTCCGTGCCCACGAGCACCGCCCTCGGGTCGTTGCGAAAGCGCTCGAGCAGCACGCCACGCCCCAAGGTGCCCTGGGCGAGCACCGCGCGGCCCCCCTCGGACCGAAGGGCGGCGGCGTAGTGCTTCACGGCGGCGTGCGACGTGCAGAGCACGAAGGCCCCTCCGTCCGACAGCGCCACGGCGTCCGTGATCACCTCGGTGGTGGCGCCGAGGTAGCGAGCGTCGTCGGGGGGCGGCAGGTCTCGAGGCAAGCCCAGAACGGCCTGAGCCGCGTGGTCGAAGGGTGAGTCGAAGATGGCCTCGTCCACCTGCTCCGACGTGTCGAGCCCCACCCGACGCTTGAGGTACGCAAAGGAGCCGTTCACGGTCAGGGTGGCGGAGGTCCCCGCCACGCCGCCGATCACCCGCCACAGGATCCGGCGCAGCACCGGTGCAGTGTCGATGGGTGCACTGCACAGCGCGGCGTGCGACGGCTCGCTGCTGCGGCCCCGCGTCCGGCGACCGGGCTCGGTCCAGCGGCAGCGCTGTGCCTGGTCGTCGAGGAAGGTGTTGGCGATGCCCTGATGCGCCACCAGGCGGCGACGCGCCCGCCGGATGTCCAGCACGGGCTGCGCCTTGTCTTCGGGGATTGGACCGTCCGGGAGGGCCTGGTCGATGTGCTCGAGGATCTCCACCGTGCGCCGCAGGCCATCGGCGAGGTGACGCACGGTGGGCACCACGTCGAGGCGCCAGGCCTCCGTCTGCTCCACGGCTGCGGTGATGCGCACCGCGGGCTCCTTCGCCAGCAGCGTCTCACCGACGTGCACCAGGGCGTCCTGCGACTCCCCCATCAGCTGCTCCACGCGCTGGTCCGCCTCGCTCGCCAGCGCGCTCAGCTCACCGGTGGGATCCGAGTGCAGGCGCACCAGGCGGGTGAGCGCGCCCGCGCGGCGCTTGGTGTCGCGCAGTCCGAACAGCGCCCGCCGGATCCCCACCCACGACAGCCGCTCGGTGGCCACGCCCGTGGCCGCGTCCTCCAGGTGGTGGGCCTCGTCGATCACCACGCGGTCGTAGCGAGGGAGGAAGCCCCGGCCGACCTCCTCGCGCAGCGCCAGATCGGTGAGCAGGAGCGCGTGGTTCACCACGATGACGTGGGCCGCTGACGCCTGTCTGCGGGCGCGGTAGTAGTGGCACTCGGAGTAGTGCGGACAGCGGACCGACAGGGTGAGGTCGCCGTCCGACAGCACGCGGTCCCACAGCTCGGGCTCCACCGGAAAGCCGAGATCGGAGCGAGAGCCGTCGCGGGTGTGCTTCGACCAGTCCGCTAGCGCCTCGATCTGGGCATCACCGTCGTCGCCGAGCAGGTTCCCCTCGGCGCGGACCAGCTCCAGGCGGCGCTTGCACAGGTAGTTGTTGCGCCCCTGGAGCACGGCCGTGCGCACCTCGATGCCGCCGGCCGCGAGCAGTGGCAGATCGGCCGTCAGCAGCTGGCCCTGCAGAGCCTTGGTGAAGGTGCTCACCACCACCTTCGTGTCGTTGGCCAGCGCCCACAGCGCTGCCGGGACCAGGTAGGCCAGCGACTTGCCGGTACCGGTGCCGGCCTCGCAGAGCAGGGGCCGATCCTCCTGCAGGCACGCTGCCACCCGCCGCGCCATGTCGAGCTGCTGCGGCCGTGCCTCCCAGCCGTCCAGCGCCTGGGGGAGGCCCTCGTGGAAGAAGCGCCACAGCGCGTCGTCGCTCACCGGCGCCACGCGCTGCACGAAGGGCTCCACCACCCAGTTGTCTCGCTGCACGTCGTTGTCGACGATCACCACGCCCACCCCGTCCTCGCCGTACATCGAGGCCAGCGCCAGATCGGGCTGGGACGGCCCGATGTTGCCCGAGGGATGGTTGTGGATCACCACCTGGCCCGCGCGTGGACGGTCCAGCAAGGCGGGCACGCTGTCGACGGTACCGCGACAGGTCACCGTGATTCCCACCACCGTGCCTCGGTCCACGTCGCCGATGGCGAACACCTCCACGCCGCCGGCTTCGGCAATGGCCCGGCGCAGGTGCTCGGCGGTGGGTGGATCGAACCGGAGGGGCATCGCAGGCAGGTAACGGATAGGCGAGCCGCCTTGCGGAGATCGAATGGCGGTGGAGACCTTCGAGCTGTCGTTGTCGCGACACGCCTTTTCCCCCCGCGACGCGGCGCGTGCCGGCGACGTGTGGCGGCTCTTCCAGGACGCCGCGGTGATCGGATCGTCGCGACGGGGCTGGCCGCCCCAGCGCTACCGCGAGGCCCGCAGCGCCTTCGTGGTGCGCTCCATGGTGGTGAGCCACCACCGCGAGGCCGCCTTCGGCCAGCCGATCACCGCCCGCACGTGGGTGAGCACGTTCCAGCGCGACATGTTCTCCAACCGCCAGATCCGGCTCTTGGTGGCAGGCGAGCCCATGGCGAGCACCACCCAGCGCTGGGTGCACGTGCGCCAGCCAGATCTGAAGCCGGTGCGCGCCGTGGCCGCCCTGCGCGACGCCTTCGGACTTCAGGACATCGACCCCGACGTGGAGCTACCGGCCTTCCGCCCCGCCGAGGGCCCCACCTTCACCTGGTCCTTCGACGTGTGGCACACCTGGATGGACCCGCTCGATCACGCCAACCACCCCGCCTACGTGGAGTGGGCGGAGGAGGCGCTGGCGCAGCGGGTGGTGCAGGTGGGACGAGACCCGCATCAGGTCATGGCCATCGCGGAGCGGGTGATCTTCCGCTCCGGGGTGCGCGCTGGTGAGCGCGTCACCGTGACCACGACCCTCATGGGCCTCACCGAGGACGGCGCCGCCGTCACCCGGCACGAGATCCGCGGCTCGGACGACCGGCTGTGCGCAGACGCCATCCTGGTCCGCATCCTCTTCGACGATCCCGAGGCGCTGGCTGCCCTGCTGACCTGACCAGGGCTTCGCGCCACCCACAGGTACCGTCGGCAAGGGGCTGAACAGCGCACGAAGTGCGCCAGCTCCTTGCCGGCGTTCCGTAGACGGCGACCGAGAAGCCCGGTCACGGGGAGGGCTAAGGCTTCAGGACGAAGCCCAGGATCGCCATGCACATCTCGTCGCCCGTCTCCTCGCCCCACCCCACGTCGGTGGGCTCGGTGGTGCCCCGCGCCTCCATGTGCAGCGGCAGAAACGGGTTGCTCGGCGAGTTGTCGTAGGTGCACTCCACCTCGATCCGGTCGGAGCGCCGGAAGATCGGTAGGTCGTCCACGTCGGCGTCGTAGAAGTAGCCCTGCTGATAGTCGAAGCGGTAGTTCGGGCTGTGCACCAGGCACTGCTCGCCCTTGTCGCCCTGGTCCAGGGTCACCTTCATCTCGGTGCCCAGGTAGTGCATGTGGGGTCCGACGGTGAAGATGGCCATCTCGTCGGGGAACAGGAAGCCTGGGAGCCAAAGCCGATGGCTCTCCTTGTGGGCCTTGGCGCCGGCAGGGATCTCGAAGTTGCCCGACTGCGAGATGGCCCCGAAGGGCAGATCGGCGAGCCAGAACGTGGCCTCGTACTTGGGCTGCTCCGTGCTCCACTGCAGCTGGATGGAAGAGCGGTCCAGCTCCCGGGTGGTGCCCGTCGGGTGGTAGTGGATGTTGAGGACGAGGCTTCCACCCGCCTTCAAGGGCACGCCGGTGTTTCGCGGCATGATCGCGGGGTTGGCGCCCGGCGTCCAGGCGCCCACCAGCTCCGTGGGGAAGATGTCGGGGAAGCCCGTACACTCGTAGCTACCGTCCGCCCCCGCCTGATCGGCGGACTGATCCTCCGGATCGTTCCACACGAGCACGTGGTGCACCACGGCCTCGTTGTCGGGGATTACCTGGAGCCCCGTCAGCCACACGTCCTGCTCGAGCTGCAGCGGCACGCGGAAGCACTGATAGATGTCGCGATCGCCGTCGATCTCGAAGGCTTCCTGCAGCTGCAGCTCGCTGTCCACGTCCTGCAGATCTCCCGCCACCCGCAGCGGCGCGGGGGCGGCGTTGTCGGGGTCGCCCTCGGGCATGTCGGCAGCCACCCAGGCACTGAACATGGCCTTCTCGTCGTCCGACAGCCGCACGTCGTCCTTGATGGGGGCGGGCATGGCGCAGTCGTCTTCGCTGATGTGCACGGGCGGCATGCGGCCGCTCGTGATGGCGTCGTCCATGGCGAAGCCCCAGGTCAGGGCTTCGTCGTAGGTCTCGATGGAGAAGGGCCCGATCCCGCCGGTGACGTGGCAGGCCCCGCAGCGATCGGCCACGAGTGGTGCGATGTCTTGGTACCAGGTGGGCGGCTGTCCGTTGGTGCCGGTGCCTGGGCCCGTCCCGGTGGGACCGGTTGGGTTGCCCGTGGGCTGCTGGGTGGGATCGCCGGTGCCGTCGGGATCCCCGTCGGGCGCGGAGCCGGGAACACAGCCGGTGGTCAGAAGTAGAACGGTCGCGGAGAAGACGCGAAGCATAGGCCCCCCTGTCGTCGGCAGACAGGGTACCACCGAGCGCAGCGAGCCCAACCTTCGAGCCTCCCCCTCGTCGTCGATGCGGGGACCCACCGTCGGAAGTGATCCTCCTCGTGCATATTGCACGATCGTGCCGCGCGATCGAGCACGATGCGGTAGCCACTGGGCCCAGCACTGTGCACATTGCACGACCACTCCACATGAGCCTCGCCCTCGTCGAACGACCTCTAGGTTGGACTCCCCCCAATCGGCAGGGAGGTTCCATGCTGCTGTACACGCTGACGAGTCTGGCCTTCGGACAGGAGACGGTCGGACCACACGCGTCCTGCGACCACACCACCATCGCGGCGGCCGTAGCTGCCGCCGCGACCACCGACACCATCGCAATCCAACCAGGCACCTACAAGGAGAACCTCGGCAACATCCACAAGAACCTCACCTTCATGGGCGCTGACGCCTCGTGTGCCGCCAGTGCCACAGTGACCGGCGTGGTCATCGACGCCGAAAACAACGGCCGAGTGGCCACCTTCACCGGCGCGAACGTCACGTTCATCAACATCAGCCTGATCAACGGCAGTGGACAGACCCAGCCCTCCACAGGGATCACGGTCGGCGGCATCTTGGGGCTGAGCTCCTCCACGGTCACCCTCGATGGCGCCTACCTGGCCAACGGTAGCGCTCAGCGCGGCGGGGCCATCTTCCTGGAGGATTTCGTCAGTGCGGTGATCATGCCCGGCTCCACCAACGGCAGCTGGCCCAACTCCCACGGAGCCATCTTCGCCTCCAACACCGCCACAGAGTTCGGCGGTGCCATCTACTGTGACTTCGGCACGCTGACTGTCGTGGAGGCCGAGTTCGCCCTGAATTCCGCCGCCGACGGTGGCGCGATCTTCTCGGACCAATGCCAGATCGACCTCAATCCCGTGATGGACGACGGGGTGTGGTTCCACGACAACTCGGCCATAGCGAGCGGAGGCTCGGCTGGGCAGGGAGGCGCGATTCGCGTGGTGGACGATCGCAATGATCGCATGCTGACCTTCGGACCGGGTGTGGCTGGAACGACGGCCTTTCACTCCAACAGTGCCCGAGACGGGGGCGCGATCTCTGCGACCAAGAGCACCATCGAGCTGTCCCCCACTGGAATCACGGTGCTCCAGGCAGAGTTCCTCACCAACTCCGCGGGGAACGTCGGCGGTGGGATCTCCCTGATCGATCCCGTACGAGACTGGACGTTCGACACCGTGCACATGGAAGGCAACTTCGCCACGGGCATCGGCGGGGCGATCTCCGTGCTGGAGTCCGAGGTGGGCGACCTCACGGTCTCGAACAGCACGCTGTGGGGAAACACGTCCCTCGACAGTGGGGGTGCCATCTTCGCCAAGTCGGTCGACACGTTCCTGCTGCGGGGAACCCAGCTGGCAGGCAACCTCTCCACCCTGTCGGGGGCCGGGGCCTTCGTGGTTGAGTCGGACGCAGTGCTCGTCGATATGGGGTCCGAGTTCGTCGACAACGCGGCGGGTGCGTCTGGCGGAGGGTTGTTCGTGCAATCCGTGCCCACGGTGGGCGTCTCCGGCACCACCTTCGAGGACAACGCGGTCACCCAGCCGAACCAGGTGGGCGGTGGCGCGTTCATCGATCAAGACGACGCCACCAGTCTCGCAGTGACCATCACGGACAGCCCCTTCGAGCACAACCAGGCCGCCTTCGGTGGGGGACTGTTCGTGTCGGGAGAGCGCAGCCCCATCGACCCGTCGTCCCTGACGATGGTGAACGTGGACTTCCTGGCCAACCTCGCATCGGGCAGCGGCGGAGGGGTGGCTCTCCGAGACCTGGATGTCGTGTCCTACAGCGCCGACACCACCTGCACCGACGTCTTTCCGATGAGCTACTGCAGCCACGTCGAGGGCAATCGCGGCACGGCCATGACGGTGAGCTCGTCTGGCTCCGTCACCATCGACCAGGTGACCTTCTCCCGAAACAGCGGAGTGATGGCCACGGAGGCAGCCGCCTTGGGGCTCGGCCCGGGTGTGAGCACCGAGGTCACGAACAGCTTGTTCTTCTGCAACGGGATCAGTCAGGGTCCGACGTTCAATCCACCCACGGTGATCGCGTCGGGCACGGGGAACACCACGTCCTTTCTGTCCAGCACCCTGGCCGAGAACAACGGGCCGGCCATCCGCTGGGCAGGCACGGCCTCGGGCAACTTCTCACAGAGCATCGAGCAGCTGAACCTGTCGGGCATCGAGGTCCTGCCTGGCTCCTCGGTGACCCGCACTTGCTTCAACGCTCCTCCCCCTTCCGTCGGAGGCGCGCTGGTCACCGACGTCGCTCCCGCACTCAACAACACCACCAACCTGTTCGTGGCCCCGGCCGGAGGTGTGGTGTACGCGAGCTGCCCCTTCACGCCATCACCGAACTACGACCTGGACACACTGTCCTCGCCGCCCTCGGCGTCGTGGGAGGCGTGCCCGGCGGGTGTGAACGATCGACCTGATCTCATCGGGCGGCCCCTGACGGGAGCGCCCGATCAGGGTGCCCTGGAGCCCATGTAGGAGCCACTCTGGGGGGCTGCCCCCCACGCTTCAGTGGCCGGCCTTGTCGCCCCACAGCTGCTGCAAGCGGGCATCCCTGCCACACCCCAGTCGGTAGCGCTGGTAGTGGCTGGGCTGCTTCTTGTAGAAGTCCTGGTGGTACTCCTCGGCCACCCAGAACGGTGCGGCAGGCAGGATCTCCGTCACGATGGACGTGCCCAGCTCCGAGGCAGCCGTCTCCTTGCTCGTCTGCGCCAGGGCCTTCTCCTCTGCGTCGGAGGTGAAGATCCCCGTGCGGTACTGCTCGCCACGGTCACAGAACTGGCCGTTGGCTTGAGTGGGGTCCACGTTGTGCCAGAAGACCTCGAGCAGCCGCGCGTAGTCCACCTTCGCAGGGTCGTAGACGATGCGGATGGCCTCGTAGTGGCCGGTGCGATGACCGGAGACCTGCTCGTAGGTGGGCGCCTCCTCGGGCCCGCCGGTGTAGCCGCTGGTGGTGGAGAGCACGCCGTCGATCTTGTCGAAGGGCTTCTCCATGCACCAGAAGCATCCCCCGGCGAACACTGCTTCCTTCTGGCCGTCTTCGAGCGCTGGGGCCTGCACGGTGCCCTTGGCGGTGGCGAGGCTCGAGGTGGAGGAAGACGTCGTGCCGCAGGCCGCGACGAGCAAGAGAGCGCCGAGTAGAAGTCGCATGTGATGCTCCGGGTTGGGTCTGCCGTATCGATCGACCGAGGGCAGTCAGCCGGATCTACGCCACGTCCCCGTCATCGGTTTCTCGACCTCGCAGGAGCAACGCCACCAGCAACCACGACAGGACGCCCGCAGGACCCGGGACCGTGGCACAGGAGCTGCGCGGCGGCACCTTGAACTCGGTGACCTCCACGTCCACCACGAGCCGACGGCGACCGTCGTCGAGCACCAGGCTGTGCGTGCCCACCCGCGCAGTGCTGGAGGCGGCGAGCCCGAAGGAAGCACGCTCTCCCAGGGCCTGGATCCGTCCGGACACCAGCAGATCGTCACCCGTGGAGATCGTGGGGGCCGCAGCGAAGTCCACGGTGGACACCACTGAGATCTCCACCTGCTGGCCCTGGGTCACGCTGGCCGGCGTCACCTCGACGATGCTCGGCGCCTGGTCGCCCGGCAGCACCTCGAAGCGGTTCGAGAACTCGAAGGGCGCTCGCGTACCGTCGACCTCGACGTCGCGGGAGCCCGTGGCGGCATTGGCTCCCACGTCGATGCGCGCCACAGCCGCGTGGGCGTTGTACACGTCGAGGGAAGCCACCGAGATCCCCGGACCCAGGTTCAGCCGCGTGCGCCCCTGCTGCAGGTACAGTGACTGCCCCTCCAGGCGCACGTACACGCTCTCTCCCTGGTGGGCCCGGCTCGGGATCATCGACAGCAGCTGCGGCACCTCCACGTCCATCGTGACGGGCTCGGAGCGGTCCCCTGGCCCCAGCTTGCCGTACACCGCGGCCACGGAGAAGGTCTGCTCGGCACCGGGCAGCAGCGTGACCGTCGCGGGTGGTGCGGAGACCAGCATCGTGCTCACCACGCCGGCCTGGAACACCTGGTAGTGGGTGACCTCCTCGGGGCTGTCGGGCTCGGTCCAGTCGAGCAAGGCGGACTGCGCCACCTGATGCGGCCCGTCCGGCCCCGCGACGTTCGTGGGAGCGGCCAGGTACACCCGGAAGGTGTCGTCCACCTCCGGCCACAGCGTGTGGTGCGTGCCGTCGCTGGCGAGGACCGACCAGCTCACCACCGTGTTCTTCGATTGTGCGGGGATGGCGGCGCGCCACTCGGCGCCGCTGCCCGGCACCATGGGCACCTCGACCAGCGGGCCGCCCTCGGTGCTCCACCGCAGCGTCACCTCGGTCACACCCACGTCATCGGTGGCGGCGACGCTCAGCGGATACGGCCCCACGAGGTCTTGGGTGTCCTCGGGGATCACCAGCCCGGTGACCTCGGGGCCCACCACGTCGCCGTCCCACAGCTCGAGGCGCTGCACGTACCAGCCATCGCCCGCGAGCAGCGTGTCGGCCTGGAACACGAAGCGAAAGCCCGGGTCCGAGCCCAGCCCGGACAGATCGAAGGCGTGCTCGACGTAGCCGTTGCTCGCACCCACGAAGCCCGCCGGATCGGGCGTTCCGGACAGCGGCTGCAGCATGGTCCAGCCGGATCCGTCGTCGACCTCCACCCGGCCGACGTCGCCGAGCCCCAGGTCGTAGAAGTGGCGCACCTTGACCACCGGCCGATCCAGCCCCACGAGGCTCGGCAGCGGGACCTCCAGCGTGTCCACCGTGTCGTGCAGCGTGGGTCCGTCAGGGTTCGTCCCCCACGCATGCCCCAGCCCCACGGGCCCGACACCGGGATCGGCCCACTCCCACTGGGCCGTGTCGCCCGCGGAGACGAGCCCGTGATCGCTGGCCGACAGGTCGAAGACGGTGATGAGCAGAGGAAGCATGTCAGCCCTCCACACGGACGAGGTACGACACGGCGATGAAGGTATCGGGCGCGGGAGGCTCGTCGAACACGAGCTGTCGAGCCTCGACGTCCACCGACCAGCCATCGGGCTCGGGCGCACCATCGACAACCACCTCCACCGAGCCGGGCTCGGGGCGCTCCCGCAGCGCGAAGGCGGACGGATACTGCAGGGATGCCGCCCCGATGTCGGCGAGCAGCGGCTGGAAGTTGGCCGCGCAGATGGACATCAGCGCCCCGCCCGTCTGCCGGACGACCTCCGCGTAGCGCTCGGCGGGCTGTGCGGTGCCGGTGATGCTGGTGCACCCCGACGGCGTGGGGCCCACCACGGCCGACACCCGGACCGGCAGCCCGGCGGCCGCCTCCTCGGCAGCGAGCACGTCGAGGAAGGCGCCGACGGGATCGGTGTCGAACCACGCGTCGCTCTGATCGTCGGCGTCGCTCACCACGACCACGTGCAGGGCCGCATCTGGACGGCGAAACCCTGCGTTGGGCTCGCGCGGGCCCGCCAGGGCGAGGGCCTCGGCTGCGGCGGCGAAGCCCGCCTCCTCGTCGGTCCCTTCGGTGCCCACCTGGATGGCCTGGGCAAAGGCGTCGTCACGCTGCGGCGTGCCCGGGGTCACGATCCAGGGTTGGCCGTGGAGCACCCCCGCGTCCTCACCGCCCATCGACGTGGTGACGGCTCCCATCTGCCAGGCCACACCTGCAGCGTCGAGGCCATCGGCCAGCAGCGCGAAGTGAGTCGCCAGCGCTGCCTGCTCCTGCGTCATCGATGCGGTGTCGTCCACCACGAAGAGCAGATCCACCCGCGGCAGGGGCTGCTGCACGAAGGTCTGCTCGACCAGCACGGTGCGATCGGGCGTGCCCTCGGGATCGATGCCGTCGAAGCCGAACTCGTTGCACGCCCCCAGCAGGCACACCATGGTGCCGAAGCGAACCACGACGCCTCCAGTACCCCGGGCCATCTTGGATCAGACGAGCCCATCCAGCAAGCCGACCCGGTGCACGCCTCGATACAATCGGGCCGGAGGCGCCATGGCGACGGTGCGGGTCAGGTACTTCGCGTCCCTGCGAGAGCAGAAGGGAGTCGAAGAAGAGCTGGTGCAGATCGAGCCCGGCGAGCGTCTGGTGGACCTCTACCACCGACTGTTCCCCCCCACTCCACAGGGCACCCTGCCCGTGGCCTATGCGCGCAACCTGACCTACGCCCAGGGCGACGAGATCCCCGAGGACGGCGACGAGATCTCCTTTCTCCCCCCCATCGGAGGTGGCTGATGTTCGCCATCGTGGACGGCCCCATCGACGTGGCGCAGGTGCGCGCTCGTGTGAGCCACCCCTCCCTGGGCGCCATCCTGGTGTTCGAGGGGGTGGGCCGCGAGGACTTCCCCGATCAGGACGGCGTGCGTCAGCGCGTGGTGCACCTGGCCTACGAGGCCTACGCCGAGATGGCGGTGCCGGTGCTCGAGCAGATCGGGCAGGAGATGACGGAGCGCTGGCCTGGGTGTCGGGTGGCCATGGTGCACCGGACGGGCGAAGTTCGAATCGGAGAGCCGTCGGTGGTGATCGCCGTGGGCACGCCCCATCGTGTGCAGTGCTACGAGGCCTCTCGCTATGCCATCGAGGCGCTCAAGGAGCGTCTCCCGGTCTGGAAGAAGGAGATCTACGAGGATGGGAGCGCCTGGAAGGCCAACGCCTCAACGCCCTAGCGGACAGACGCCCGACGACGGCACTCGCCCCCGCTTCGACGACCGGATGCCCGAGGACTACCGGCATCCCGACGCCAACCCGTACGTGACGGAGCACCGCACCTTCGGACCGGAGCTGCTCACGGCGGACCAGGCGTGGCGACAGCGGGGCCAGTGGGGAGCCTGCTTCGGTCGCGACGCCGATCTCCACGTGGAGATCGGCAGCGGAAACGGCTTCTTCCTGGCGGAGCTCGCCCAGCGGCTGCCGCAGGCCAACGTGCTCGGCATCGAGCTGCGCTACAAGCGCACGGTTCTGTGCGGCAAGAAGATCCGCCATGCAGGGGTCACGAACGCCCGCATCGCGCGCTACCACGCAGCCTTCCTCGACGACCTGTTCGAGCCCGGAAGCCTCGCCGCGCTGTACGTCAACCACCCGGATCCCTGGCCGAAGGAGCGCCACGAGAAGAACCGCCTGATCAGCCGGTGGTTCTTGGAGGACGTCGCCAGATTCCTCCGTCCAGGAGCACCCTTTCGCCTGAAGAGCGACTTCGAGCCCAACGTGGCCCGCGCTGCAGCCCTCATCGACACGGGACCCGAGGGAGAGCCCGCCCCTGCCCTGCCGCTACGGGTGACGGGTCGCAGCGAAGACGTGAACACGCTGCCTGCTCCCTGGCCCGACGACATCGAGACGAACTACCAGCGCAAGTTCAAGGTCCGCGGCCTGCCAGTCTACGCCATCGAGCTGGTTCGGACGTAGCGCAGCCCAGGGGGGCCGCAGCAACCCGTCGCGACCCCTCCACCAGGCACTGCGGCGAAGGGATCGCAGCGACGTCGGGTGGGGGCACGGGCGGCAGACCCGCGTCGCCTCGGCCCGTGCAGGCCATCATCCACAGTATCCAGGCCATCGGGGCCTCCCTGCCCCGCCCGTCGGCCCAATGCGAGTGCGGGTGCGGTTACGCGTGGGTGTCGCGCACGGTGCGTGCGTACAGGGCCTCGTAGCGATCGAGGGTGGGGCCCGCTCGGAACCGCGCCAGCACGTCGGCACGGGCCTCGACCCCCATGCGCACCAGGCGCTCCGGATCCTTCAGCAGTGCCACGGTCTGCGCCGCCATGGTCGCCACGTCGCCGGACTGAACCAGGATCCCCGTCTGCTCGTGGCGCACCACCTCGGGCAGCCCTCCCACGCGGCTGGCCACCACGGGCACGCCGCACGACAGCGCCTCCAGCGCCGCCAAGCCGAAGCTCTCCATCTCGCTGGGCAGCAGGAACAGCGAGCACTCGCGCAGCACGTCGGCGAGGTGCTCCTGGTTGCCCAGCAGCCGTGCGCGCTCCCACAGACCGGCTTGCCGCAGCTGCCCTTCCACCCGCCCCCGCTCGGGGCCGTCCCCCACCAGCAGCAGGTAGGCGTCGAGCTCCCGGGCGACGGCAGCGAAGATGTCCACCACCTGCGGAACCCGCTTCACCGGCCGGAAGTTGGACACGTGCACGAGCACCGGCGCCCGCTCTGCGGCCGGCCCGAAGAGGTGGCACAGCCGCGGCCGCTCGGGGCCGGCGAGGGGACGGTACAGCTCGGTGTCCACGAAGTTCGGGATCACGTCGATGGGGGTCTGCTCCCGATCGATGTCGAAGCGGCAGAAGGTCTGCTCGGCCAGATCCTGAGACGGCGCGGTCACGGCGTTGCTGTGCACGATGCTGTGGCGCGTGATGGGCAGGTAGCTCTCGTCGCTGCCCACCAAGGTGATGTCGGTGCCGTGCAGCGTGGTGACCACCGACAGCCCGTTGCCCAGCACCTCCTTGGCCATCCAGGCGCTCGTGGCGTGGGGCACGGCGTAGTGGGCGTGCAGCACGTCCAGCCCCTCGTGGGTGGCCACCGACGCCATCGCACTGGCCAGCGCCAACGAGTAGGGCACCCCGGGGAACACGGGGTAGTCGCGCGCCCGCACCTGGTGAAAGAAGATGTTGTCGACCCGCCGGTCCAGGCGGCGCGGCACGTCGGTGCAGATGAAGTGCACGCAGTGACCACGCCGCGCCATGCCCAGCCCGATCTCCGTGGCCACCACACCGCTACCGCCGAAGGTGGGGTAGCAAGCGATCCCGATGCGCAGTTTCATGTGGGGGGCACCAGCACCGGAGAAGGCCCCGCGAGCCCCTGCACGGGGTCCGACAGGGGCACGGGGCCCTGGAGCACGTAGGGCTCGCCGTAGGTGACGCCGATGCTGGCTCCCCAGTACAGGTCGCGGGCGGCGAAGGCGGCGAGGCCCAGGGGATGGTTGAGCACCGTGGGCGCGCCAGCGGCGAACTGCGAGGCGTAGGCCGCAAGCGACGCCTCCTTGCGGTCGTACACCGAGGACACGTCCACCACGAAGCTGGCTGCGGCATCCACCCGCTGGGCATAGCGCACCAGCCGCCCCGCGCGGTGGGGAGCGCCGAGATCCGGCCTGTGCTTCACGAGACCCGCGAGGAAGTGGGCACGCATCACGATCTCGGCAGCCTGGACGTGATCGGGATGACGGGCCAGGGGCATGGGCCCCAGCAGCAGCGACGGTCGCAGCTGCCGGATCACCTCCACCACTGCGTCGACGTGCTCCGGATCGCGGCCATCGAGGCGGGTGTCGGGCAGACGCAGCGTGCGACGCTCCGACACGCCGAGCACCTCCGCTGCCGCCTGAGCCTCCACCGCGCGCTGCGAGACGGTGCCGTTGGTGGCCGCCTCCCCCCGGGTGAGGTCCACGATCGCGGTGCGCTGCCCGCGGTCGCTGGCCAGCGCCAGCAGCCCCCCGCACGACAGCTCCGCGTCGTCGGGGTGCGGCCCGATGACCAACAGGTCGGTGCTCATACAGCTCCAGGGGTGGGCACACGCAGCTCCTGCATCGCTCCGTCGAAGGGCACGACGGCGTCGATCACGGCTCGTACGAAGCAGCCCACACCGTACCGTGCCCCGTACCACGGCCAGCCGTGCACCCGCTCCTGGGGGCTCCCACCGGGCTGCAGGCGCACCATGACGCGCTCCAGGCGCTCCATGGCCGTGGCGTCGCGCTGGCCGAGGGTGCGGCGGTAGCGCTCCACGAGCTTGCCCACGGCGTCGCGGGCCGTGGCCTCGGTCTTGCGCGCGGCCTTGGCCAGCCCCGGATCCATTGCCTCGGCGTGGGGCGCGAACCGTGCCAGCGCCTCCTCGAGGGGGGTGAGGGCGGCCCGCAGTGCCTCGGGATCCGGTGCGTCCGACACCGGCCGCGCGAGGCGTGCCACCAGCGCGTCGCGGGGACCGGCGAGATCGTCGGCCACGAGCCCGAGCTGCTGTAGCAATCGATCGGTGCCGGCATCCACCACGCGAAAGCGGGCGCGCGGCACCACCAGCGGCATGGGCACCCCGGCGGCCTCGTACAGCGGCGGGAGCTGCGCGAAGTAGGCGATCTCGCCCGGGCCACCCACGTAGGCGGCGGTGGGCAGGAGCGTGTCCTGCAGCAGGGGGCGCAGCAGCGCCGAGGTGCTGTGGGGTCCTGCCCGCACCACGTCGTCGGGCACGGTGTCGCGGGTGCCGCACAGCTGCCAGTGGCCCTCGGGTGCGCCCCGACGCTCCACCCGAAAGCGAGGGCCGCCGCGCCCGTGGGGATGCACGAACGACAGCGGGGAGTCGGGGCGCACGTGCACCTGCACCCGGAAGCCGGCGGCCTTCAGCTGCTGGGTGCGTGCCCCCAAGGCGCGCGCCCAGGCCTCGGCGTGCTCGATGGCGCTGGCGTGCAGCGAGGCGGCGGCCTCCACCACGGGCGGCAGCGAGGGGTCCACCACCAGCAGGCCATGCTCGGCGAAGAGCGCCTCGATCCAGTCGCGCAGCGAGTCTGCGGGGCTGGCTGCGGGCTGGTACGTCCTGCGCAGCAGCGCCATCACGTCGGCGGCGCCGGGCTGGCCCGTGAGCAGGGACTGCAAGCCGTCGAGCGCCTCCCCCACCCCCTCCGACCACTGCACCGCCGCCACGGATCTGCGGCGATCGCCGCCGTCTCCCGCCACGCGCAGGGTGTGCAGCTCCGAGCCCGCGGGCACGTGGGAGGCGGCGATCTCGTCGAAGTCGTGATCCTCGTTCTGCAGCCAGAACAGGGGCACGCAGGGCACGCCCGTCTGCTCGGCGAGCGCTGCAGCGTCCACGATGGCGGCTGCTGCCTTGTACAGGGTGTACAGCGGGCCACCGAACAGCCCCGCCTGCTGCCCGGTGACCACCACGGCCGCTCCGCCAGCGGCCAGCGCCTCCCGGTGGGCTCGCTGCTGCTCGGTGGTGGCCTGCAGCGTGTCGAGCACCTGAGGCGCGATTCGCCGGGCGGCTGCCGTCCGGACGGCCCGCGCCCGATCCTCGGGTCGGCGAAAGCCATCGTGCAGCAGTGCCACCGCGCGCGGTTCACCCTCGAGCCATGCCGCCGTGAAGGAGCCCAACGGCATCGCCGCCTCCGTGTCCCCCCCTCTTGCTCTGCCAGGGCGACGGCAGCGGTCCCGTCAGGTCACGAATCGTCGTGCCGCACTTCGTGCCCTCGGACTGGGACGACGGAA
>JAHQVJ010000043.1 GCA_019634415.1 Myxococcales bacterium
CGGCTGCGGGTGGCCCATGCGGCTGCCCAGCTCGGCGGACAGGACATGCTGGGCGACGGCAACCCCGGCAACCCCGCGCTGGTGGACCTGCCCTTCAAGGAGACCTGGCCCATGACGGCTTGGGCCACGCGCCCCGCCGGCACCTACACCTTCGAGTTCTTCGACTTCCGCAACCCGGTGGCCTGGGCCTCCTTCCCCTACACCCTGAGCCAGGGCACGTTCACCTCCATGGTGATCTACGGCACCGACGAGGCCCGCGAGGTGCTCGCCACCGACGATGCCGTGAGCGACGTGCCCGACGAGGTGGCCCGCATTCGCTGGACCCACGTGGCTCCCTCGCTGCAGGATCAGTCGCTGGTGCTGCTCGACGGCCTGCGCCCAGGCGTGAGCTACGCCGACGGGGTTCCCCTCCCCTATGGATCGTCGGTGGAGTCCGACGAGGGCACCGAGGCCATCTGGCTGTGGATCGACCTCGACGACGATGGGGCCTGCTCCGTGGGCGAGCTGTTCGACGGCTTCGAGCGACGGGGCGGTGACTATTTTCACGTCATGATCACCGAAGATACGAAAGGGGAACTGTTCTTGCTGGGGCACACGCTAAGTGGCGACGGACCCACCCGACGCTTGGCAACCTCATGTCCCTAGCTCTTTCCCTCTTCTTCCTGTCGAGCCAGACCGCGCTGGCCCAATGAACGAGTTGAGCGGATAGCAGCCTCCCGGTCGGGAGGTCCGAGTTCGACGCACCCATGGAGCCCGGCCAGGTGGCCGTGCAGACCGGCGTATGGGTGGGGTCGATGGCCACGGGCATCGAGAGCCAGGCCCTGGTGGGCGTGGAGGTGCCCTGGTCGCATCGGGCATCGGCGGTGGCCTGGGTGGGCGTGCAGCGGCACTCCGACGGCAGCTTCGATCCGCGAGACGCCACGGTGGCTGCGATGTGGATCCCAGTGAGCGAGCCGAACCTGATGGTGCGCGTGCAGCCGGGGCTGTCGATCCCCACGGGCGGCATCGGCGGGGGCTTGGCGTTCACGCCCCTGTCCACGGCGAGCGTGGATCCGTGGATGGCGGCAGACGTGGTGGCCGGCTCCACCTGGCTGGCGAGCCTTGGGGGGATCGTGCGGGTGCCGGTGTACCAGGGCTGGGATCGGATCCGGCAGGGTCCATTCCTGCGAGTGGATCTGCGGGGTGCGCGACGCGTCGGCGTCACCGTGCCCTTCCTGGGTCTGTCGGGGGTGCGCCAGATGCCGAGCGCACCCGAGGGCGCAGCGCCCGACTTCGGCGAGGTGGCCACCACAGCGGGGGCAGTGGTGAACCTGGCGGAGCGTTGGTCGCTCACGGCTCAGCTGCGGGTGCCGCTGGTGGTCACCGAGGGCGTCTTGCGACGTCCTTCGGGCGGCCTGGCGGTGCGAGCGGTGGTAGGCAGTGCGCCGGAAGGTCACGAGCACTGACGGAGTCCCCCACGACATGTCCCATGCCCTCGGCTCCCTGCACGTGTTCCTGGGGCGTCTCCACATCGGATGCGCCGAGCAGGGCTTTGTCTTCACCATCGCGACCCCCTCGGGCCCAGCACGCATCGTGGCGACGCTCAGCGCACCGGACGGCCCCGTGGGCCGGATCACCCTGATCCTGCGGGAGCGGGACGCCAAGGCCTCGTTCCGGGACGGGCTGTTCGAGCCGCTGGAGCACGTGGAGGTGACGGATCAGCTGCTGATCACGGGAGAGATCGGCCGCACGGAGCTCGAGGAGGGGCGCGTGTCGCGGCTGCTGCCGGGGCTCAACGAGGTGCACGAGACGGGCGCCCAGATCTTGATGGTGCCGGTGGCGGGCCCGGTGAGCGTGGAGGTGTCGTGGTGGTACGGCGGCCCCGACGATCCACACGACGAAGGCATCGTGGCCCTCGATCTGCTGTGGGATCGGGCGCTGGATCCGATGGACGCCGACAGTCCCGTGCGCAACATGCAGGCGGCGATCGCGGACTTCTTCGCGCAGCACGGGCCGCCCTCGCTACAGCGCGGCGACGAGGAGGAGACGTGAGCCCACACGACGTCGTGGCGGCGCTCGAGGGCAAGGACGTGGCAGCGGTGCGGTCCGCGGTGACGGCCGAGCACCCGGGCGCGCGGGCCTACGCGGTGCAGGTGCTCGTGGCGCTACAGGTCGAGGGAACGGCAGAGCTGCTCACCTCGGCGCTGTCGGATCCGAGCTGGCCCGTGCGAGCAGCGGCGTGCCGAGCGGCGGGGCGGCTGCCGACAGCGGCGCCCACCCTCGACGAGGCGCTGTGCGGCGTGCTCGACGACGAGGTGAGCGCGGTGCGACGGGCGGCGGTGGTGGCGCTGGGGCTGCGCGGGGCGACGAGCGCGGGGCCAGCGTTGGTGCGGGCCCTGGAGGCGAGCATCGACGTGGACCTCTCCGCGGCCATCGTGGACGCCCTGGGACGGCTGCGGCACGGTACCGAGGCCTTGGTGGCGCGCCTGGACGGAGCGCTGCGCTCCGCCGTGCTGGTGGCCTTGGCCCGGGTGGGCGATCCGTCGGCGGTGCCGGCCTTGGTGCAGCGGGCGCGGCAGCCCCTCGGCGGCGTGGACGAGTGGTACCTGGTGGCGGCGCTGCGCGACATCGGCGCGCGGCCACCCGTCTACGAGGCGCTGCTGCGGCATCCCCGACCGGAGACGCGGGTGATCATGGTGCGGGTGGCGGACGAGTGGCAGCACACCCACGACGACGCGCTGGACCACGTGCTCGCGGCGATGCACGACCCCGAGCCCCTGGTGCGTCGCCGGGCGGCCTTCGCGCTGCCGGGCGCCGATCACGAGGATGCCGATCCGCGCGTGCGAGCTGCGCTGATGGCGGGGCTCGAGGATCCCGACGAGGACGTGCGTCACTACTGCCAGAGAGCCCTGGACGGGGAGCCAACCTAAGCGTCCCAGGGAATGGCGAAGCGCGGCGGATCCACCAGGCGCAGGCCCCGGGCCAGGGTGCCGATCCGCTCCATCTGCTCGGGCGACAGCACCATGCCGCCGAGATCGGCGTTCTGCTCGATGCGTCCTGGGTTCGTCGACTTGGGCAGCGCCACGACGCCGGGCTGCTGGACGAGCCAGGCCAGCGCGACCTGGGCGGCGGTCTTGCCGTGGGTCTGCCCGATCTCGGTGAGCACCGGATCGTCCACGACCTGGCCCTGCGCGAGGGGGCAGTAGGCCGCGACGGCGATGCCGAGCTCGCGGCAGGTCTGCAGCACGGCGGTCTGGGCGAGGTAGGGGTGGTACTCCACCTGGTTGCACACGATGGGGGCGTGGGCTGCAGCACGGCGCACCAGCGCGCTCGGGAAGTTGCTGACGCCCAGGTGTCGCACCTCCCCGCGGTCCACGAAGCGGGCCATGGCGTCCAGCGTGGCCTGAAGCGGCACAGCGGGATCGGGCCAGTGGACGAGCAGCAGATCGATGTGGGTGCCCAGCGCGCGCAGGCTGTTCTCGATGGAGGTGGTGGCGGCCATGGGCTCGAGCACGTCTCGCCAGACCTTGGTGGTCACGAAGACCTCGTCGCGCGGCACCGGCGACTGCCGCAGGGCCTCGCCGACGGGGGTCTCCGTGCGGTAGAGCTGGGCAGTGTCGATGTGGCGATAGCCCACGCTCAGGGCGTGCTCACAGGCCCGCTGGCAGGCGTCGCCCTTCGCCTGCCAGGTACCGAGGCCGAGGGCGGGAATGGCGGCTGCGCCAGCGTTCACGACGTGCATGGAACCTCCGAGCGGGAGCGTAGCGTCGCTGGTTGGCCGAAGCGATCGCGCCGGTGAGCGATGCTCCGCAGGGGCACAGGGCTTCAAGGGTACACCGGAGCTCGGACGGCGTCCGAGACCAGGTCGAGGAAGGCGGCCAGCGATCGCGAGCCGCTGTTCTCGCGCGGATAGACCGCATGGATGCCGAACTCCGGGGGGCGATAGTCGGGCAACACCGCCACCAACCTGTCGGACGCGATGGCCTGCCTGGCTTCTGCGGCCTCCCGAAAACCAATGCCCAAGCCCGCATACAAGGCCTGCCCCAGCGCTGCACTGTTGTCGCAGAAGAAGTTGCCCCCCACCCGCACGTCGCGCTCCACCCCCTCGGCGGAGACGAGTCTCCACACGTCTTGCTGCCGAGCCGCACGAAAGCGCAGACAGCGATGATTCAACAGGTCCTCGGGCGTGGCCGGCTCCCCCCACGCCGCCAGGTAGGCAGGCGCAGCCAACATCTGCATCTGCACCGTGCCCAGACGTCGAGACATCAGCGTGCTGTCTGGCTGGGGGCCGGGCCGGATCACCACGTCCAGCCCCGCGCCTCTGGGATCCGTCAGCTGATCGGTCAGATACAGCTCGAGCTCCAACGCGGGGTTGCCGTCGAGAAAAGTCCCGAGCGCTCGCAAGAAGCCTGGATAGGCCGAGGCGGTCGGCAGACCCACGCGCAGTGCCCCCTCGAGCGCCTCCGGGGTCGGCGACAGCTCGCCCTCGGCATCGCGCACCTGGTTCAGGATCGCCACGCAGCGGCGATAGAACAGCTCCCCCCGCGGGGTGACCTGCAGCGACCGGGTGGAGCGCAGCAGCAACGTGGCCTCCAGGGACTCCTCGAGGCTGGCGATTCGGCGGCTGACCACCGCAGGCGACAGGTTCAGGGCCCGTGCTGCAGACCTCAAGCTGCCCCCGTCGACGGCGTGCTTGAAGATCTCCAGGTCACGAAGGCTCTGCAGCCTCATGCACCCTCCGTAGCCAGTCAATGTTGCATAATCTGCAACTCTAACTCGACAATTATCCCACTATTCGAACCAGCCGCATCGCCGTACCTTCGGGGCACCACCCGCCCTCGGAGGCACGAATGCGCAGCCTGTTCCTTGCTCTCGCCACGTCGTTGCTGTTCGCGACGCACGCCGCCGCGGAGCCCCTCGCCTGGCAGGGACCTGTTCCGGAGGAGCTGGTCGCACGGAGCCACTTCATCGAGGTCGAGGGCCACCAGTGGCACTACGTGTCGTCTGGAGAGGGCCCCCCCTTGGTGCTGCTACACGGCCTGCCCGTGCAGAGCTACCTGTGGCGAGGCGTGATCCCCGAGCTGGCCGCGACCCACCGCGTGATCGTGCCAGACATCCTCGGGTATGGGCGGTCCGACAAGGACGATTCCATCACCTACGATCCCGGCACACTGGCGAGGCACTTCGAGGCCTTCATGGAGGCCATGGACTTCCAGGAGCCGGTGGTTCTCGGGGTGTCGGATCTGGGCAGCGTGCTGGGCCTGCACTGGGCCAGCGAGCACGAAGAGGATGTTCGCGGGCTCATCCTCGTGGAGGCCGTGATCCGAAACGGAGAGGACTTCTACAAGGCGGCGTCCTTCCGGATGAAGGCAGCGTTCTCCACCCTGCGGAAGAACGAGAAGATGGCCTACCGACTGATCGTTGAGAAGAACATGGGCATGCAGACCATGCTGCCCGCCATGACCGTCCGCGACCTGTCCGAGGCGGAGCAAGCCGAGTACGAGCAAGCGTGGGCAGATCCCGAGGTGCGAGCACGCGTCCTGTTGGCCGCCGGACCGAGCCAGATGCCGAAGAAGGGCCGCACGACGAGCCCCGACCAGGGCACCGCCCTCATGGACGCCTACGCACCCTGGCTGGCGAGCACCGAGGTGCCGAAGCTGGTGCTGGCTGCGAAGCCCGGTCTCCTGATCAGACGAGACGAGGTGAAGTACATCGAGTCGACCTTCGAGAACACGACGGTCGTCTCCATCGGCAAGGGCAAGCACTTCGTCCAGGAGGACCAACCCGAGGCCATCAGCTCGGCCTCCGCTGCGTGGCTAGCCACGTTGCCGGCCTCACGACGGCCCTGATCAGCTGCGAGCGAAGCTCGCAGCAATCGGTACAGTGGCGGAGGAGCCGGCACGAGTCTGATCACGTCACGACACCGACCTTCGCGACCGGAGCTTCGCGCACACCTCTAGGAGAGAGGTACGGAGGTCGCGTGGCACGCCCCACCCCAACGAGCACGGCACAAGGACGACTGATCCTCGACGTGGGGCACGCCGATCCGAAGCGAAGGATGGTGGTGCGAGATGGCGTCGAGGTGCCCCTCACCAGACGCGAAGCACAGCTGCTGGCCTACCTGGCAGCGCAGCGTCCTCGCGCGGTGCCCGTGGGGGAGCTACTCGAAGAGGTGTGTGGGCTCCGAGCCGACACCGCCACCCACACCGTGCAGACCGCGATCTACACCCTCCGGCGGAAGATCGAGCGTGTTCCCCGCCATCCCCGGCACCTGCTGCTGGCCGCGACCCGTGCCTACACCTTCGTCGAGGCCGAGTGGCGTGGAACCCACGCCGTGCTCACCACCGTGGAGCTCCTCGCCGGTGTCGACAGTCGCAGCGCCGCAGCCGTGATCGAGACGCTGCTCGCCAGCGGCACTCCCCTCTCCCACGCCGAGCGCGTGCAGCTGAGCGTGGTCCTGGGAGGCATCGCGCAGCGGAGGGGAGATCTCTCGACGGCTCGGCGTGCAGTGGCCAACCTCAGCGGCGTTCCCGAGCGGATGCGCGCACGTGGCCACCTCGTGCGCGCGATGGTGGCCTACCGTCGCGGCGACACCGCTGTCGCCGACTCGGAGTGTGCAACGGCGAGAACCGCCCTGATGGATGGCGGGCGAGCGGAGGCGATCTGGACCTTCCACGACACGATGACCCTCACGACGGATCCGGTGGACGCCTGTGCCTTCGATGGTCCCGTGGCCGTGCTCACCGACACCTTCACCGCCAGCGCGGCCGAGGTGTTCACCTTGGCGATGCGCGCCCAGCCAGGGGTCACCATCGTGGGAGAGCCCTCGATGGGCGCGTTCTCGGACGGTGTGAATCGGGAGCTGCCGAACGGATGGGTCTACGGCATCGCCATCGGAGACTGGCGTGACGGCAACGACGTCAGCTTCGAGGGCCAGGGCGTCCCCGTCGACGTCGCGGCGCTTGACGATGGCGCGGATCTGGGCTGGCTCGAGCAGGTCGCCCAGCATCACCTTCAGGTCACCGAGGTCGAACTCGCCGAGTCGCTGAG